>NZ_JBSXOD010000039.1:0-3430 GCF_056859255.1 Sulfitobacter sp. L-8
CTGAACCACCTGAGGTCTCTTTTTGCCTATCTGCTCGCAGCAATCCTTACCGCCATGCAAATAACGAGGGGCAAGGCCGTCGGAAACCACCGCTCATACATAGCCGCTGCAGCCTGAATCACGTTGTTCAGAGTCGACTAAGTCGTTCTCTGGCCTGGGGGTTCTGGGACATCTTCCGCACATAGAAAGCCAAAAGAAGTTTGCGATGGCGCTTCGAAGCGCGTTCCGAAATGCGGGTTGCTGCGGCGTCGAGGACCTCGATATCAGATGCAGGCACCTGAGCCTCGAGGGAGACCTCGACGTTCTTCTGCGCCCGCCGGATAGCAGGCAGGGACTGGGCAGGGATCGCAACCACCTCGCCGCAGTGATCGCAGACAGAGGCCAAAATATCTTTCACAACCCCGGTTCCATCATCAAACGGGACATCACGATAGAGAAACGTGGTCTCTACCACATCCTGGCAGGATTGGCAGATCGCCTTGGATTTGTCCCCGGCACTGTAAAGCTTCATGGCGTGCTACCTGTGAACGCTGATAAAAATGGTATTGGGATCGAGGAAGTAGAACTTGATGTACCAGTCCTCCTTCCGAAGGATGTGAACGTCGACAGTCTTGACCATGTGGTGCGGTCGCATCTCATGATCCTGACCGCGGCACTTACTGATGACGTCAATGATTTCCTCCTCCGACACTGCGTTGGAGTAGAGCAAATTCTTTGTTTCGATCTCACGACGCGTCTCGACCTCGTAGGTCTTGTCGCGCAGAGCCTCTATCGCGCGTCGCTTGGCCTCCTTAAATCCAATCTTCTTAGTCAATATACGAACTTCCTCGTAAAAAATCAAGTTGAGGGTGCTGCTGATTACCGCAGTCTGCTTTGGACTTCACGAAATAAGGCTTTGATCTCGCCAACAGCCTTCGAGCTCGGCCGATCGAACTCAGTGATCGCCTGACCGGAGATCAGGGCCTGCATAAAGGCTTTGCGTTGGCCGAGCCGCGCTTTCGCCACTGGTACATCAGGATAGAGATCTTGAAGGACAGCTGCTGTATCGTCGCCTTCAGGGCCGACGGCGGCCACCTGGCTCAACACAAAAAGACCGGGGCGTCCGGTTTGCTGCATGATCTCAACCGTGCCGGCCGCGGCATTGATGTCGAAGGGCCCAGGACGAATGGGAATGACCACCAGATCCGCAGCTCGGATCGCGGCGTCGATTGTGCCTCCAGCATGGGGAGGCGTATCAAGCACCACGTAATCAGCGCCGTCATCTTCTGCTTGGGAAAGGTATGCGGAGAGATTACCCGGCATGGCCTGCAATACGATGGGATCTTCAAGCTCACGCAGCTTGGCCCAGTCAGCCACAGACCCTTGGGGGTCGAGATCCAGAAGAATGACCTGAGCATTCTTCTTAGATTGCATCGCCTGTACCGCAAGATGGATAGAAATCGTGCTCTTGCCAGCGCCACCCTTCTGCGTGGCGACAGCGATGACCTTCATTTTACGGCTCATGTTTTATCCATATTGTCGTCTACAGGGTCGTTACTATCGCTCGGCACCTGTGCCTCGTATTCCCGGAGCATTTGATCGACCAGAAGTTGGCCATTGCTGGCAAGCCAATCAAGAAACCCAGGTTTAGGCGCATCGCGCAGGGTAAGCTGCACACCGCTGCCGGTACGCTTGATTGTCCCTACAGGCTTGTTGTGTGAGGCGACCCATATCTCTTCACCTGCAGAAGACTTGGGCCCTGAAGGCTTAGGGGTAGGCTCCGTATGGAAAGCCGCATCGAAGAGCAAAGTGAAGCGCGCATCAGAGGAAGCTAAGTTGTCATCCGCCGTGTTGGCAGCTGCCAACACTTCTCGCATACGCCCCAGAGCCTCCTTGTCAGTCTCTATGTGGGAGACAAGCTTCTCCCAACGAGGACGCCCGATCCCTGAAGCCTTCCCTATGAAGGAAAGGATATCATCAGGGACCCCGCGACCGATCTTTAGATACCGTGATCTGTCTGTCTTTCCACACGAGAAGGCGATGTCGATGTCAGTCGGCGCAAGCTGTGCCTCGTCGATCATACGCACGGCCAATCGGGCGCGTTCAATGTAAGTCAGATCTTCCCGGGCAATGTTCTCGATTGCCTGGCTCATCACAAGCGACGCATCGTCGAGATCCTGGATCTCTGCGCGAACATGCAAGCCTGCAAGCTGACAGGCCGCAAGGCGCCGTCGACCAGCAACGATCTCGTACTCCCCAGGTCTCAGTGGATGGGGCCGAACCAATACGGGTACTTTCTGGCCTGCCGTACGTAGGCTTTCAGCCAAGATGGCGATTTCTTCTTGGCTGATATCAATGCGATCTTCCAAGCCGCCAGCATGGACAATAGCAGGATCGAGTTCGGCAATCCTGCCAGCCACTGGACCGGTGTTGGCAGCTGCCAACCCATCCTTCCTGGATTTTGCGGCCAGGTCCCGCAGGGAGCTTTTACGCGCTGCCATGGGGTGTTTCCTTCTTTGGGTGCAGGGGACGCATTAGCGGCCCGCCTGAGGGTCAGATTGTCTTTTGGCGGCACGCACCTCGGGCATCACAGCCGTACAAACCGATGCGTAAGGACACAGGTTGCAGGTCGTGTTCTCGCAATAGGCCAGCGCGTGCCGTGTATCATCACCGGGATAGGCCGCAGCGGGCGCATCATCCGCTTCTCGCCGGCTTTCAAGAACTTCAGTGTAGATTTCCACGCGAAAGTGAGCCGGGTTTTCCATCGAGAAGTGAGCCACCTTTAGGTTATGTTTCAGGTTTCAGGCTTGGGTCAAGATATCATTGCCCTCCCTCTGTTTCCGCGCCGCTACGGCTGCACTGGCTTTGAAGCGGAAGCTGTCATTGCCGGTCTCAAGGATGTGGCAGCGGTGGGTCAGGCGGTCGAGGAGCGCGGTCGTCATTTTGGGATCACCGAAGACCGTGGCCCATTCGCTGAAGCTCAGGTTCGTGGTGATGACAACGCTGGTGCGTTCGTAAAGTTTGCTGAGCAGATGGAAGAGTAACGCGCCGCCTGATGCGCTGAACGGCAGGTAGCCGAGTTCGTCCAGGATCACGAGATCAAGACGGACAAGGCTTTCGGCGAGATGCCCAGCTTTGCCTTTGGCCTTCTCCTGTTCGAGCGTGTTAACGAGCTCAATTGTTGAGAAGAAGCGGACCTTGCGGCGATGATGTTCGACGGCCTGCACGCCGAGGGCGGTGGCAATATGGGTTTTTCCAGTGCCGGGGCCGCCGATCAGGACAACGTTCTGCGCGCCGTCCATGAACTCACGTAACCATTCGGCGAAGGCCGTGGGCGCGCCGTATTGATCAGAGGTGTTCGGGTACGGCTTTTGGTTTACGCGGCTTCGGGGTCCATTTTTTGGCAAGACGCTCGAAGTTATCGAGGATGCGGCCGATCTCTGCCTCATCC
>NZ_JBSXOD010000040.1:0-31006 GCF_056859255.1 Sulfitobacter sp. L-8
ACCGCAAGCGAAACGCGGCCAGCAAAGCCAGCCAGGGCTGCGATAATTGAGGTCTCCGCCCTGTCAGGCTTTGCTCCCCTCAGCGCATTTGGTGACACTTCTGCTTTGCAGACCGGGTGACATTTCTACTTGGTTGCAACAGAGCCGTCACCCGGCAGATACTAAGCTGCAATCCGCCACATCCGGAACCGCCCCTGCCCTGTAACCTCGCGGATCAAGCCTTTCTTTTCCATCCACGCGAGGTTTCGTTGCATCGCCGCGCGACTGGCACCGATCTGAGTCTCAGCCATCGGCGCGGACACCAGAGGCCATTCCGCGAAGAGAGTTAGCAAAGCAGGAGGCGTCTTGCCTGATAGTTTCGCCAGTTCGCCCTCTGCCTGAACCGTCCAAGTCTCAACCAAATCCAAATGCCGCATCGCCGTTAGTATCGCGCTGTTCATCCCGTCCAACCAGCGGGCCAAGCGTTCAGGTGGCACGCCCGAGGCCCGCAGTCCCCCTGCCCCGCCCATGGCCAGCGGCGCAAAGATGGCTCCATTGCCGTCGCTGGCCGCGATCCTACCAGCAGTTACAGCGGCCTCAATACGGTCTCCATGTTGGCCGAGGCCAGCCAGACTCCAGAGGTGAAACCCCATGCAAGCGCTCGTGATCGGGTGGAGGTCAACCGCTGCTGTCATCACGTCCAGCCAGCTCCCTGCACGCCCGTCAAAGCGCTCGGCATTGTCCTCGAACTTCTCAGGATCACGCCGATCCAGGAAGGACGCCAAATCTACCATTGGCTCCGGACCACTTGTCAGGCGTCGCACGGCCCATCCGGCCCGGGCCAGTGCTTCCGAGTCATCCTGCACTCCAGACAAACGCATGGATATCCAAAGCGCCAGCCGATCGGGGCTCACACGATCGCCTGCGAACCAGCTGAGATCCGCCGCCTCTATTAGAGCCAGTCTGTGCCGCCAGCCCTCCGGGCCGCGCAGCAACCGGTCATCCAGAGCACCCAGGCGTCCAGCCACCTTTGCCAGCCGCGCAGTATGAGCACCCTCTGCCTTTGCCCAATCTTCGATGACTACGGTATCAGGCGGTTCCGCCCGCGGCCCGGGAGGCAGATCATCCGGTTCCTCTTCGAGCGGCCCGGGCAGAAACCAGATGTCGCATTTTTTTCATCATTTCAACGCATGATTATATCGTGATTTCTGGATGATACCGCGATATCGCACATCATTTTTTCGCTTGAGGCTTCAATTTTGGTTCCGTATTTCAGCAAGCGGCCGCCCTGTTGGCGCACGGCCCAGCCGGTCTCGAAAGTTTCATATCGATGACGTCCGGCGGAGGGCATGCCTCGGATGAAGCGTGGGCCAAGGCAACACGTATCGCGCGTGAACTGGACCGGATTATTGACGGAGCGGCGCCGGTGCGTGAGGCCGTGGTACGCGCGGCATCCGAGCTGCGGCTCTCGACCCGCCAAGTCTACAACTATCTGGCGCGGTATCGAGAAGAACGCAGGGTATCGTCCCTGCTGCCGCGAACGAGTGGAACAAGGAAATCAAGGATCAGCCTCGCGGTCGAGAGCATCATCGCGATGACCCTGAGGGAGATGTGGTTGCGTCCTGAGCAGCCGGACCTCGCACCGATCGTCGAAGAGATCCGCGCCCGCTGCGCACAGGAAGGGCATACTCCGCCCGCCTATGTCACTGTCGCCCGGCGCATCCCCATCCTGTTCACCCCGGAAGAAATTGCCCGCCGCCGCCTGTCAGACAGTAAACACCTGCACCGGCTGAAGGCGCGACCGGGCTACATCCGGGCAGACCACGCGCTCGACGTTGTCCAGATCGATCACACGCCGGCAGACATCCAGTTTGTCGAGGTGATTGATGACTACGGTATCTTCGTTGGGCGGCCCTACCTGACCATCGCTGCCGATGTGGCCACGAGTGCGATCACCGGCTTCTGCCTGACGCTCGAGCGGCCGTCACGACTGTCTGTCGCGCTTTGTCTTGCGCAAGCGATGTGCTGCAAGACGGCATGGCTGGCAGAGCGTAGCATCGATCATGCCTGGCCGATGCACGGTCGCCCGAGGCAGATCGTCGTCGATTCCGCCAAAGAGTTCCAGAGCAGCACCTTCAGCAGAGGATGCGCGGACTATGGCATTTCCATTCGCATGCGGAACAAGGGCACCGTGCATCGAGGCGGAGTCGTGGAACGCCTGCTTGGGAAAGTGAACACGGCGCTACGGGCCTTACCCGGTAAGACAGGGCGCTCCATCGCGGATCGAGGCGACTATGCCTCGGAAGAGCGCGCACGGCTCAGCTTCGCGGATCTTGAACGCTGCATCGCGCTCGCGATCATCGACCATAATCTGAGCCAGAATGCGCGCAAGCTGACCGTCCCGGCAATCGAATGGGAAAACCGACTCCAACCGAAGGACCGTCCGATCGATGCGCTGCTCAATTTCCTGCCGCGCAAGACGCGGAAGATTTCACCTCAGGGCATCAGCCTCTTCGCCATCGACTATTTCGAGCCCTGGCTTGGTCCGCTGGTCGCCCGCCGTGACCGGCTGGAGCCACTTGATGTGTGCTATGACCCTCGCGACATCAGCCATGTCTATGTCAAGGATCCGGATACGCAGGCCTGGCAGCCGGTGAGACGACGGGACGGACTGGCCGAGCCGATCACGCTTTGGCAGCATCAGGCGGATCGACAGCGGCGGCGCGAAATCCAGCGGCGCCCAGTGCAGGAGGCGGCCGCCATCCGACGCGAAATCGCCGCAACTGTTACCGCCACCAAAACCTCGAAAAGCCGGTTGAAGGAGATGACACGCGCCCGGCATGCCACCGAGGCAAAGAAGCCTTATGCCGATCTCGCCGCGCCTGCCGCCCCGGCCCGGGCAAACCTTAACCCGGATCGCCCGCGGCGGGTCTTCCCGGTCGAGGATTGGTAAGGTGCCGGATCACCTCATGCCCGCCACCGTCCCGCTCTTGCAGGCCGATGATGTAATGCGGATCGCCCATGTTCGCGCGCCACGCTGGATCAGCCATCCGGCCGCCGGCGCGGCACATGATGCGATGCGGCTGCTGCTCGAGCGACCGCCATCGCTGCGCCCGCGCGGTTTGCTTCTTGCGGGCCCCTACCACAACGGCAAGACCATGATTGCCGAGCGCTTCGCTGTCGAACATCTGCGTGTCGCCGACCAGCAAGAGGTATGGGTGATCCAGACCCGGGAAGGTGCGGGTCTGTCGCATTTTTACGCAAGCATCCTGTCCGGATTGCGCGCACCACAAGCCGCTGGATGGCGCAGCCTGTCCCGCGCCGGCGATCAGGTCGATCATCTTCTGGAGCGTCTGAAGCCGCGCCTTTTGATCTTCGACGAGTTCCACAGCGCGTTGCGCGGTCGACGCCAGGATGTGAAGGCAATCTTCTCGTTCCTACGGCGGATCGCACGGGTGCATGACATCTCACCCGTCCTTGTCGGCGAAATCGCGATCTACGATGCGGTGCATAACACGGACGAAATGGGCTCACGCTTCGATACGATCCCCATTCCACGCTGGGCGTATGACGAGGATTTCGCGACGCTTCTGGACAGCCTTGAGGCAAGTCTGCCGCTCGCCAACGCCTCCGAACTGTCGCGCGAACCCTTGGCGAAGATCATCCACGATCTGTCGGAGGGACTGATCGGCGAGGTCGTCGAGATTGTCACCCGGGCCGCGGTGGCGGCAATCGCGGGCGGTGAGGACCGGATCACGGGTGCAACCCTGTCGGACCTCGGCTATGTGCCTCTCTCCAGACGCCGCAATTCCGCTGTCGCGTTGCCCTTTAATCGGTTCTGCCTCAATTTGTGTGGCGCAACTATCCTGAGCTTGGAACATTCGGGAGGGATAGTCGTGATTTCAAAAAAGCACTGGTCGCCCGGGAGCGACGTTTCGGTTCAAGGCGTTAAGCGACGTGATTCCGGCGGGTGGCTTGTATCCGGTGTTTTGGCACCGAGAGGCATCTGCCCAGATTGTGGTTTGCATTCTCGGCGTCGTCACGGGTGGCGGCAAAGGCGGCTACAGGATTTACCTGCACTTGGCGACAAGGTAACAATCGCACTCTGGGTCTGCAGGTGGCGATGTCGCGCTTCCACGTGCCCGCGGCGGACTTTTTCGGACTACACCTCGTCAATTGCGCGTCCATTTGCACGTCGAACTTCGCGTGCTGATGACATTGTAGTTCATCTGGGGCACGCCACGGGTGGACGGCCTGCCGAGCGGCTCTTGCGCCGTTTAGGCGTCGGTGTCAGCAATGACACGGTGCTGCGACACCTCAAGAAGTGTGCGGAAAGCGTCGCCCCGCCGCCAACGGTCATTGGCATCGACGATTGGAGCTGGCGCAAGTCGCAGACTTACGGAACCATCATCGTCGATCTCGAGCGGCAGACCGTAATTGATATTCTTCCGGATCGGAGCGTTGAAAGCTGTGCGAGCTGGCTGCGGCAGCACCCTGAGATTGAAGTCATCAGTCGGGATCGTTGTGGCGGATATGCGAAGGCCGCACGTCAGGGTGCACCGCAAGCCCTGCAGGTCGCAGACCGTTTCCATCTCGTCCAGAACCTGCGCCAGGCCATTGAAGAGCAGATGAATATGCATGGCCGCGCCACCGGGCGGGCGCTATTGTCAGATGCCGAAAACATCAGCACGGCCAATCATCTACTGCGATCGCGTCTTGCTCATCGGAAATCACGTGAGGAAATTTTCCGAAACATCCATGCGCTTCGTGATCAAGGGCTGTCTTGTAGCGAAATTGGACGTCGGACCGGCTTCCCGCGTCGTAGTGTGGCGAAGTGGTTGAGCTCCGACTCGCCACCAGACCGCCGCCGAGCTGCATTGAAGCCCACGTCGCCGTGGTATTTTGAGAGCATACTGGCCGATCTCTGGAAACAGGGTATCCGGTCCGGCCAGGAATTATTGGTCGAAATTCAACGCCATGGCTATGAGGGCAGCTTGTCTCATTTGCAACGTCTGCTGGCCGGATGGCGAAGGGATGAACAAACCGTTCTAGCAGGCCCGACCGACACGCCGCTGCCCCTGGCGCCTGTGCGGGACCCGCAAACCGGTCACGCCATTTCGCCGGTTGTCGCAGCGGCGCTCTGTATCAAGCCGCGACGCAAATTGACCGCAGACCAGGCCCAAAAGGTAGATGCATTGAAGGCCGGATCGCCAAGCTTTGCCACGATGCGGAGCCTTGCCATGCGGTTTCAGGGCATTTTGCGCGGCGACCAGTCCGCCCCGCTGGACGCATGGATCGACCTGGCCATTGAGACTGGCATCCCACCAATCATGCGCTTTGCCCGCACGCTGCACCGCGACATCGAGGCCGTGCGCAATGCCATCGAACTTCCGTGGAGCAACGGTCAGGCTGAGGGCCAAGTCAATCGCCTGAAGACCCTCAAGCGCGCCATGTACGGTCGCGCCGGACCAGAACTCCTCAGAGCCCGAATGCTGCCACTGCGCCACACAGATTGAGGCAGAACCCAATTAAGGGCTACGCGACACCTCAGGTTGCAGCAACTGCAGCAACTCTATCGAGAACTCGACCCATCCATCAGGCCAGCCCGATTACCCATGCTTTGTCCCGCACACCGGACACAAACCCCCTGCCAGAACTTACACGCCAAAAACGGTTCTCTGATTGCGGCTTTGTCAAGCGGGTGAGCAATCTGTCCGTCCGGGGTCATGGTTCTCTCCCAGGTCGCGGGTTTCGCGCCTCATGATGGTGTTCGGTGGCGGATCGTCTCCAATGTCGTTTGCGGGGTGAGCGGCGCGAACCGCATCCCAACCGTTTGTACGAGATCGATCAACCTCCGTCCTTTCGGGACTTCGCTTCCCGCCCTCTCAGCGGCGGAAATTCAGGTCAGGCGGTGGCCTCCTTTGTCCATTGATAGTCGGTTTCGTTTTTCCTGAGCGTCAGCATCAGGACGGCGATCTTGCGCGCGGTGGCGACTGCTGCCTTTCGGAACCCGCGCCGTCCGGCCAGGCGCACGGCCCAGCTTTTCAGCGGTGAGAAGCGTTTGACTTGGCGGATCAGGCAAGACGCCGCCTCGAACAGCAGCCCGCGCATCGCGCCGTCACCGTATTTCGAGACGCGTCCCGACCAATCGACCTCTCCGGACTGATGCCGCTTCGGTGTCAGCCCCAGGAAAGCGCCCACGTCCGAGGTTCGGCTGAACCGGTTCGGATCGTCGATCAGTGCGATGAAGCTGAGCGCATTGACCGGGCCAATGCCGGGAATTGTCATCAGGCGGCGCGCGACGGGATGGGCCTTGGCTTTCTTTTTCACGGATTTGTCGAGATCATCAGCCGCCTCGCACAGCGTGGCATGGGCGGTGATGAAGCCATCGGCAATTACGCGCAGAACAGGATCCGTTTCGCCCGCCGCAGCCAGTTGATCACGGAATGCCTGTCGCTGCCGCCCCTGAGCGATACCGGTCATGCGGATGCCGAAGGTTTTCAGAACGCCGCGGATGTGCCCTTCCA
Organism: Sulfitobacter sp. L-8; assembly: GCF_056859255.1. Taxonomy (NCBI): domain Bacteria; kingdom Pseudomonadati; phylum Pseudomonadota; class Alphaproteobacteria; order Rhodobacterales; family Roseobacteraceae; genus Sulfitobacter; species Sulfitobacter sp. L-8. The sequence goes on from NZ_JBSXOD010000040.1 coordinate 6,507, forward strand.
GATCCTTGCGCAGCCGGATCAGCCGTTCCCGGGCGCCGACCAAAGCACGCAAGCGGTCCGCATCCTCGCTGCGGATATGGACCGGTGTGAACCAGCCGGTCCGGGCGAGCTGCGCCAGCCCTTCAGCATCGGCGGCGTCGGATTTGTTGAGCCGTGCCGACAGGGCCTTGTGCGCCTTGCGCGCATCGATCCACGTGGCCGGAAGACCCAGTGCGGCAAGTCCACGCTGTAGCCAGATCGAGAGCATCCCGCTCTCATGCACGATCCGGTTCGGCGTAAGCGACCTGGTACGAAACCAACCCGCCACGCCTTCGGGATCTGCAGGGCAAGCGCCGTGGGCGATGGTCTTGCCATCCCCATCCACGACACAGATCGAAATTTCTTTCAGGCACACGTCCAGACCGGCATAGTGTTCCATAGGTAGTTCTCCTCACGGCTATTATCCATGAGGCCAACATACCGGACCTCGTTTGCCCCCGGAGAGCGACCGCCGCAATCACACCATTTGGTAAGCGCCGGTGACAAAAACGTACGGGTTTGGGCCCATACTGCGCTGCGAAGAACGTCCGGAAGGAGCCCAAAGTACCAGTTACTGCACTATGCGCGAATGTCGGCCATCATTGATACTACGCCTACACACGCGCAATCTCACGGATCAGATCATTTGTCTCTGGTCTCTTCGTTTGGTGCCGATAACGAAGAGCAGAAACAGTTCGCGAAATTTCAAGGCCGTCGATGAGTATCGAAACGAGGCCCCTGTCTGCTGGAATTGCCGTGGTTGGCAAAATCACCGCGCCTAATCCCTGCCGCGCGAGTTCGACTAACCAATCCACGCGATTTGACCGATAGGCCGCGTAGAGTTCGTGACCTTGGTCTGCACATGCCCCATGCAACGCATCCCGCATTTCGCAATTGGGTCGATCGAGCATGTCAGTTTCAGCGAGTGTCGAAAGAGAAATAGCGTCTCGTTCAGACAACGGGTGCGACTTGGACACCACAACCTTGTAGGACTCGTCATAGAGCTGGTCTATTCGATAGAGGTCTTCACTGACCGTCGCCGCTGTGACAACGACGTCAAATTCACCCTCTCGCAATCCGGCCAGAAGCTTGGAGGCAGACGCCACGATCAACTCTATTTCGGCTTGCGGCAATCGTGTACGGAAGCGTTCCACGGCGGCTGAAATCCGGTTGTGACCAATCGTTTCGCCAACACCGACAGAAATAGGAACCCGCTCTAGTCGCGTGTGGCGGACGGCTTCTGCCTTAGCTGCCTGCGTTTCGTCATGCGCTTTCTGTAGCCTTGGCTGCATGAGTTTTCCGAGTGCCGTCAACCTGCATCCCGCGCGGTCCCTGACAAACAGATCACCCCCGAGCTCGTGTTCAAGTTTCTTGATCGCGGTCGTCAAGGACGGTTGGGAAACATTTGAGGCGCTAGCGGCATGGGTGAAGTTGCGATGCTGGCAGACAGCCAAAAAATACCTGATCTGGTTCATCTCCACTGCCACAGTCTCCGTCACTTTCCGCCATGAGGTTCACCATAGCACATGTCTATCAAAGAATAGAAGTTCGGGATTGGTGCCTGAGGCATTCGGCATGGGAAAAGGGTGCATCGAAACCAAACACAATGACATCTCAATCAGGAGGCGACCATGAAAGCCCAAATTCTCAAGACACTCGCCGCTTTGGCCTTGATCACGACATCTGCACCCGCACAGGAAACCCCAATGGAAAATCGCACTGCCAGCTACATCGCCATGCCCGCCGCTGAAGGCCAGACCGAAGCATTCGCCGAATTTCTGGCCGGAGCCGCCCCGATTGTCGCGGACACCGAACCAGGCACCGTGCTTTGGTTTGCCTTACAAGCCGACGATACGCTCGCGATCTTTGATATCTTCGTGGATGAAGAAGCGCGCAATGCGCATTTCTCCGGCGCTGTGGCCGCGGCTTTGAACCAAAATGCCGACGCGCTGGTCGCCGGGGGCTGGGACGATGGTGTTGTCGCGAATATCAACAATTCCGATGTCCTGTCGGTGAGGGAACCGGTTGATCTCTACTCGGCCACGACAGCCACGTACATCACGCTCGAAGCAGCACCCGGCAGAGGGCCGGAATTGGCAGCCTTGCTGACCGCAGCTGGTCCCATCGTCGGAGAAACCGAACCCGGCACATTGTTCTGGGCGGCGCTGCAGATTGACGAAACATCCTTCGCAATCTTCGACATCTTCACCAACAATGCTGGCCGTGAAGCACACTTTGCCGGTCAAGTCGCCGGGCTGCTGAACGAACGGGCAGCGGAGTTGGTCGCTGGCGGGTGGGACGACGGTGTGGTCGCTAACGTCCACAACTTCGACATCCTCGCCATCAAGTAACGCGATGTGACAGGAACAAGAGGCGCCTGGTGCAACGCATCAGGCGCTTTGCCGAACGAATTTAGATTCACCGTGAAGCGGTCGTTCGAGTAACTGAAGCGAATTAGCGCTTTGTCCCGCATTGTGTGAGTTCATGCACAGTGCGGCGAAAGGCTGATTTCTCCTTTCTACTCTCGCAAACGTCTTGCCCGTTCCGCCATTCTGACCACCTGCGCGCTCGCCGTCGCCGCGGCGCTCTTTACTGCAGCAGGAGCGTGTACAGTTCCACGTCCAATCGCCTCACCCGTCGTGAGCGCCCCTATTCGCGCCCTGCCCTGGACACCAGATGTGTTAGCCAGCCCTCGCAGCACCCCTGCGGACCCGCTGACGATCGCCGGTGCCGCCGCCACCATCAGGTTCCCCGATATGCCGCGAACGATCAGGGGTGTTGCTGCTACAAATCCTTTGGCCAGGAAAACCATGACGAAGAACGGCACGAGCGATCCGATGTTGGTTGCCGAGTTCGGATCACCGAGCTGGGCTAGCAGCGAATTCGCCATGCCGACGACGGTAGAGAACATTGCTGCGATTACGATGGGGTAGAAGGCATAGCTGACTGTCGTCGAGACCCATCTGTGGAAGAAATCCTTGGTCGCGTCAAAGAGCGACAGTGCGATCATGATCGGAGCAAGGCCGAGCATGAGGGTCAGCATCATCTTGGCGAATATAAGGACGATGCCGGTCATGAAGCCAAGGAGGCTCAAAATAATAAGCCCGATGCCGCCTAGGATCGCGCCCGTCATCCAGTTAAGGTTGCTGCCGATGGCATTCAGGTACTGGCTGAATTTTTCGATCAGGATGTCGAATTCGCCGGCAAAGTGTGTGGCTCCGGCTCCTCCGCCGCCAACCGAAGACACCAGTGCGCCAGCGACGTAGTCCAAGCCTCCAATGACTGCGTTTGCTACTGCATTGAAGTTTGCCCAATTGAAGGCGAACAGACCAATGAGGGTCAGCTTGATCAGGTACCAGAAGAAGCTGGCCCCATCCATGCTGCGGAACTGGAATGCCATGTTGATGCAGACGCCGATTAGCGAAAGCGTGACCATCAGCAGGACGATCGTGCCGGTATTGCTTGCCACGGCCCCGAACTGGGACTCAGCCGCATCGACAAGGAACGCGTCTGCCGTTCCGACCATCCAGCTGACGACGCCCATTACCAGTTGCCTTGGGCTACGCAGATTGTACGCACGCTCGGCTCGAGTTGCTTCCTTACTTCAATCCAGTCGCGGCGAAACGCTGAATGCTCGGCTTGGCTTAGGCCTGCATACCTTTCATGATATTCGCCATCGGAGCTATCCCAAGCGGGAAAGCGGGTTTCACAGCTGCAGTCGCCAGATTCAGCGATCTCCTCCCAGGCCCGAATTTCGTACAACTCCATCAAAGCTGCTGCCTTGTAAGCTTCACGCGGGTCGATTTCGTCCATCCAGATCGGGCGCGCCGGACGTTCGTTGCAGATCCGGTATTGTTGCGGCGACATTTCGACTGTGAGATCGTTTGAGACCTGCGGCGAAGTCTGCGCCACAAGGGGGCCCGCCAAGGCGGCAAGCATGACTGCGAGAATTGGTTTTCGCATCTGGGGGGGTCCTTTTTTACTCAGCGGCAACGGAGGGGCTCTTGTTGCCTCTGCCGTCGACCGTGTCGAGGTTCAAATCTGTGGTTTGACCCGGGAGAAAGAACTCGGTGATCCCGCGCGCGCCTTCATGGCGGCCTGCCTGAATGATCACGTCAATCGAGCCCTCAATATAATCGATCATGTCGGCATAGGTCATCGGCACATCCGTTTTCAGGGCAGCGATGGCGAGGCGACGAACAGCAAGTTGTGGGGTCTCGGCATGGAGCGTAGTCAGCGATCCACCGTGGCCGGTATTGATTGCCTCGAGAAACGTCATCGCCTCGCGCCCGCGGACTTCGCCCAGGACGATCCGGTCAGGTCGCATGCGAAGCGTTGAGGCCAAGAGCACATCTGCACTGCGGGCATCCGTGTCCCGGTCCGCGATCAACGTCACGGCATTGGGCTGCTCGGGGCGCAGCTCGGCCGCCTCCTCGATGGTGATGATCCGCTCTTCGGGCGGGATCAGCGAAAGGATCTTGCGCGCCGCGACCGTCTTGCCGGTTGATGTACCGCCCGAAACGATCATGTTGAGCTTGTTCTCGACGCAGAAGCGAAGCGCGGCGTCGATGTCGCCGGAGGCAACCACATTGCGCAGCGCGGCGTTTCGTTCGCGCCGCAGACCTTCGAGGCTGCGCTCCTTTCCAAAGAGGAAGCCGAGCCGGATTGCCTCCAGCGGCAGGGAGGAGAAGAACCGCAACGATATTGAAAACCCGCCCTCGACTGCCGGCGGCTGGATCACCTGCGCGCGGATCGGGCGATCTCGATATAGGATCGAGACCGAGACAATGGGCTTCTTCGTGCTGAGCGTCGTCGAGGCAGCCGAGGCGATCTGGTTGCCGAGGTCCTTGATCTCGGTCTGGCTCAGCGGGCTGCCGACACCTCGCATGAAGTGATCGCCTTGGAATTCGCCCCAGACTTGTCCGTCGGGATTGATGCAGATCTCGATCGTGTCGTCGTGCAGGACCTCGGGGCCGAAACGGTCGAGCGACGCTTCCAGATAACTTGCAGCCATGTCAGAAAATCTCGAGGTCACGATCGACCATGACCGTGATCCGTGTACCCTGATCGACATGTATCACTGGTCGGATCGCCAGATAGTCCTGCATCACGCTTTGCGTGCTATCGCGCAGGTCGGTGCCGACATCACTCGCAACATCGGCCGCCGCCTCGCTGTCGATTTGACCCGCTGCAGCCGCAGGCAGGGCGCCGATCAAGGAGATCAGCGCGGCGGAGCCGAAGCGTTGCGCGAAACGGGTCTCGACAAACCCGGTGGTGCCAGTACGGCCAAGTTCGTCTCCACCGAAGGCGCTGATCTGCACGGTCTGATTATCGGGCAAGATGATCCGGTCCCATGCCACCATGACGCGCGATTGGGCGAGTGCGACATCCGAGCGGTAGCGCCCGATCAGCCGCGCGCCGCGCGGGATCAGGATACGCGTTCCATCGAAAGAATGGACGTCTTCCGAGACGATAGCGCGGATCGCGCCGGGCAGTGTGCTGTCGAGGGCCGTCTCTGTCACAGCCTGAATCATGGTGCCCTGAACAACCGTGTTCGATGGGTTCGCGATCACTTCGGCACGTGTCACCTGCGCAGGTTGTGCGCCCGAACGAACAAAGGCTTCATCTGCATTCAAACGTGCGGCTTCCAGCGTGTTCTCCCTATCCGCACCCGCGCCCATCCCGGAGAACGCGATCATAGGAGACGCGATACGCTCTGCGCGGGCCTCAGCTTCGGCTGCGCGCCGCCTTTCGAGTTCGGCCAGCCGCAATTCTTCTTCACTTGGTCCCAATGAGGTCGGCTCTGGTGGTGCAAGCCGTGCAAGTTCCAAGTCCATGCGGAGCTGATCCAATTCGCGGTCCCGCTCGGTCAGCTGCCGCTCGAGGGCACGCTGAGCCTCGGCGGATGCTTCCTGTAAGGTGGCAATTTGCGCCGTCAGGTCCGCAATAGCCTGCTCCGCCCCGCTATCCGCGGCCTCGGCCGGTCTTGCGCGCAGGTCCTCGAGTTCCGCTCTCAATGTCGCAAGACTTTCCATCAGCGCGAGTTCCGACTCGCTCGGACCTGTGTCCGCAGGCGGGGCTTGGCTGGGCTGCGGGGCAGAAATCGGCGCCAGATCTCCGAATCCGGGGCCGCTGCTCTGGAACTCCTCCGGCGCGGCGGTCGCCATTGGTGCTTCTGCTGACGGCTGCAGGGCAGCCCACGCCAGACCACCTGCTGCCGCGATGCCGACGACGCCAAGGATCGCGGCAAGCGGCGCAGGCCGCTTGCTTGCCTTCGCTTTGCCTGTCGAGCCTTCGAGAGCCGCGAGGCGCGTGGCGAGGTCTTCCGTACCTTCGGTCATGATGTGGCCTGTCCTGCGTCCTGGACGCAAACCACCTCTTCGCCAAGGCGAAGGACCCATTGTCGGTTGACGCCGGACACGCGGATGACGCCGTCACTCAAGGCTTGGCTGTTCACCGCGCGTTCCCTGCCGTTCGAATATCGGAAGATGGCGGGCACCGGCGCATTCCGTGCGAACCGGAAATACGTGAAGGTACCATCATCCCAGATGGCCGTCGGCGTGAACTCTTCTCGGGCGCTGACCGCATAGTTCGCATTCGGCGCATCGGCCGCAACCGCCCTGGTGGGTTGCACGCGGTTTTCAGGATAGCGGAACTGCACGACATAATGCGGCGTCTCCCGGGCTTCGACGACATGGAAGTAGTAGGAGCGGCGGTTGGTGTAGACGGTGATGTTGGTGGCGACGCCAGATGCTGTCGGCTTGATGGCGAAGGCACGGCCACCAGGGACACCGTCGAATTGAAACCCGACCGTATCGCCGGCGATGATCGAGCGGATGGTTTCACCCTCACCGAATTCGACCGTGGTGACGCGGGTCAGAGTCGTGACGACACGGTAAACCTGGCTCTCAGTCCAGGTCGCCACGCGCACGCGATTGTCGTGCGAGCCTGGGCGGGGGGTGGTCTCGGCCAAGGCAGTTGTTCCCGCGAACGCGAGAATGCTGGCGGCCAACAGCGTAGAGATTAGAGTGCGAGTCATTCGGAACGGTCCGATCGGATGGCATATTGGGTAACAGTGAAGCCGAAAGGGTTTTGCCAGACATCGTCGATCGCGCGGGTCCGCTCGGGCCGGAATTCGAACATCAACGTGGCAGTGAACGATCCATCCTGTACCCCCTGCGGGCTTGTCAGGCGCTTTCTGAGCCGCACCTGGGCGCGGTTATCGCCAATAAGGGTGATCGATGCGATCTCAACGGCCATCTCGGCCGCAGCCCCGTAACGCGTCGGCGGATAGCTGTCCTGCCCCGATGTCCACATCGCGCGCATGTTGGCCTCGGCTGATCCGGAAGACTGTGCGAGGACACGGCGGACACGAAGATCGTTGTCAAGCTGGTTGTAGGTCTCGCGGTCGAGAATGTAGCGGTAGATTTGCGCTTCGATCACGGCAGGCCGTTCGGCCAGCGACACGGTTTCAACCGTGGCATTGGGGAGCGCCATCCCGGTCGCGGGATCGTAGGGCACAACCACGGGAGGCGGCGTCTCGACCATCAGCGCGACAGCCGCAGCCGCCAAACAGCCGAATACGCCAAAACCTGCCCCGGAAATGCCGATCATCCGCCAAAGCTGTTCCCGGCGCAGGGCACCGTAGACAAGTTCCTCTTCCACGAGCTCGCGCGCAGTCATCACCCCTGCCCCACTCACGGCTCAAGGTCCGGCAAGGTGAAGTCCATGTAGCGGCGTTCTTCGGCAACGGTGGCGGCGTCAACCACGCCTGCATTGCCTGCGCCTAGGGTTTGGATCGCTTCCAGCTCCCACATCCGGGTCATGGCGATGGCAAGTTCCGCCGTGACGCGTGTGTTATGATCCATCGAGGCTTTGAGATCTTCCATGTCCGGGATCATCTCGACCAGACGTTCCACCCGCTCGAGAGACTGTTCCGCCTCTGCGTGGCTGTTCTGCGCCGCCGCCGACATCACAGCACCTGTGGTTGCCCGCGTGGCCACGCCTTCGGCGCCCGGATTGCCGCTGGTGGCGATCTCGCGGAGTGAATCCTCGTCGAACCCGGCGCTTGCCAGCGCCTGTTCCATCTGCGTGCGCATGGGCCCGGCATTGGGCCCGATGAGAGCGCTCCAATCGCCCGCCTGGATGCCTCGGATCAGGCCGGGGATGTCTTCGAAGTTGGCCTCAAGCAAGGTGTCGAGGTCCCCGCCCATGGCGAGCCCGAGGATGCTGCGCGGCCCGGTGAGCGAGGCATACATCTCGTTCAGCTGATCGAGCTGGCTTTGCAGCATGTCCAGTTGCTCCAACGCATTGTCCAGAAGATCGGTCTGGATCCCGAAATCCTGCAGCATCTGTTGAAGCTGGCGGATTTCCTGAGCAATGTTCTGAGTGTCCACCGTGGGCACACCCTGTGCCGCGACAGGTCCGGTGACATTGAGGGTGAGCGCGAGAGCAATGCTACCGGCGAAAAGGGAACGGGGCAGGCGCAGGTTCAACGCAAATCCTCCTGACTGAAATCCATGTATTGCCGCTCGGCAGCCTGGGCCGCCGCCAAGGCGATCTGCTCGGCACTGAGTGGCTCGGTTCGGGCGGCCTTGATCCGGGTCCGGATTGCGACCAGCCGGGCCAGTTCGGCCCGGGCATAGGTGTTGAGCGCGATGGCCTCGTGGAGATCCTCGGTCTCACCGATGCGGGTGATGATGTCCTGAACCCGCAGGGCGGCGGCACGGACCGAAACCAGCGAATAATCGCCATAGACCCCGGCGCCATGGGCCGAGAGGCTGAAACTCGCGTTGGCGAGGAGCACAGGGTCGATGGTGCCGAGCGCATCGATGCCGCCTACGGCCGCGAGGTAGTTGTTGTACTGCTGCGGGATCACCACGACATAATGCTGGGTTTCCGCGAAGGGTGGCACACCGCCATAATCCTGCACATTGCCCGGCCCGGCGTTATAGGCGGCGAGCGCATGGATAATGTTGCCATCGAACATGTTCAGCATTTGTGCGAGGTATCGCGCACCGCCGGTGACCTGCAGATAGGGATCGTTGTAATAGGCCGGGTAGATCCCGAGATCGCCCGCGGTATCGGGCATGATCTGGGTAAGTCCGAAGGCACCCACGGGTGAGCGTGCCCCGATCTGGAAACGGCTTTCCTGCCAGATCAGCGCCTGCAAGAGACAGCGCCATTGCACGAGCGAAAGACCTGCGCGGCCGACCCCGGACAGACTATGGGTGTCGCGTGCTGCGCGGATGATCAGCTCCTCGATCCCCTCCCTGGCATCGCCGAACATCCGCGCTGCCGCTGGATTGGTGTCCTCGGGTGCATAAAGACTGGCGGCCGCGCTTTCGACGTCGTCTACCGCCCCCTGCCCCGCCTCGAGCCCCGCCACGGTTCCGGCCACGTCTCCAGCGCCAAGCGAGATGGCATCCATCAGCCCTTCGAGGGAGGCGAGTTGCTGGCGCTCGATTTCGGCCAGTTCCTCCTCGCGGCTTAGCCGGTCCTGCTGCAGTGCCAGGTCCCGATCGGTCTGCTCAAGGATGGCCTGCCGCTCTGCGAAGAGGCGCAGATCGAAGGTCGGCACGCCTTGGGCGACCGCTGGTCCCGCCGTGGGACCTGCCAGTGCAAAGCCGATCATCGAGAGAGGAAGCCAGGTCCGCATTGGCTCAGCCGCCCGCCCCCAAGAGGACGAAATCGCAGGCCGTGTCGCGGCGCGTAACCTCCGCCCCCATGGTCGAGATCGTGGCGGTGGCGGTTCCTGCCTGCGCAGGAGCCTCGCGAAAATTGAAGCAGTTGGCTTGTGGGGGAGTATGCTGCGCACAGGCTGTCAGGGTCAGGCCGAGCCCGAGCAGCACGACGCTGCGAATGATGGAACGGGTCATGTCACTCTCCAGAAATCAGGACGTTCGCGAAAATCGGCGCCGACAAGCGCTTCGCCCTTCTCCATTCCGCCAAGGATGGTCACGAGCGGGCCGAGCGCGCTGAGATCGGCATCGATCACGACGGAACCACGGTCGTCGCGTACAAGCGCGAGCCGCGAGGCCGAGCCGACGCCCAGAAGCACGTCGAGTTCTTTCTCGCTGAGGCCGAGCATCGCGTAGTCAGCGGCGGAAGCACGAATGTTGGGCAAGAGCATCTGCGTCGGCACCGCTTCCACGATGGTCTTGCCGGTGCGCGTGCGCTCGAGCTGGCTGGCATATTGCGTCATCATCACGACGACGGCGTTCTGCTTGCGGGCGGTCACCAGCCAGTTGCTGAGTCGCTCCGCAAAGTAGGCGTTGTCGAGGGCTTTCCATGCCTCGTCGATGACGATGATGGTGGGCTTGCGGTCCTCGATCACCCGCTCGACCCGGCGGAAGAGGTAGGACAGGACCGCCATGCGTTCCCGCTCGCTCTCGGAATCGAGGATGCCGGTGAGGTCAAAGCCCGCGACGTCTCCATCGATGCTGAAACTGTCCTCGGCATTGGCCCCGAAGATCCAGCCGTAGCGACCCTCGGCCGTCCATTCCTGCATACGTTCGAAGAGATCGCCCTCGTCATCGGTCGAGACCAGCAGCGAGGCGAAATCCGACCAGTTCCGTAGACCCGCATGTCCTGCGCTGGCGTTCTGGCGCACGACTTCCTGCAGTCGGTTGGTCTGAACCGGGGTCAGCGGTCGATCGCGCCGCTCCAAGAGGCTCGCGAGCCAATCAGCAAGCCATGCCTGGCCCCGCACGTCGATCTCGGTCTGGAGCGGATTGAGGCCCGTGGGGCGCCCCGCCCGCACGGTCGAATAGCTGCCGCCGAGCGCGCGGACGGCCATCTCCATCCCCGCGCGATAGTCGAATACGAAGACCCGCGCACCTGCCCGCCGTGCCATGGTCATCAGGAAAGCCGCCAGGACGGATTTGCCGGAGCCGGGACGGCCGAGGATCAGCGTGTGCCCACCTGTGGGCTCGCGATCTGGCGCGCCCTGTTCGTGGAAGTTGAAGCGAAAACCGCTGCGCTCTGGCGTCGGGAAGAGTGTGATCGGCACGCCCCAGGGGACTTCCCGCCCTGTCTTTCCGAGCGGGGTGCGGTGGAAGGTAGCGAGATCGGCGAAGTTGTGGTTCGTGATTGCGGCCTTGCGGCTGCGCGCCCCTGTGTTCCCGGGATGCTGCGCCATGAAATGCGCCCGTGCCCCGAAGGCTTCCGAGATCAGGTTGATGCCGGAGGTGGCGGAGATGTTGCGGATTTCGGCCGCGATATCGTCAAGCGCCGTCTGGGTGCGGGCATAGACGGCCACGGTCATGTGGTGCTCGCCGAAGATCAGGCGTTTGGATTCCAGATCGTCCTGCGCGAGTTCCAGTTCCTGGGCGAGACTGACGGCTCCGTCATTGGCGGCCTGCATTAGCCGCAGCTGCCGCTTGATCCGGCCCGCCATGATGTTGGCGTTGATCGGCACAAAAGAGTGCGTGACCACCATGTCGACGGGCAAGTTCAACTCGTCGAGCATCAGGCTATCGGTCTTGGCGGGGTAGTTCTTCACCGCAAAGATCGCCCCGAGCTTGTCGCCGACGGCACCGTCCGAGAGTGCGATGGTCGTGCCGCGGAAGGTGACGCGGGTATTTGCGACGTCCTCGGCGATCACACCGAGGCGCGACCGGGGGAAGAGCGGGTGCTCCTCGCCCGTGTTGAGTGAACCGAGGAAGCCCAGAAGCTCTCCGGTGCTTGCGGCCAGCAGGCGGGGCTTCAGCTCATCGAAGGAGGACAGCAGAAACCCCACAACCTCGTCGAGCTTGCGCAAGCGGCGGGTGGTGTCCGCCGCATGTCGCGAGCGAGACGCCCCAAGTCCGAACGGCAAGCGGCTGCCGGTCTCCGGGCGCTTCAGCACGGTCAGGGTCAGCGTCTTGTCGCGCAAGCCCGCGCGGCCGAGATGCGCGTGCCATCGTTTGTTGAGGGCGGCAGCAAACCCCTCGCCTGGAATGGGCGGCAGGCTCACATCGACCGCTTTCGAGACCTTGTGCAGGTAGAAGGAGAACTCCGTCCCGACCTGCGCGACGATGCCAGCCAGCAACCCTCCGATCCGGTCGAGATGCCCGTCCTCGCTCGTGGTGCTGTTCACCCCTTCGAGGCGGATGCACTGCATCAGTTCGTTGCCGCGTGTCCGGATCGTTCGGTCGTTCACGAGGCTCACATAAGGCAGCATCATTGAGAGCCGCTTCTCGCCCTTGACCCATGCGGGTAGCGCGGTCAGCGGATCGATGGCGTTCTCAATCTCATCGGCAAGTCCATCACGGGGCATAGCTGTCGCCTCCGTGCAGCTTGCGGTTCGTCGTGGGCGGGGTTTCCTGCAGGGTGATCACCAGGACATCGAGGAAGTTCGGATCCCAGTCTGCGGCCTTCCAGAGCGCCGGCCAGGCCAGCCCCGCGAACACAGCCACCACCCAGCTCTGCACCCAGAGGAACAGAAGCGTCGAGCCGAAGAGCCAGACCATGGCGTACATGATCGGCAAGCCCATCAGCTTGGGTGGCCTGAGAAGACCGATGAACACGCGGGACTGGTCAGCCATGGACGGAGCTCAGGTGGTCCAGATGGCGGCGACGATGGTGGGTGCTGCGGCGATGCCCGCGATCGCGACCACGACCCAGAGCGCCTGACGGAAGTCGAGGATGCCAAAGAGCCAGGAAAGGAACACCCCGATCAGCGCGAGCGTTCCGATCACGATCCCCAAGGGACCGGTGATCGCATCGACAATGCCTTGAAGCAGGGTCTGTACCGGCGAGAGGTCGATGCTCTGTGCAAGCGCTGGACCCGCCAGCACGATAAGGGCCATCGCGCCGAGCGCGACGATCGAAGGTCTCGATGTCATGAAAGATCTCCTCTGAGCCGCTCAAACACGGCAGTCACACGGGCCACATGCCCTTGGGTTTCTCGAAAAGGGGGGATGCCGCCGTGGCGTGCGACCGCCTCAGGGCCAGCGTTGTACGCCGCAAGGGCCAGAGAGCCCTCGCCGAACTGGTCGAGCATCATCAGCAAGTAGCGGGCTGATCCGTCGAGGTTCTGCGCAATGTCATGTGGATCCACGCCGAGGTCGCGGGCAGTATCCGGCATAAGCTGGCCAAGGCCTATGGCACCGACAGGGCTACGTGCAGCCGGATTGTATGCGCTCTCGACTTCGATATTGGCCCGGTAAAGGAGCGCCCAATCAGTGACTGAAAGCCCTGCGCGACGCAGCGCACCATGCCCGGCATACCGCAGAGCCGTGGTCTCGATCGCATGGAGGATTTCCGGGGTGGCGCGGGCGGCGGATCGAGCCGGGATCGCTGTCTCGCTCGTTGCGTCAGGACCGCGAGGTTCTGCGAAGAGAAAAAGGCGCCCGTTTGCCTCTTGAGAAGAGGAAATCAATTGGCCGTCTGGGCCAACCGAAAAGATGAAACCGTCGGCCAGGGCCGGGGGCGCGGAACAAACGCCTGTACCCAAAGCAACGACGAGCGCAGTCGCGCGGTCAGCTGCCTTTGACCGGAGGCGCGACGTGGCGCTCGCGGCCACCTTCTTCAAGTGGGATGCTAGCGGTCGTACAGCCCATGTCGGCCAGGAAACTGACAAGGCCAACGATGGTTTTGAAGTCGCGGAGCTTGAGGACGCTTCGGCTGGTGACGAGCATCTTATCGTCACGCCCATCAGTGGCGACGGCGCGGATGACCCACGAGCCGTACCAGCTGTTATGGCGCTTCTCTGCTCTCTCCTTGCAGACCACCTCAATGAGGTAGCCCTCGGCGAGCAAGCCGCGCAGTCCGTCTTCTGTAACCACATTCGGGGCTTCTTCTATCATGGCCTTCCCTTGGGTCCTTGTTCTGCCTGGGTGCAGTATCAGGCCCACGGGGTCGCAACACCGTGAGCGATACAAAACAACATTAATGATAGCAAGACAATAATAACGTGTTGACGAAGTTCGCCTTGCTCCGATAACGGTGATAGCCGACAGAATGATAATCTTAAAGGCGGCAAAGGAGTTTTGCCCTGCGCTTGTTTATTGCGCGCAACGCACCGTTGCTGTTCGCGTTCCTGCTTGGAAGCATGCCGATAGCCGCGGCAGCAGATTGCGTACCTCCCGAACGACCGTTCTTGCCTCAGTCGCAAGAAGACATGCGTGCCTACGCCGATCTGATCAGAAGCGATTTCGAGACCTACATTGCCGATGTGCAGGACTACTTCCGTTGTCTCGACGCCGAGCGCGCCCGCGCCTTTGTTGAGGCGAGGGAGGTCAGTGATGACTACGCCAGGTTCCTGAATGCTGTCGAATAGAGGTGCTCGGCCATTTCTTTGAGACCGTCAACTATCACCGCATTGCGCCTAACTTCATGTGTCTTTTTCGGGAAACAGCCCGGGCATCCAGCGACCTGCATATTTGGCAGGAAACGCCAGCTTGAGCGGCGCGCGGGTCGAGGTCGATGACAAAGCCCCTGCTTCAAGTAGCGCAGACGTCACCCGTCGTGCGGTGCGATCGCTCGTGCCAAGTATAGACTCAACCTCTCCACGTTCGATCTGCCCCTGATAGAGGACGGCTTTCAACACGGTATCGGATTTTGGAGGCAACGCTCCGGCGCGGATTTCTTCTTCGGCCCAGATCAGGATACGGTCACGCAGCCGATCAGGTCGCATAAGACTTTCCATGAACTCCACTTGGTCAATGCAGGTGCGCAGGAAGAAGCCGGCGAAGGAAGCAAGCGCGGCTTCGCTGAGCGTCCCACGCCCGTCGCGATCTCCACGGCGAGGACCGTCGCAGGAGGCCAGGTGCTCCTTGTAGGCGGCCTCTTCACGTGCAAGCCCGCGCGCCACAGACCAGAGGCCGCGTGTATCGAGCGTTCTGCGCAGCATGGCGTAAGACATGAGGCGGGCAACACGCCCGTTACCGTCGAGGAAAGGGTGCACCCAGAGAAGCCGGTGATGCGCGCAAGCCGCAGCTAGGATTGGTTCGATCCTGCCTGGGAGGTTGTAAGCCTTGTGCATACGTTCGAGAAATCGCGGTACCGCTCCAGGGCTGATGGCAACGTGCCGCCCAACTTCAACGTAGCGCGTCCGCAGCTCGCCAGGCACAACGGGTATTTTTTCGCCCGTCTTCGGGTTTTCGACGAAGAGAAGCTCAGGCGGCAGCAGCTCGCAGAAGCGGCGATGCAGCTCGATAATGGACGCGGGCGCGGTTGGCTGTTCCGCCATGCCGTCCTCGTCGATCCATTTCTGGACCGCCACATGTGCTTTGGCTTCGAGCTGAAGGTTCCGCTTCTTGGGGTCGGCGCTGTAGTCGCCCTGCATCGCGCGTTCGATGTCGATGGGATGGGTGTCGTGCCCTTCGATGAGGTTACTGTAGTAGCAGTTCATCGCCCGCACGAGATCTGCCAACGCCTCCGAGACGGAGGAAGGCAACCCGCTCCGGAACGCGGCAGACTTTTCTGCCAGCTCGAGCGCGAGATCGTTTAGACCCGCGCGCGCTGGTGCACCTTCAGAAACCATGAGTGGCTCGAACAGTCCTACCGTTTCTCCATCATCCGGGGTTGTCACTTGTCCTGCTTTCTGGCCGCTTTGCTGGCCATAAATCACCTCTTCTAAAACCACAGACTATCATGAGGTTGCCGACTCATAAAGTGGCATACCGTCCGCCAATTTGGCCGGTTCTTTGGCCGCAACTCCTCCGCGGCCCGCTGCCAGGCTCGAGAATATGATGAGCGACAAAGGCAAGACTTGCGCGCAACCATCAATCAAATCTCCTTGCTATCACTAATGTTGTTTCGTATCGCTGCACCATTATAGATGGAGTCGGCATCATGAAGCACGTGATCCACGGCGTGGCCACAGCCACGGCAATAAGCATATCCGGACTAATGGCCTCGTCCGGTCCGGCTCAGGCCTATCAGGTGGACTGTGCAATCCTCCTCTGCCTTGCGGGGGGCTGGCCTGCCTCCGCGCCCTGCGAGCATGCTAGAGCGGTCTTCATTCGGCGGATCACGCCATGGCCGATCGAGCCGCCCTTGCAAATCTGGCGGTGTCCGATGGGTGTGTCGTTCAACGATCCCAACCCGATGTCGCCCATGGAACGCCTTTATGACATCACGTTCCGCGATCCGCCCGAACCGCAGGAATCGACTCCGATCCCCCTTGTTCGCGTCCAAGCAGATGAGCAAGCCGACATCGACATCTCAGGCGACGCCTTTGATTTCGTGCGTAGCATTCGCGTTTATCACATCCAGTACCGCCAGCATGAAAACCGAGATGGCGACTGCAATCGCAGCGACTCCACGCGATTGGGGTCCTACGGCGTGCAGGGCGACTACCGATGGACAAGGTCCAACGTGGGCCAAGTGCCGACCGCATCCGGACTGAGCATCCCGAATGGATGCGGCAGCTACTTCTACCGTTCCGTCTTCGTCGACTGGCGCGATCACGCCGGGAACTATGGCTCTGAAGAGGTTCGCTACTGACAAAATCTGCGCGCGGTTTTACCGCGCGCGTCCTGACAACCCCGCACGGAAGGCTGTGCAAAGCCCCCGAAAAGGAGACGACGCCAGACCGTGAAGCCTGACGCCGTGCTAGAAAACTCCGTGAACAAGAGTTTCCTAGCGCACCGCTAAAACACCTGCAAGCAGCAAAGTTGTTTTGCTGGCAAGAATGTTGTTGTCTCACGACATGGCGTCGGTTCTCCAAGGAGACCTCGACCATGGAACCTACGACCGGCCTGATCCTGCGACGGATCACGCAGACAAATCTCTCTGTTGCTGCGCACAAGCTTGCTACCCTCATCCTCGATGCCATCGCCTGGAAGGATGGCTACAACGGTTTGTCGCGCGGAACGGCAGCCTTCACCCTCTCTGCCCTAGCGGAGAAGATGGGTGTCTCACGACAATATCTTTCGGTTCTTTTGAGCGAACTTGAGACGTCGCAGTTGCAGCTCGAGCGGGCGAAGCCGAATGGCAAGTTCGCGCCCTGGATCTTTCGGTTTTCCGCCTTCGACAAGGAGAGTGAAACCCATGATCTCGTGTCAGGTGAAGGCGACACATCACTATCTAGAGAAAATAATAACAAAACTATCTTCTCAGGGCTGATCGAAATCACCGCGAGTTCGAACGTTTTCCAGACCAGTTGGGCAGAGCTCATCAAAGCAGCGAAGGCCACGTTGCCTTGCTGGAACATCGACACCCAGGTCATCTGGGATCGCTTCCTCGCCTTCAACCGGTCCCGAGGCAACGGAAAGGTGCCGGCCGGCTTCCTGCTTGGCTTCATGCGACGATGGCGAAATTCTTCGGGAACTCCAACTCGTCCCGCGGTCAAGCCGCCCGCGAGACCAATAACGGACCCCAAAGAGCGCGAATTGCTGAGACAGATGCAAGCCGCACCAACTGCGAACCGCCAGTTCCACGCGTCCGACTTGTGTCGCTTGATCGGACACGCTGCCTACGAAGCGCGGGTGCTCGATGTTATCCGCAAGTTTGGGTGCCAGAGGTTTTCAGCAACCTTGGCGGTGCACGGACGAGCGGTGCTGGAAGGGGAGATATCCCGGTAGCTTCGCTTGCTCGGACTTGGAGTCCATGAAAGCCCCGCTACAGATGTCTGTTGCAACCAAGTAGAAATGTCACCCGGTCTGCAAAGTAGAAATGTCACCACTGGTAGCGACGTGAGCAAAGCCTGACAGGGCGGAGACCTCAATTATCGGAGCCCTGGCTGGCTTTGCGGTCCGCGTTTCGCTTGCGGTCTGCGAGGGTGTTCCAGCCGTTGTTGCGGCGTCCGTTCTTCCGGTATCCGTTTCTGGCACTTTCCGGGTGCACCTCGGCTCTGGCGGCGGCCTTGTCCTGCTCAGCCTTGATATGGGCGAGGACCGAGCTGAGATGTTTGTAGTCTGTTATCGCGGCGTGCGTGACGCGCTGCTGATGTGGATTGAAGATGGTGCAGGGCAGGGCGATGCCATTGTGCCGAACCTGGATGCGCCCGTCTGGGAATTCGTAGGTGTCGGCGTATGTACCAACCAGACCGCGCGTCAGATCGTTGACCTCCAGCCGGATGCGTTTGTGGTCGTACTTCAGGGTCAGGTCCTTGCTGACATAGCGTTTGTTGCGCAGACAGAAGATCTCGGCCAGCCGATCCGGTGCGGCGTTCAAGGCACGGTGCAGATTGTCCGGACGGGCAGCGGGCTTTGCGAACCTGTCGTTATAGCGCGCCATGAAGCCAGGGAGGAACGCGTTGCCGTCCTCCATGTTGGAGATGCCTGCGATGCGCAGCTCTTTGACCAGGCGGTCCTGTAACGTCCGGTTCGCACGTTCCACGCGGCCCTTGGCCTGGCTGGTATTGGCGCAGAGAATCTCGATCTGCAGCTCTGCCAGAGCACGCCCGAACTGGGTCATGCCGGTCATGTGCTCGCTGGGTTTTGGCACGCGAAAGACCGTGTGCTTGTCGCTGTAGAACGCGACGGGGCGGCCATGCGTCGTTAGATAGCGTTCCAATGCTTCGAAGTAGCTGAAGGTGTTCTCAGACGTGACGAAGCGCAGTTCCATGAGCGTGCTGGTCGCATCGTCAATGAAGACGAGCAGGGTGCAGGGATCGCCCCGATCCTCGAACCAGCGGTGCTCCGAGCCGTCTATCTGAATGAGCTCGCCGAAACACTCTCGGCGAAGTCTGGGTTGATGAAATGTCTGGCGCTGTTTGCGCGAGAGCCAAAGACCGGCACCGGACATCCACTTGCGAACCGTCTCGCGCGAGACTTCAAACCCATGATGCTCGGCCAGCATCTCCGCCGTCAGGTTCGGCCCAAAGTCGGGATAGTTCTCTTTGATCAGCGACAGCGCGTAATCCCGTTTGGCTTTGTGGATACGATTGTTCGGAGGCTTCCCGCGCGCCTTATGTCGGATCCCCGACGCGCCATCCTGACGATAAAGCTTCAACAACCGGAAAACCTGCTGGCGCGTCAGTGCCAGCATGTTTGCTGCATTATCGACGCTCAACCGCCCATCATCGACCTGCGCCAAAACCTCCACGCGCTTCAGCTCGCGCTCGCTCATAACCACCCGTCCCATGCACTATCTCCCTTAGTCTAAGAAGGGAGAGTGACATTCCTGAATTGCTCATGGGTGACATTTTAGCTTTGCGGCTACACCCCAAGGAATCCGAAAGTCAATCTTATGTTAATTTATCTTGCCTTTTCGCTGAATACTGAGAACCTGTCATACCTTTGAATTCGAGTTCGTTGAGCATCCCTATCAAACGATTGTACAAAGGAAATCGGACGGCAAGCTGTCTATACGCCGGCCGTCCAACTCGCGTTTGAATGCAGATCTCAAATGCTTAGGCAGCAGCAGCTTTTTTTGCAGATTTGGTTGCATCATTTGCGGCCTTCTGAACGGCAGCAGCAGCCTCATTCGACGCTTCTTTGCCAGCGGCAACAAGCAGTTCAACAGCTTCGGTCTGTGCTTTGCGAGTGATCTCGGCAAAAGCCGTGAGGTTTTTAGTAGCCTGGTCGGCCGCAAAGTTGGCGAAGTCGGTCACCCCCCCCTATAATTGTGAACGGCGGAGCAATACTCGGCCACGGTAGCAGCGCCGCTGTGGTGTCGCGGGCGGCGTAAAAGTCGGCCACTTTTGCCCTTTCGGATTTCGGGAGGGCTTGGGGATATTCACCGTGGACTTGTATTTGAAGGTGCGTCGGGCTCACTTCCAAGATGGCTTGAGCGGGCGCCAGATTGCCCGGGATTTCGGTATCAGCCGGGACAGTGTTGCGAAGATGTTGGCCTATTCGGAGCCGCCTTGGTATCAGCGGATGGCGCCGATCCGGCGGCCGAAGCTGGATCCTTTCACGGATCAGAGCGACCAGTGGCTTGCCGAGGACAAAGCTCGTCCCCGCAAACAGCGTCACACAGCCAAGCGCATCTTCGAGCGGTTGCGGGATGAGTGTGGGTTTGATGGCGGCTGAGTTCCTGATCTTGTTTGTCGGAGGTATCGGTTCGCTCATGCAAGCCAACGACTACGCTGGATTCACGAGATGAACCTCTTGACGAATTTGAGCGACAGAGCCGCGGGAAACCGCACTGCCAATAGCCGTTTCAATCGGCGCGGCGGGAAACGACTGCGATCGCAAACTCCACCAAATAATCATTGAGAGCCAGCGAAGCTGAATGTGCCGCGTCTCTATCGCCATCGGCGATCGCGTTCAAAATCCGGCGGTGTAGGTCACGGCCACGACCAACTTCGAGGGCTTCGTCACACACGTGCACGACCCAAAAACGACGCGATAACCCTTGTAACGGCAACATGATTGAACCGAGATATTGGTTGCGCGCGGCGTCGATGATCAAACCATGAGTGTCTCGGATTGTGTTCGTGTATTCTTGCAAGGTGAAGTCTTGATTCATCGCGTCAGCAAGTCTGCACATCGCTTGGCGTTGGTTTTCATCCGCCCGCTTGCAGGCTAATTCTACCGCCAAGACCTCGACCGCCCGTCTGACTTCCAGTCGACTGAGTTGGTCCTCTACGGTGATCGCAGGAATTTCGATTCCTTTGCTGGCGTGAATGCGAATCATGTAGCTCGGAGCTAGGCGGTGGATCGCTTCGCGGACCGGTGTTCGGCCCAATCCAGTAAGATCCACTAAGACCTTTTCCGAAATCATCGTTCCCGGAGCAAGTTGCCCTGTCTCAATCATTCGTTGAAGAAGTTCAATGGCTTGCTGTGTCTTGTTGGCCATTCAAAGCGGTCCTTACATCCCAGTTAGACAATTCCATATCACTGAAAGCTTGACATATCACCGATATATCGGCGGTATATTTATTGAGTTTACCCAGTCAAGCAGAAGGAAGATTGATGAAATACGCACCCGGTTCCGAGTCGTGCCCCCTCCCGTTTTCGCCCTTCAAAGCTTGCACCGTGCCGCGCCCGATTGGATGGTTGTCGAGCATCAGCGCAACCGGCGTAGAAAACATCGCGCCTTACAGCCAATGGAACAACCTGACGTTTGATCCTCCGATGGTGATGTTTGCGGCCAACCGCTATCCCGATGGGCGGCGCAAGGACACGGTGATCAATGCCGAGGAAACAGGGTGGTTCGCTTGGAACCTGGCGACATACGACCTGCGCGAGGCCGTGAACATCACCGCAATGGCGCTTGCGCCGGACGAAAGCGAATTTGACCGGATTGATGTGACACGGGTCTACGCCGAAAATGGCGGCGTGCCGATGGTCAAGGAGAGCCCCTGCAAGTTTGAGTGCCGTTATCTCAGCACCCACACACAGAAGGGCAACTCATTCATGGGCACAGTGGATGTGGTGTTTGCTCAGGTTGAACTGATTCATATCGACGATCAGTTCATCCAAAGCGATGGTCGTCTTGATATCGCCGCGATCCAGCCAATCGCGCGACTTGGGTATTTTGACTACACCGTCGTGCGCGAAACTTTCGAAATGCGCGTGCCGGGGTCCGATAAAGATGCCCGCGCCGGTCTGGAAGGCCGCGCCTAATCAACGATGGGGCAGCTGCGTCATCAGCGCGCGATCTAACACTTTAACCAACTGAGGAGTTACGCCATGAACAAGACCAAGAAACTTCACACACTCTCGCGCCGTTCGGTTGTTGCAGGGATTGGCGCAGCAAGCGCCCTGACCCTCACTGGTGGCAGAGCCCGCGCACAAGATCTGATCCCCGTGAAAGTCACCACAGCACTGCGCCTCGCCAACTACACCCCGGCTTATGCGGCATTGCGCGAAGGCATTTTTCAGAAACACGGTTTGGACGTGGAAATTTCATCGGCAAGCTCGGTGGCCGAACCGATCTCGATCTTGAATGCTGGCCGCGCAGAATTCGCCATGACCGGCACGGGCATGGCCGTCAATTCCGCCATAGAGGGCGCTGACACACAGGTGATCGCCAAAATGGCGGGCGCAATCGGTCTGTGGTTCATTTCCAAGCCCGGTGTGACGATCAATTCCCTCGATGATCTGCGTGGTAAGACCATTGCCTCCTATCGCTTCCCCTCCAACACAGTTTCATCGCCAACCTACGCCATGCAATCAGCGGGCGGGTTCGATCCAAGCGAGGCTGGTGTGAAATTCATGGAAGGCCCCTTTGGCTCGATCATTCCAACGGTCCTGAACGGGCGCGCGGATGTGGGCTGTGCCTTTGAATGGGACGCCAGCATTGCTGAAACCGTGCATGGATTGCAAGTATCGCTGCCTTTGGCGCAGGTCTTGGGACCAATCGCCTTTACCTCCACCATGGTGTCGCGCGCCTACGCCCAAAGCAACCCCGAGGTCGTGCAAGCCTTTGTAAGTGCCCTGGCCGAAAGCATGGCGCTTTTGCACGCGCAGCCCGATATCTATCGTCGCGTGTCTGCTGCAGAATTCGATCAGGTCCCGTCTGAAGCGGTCGCTGCAGGCACAGATCGCCTGTTGGGAACCGAGGGCGTTGTTCCGCGCAACCCGTTGGTGACACGACAAGAATGGGACGCGATTATGGCCCATGATCTGGCGGCGGGCACCGTCCGGGGAGAGGGCGCTTTCGAGGACATGGTGGATATGTCTTTCGCTCAGGCCGCAACCGACGCCCTTGCCAACAGCAACTAAAGTGTTGCGCCTTTGAGCCAGAGCCAAAGGCGCAACGCAATAAGCCAAGCAAACTTCAAACTCAGGGGCGCCGGTGATGCGTTTGTCTACCTTCAAGTATTTGCCCGGTCAGCTCGCCTTGGCGATGGTGATTTTCGGGCTTTGGGAAATCGCGGTTAAGGCTGGTTATTTGTCTGCGTACCTTTACGGGTTTCCATCGGGCATCGCCGCCCGCGCCTATGACCTGACCATGTCGGGCGAGATTTTTGGTCATGCCGCTGTGACTGCGTTGGCGGCCGTCATCGGCTTTGTCATCGGCAGCACTTTGGGCAGTTTTTTGGGCCTAAGCCTTTGGCTAAACGAAACGGTGGCCAAGATCGTGCGCCCCTTCATCGTGGCAATCAACGGCGTGCCGAAAATTGCCTTTGCGCCGTTGATTATCGTTTGGTTCGGGATTGGTATCGAGTCAAAAATCGCGATTGCCGCCGCACTGACCTTAATCGTTAGTCTGATTGCGACGTATAATGGCACCTTGGAAACGGACAAGGATTTGCTGAGGTTGATGCGCTCGCTGGGGGCGACACGTTTGCAGATGTGGCGCACGGTCGTTGTGCCTGCCGCCGTACCTTGGATGTTGTCGGCACTGCGGTTGAATGTGGGCTTTGCGTTGATCGGCGCGGTTGTCGGCGAATACATTTCTTCGCAATCGGGGCTTGGCTATCTCGTCTACTATTCGGGGGTCCTCTATGATCTCAATGGGGTCTGGGTGGGCATCATCGCCCTGATGGTTGTGGCGCTATTGATGGACAGAGCCGTTACCGAACTGGACCGGAGGATGCGTTGGTGAGCGATTTTACCCCCCTTGAAACCAAAGATCTGTCTGTCACTTTCAATCCGGGCAGTGAAAACGAAGTTGTCGCGTTCACCGATATCAATTTCAGCCTGAAACCTGATGAGATTTTGGCCATCGTTGGCCCATCTGGTTGTGGTAAATCAACTTTGTTCAATGTGATTGCGGGCCTCCAGCCCGCTACCAAGGGCGAGGTGTACGTTGATGGCACCCGTGTGCTCGAAGCGCGGGGCCAGGTCGGTTACATGTTGCAAAAGGACATGCTGCTGCCTTGGCGCAACGTGCGTGACAATGTTGCGCTTGGCCTCGAAGTCAAAGGGATGGCAACGGCTGAACGCTATGAAATTGCAGATCGACTTATCTCTTCTTACGGCCTCAAGGGGTTCGAAACCTCTAAACCCGGCACATTATCCGGCGGTATGCGCCAACGTGTGGCTTTCATGCGCACTCTGGCGCTGGACCCAGACGTTATTTTGCTGGACGAGCCTTTTTCGGCGCTGGATTTTCAGACGCGTACACTGTTGCAATCCGAAGTGCTGGATATCATCGCCAAACAACGCAAGAGTGCGATCCTGGTCACCCATGACATCGGGGAGGCTGTGACGATGGCCGACCGAGTGATGGTGCTAAGTCGCCGTCCGGGACGGATTAAACACATGATTGACATTGATCTTAGCCGAGAAGAACGCGACCCAGTAATGCTGCGGAGTAATACCAAATACCAAGAGTATTTTCAGCTTTTGTGGGCTGAACTCGATATTTGACCGGGCGTGAATAAGACGGGGAGTTTCTCTAAGGGACGAATTCTCAAGAGCCGTTGCGCGGGTTTCCGCTATCTTTGTTTCATCAATTCTTCCCTGACTGCCTCAGTCGGCCTCCATCCGAGACACTTTCTGGGTGCGCTCTTCAGGCAGTCGCAAAGCGCCCTTAATACTGCGATTTAAAAGCGCGCCAAGCTGGGTTTCGCTGGGTAAGTAGTGGCGGGCCCGTTTTTAAGAATTTCGATGGGTCCTGCTGCCAAGGTGCTTGCGGGCCGCACAAACCGCTATAGGTGCCGATGCCGGACTTGAGCTTGCGCCAGGTTCAAAACTCAAACCCACGATCGA
>NZ_JBSXOD010000041.1:0-5051 GCF_056859255.1 Sulfitobacter sp. L-8
AGCCCCTGTTCCTGAACTCGACCCATCATAACAAAGCCCTCCGATCCAATAAGGTAATTGAATCATCCGGTTAGATAGATATCAAGGAAAATCAGAAGCCCGGAACACAACATCTGGCAGGGCGCGTTTTTCACCGATATCGACCGTTTCTGCCACAGGCGGAATCGACAATTTTAGCACCGTGCCACGGCCCTGCGCATCGCCCGATTGCCAACTGGCTCAGGCTCTTCGCCGGGGTGTTGCCCTTCACCTTTCCAGTCGTCTGACCAAAGCCAATCTTCGAAATAATAGAGCCAAAGGTAAGTCCACGGAATGATGGTTTGGTCGATCCGCTTCCGCGCGTCCCATTCCCTGGCACCTGGAAGATAAAGACAAAGGCGCAGCGGATCTCTGTAGACGTGAGGCAAAGGACGCCCTGCCGCCAGCAACTCCAGATCCGGGTCGTCTATCTGAACACCGGGCGTTTGACCCGGCTGAAGCGTGATAGTGGCAAGGTAGGAGCGCGCCAAGGCGGTCGGTTGTATAGGCTCTTGCCATGTCAATTTGTTTGCGCGGACCTGCCCCACACCACTGATAGCCGGGCTTGCCTTCAGGAACAGCAGCTGCTGCGACAGGGTCAGGTCGTATTGCCCGCCTCGTCCTATCATCAATCACCGAAGAACGTATTTGTGGGCACGGTCGTTGATGCTGCGACCTTCGATGTCGTCAGCCCGACCACAGGTGCGACAGAAAGCAGACCCGATTTGCGACCATCCGACACCGCATTGACGCGGTTGCCGAGAACCCGTCCGGTGACACCGGAACCGAACGAACGCTCCATGTTCAATGACACACGGTCCTGACCAACAGCATCGCGAAGGACTTCAAAGTCGGACAGAGTTTGTGCGTGCCACGCATAGAATGCTGGTGCCCGGCGTTCATCCTTGTTCCAATTGTCGGCGAAGTTTTCCCCGTTGGTTGTCTCGTTCAGGATGGCATAGCCCCGCCGTCCGTCCAGAATGGGGCGGTCGATGAAGTGCGGCATCATCCGGATCGTTTCGACCAACAGATCCATTTCGTCATGGAAGACGTGGTTGCGCACGCAATAGGCATAGGACTGCATCGCAAGGGTGGTAATGATAACGGAAATCGGGGCCACGTCTTGCGTGTTGTTCTGATAAAAAACGTCGCGGTGCCGTTTGAGCAATTGCACGATGCGGCGCAGGATGCCTTTCACTGCTTCTCGGACGGGGAACGGCTCCACCGTCGCCTCGTCCCGCTGCATGGCGATAAACTTGCCCACAAAGGTAGGCCGGAGTGCGGCGCGCTCATCGAACAGGGTCTTGTAGGCCCGCGGGTTTGTCGGATGCCATTCCTTCAGAGCCCGGTCGGGCACCAATTCGCCCCGGTTGCCGCAGACCGGGTTTGCTATCGTCGGGGATAGGTCGAGGTGGAAGTCCCCCGCATAGTTGAGACGCCAACAACGCTTTTTTTCTTCGAGAATGCGCACATAGGTGGCGTGTTCCTTGAGCCGGTTTCCAACCGCCGCCTTCAGGGTCGCTGGTGAGATGCCGGACGCGATACCTGCACAAAAGCAGATCAGATCGACATCGAATTCCCGCCGCCCGATTGGCTTCACGGCCGTTCCAAGCGCACTGGACCCTTGGAGATAGACCAGAACACTGACGAGTAGGGGATCAGTTGAACCGGACAGCCAGTCTCCGACGGCACCATAGCTCTGGCGCGCACGATCAAACTGGGTTTCGGTGAGGTCCAGATCCTCGCCTATCTCGTCCAGGATGGTGAATATCTGCGTGCGCCGCCGAATATCACTGTCGGTCAGCGGCTGTCGCAACATCTGATTCATGCCGCTTTCTCCTTGAGTTGATAGACCGGCACGAAGGTATCGGCAGGCTGGGTGAAAAAGATCGGGGTCAGGTGGGGCTTTGCTTTTCGGGCTTCTGACATACCGAGGCCCTTGAGGCGGCCGATCTTCGTGGTGTCATCCAAGGTAAAAAACCCGCTCGGGACAGACGGCGAAATGCGGTAGATGCGATCCCCATCGTAAGGATGTCCCGTCAGAAGTTTTGCCATGCCGAGGGCGCCATGTGATTGCCCATCCGCGTAAAGGTTGAGGACTTTGAGGCCGAGTCCGGCAAACCCTGGACTTTCGGGCAGCATGTAGACTTCGTCCAGACACCCCAGGCTCAGAATGCGCAGGTCTGACGGATGCCACCCCAGAAGAGTGATGGCTTCGACGACAGCAATGGCTGTGGGATTGTTGGCCCATGTCCCGCCATCGGTCAGGCCAATATCATCAGCAGTGCGATGTCGCTTGAAATACGTAGGTGCCGCTGCCGTAGCCAGGGCGGCATCAAGCGCAGTCTTGCGATAATCGGTTTGCAGGCGTGTGTGATGCGCGGTCTTGTAGATATAAGGGCTGCGGAGATCGGCATCCCACGCCGGGATCACCAACCGGGTCTGTGATTGCCCGATCAGATCGTTGTTGAGAACGGCCTTGAGTTCACGGGCAAGAATTGCCGCATCGTGCTTTGGACCGACTACGTGCCGACCTGTGGCGGTGAGGGTGCGCCATGCCTGCCGTATCCTCCCCAGCGGTTCATCATCCGCATTGTCCTGACCGAAGATGACAGGCCCGCGACGCTCGTAAAGCTCGAGCAGTTCCTTTGCCGTGCGGCCGAGGCCAAGGCCGAGTGCGATGATGCCACCCGTCGATGTGCCTGCGATGAGATCGAAATAGCGCCCAATGGGCTGGCCCAGATCTTCCTCGAGCCCCGCGAGGAATGCAGCGGGCATCGTGCCCTTAATCCCGCCCCCGTCGATGGAGAGGATGCGACGTATCTGCCTGTTGTTCCCACCGTTGCTCATCCTGACATCCATTCCGCTTATGCCCTTCAGCCTTTCGGCGGATACGGGTCCTTGCCATAGGTGTTGCGCTCGCGGATGCGACCGTTCTCGCCGTGGATCAGCATCTCGCTGCCCTGACGAATGGCGGATTCCCGCGCGGCCGTGATGGCCTCGCGCTGCGTGCCGTGGACGGAAGACGCGCGGGAGTTACCCGCCCCCTTCACTGCCCAACCGCTTTCATGCGGCACAACATGCTGATTTTTCTTAGACATTTCAAGCCTCACGTGTCGATTTCGGTTGACGATGCGACAACCTTGTGTTTAAATATACAGGAAGAAATGGCGTTTATCAACCACAACAATAACCGCCGGGAGAGGATCATGTTCGGACAAAGACTCAGGCTTGCCCGCAAGCGGGCGGGTCTATCCATGCAAGCGCTCGCGGAGCGCGTAACCCCAAGCGTGTCAGCGCAGGCCATCAGCAAATACGAGGCGGACAAGATGATGCCGTCCTCGTCGGTGCTGGTCGGCCTCGGCAAGGCGCTCGGCGTGTCACTGGACTTCCTGCTCGGCGGTCAGGTCGAAGCTCTGGAAAGCGTCGAGTGGCGAAAGAACTCGACCGCCTCGGCGCAGGATCGCGCGATGGCGGAATCCATCGTCATCGAGAAGCTCGAAGACTATCTCGCCATCGAGGACATCCTCGATATGCACCCCGCTGAAGACCCCTTCGCCGCGCTGCGCGTGGACATGGTGGCCGATGAAGAGGCCATCGACGCCAAGGCGCGGGACGTGCGGCGCGAGTGGCAGCTTGGGATCGACCCGATCCCGAGTATGACCGCCCTGCTCGAAGACAAGGGACTCAAGGTCATCGAGGCCGATCTCCCGGAACGCATCAACGGGCTGGCCTGTCATGTCGAACGGGCGGAGGGCGCACCGACTGAGGTGATCGTCGTCTCGCGGCACACCAATGTCGAACGCAAGCGCTTCAACCTCGCCCACGAACTCGCGCACCGGATCATCACCGAAACCGGCAATGCTGCGCTGAAGAAGGAAGCCTCCATGCACCGTTTCGCGGGCGCGTTCCTCATTCCGCGTGAGCATCTGGAAGAGGAAGCTGGCCGAAACCGTCACGGCATGACCTGGATAGAGATCATGCGGCTCAAGCGCACCTATGGCGTCTCCGCCGCCGCGATGCTCGTGCGGCTCGGCCAGGTGGGCATCCTGTCGAAGAGCGCTGTGGAATATGCGTTCAAGACCTATGCGCGAAGCTGGCGGCGCGAGGAGCCGGAGCCTATCGGTCCAGGCGAGGGCTTTGCGGCCTTCGAGAAGCCGCAGCGCTTCGAGCGCCTCGTCTGGCGCGCGCTCGGCGAGGAGATGATTTCCCCCGTGCGGGCGGCGCAGATGCTCGGGCTCCCCTTGAGCGTTGTCGAACGCGACATCAGGGGGCCTCGTGACCAGTGACCTGTGTTGTCGTCAATGATGCGTCCTGTCTGATCGACTTGAAGAAGGGAGAGTTGCTGCACGTCCTGCTGCGGCTGCCCTATCGCTTCATCGTGCCCCTGCCCATCCGTGAGGAGGAGCTGCTCGATTTCACGGCGCAGGAATGGCGGATGCTCGAAGACGGCGGCCTCGCCACCTACGATCTGCCGGGGGAAGAAGTCGCGCGGGTTTTCGCTCTAAAGCGGGAACATAGCCGCCTGTCGGCCAATGATTGCTTCGCCCTCGTGACGACAACCTGCCAGGAAAACGGCATCCTCCTGACCGGCGACAACCTTCTACGCAAGGTCGCCACCGCTCGCGCGGTGCGCGTTCATGGCGTCCTCTGGATCATCGACGAGCTGCACGCCGCCGAAGCCTGCGATGTCGGGCTTCTTGTCTCCGCCCTGCAAATCTGGCGGGCGGATGAGGCGGTCTTCCTACCCCCCGCCGAGATCGACAAGCGGCTGCGCCGTCTCGGGGCATAATCTGAACAAGGTGGAGATGGCTGGACCCTGCCCACGACGTTCCGAGCGAAAGATCGAACGGTCATGCAAACCAGCCCCTTTTTTCGGCGTCAAAAAGCATCGATATCGGTGAAAAACACCGGCCTCTAAATGTCGTACCCAAGGCGCTGTCGCCTTGTTTGCCCCGCCTTTTCGGTGGGTTGGTTCAGAGCCTTTTGGGTCTTTCACGTCTTCATATAGGCACGAGCTTCACGAGACGTTT
>NZ_JBSXOD010000042.1:0-187853 GCF_056859255.1 Sulfitobacter sp. L-8
TCATCTGACCAACGGCGGCGACGGCCAGTATCAGAGACCGACAAAACTTGAATGCGGGGGGTGTCTTCGTGTGCGTCCATAAGGACACTCGATAAACGATCTCACAGCCCAGCAGCCAGACGGCCCTCGGCGGAGGTTTACGAACTCACAGCGATGAAGCTGCCTTATAGTGGCCTCGTTGATCTCACTGGCCGCGAAGTCGAAGCCGGAGAGGTCCTTGTAAGCTGGGAAGCGGGCCGCCTTCATGTGATAGGCAATGGACCGGACCTCACGTTCTGCGACCTCAGCCTTCAGCAACTGGGCGAGCATAGGCACCGCGGCGTCGAATGCCGGTGCGCCTTGTTCCATCAGGTCGGTGACGGCCTGTGCCATGCCGTGCATCTTCAGGCTGCGCAGCATGATGATGATGGCGCCGCTGGCAGGATCATGACGCATGGCGGCCTCCTGCGCTCAGTGCACGCAGATCGTCATAGCGTTCGACATTGGCCTCTGGCTCGCTGCGCAGAGCAAGCGCTTGCGGTGTGTCGATGTTAGGCCCGCCGGTCGTCTTTCTGTCGATCAGCCGGTGCAGAAGATTCAGGATATGGGTTTTTGTGGCGACACCCTCGGCCAAGGCCATTTCCACGGCGACCAGCACAGCCTGTTCATCGTGATGCAGAACCAGCGCCAGGATATCGACCATTTCTCTATCACCGCCATGGCGGCGCAGCATGAGGTCTTGCAGCTCTTTGAAGGCCGGAGGGAATTCCGCAAAAGGCGCGCCGTTCCTGAGCGCCCCTGGTTTGCGCTGAAGGACCGCCAGATAATGCCGCCAATCGTAGATTGTCCGTGGTGGGAGTTGATGGCTTCGCTCAATCACCCGCACATGCTCGCACAGAATCTGACCCTCGGCAGCGACTACCAGCCTGTCCGGATAGACGCGCAGACTGACGGGGCGGTTCGCAAACGACGCCGGGACGCTATACCGATTGCGCTCGAAGCTAATCAGGCACGTTGGGGAGGCCCGTTTACTGTGCTCGACAAACCCATCGAAGGCGGGTGGCAACGGCATCAGCGCGGTCTGCTCTGCGGTCCAGACGTCAGCAACACTCCCGGGCAGTGCTGCATGCGGGATCTCGTTCCACAGCGCAACGCAGCGCTGTTCCAGCCAGTCGT
The DNA here is from genome assembly GCF_056859255.1 of Sulfitobacter sp. L-8. Lineage (NCBI taxonomy): Bacteria > Pseudomonadati > Pseudomonadota > Alphaproteobacteria > Rhodobacterales > Roseobacteraceae > Sulfitobacter > Sulfitobacter sp. L-8. The sequence goes on from NZ_JBSXOD010000042.1 coordinate 1,156, forward strand.
TCAGCGCCGCAAGATCGGGAAAGCTCGGCATAGGTTGCCACAGACGGTGCCGAGAATCCTGCACGTTCTTCTCGATCTGCCCCTTCTCCCAGCCCGCCGCAGGATTGCAGAACGCAGGCTCGAACACATAATGGTTCGCCATCGCGAGGAAACGCATGTTGACTTGTCGCTCCTTCCCGCGACCGACGCGGTCGACCGCAGTGCGCATGTTATCGTAGATCCCGCGCTCCGGGATGCCGCCAAAGACACGGAATCCGTGCCAGTGGGCATCAAACAGCATCTCATGCGTTTGCAGCAGATAGGCCCGAACCAGAAACGCTCGGCTGTGCGACAGCTTGATGTGGGCGACTTGCAGCTTGGTGCGCTCGCCACCCAGAACGGCAAAATCCTCGCTCCAATCAAACTGGAAGGCCTCGCCCGGGCGAAACGACAGGGGCACGAAGGTGCCGCGCCCTGTCGTTTGCTGCTCCCGCTGCCGATCAACCCGCCAGTCACGCGCAAAAGCCGCGACCCGGCCATAGGACCCGTCAAAGCCGAGAACCACCAAATCTGCGTGCAACTGCTTCAGCGTTCGCCGCTGTTTGCGCGACTTGCCCGCCTCCGTCTTCATCCAACCGGCAAGCTTCTCAGCGAAAGGATCAAGCTTACTTTGACGCTCCGGGGTCATGAATTGCGGCTCTATCGTGCCCGCGTTCAGATATTTTGTAATCGTATTGCGCGACAAACCAGTGCGTCGCGAGATCTCACGGATCGATAGCTTCTCCCGCAAAGACATCCGTCGAATAATGTTCAAAAGTCCCATGTGTATCACTCCGCTGCTCCCCGTTGCGCATCGCGCTGGGGAAAGGGTCACATGGCTCAAATCTCAGTGGAAATTTTCCGTCTATCCGGTTCACTTCTGTGTGGAAATCTACAGAGCAGGTGCTGACACCCAAGTTCGAGTTCAAGCCCAAGGTTGCCACCAATACGGCGCAGGAGGGTTTTGACTACGGTGAGGGGGGCTTCGATCCGGAAAAGTGCAATGTCGGTTTCAACGAGGACAGCGGCAAGTTCCAGATAGAGATCAAGGGTCTGACCCAACCCAAGAGCCCGGAGGCCAGCCGGATCTGCGAGAACGATCTGAACGAGGTCATCACGGCCTTTGTCCAGGATAAGACCACCATAGAGCGCGGGCTGTTTGATGAAGAGCTTGTACCGGAAGAACTCACCCAAGTCCGGATGGGCAAAATCGTGCAATCCAAATTTCCCGAACTTGATGCGGAGGATCAAGAGGCCGTGCGGCAACATGCTGTCGCGGCGCTGAATTTCACGCAACAAGCCAAAAAGACCTTGCTGGGTGATGACACAGAAGCGCAGGCCAGCACCGCCTTTGTGACTGGGGTCCGGCAGTTCGCAATGAATGTCCGCGATCTTGATATCGACCTCATCGATCGTATCAACCCCTTCAGCGAGGCCTATGCGATCCTGGCTAAGACCATGAGTGAAGATAGCCTCAAACAGGTCGCTGCTGTTATCGAGGCCAAGAAGATCAAGCTTACCCCAGAGGAGGCCCGGGATCTCGCCAAGCGGGCCTTGAAGTTTAAGCAAGAACGGGGCGTTTTGCCGTCAATGACCTCTTCGGACGCGTGGGAAAAGAAAATGGCTGAAGGTGTCGCATATCTGGCGCGGATGAAGCAGGAGGCGATGAATGCCCAGTGATTTCACAGATGACGATGATGCTCTTCTTGCTGAGCTCGGCGTTGAGATCGAGCAGAAGAAACGGGTCAAAAGAACGCCGCGTGAAGAGCGCATCATCGCGGGGTTTGAGGATGTCCAGAAGTTCGTCACAGATCATGAGCGCTTGCCTGGGCATTCACCAGGTGGGGATATCTTCGAGCGACTATACGCAGTCAGGTTAGACCGCCTGCGTGAGTTGTCGGAAGCACGTGATCTCCTTGAACCTCTTGATCATCAGGGGCTGCTGAGCGCGCCCCCTGCTATGGACCAGAGCGATGATATGGACGACGACGCCTTGCTCGCGGAACTTGGTGTGGACATCGCCCCATCAACAATAACCGAGCTCAAGCATGTCCGCTCCGCGTCGGAAAAGAAGGCTGCAGAGAATGTTGCCAATCGTGCGGAATGCAAAGATTTTGACGAGTTCCAGCCTTTATTCGAAATGGTTCAGCGTGATTTGGACAGTGGTCAAAGGGAGACCCGCCCATTTGAGCTGAAAGCTGAAATCGAGCCCGGACGGTTCTTCATTGTCCACGGACAGAAAGCCTATGTTGCCGACATGGGCGAGGTGACCCTCACCGATCAAGGTCGAACGGATGCCCGGCTACGGGTTGTCTTTGACAATGGTACCGAAAGCAAAATGCTTATGCGTTCTTTGCAACGTGCGTTGAACAGCGATGAAGCAGGCCGGCGCATCACAGAACCCCTGGCTGGCCCCCTGTTCTCTGACGCTCCCGAGGAAGGGGACGATACCACCGGCGCAATCTACGTGCTGCGCAGTAGGTCAAACAATCCGACCGTTGCTGCGAACCGTGATTTAGTGCACAAGATTGGCGTCACGACAATGAGCGTCGAAAAACGGATCGCGGGAGCACATTTGCAGCCAACATTTCTGATGGCACCGGTCGACATCGTGGCAACATACGAGCTTTACAACATCAACCAAACCAGGCTCGAAAACCTGATCCACCGGATATTTGACAGTGCACGGCTCGACATTCAAATCGAAGACCGATTTGGCCGCCCTGTTGTTCCACGAGAATGGTTCCTGGTGCCACTCTTCGCAATCGATGAAGCCGTTCAGAAGATCAAGGACGGTACGATCACCCAGTTTGTGTATGACCCTCAGCAAGCAAAGCTTGTACTACGGCCCTCGTGAGCGGTCCCTTGGAACAGTAGAGAGCATGACCTGGGGACCTTGGACCGAAGACCAAAGTTACAGAAAAAAATTCAGATTTGTCTGTAACTGAGTAGGAAATCACCCAAGTCCGCTGCTGGTAGTCTGACATCCGATCTATTTTAGAGTTTATTCTGTTGCCTGCTCCTGACCTTTAAGGAAATCAGTCATGGTAAAACAGCCTTGTGACTTTATAGGTGTGGCAGGGGAAACCTGCATTCAGTGCGCGCCCTAAACGCTTGTTTCCCCCGAAAGCCTCCGGCCGGTTCGACTTCGCCACGGTATGAGGCACGAGGCCCCGAACTTGCTTCGCCCCGAAAGGGAAAAAGCACTCGCATGGTCGCAAAAAGCGACATTGGTGTTTTCAAGCAAGATCCCGAGTTGTCACACTGCTGCGCGCCGCAACGCTTCAACCCAGATTCCCGCCTGGCGGATGCATCTGCTGAACACAAAAAGTATATGAAGTTCTTTTCCAAAAAGCCAAAATGGTGAGCGCAATTTTTATTCAGCCGCCTCTTTCTAATAGATTCATGATTCCTCTTGATTCAGGGGCTGAATAGGTATTTGAAATCATAACCTTACAGGGGACGCGACGCAGAAATTCCCCGTTGCGACGCAGAAACCCCCCACAATGACGCAAAAAACCCCCGATTCGACGCAGAAATTCCCCGCAATGACGCAAAAACTCCCCGGTGTCTTTGCGTGAGAAGCTTTGAAATTGTTTTAGGGTATTTCTTAATGCGGCTGTAAGGCACTATATCATTCAGATGAATGGGGGCTCGAAACGCAGCGGAACTGAGTATCATCGATCGGACAGAGGGATTCAATACGTCGGCAGTTCCCGGATCTGTGCTTTATTCATTTGCAAGTTGTTTGGTCCCTTGCCTTCGAGTGTCAGTATGCCCCGGTATGCTGCGTTCCATACTGGTATAGAGCCGAGAATACTGAAGAATACCGCGTTTGGCCACGACTGCGCCAAGCCAACCATGATCGGTTTTTCAAGACAAGGGGGAACCGCTGCCAAGCTTTTATACCGTGTGAAGACCCCATCGGCCGGCAGCTCCTGGAAACACTGACTATTGCGCGCTGAGTGTCAGGCGCTGAAGCCTGTCTGAAACGATTGGGAAGCTCTGTCTTCGCATCCGTAAATCCCATTTCCATCCAAAGTCTTTCGACACCATTTACCTGTGAAACAAGCGAATGCACTCCGAGCCATTCACACGACGTCTGTTGAATGGATGGAGCGGCATGACCCGATCAGGACAATAGATTTTCCCAATTATCCACCAAACGAAGCCGGGGCCAAACGCGCTGACCGCATGTGACATCCTGTAAAGGACCGCAATGCGGACCTTCCTGCCGTTCGCTGCAATCGCTCGATCTGTTCCGCAGGAGCGAGAGGTCTTGTTGTAAGGGCGGATTGCCGACATTCGCTGCACCTACGCGGTAAGATTAGGTCAAAGGCGACAGCCGACATTCAAGCGGTAATGGATCGGAGATCCTTTCTGCGGTGCGTAAGGCAGCTCCGAGCCCAAATTTCTACATGCTGCAGAACACTTAAATGGCAGCTTTCGAGGTCAGTGAGTGAAACTGGCAGTCACCGCAATTTTAGTTCCAGCTTTCAATACGAAGCTTTCTGATCAGTTGAATCGTTAAGCCAGGTAAGTAGACAAGTTGGCGCAGTGTTTGAATCTGCTTAAGTTGCCACAGGAGAATCCTCACATACTGCGCGGAGCCCAAAGGATTACGCTTGCACCGGCAAGGCAAATGATGGCTCCTATGACGTCCCACTGGTCAGGCCTATGACCCTCGACAACCCAGAGCCAGAGCAGGGACGAAACAATGTATACCCCACCATAAATGGCATAGGCGCGTCCTGCCTGATCGGCGGGACTGAAGGTCAACAGCCAGGCGAATGCCCCGAGAAGCAACATCCCCGGCATCAACCAGAACACGCTTTTGTCCAATCGAAACCAAGCCCAGAAGGCGAAACATCCTGCAATTTCGGCCAGCGCCGCTAAGAAGTAAATTAGAACCGTCTGCATTTATAATTTATCCGTTTCACAGAGTGGTCGATCAATTTGCGCTCACTCATCCGCTAATAACGGATCGCTTCCGGTCAACCACTCTGTTGTCTCACAATCGCTCTTCCATCTATGTTTCGAGAAGCGCGTCGATGACAGCACATTCCGGGGCAGCATCACCGGTGCAGCGCGCAACGGTCACTGACAGGACGTGCTCGATCCGCTTCAGATCGGCGATCTTCTCCTGCACATCCTGAAGATGGCTCTCGGCAACAGTTTGAACCTGGGCACAGGTCTGGGTCCGATCATCGACCAATCCCAACAATCCCCTGATCTCCTCCAATGAAAAGCCAAGATCGCGGGAGCGCATGATGAACTTCAACCGTCTGACATGGGCATCATCATAGCATCGGTACCCCTTTGCGCTGCGTGGCGGGTCCGGCATGATGCCAACCGTTTCATAATAGCGGATGGTTTCAAGGTTACAGCCCGTTGCTCTGGCGACGTCAACGCGCCGCAACGATGTCACGCTTATGTTATCCCCTTTCATGAGAAACTCCTTGAGCCTGTACTTCCTACAGACCGTAGAACGGTGGAAAGAATAGGACAAGGGCGATTCGATGGACCAAGCTATTTCTGACCAGACATCCGATCAACCGCGCCAGGCCGGCGATGATGCCACGAAAGGCTGGGGTGCTACCGGATTTGGCGTTCTCGGTGCGCTGGCGATGACATCGTGCTGTATCCTGCCGCTTGTGCTGGTGAGTTTCGGCGTGACTGGCGTCTTCATCGCGCAGCTCGGGGCGCTCTATGCCTATAAATGGTACACGTTCGCGCTGAGTGCCGTGTTCCTCGGATACGGATTCTATAAGGCCTACAAGCCGGTGGACCCGGAAGCCTGCGCCGATGGCACTTGTGCCCGCCCGATCAACCGGACGGGGATGCGGGTGACACTTTGGGCCGCAGCCGCCATCGTCGCCGTGGCGATGGCCTTTCCCTACATCACACCCTTCATTCTCAAATTCTGAGCAAGGAACAAACTCATGAAACACATACTGTTATCGTCAGCGCTGGCCATTGCTGCGTTTGTCCCAGCGGCTTTTGCCGAGGAGCGCACAATCGAGATCGCGGTCAGTGAGCTGACCTGTCCCTCTTGTTCGTTCATCGTTGCCAGTTCGATGCGCGGCGTCCCATCGGTCCAGATTAATGATTTCGTTGACGGTCCCGAGTTTGGACAGGGCATTTACGGTGTTACCTTTGATGATGCTGAAACCAGCGTGGAAGACATCATCAAGGCTGTGGCGGCAAATGGCTATCCCGCCCAGGCTCTGCCCGACACTGCGTCCTAAACACGGGGAACTTTGCAATGGGTGACAACTTGATGGGCGGGCTACTGGCCTTCGGAGTTGCGGCTCCGGTCGTGATCGTGTGCTGCGGTGGCGGCACAGCTCTGCTTGCTGCGGCTTTCGGCGGTCTCGGAACGTGGCTGTCGGGGCTTGGCTGGATAGTCGTTGCACTGGTGGCGGCGCTCGCCTTCCTTGTTGTTCGTGAATTTCGCCGGTCCGCCAATTGCCGCACCTCGATCTCCAATCATTCTCCAGAAAGAAAGAGCGCTTTTTGACCCAGAACATTAAAAACCCTGACCGCATGTTGAAGTGGGGGCTGGGCGGTGCAGTCTTTGCGGCCCTGTGCTGCTTCACCCCCCTCTTGGTCGTCGTTGTAGCCGGTGTCGGCCTGTCGGCTTTGACCGGCTGGCTTGATTACGCGCTGTTTCCCCTCCTTTTCTTTTGTCTCGCCGTTGTGTCGCAGGCGCTTTGGTTGCGTGCGGGCAAGCCGGGCCCGGCTCCAAAAATCTGGGCCTCTGCGATTGCCGCTGCTCTGTCGATCCTCATCATCTGGATCGAGTTCCGCTTTGCTCTGCGCATCACGGTCGGCGCTTTTGTAGCTGTCGGGGTCTACGCCCTTTTCATCAATAAAATGAAATCAAAAGGAGCGACGCAATGATGATGGGATCTTGCACTGCGATCGGCATGTTATTTGGAATTCTTGGCATACTGACGCCGCTTATAGCCATCGGTGCGATCATCTATTTGGTTGTGGCCAAACGAAAAAATCCTGATCTGCACGAGGTACGCTGAAATGAAAGATATCAACATGAATGACCACGGTAACGGAAGCTATGATCTGATTGTCATCGGCGCAGGCTCGGCGGGTTTCTCCGCATCCATTACAGCCTCCGATGCTGGCAAGCGTGTCGCACTGGTCGGGCATGGCACCATCGGAGGTACTTGCGTGAACTTCGGGTGCGTGCCGTCCAAGGCGATGATCCGCGCGGCTGAGGCGATCCACGGCGCACAGGCGGCCAAGCGGTTCCCCGGTGTATCAGGACAGGCCCAAGTTGATGACTGGCGCACCTTGGTGGAGTCCAAGGGCGACTTGGTCGCAAACATGCGGCAGAAGAAGTACGCAGACCTGTTACCTGAGTATCCGGGCGTCGATTACATCGACGCTGGCCCGGCAAAACTGGTCAAGGGCGGCGTAATGATTGGAAGCCGCACCCTGACTGCGCCCAAGATTATTATCGCGACGGGCGGCCACTCTATCTTGCCAACCATTGACGGTGTTGCGGGTGTAGGTGCGTTGGACAGCAAGAGCATGCTTGAGCTCAAAACCTTGCCCGAAAGCCTGATCTTCATTGGGGCGGGGTATATTGGTGCGGAGCTGGCGCAAATGATGAGCCGGATGGGCGTAAAGGTTACGGTCGTCGCGCGCTCGCATCTGTTGCCGGGTGCCGAACCGGAAGTGTCTGAGGCTTTGGCAGATGCTTTCATGGCCGAGGGGATCACCCTGCTGACCGGGCTGAGCTACGAAAGTGTGCGCCGTGATGCGGCGGGCGTAACCTTGCGTGTGATGCAGAGCGGCGAGCCTGTCGAGGTCACCGCGGATCATCTTGTCTCCACCGCTGGCAGACGCGCCAATACCGAAGGAATGGGCTTGGAAGAGGTCGGCGTAGAAACCGACGCGCGTGGGTCCATCGTCATCGGCGACGACATGCAGACGTCAGTGCCCGGCATCTATGCGGCGGGCGACGTGACCGACCGCGATCAGTTCGTCTATATGGCAGCCTACGGGGCAAAGTTGGCTGTGAAAAACGCCGTTCTGGGCGATGATCAACGCTATGACAACGCCGCTATGCCCTGGGTCGTGTTCTCCGATCCGCAGGTTGCCGGTGTCGGCCTCAGCGAACAACAGGCGCGGGACGCAGGGTTCGACGTGAAGACATCGGTTGTTCCGCTTGATCAGGTGCCGCGCGCTTTGGCTGCCCGCGACACACGTGGTTTGATCAAGCTTGTGGCTGATCGGGCTACAGATAAGCTGCTGGGTGGCCAGATCATCGCGCCCGAAGGCTCTGACACGATCCAGACGCTGGTCATGGCCTTAAAGTTTGGCATGACGACCAAAGACCTCGGCGCAACGATCTTTCCGTATCTGACCACCGTAGAAGGCCTGAAGCTCGCGGCCCAGACCTTCGATATGGATGTCGCAAAACTCAGCTGTTGCGCAGGGTAATGGAGAAAATGATGACCAAAGAACCTCATTCCATGAGTTTGGATATGTCAGTTGTGACCGATCCTGATGTTACACACGCCCTGCCGCAGTTGCTGACCGACTGGCGCGCGCGCAAGCAATGGGACACAATGTCCGTGCCAGCACGTGACCTGCATCTGGCGATCCTGAAGGCATTTTTGAACCACGGCCAACCGCCAAAGGTTGACCCGCAAGACAAGGCTCTGCTTGACGACCTTGAGGCGCGGGATCTGATCGTCATGGACGGTGAAACCATCCAGCACGCCTATCCTTTCTCCAACAGTGACATGCCGCATAGCGTGACAATAGCCGGCATAACCAATCATACGGTCTGCGCGATCGATGCGTTTGGCGCATCTGCGATGGTGGGCCTCTCAGGGGAGGTTTGGTTCGACTGCGGCGCGTGCGGCGATTGCGTTTCGGTCAAGATCGGGGATCAGGGGCTGACCCTGTTGGAGGCCGAACCGCAAGATGCCCGGATCTGGGCGGGTATAGTTGAGGATGGCGGATGTGCAGCCTCCAATCAGTGTCAGTCAATGATCGGGTTTTGCAATGAAGCTCACCTTGAGTGCTGGCGAAGCCAACAGACTGGCGACACGGTTGGTTTTTCGTTCAGTGCGGCTCAGGCGCTGCAAGCGGGCTCAGCGACATTCCGACCGTTCATGGCAAGAGATGCTCAGTCGATACTGCAGCCAAGCGAATAAGACGCCTGTCGTGTTGCGCAAACACATGAGGCCCCCCTTAGCGAAAGAGACTAACCATGAATAATTCAGATGAATACGATTTGATCGTCATCGGCGCGGGCATGGCCGGCGTTGCAGCCGCCAATAAATGTGGAGCAGCAGGCTGGCGTGTAGCTATTGTGGATGCATTGCCCTACGGCGGGACATGCGCCTTGCGGGGCTGTGATCCCAAGAAAATCCTGCGGCGTGGCGCTGAAATCGTCGATGCCGCGCGGCTTATGGGCGGCAAAGGGATCGATCCGGACGGGCTGAAGATTAACTGGTCGGATTTGATGGCCCACAAGCGCGGATTTACCGATCCAGTTCCAGATAAGATGGAGAAAGGTCTGACCGGAAACGGTGTCGAGACGCTGCACGGTGCCGCGCGGTTTACCGGTGCCAACACGCTCGAAGTTGACGGGCATCTCTATCAGTCAAAACGTTTCCTTGTCGCCGCTGGTGCAATACCGCGACCGGTCAACTTCACCGGTGCCAATCTGATGATCGACAGCACGGGCTTTCTCAACCTCGAAGCCTTGCCCAAACGTATCCTGTTTGTCGGCGGCGGCTTCGTATCTTTCGAGTTTGCACATATCGCCGCACGCGCTGGGGTCGATCCTGTCATCATAGATCGCGGTGCCCGCCCGCTAAACGCTTTTGACCCCGATCTGGTCGAAATGCTCATCGCGCGCAGTGCCGCTGTCGGTGTGGACTTGCGGCGCCAAACCGAGATCGTCTCGATCACAGCATCTGATGCGGGCTTTGCCGTTGAAGTGAAAACAGGCGACCAAACGACGACCATCGAGACAGATCTGGTCGTGCATGGCGCGGGTCGCATCGCCGCCCTTGCAGACCTGAACCTTGAGGCCGCTGACGTCTCTTATGGCGACAAGGGCATTATCGTGGCCTCGCATCTGCAAAGTACGACGAACGACGCCGTGTTTGCCGCCGGAGATTCCGCCGACACGAAGGGCATGCCACTGACGCCCGTTGCCGTAATCGAGGGCAAGGTCGCCGCATCGAACATGCTCAAGGAGCAGAAGATCGTGCCGGACTATTCGGGCATTCCAACGGCAGTGTTTACGGTGCCCGAACTTGCCCGCGTCGGCATGTTAGAGGCCGAGGCCAAAGCGGCCGGTCACGATGTCGACGTCCGATTCACCGACACAGGCGGCTGGTATTCGAACTACCGGATCGGTGAAGCATCAGCGGCCGCGAAGATCTTGGTGGACAAGTCGGACGGTAGGATCTTGGGCGCACACCTATTTGGACCGGAATATGGCGAGTTGATCAACTTTTTCGGGCTGGCGATAAAACTGGGGCTGACTGCAAAACAGCTCAAATCGACAACGGCTGCCTATCCCAGCGTTGGATCAGATTTAGGATCACTTATTTGAACTGGGATGGGATAACCGTCGCGCACCTTGAAGGCCGCACATTCGTGCATTGATTCCCCAAAGCGGATCTTGGCATCTGGAAGGCCGAGGTCAGTTTTTTCGGCTGACCGACGTTTCAATTAATACAATGCTGCACGATGAATGAATGCGCGCAATGATGAGCTGCACCGCAGCATCTTGAAGCCATGTCCAAGGTCCGCAAAAGGCCGTCTGCGGCACAGGATACTATGCTGCAACTGCGAAGAGCTTCATGTTCAGCGCGGGCAAGAAGGGCTCGAAGCTGCCGTTGAGGCTCCGCCGACCTTATGGCCAGGTCAGGCCCCATTTGCGTAGAGCTTTGCATGCTCAAGAAGCGTGCGCGTGAGGATGGGAAATTTTTCAAGGATATAATGGTCAGCCTCAGCCTTGCAAAGGTCGACCATTTCATAAACCCCAATTCTGGTTCCCCTTATCACTGGCAGGCCATCCCGGGTTCTTGGGTCAGAGATCACCTCAGACTCAGCGGCGGCCAGGGCGGCCATCTTAGATATGGCTTGTGAGATCGACGACGGGAGGTCGATGCGCATCGCTCCTATCTCAAAGACCTCGTTGGGCACACTTCCTCGCAGAATCTTGGCAATTTGTTGGATCATCCGACGTCGCATATGAATGCTAAGAAGCGGACCCGTGGTAGCATCGAAATACGCCATTGGACAAGTAATGTGCCTCGTCATGGACCGCGCACTTGGTGTTGAGGTGCCCTTGGACCGGTGAAATGCCGACTTTGGCAGGGTGCCATTTTTGACCACACATATCATGGTGTCGCGTGATACCCCAATGACTGCTGCAGTCTCATCGACCGCAACCGGGCGAAGCATGGCTTGGGGCAATTCCGAGAAGTTTAGATAGTCTGACGACATGGAGAAGCCTTTCGGGTCGTGCGATAGATATGCATCTCACGTTGCCGAACGGTAAACGGATTACACCGGAAAAAGGGTATTCTGGGCGCGCGCGAAGACTAAGATACTGCGACAAAGCCGGAAAGTTGGCAATTTAAGGTCTGAGGGTACAGAGTATCCCGCAGGCATGTGTAAGTCTTACCATAGGTCACGGATTAGGGGGGGTATCTTCCAGTGTAGAACGCTTGTTTTCCTCCCTGAGCGCCGCCTCCCATCCGGATGCAAGCCGCGCACTGTCAGGGCCTGCACGACCCGGTTCCGCCTGTCCTGATAGCGTCTCTTTGATAATACGAAGCCCGTCATCGGAGAAGTTCTCTATGCTGGCTTCGTCAAATGAAGTGACTGGCTGCGTGTGTACCAAATGTGCCGTTTGAAGCAGTTTAGCGAGCCAGTGCTGTATGTAGTCTGGCTGATCGGACACGACTGTACGACCAGCGATGTGCGGGATGAGTGTCAGGGCAACTTGCGTGGCTTCTGGGGCGTCTTGGAGATCCTTTACAGACAATCTGTGTGTCGCAGAATAAAACATGTTGAAGTCCTGTTTGTTCCAGCTGGCTGCAGGTTTGATTAGTGAAGACCAGGTATTCGGTTTGCTTTGCTCAAACCTTGTAATGCCGGCTTCGATTGGCCAACTTTCGATCCACAGGCTGGAAGCTTCAAAATCCAGGATCACGTAGTTGTCTAAAAAATGGTTTGTCATGTGCACGCCTGCGATGTTGGAATCTGAAACGACGGTGAAAAATTATCACTTCTGACATCATGCTGTCGTCGCTCCGAAAATACGATTCTCGGCATGGATCCCTCGATATTTTCCCTACCTACACTTTCGCTATCTGAGGCTGTCAGAAGTCGCCCTTTATGGCGATAGCAACTGTGCAGCGGCCATCGGGCACTTGGGTAACCATAATTGTAATTGCGCACCTAATGCTCCCATTTTGGGAGCAGTGAGTAGCATAGGCTAAGTGGTTGTGTCTATAGCGAAAGGGGCGTCATGGCCGGGGCACAACACACCAAAGAATATAAGGCGGTTGTGACGGCTCTTGTCAAATTGCGGTCGGAGCGGGGATTGTCACAGACAGACCTTGCCCAGCTGTTGGGGCGCCACCGGTCATACGTCGCAAAGGTGGAAATTTGTGAGCGTCGTCTTGATATTGTCGAGTTTTGTAAATGGGTGAATGCGCTCAGCTTTGACCCAGCAGAATTTATTCGGATCCATCTTTTAGGGCTTTTAAGCAAGGGTACTGACGGGAGCCATGGTCCGGGAAGGCCCGTCACGTGACATTGACCTCTGCTCCAATACCAAATTCCGCGGTAAATAGCCGCCGGTCACCCCTGATCCCATTTTCTGAAGAACTCATCGCTGGCAGCGCGGTGATGCTCATCGAGTAGCTTAGCTACGTCGATCAACATCACAAGGCGGGCAGCTTTCTGACTTCTGTCGAGACGAAAAAAGGGAAGGCGGACGTCGCCGGCTTCTACCTTCTTGGCTAAGGTATCAGGTTCATAGCCCCAATACGGCGCTGCTGCTTCCAATGGGATCATCGGGATGCCGCCAAAATGTGCCAAGAGCATTTCGAATGTTGTCATTTTCGCCTCCAATTGTTCTCTTTGAAGGAGGTGGGAACGTTCTTCTGTGAGCGGAAAGGTTATCAGGGGAAAAGGTTTGTCAGTGGTCGATAATTTTACTTGAGGCCGACGCGAAGACGGCGCCGACCCCAAAATAACAAGGGCCTTAATTGGTGTTCCAGTAGCTAATCACCCAATCCAGCCAGTGCCAGTTTTCGAATTTGTCACCGGCTCTTTGTACGTTGACATAGCGATCCAAGCATTGTCGTGACTGATGTCCCGACGTCTTCATAACGAAGTGATCTCGTTCACCTTTCTCGAACAGCAGGCTAATCCCCTCATGGCGCAAGTCATGAAACCGAAGATCTTCAATTTCGACCAATTTCCGGTGACGACGAAACGCGGTTCCTGCAGATCTTGGGTTGTACGGGAAGATGAACTCTGACGTCCTCGGCATGGACAGGATGATTTTTAACGCTTCAGGGGGCAAATTCACGGTGACATTATTACCTTTCTTTTTGCGCGGATGCTTCATCTCGCGGACCAAAATTGTACTCTCGGAAACATTCAGGTCGCTCCAGCGAAGCCTACAAATTTCGCTAAGGCGTCGACACGAGTAAATTGCGAAAACGCTGATAGTAATCACAGGAATCTTTTGCCGCTTGTTGGCAAGCACAGCATTGAATATTTGATCCAGCTCTTCCAAAGATGGTCGGCGTTCACGTTCTTCAGAGCGGGCAAGAATTTCATCTTCCCATAGTATCTCCATCGCCTGAACAATGACGTTATATGGTACATCTGCTTTACGCTTTGCTGCCCATTTTAGTGAAGAGGCCAGCATGCTCATGTAACTGGCGGCAGTCTGAGGAAGCATACCTGTGTCGAGAAGATCATCGGCCATGGCCATGAACCAATCAATGTCGATAGTGGATGCTGATACTTGGCAACGATCATGTTGGATCAGCAATTCCAAGGTTTGGATGGCCGACCGCTCCATCGACCGACCGTTTTCTATTTTTCGCTGCAATAGTCCGGAAACAAGGACTTGGTTTGTTTCATCTTTATTCGTTTTGGGAACCATCTCTCCTAATTGAATTTTGGCCAGTGTGTCGTCACGCCATTTTTTGGCTTCAACAAGAGTTGAAAAAGTCTTGCTCGCGCTGACTGACCCTTGATCCGTTCTCCGTCGAATTTGCACGCAGTATCGCGTCGATCCGCCTTTGGGACACCGGGCAGAAATAAATGGTTCCGTAGAGCAATCTGCCAGCTTGGGAGCCTTCGTGACTGACCCCAGACCTTCCTTTTTGCTTTTGGCAATTGAGCGGGTGGGTGAGGTGACTGGTTTAGAGCCTTTCATACTCATTGGTGCGCTTCTGCGGGACGAAGTTGCTGGGGGCGTGAAAGGTGAGCCGACAGAGCGATTGCGCGAGATGCTTTCGAGAAGGCTTGCGGAACTATGTTGAAAAGGTTGAGACATGATTTTCTTCCTTGATCTATTATTAGTAGCTTGCGCCGGTTTGTTCCGGCCGGAAGTCCCATGATTAAATTTCTTGAAAGCCGGACCGGAAAATTGGGGAGATGACGTCCCTGGTGGGCCCCTCACTTGGGGATGCAGACCACATACAAAGCTGCTATTCGGTAGCAAGCGTTCTCGGGAAACCCACGGAAACCACCGGAAATCGGGGTGAATCACAGGAAATGCGTCAAAGTAACGAAACCACGGAATTCCTGTTATGTCTTTGAATTCAAATGTAGAATTAGCCGCTCGGCTCAGTATTGCACCCATGATGGATTGGACGGACCGTCATTGCCGTTATCTGCACCGCCTTCTGAGCGGGCAGACATTGTTATATACGGAAATGGTCACGTCGCCCGCGCTGGTGCGCGGGGGGGCATTGCATCTGCTGGACCATCACCCCTCGGAGCATCCGGTGGCGCTTCAGCTTGGTGGCTCCGATCCTGCCGAACTGGCCGAAGCCGCGCGGATCGGGGCTGAGGCCGGTTATGATGAAATAAACCTAAACGTCGGGTGTCCGTCGGATCGGGTGCAGTCAGGTCGCTTTGGCGCGGTTCTCATGGAACATCCGGCGTTGGTTGCCAGTTGTGTGGCAGCGATGCGCCGTGCCGTAGATGTTGAGGTTACGGTGAAGTGCCGCATTGGCGTCGATGATCAGGACCCTCAGGTCGCTCTCCCCGAGTTCTTGGCGCACATCGTCGGCGCTGGTTGCGAACGTGTAACCGTTCACGCCCGCAAGGCTTGGCTGCAAGGGCTTAGCCCCAAAGAAAACCGTGATATCCCGCCACTGGATTACGAGATCGTCAAGCAGATGAAAGGGCTTTTTCCGAACCTGCACATCTCGATCAACGGCGGTATTACATCGCTTGACCAGGCAAACGCGTTTCTGGATGCGGGTTTGGACGGCGTGATGATCGGACGCAGCGCCTATCACAATCCGGCAGACATTCTTAGTCAGGCGGATCGGCGCGTTTTCGGCACCGGTAACGATACAACCCCCGAAGCCGCCGTAGAACTAATGCTTCCCTATGTGGATGCGCATATCGAAGGCGGCGGCCGCCTGAACCAGATCACCCGGCATATGATGGGCTTGTTCGCAGGTCGCCCCGGCGCCCGTATCTGGCGGCGTTTGTTGTCCGAACAGGCTTCAGCCCCGAGCGCGGACCGGCAGGTTCTGCTGGATGCTCTTGATGCAATGCAAACACTGGCAGCGGCCCAAGAAGCCGTATAGCAATGCGTCAACCATACCTACGGAGCAGATAAAGATGCCGGATACCACCCTCCTGATCGAGATGATCATCCTTATCATGGTCATCGGTGCCTTTGCTGGCGTTCTGGCAGGCCTGTTGGGAGTAGGGGGCGGCATTGTTCTGGTTCCTGCATTCTTTTACGCGTTCCAGACCCTCGGCTATGGCGGGCCTGAGCTGATGCAGATTTGTCTGGCGACTTCGCTGGCCACGATCATCGTGACGTCGCTGCGGTCGGTGCACAGTCATAACAAGAAGGGGGCCGTAGATTGGGCGATCCTGCGGACATGGGCACCTGGAATCGTGATCGGGGCCATCATTGGCATGCTGGTCGTCGCCCAGTTGCGAACCGCTGTATTGCAGGGGATTTTTGGCGGATTGGCGCTGGTCGTGGGCACCTATATGGCGGTTGGCAAGGCGTCGTGGCGGCTTGGCCCAATGATGCCACAAGGGGGGGGGCGTGCTGTTCTATCCCCAGCGGTCGGGTTCTTGTCAGTGTTAATGGGCATCGGTGGCGGCAGTTTCGGAGTACCGTTGATGAGCCTGTTCAACGTGCCGATCCACCGCGCTGTCGCGACGGCTGCTGGTTTTGGTGTGTTGATCGCAGTACCGTCGGTCATCGGTTTTCTGTTGGTTGATACGCCTGACAACAGCCCGCTGCTGACTGTGGGAGCGGTGAACCTGCCAACCTTCGTCATTGTCATCGCGATGACGTTGCTCACCGCACCGTTGGGTGTGAAACTGGCGCACTCAATGGACCCCAAACCGTTGAAGCGGGTCTTTGCCGTGTTCCTCATCCTGGTCGCCTTGAACATGCTGCGCAAATCGTTGGGTTACTGAGGGTGTCGCGCTAGACAGCACACCTTTTCACCAGCAACTCGGCCTTCGCATAGCGCTAGGCGAATTCCGGCCATCGCCGCTTGATGACCTGCGGCATCGGCGGGAACCTCTGTTGCGCTCGCACGTATAAGATGTAGCATTATAGAAACAATTGCATGGGATTGGTTCGCAATGGGGCAGCAAAACCTCTGTCTTGCCGCAATCCTGCCTTAACTTAAGGGTTATATAACAAAATCGGAGCCATAATACCGGGACAGAATCGAGAGAATCACCCCGGCTTCATATGAGAGATACAGAAATGGCAGTTGAGTTTGAAAAATACAGAAACAACGTCTTCACTTTGACGGCGGCTCGGCCCGGGTCGCGTTATTGGACAGCAGGTCAGCATTTCGGCGCAATTGATTCCAAGCCTTCCGATAACGATAATTTTGGTCCCGTCCATCATGAGGGTGCCCAAACCAGCGATCACTTACTTGAATTTCTATACGGGATGGCCCGCTAAAACGGACAGGCCCGTAAACCTGATCAATCCTGCTGTCTTTTCAGCCGCGCCGCCCGACCACCGCGCCGTACCGGCTGTATTGCGGCCCGTGCCGGCAGTTCTGCCAAAACTGTACGGCGCTCTTGGGCTGTCATCCGCGACCACGCGCTGATTTCGTCGATGGACCGAAAGCAACCGGTGCACAGCCGTGTCGCGGGGTGCACCACGCACAGTTTTATGCAGGGGCTTTCGACCTCATCTCGCTGCCACACTTCGTCGCTCATGTTGATCGCCTCATTCCGCACCCGCTTTCGCCCGGATGAACCGCACCCGATCTAACGCTCCCTGAAGGATATACCCTGCCGCTACATGGTCGATCACTTCTGCACGACGTTTGCGTGACGTATCCGCCTCCAGCAGGGCCCGCTCGGCCGCCACGGTGCTAAGCCGCTCATCCCAATAACTGATGGGTATGGTGCCAAGGCGGTCAAAGTTTCGCGCAAACGCGCGTGTCGACTGGCAGCGGGCACCTTCGGAGCCGTCCATATTGCGCGGCAGGCCCAAAATCACCCCGCCGATACGCCGGGCTGCAATGATTTCCGAGAGGCGCGCTGCGTCGATCCCGAACTTCTTGCGTCGTATGGTTTCAAGGGGGGTCGCAATCGATAAAAAACTATCACTAACCGCCACGCCGATGGTCTTTTCCCCCAGGTCCAGCCCTATCAGGGCATGCATCGGGGTCAGCGATGCTTCGAAATCGGCGATGTCTTCGTAGATCATTCCTTGACCCCGGCGCGTTCTCCCGCGCGATTGATATCGTCCATCGCCGCGGGATCGTTGGCGAATACCTCGCGTGCGTTTTCAAAGATGGCACGGGCGCGTTTGGTTTCGCCCAACACACCCAGTGACGAAATCAAGCGCGCCCAGTCTTCCACCGGCCCGCCTTCGGTCGCCAACCGTTGAGAAAGCCCGTCGACCATCGTACTGATCATTTCCATCCGCTCAGCCGGTGTCATGTCTTTTGCGGCCTCGACGTCTTCTGATGACGGGCCACGCAAGGCTCCGCTACCAACCACTGGCGGAGTGTAATCGACCCCGGCCAATTCGGCCACGGGGCCGATCTGGGCTTGGATAGGCGCAATCCAGGGCGCATCTTCCGGGCCACGGCGCAAAAGACCGTCCCACATGCGAAATGCCAAATCGGGTCGACCTGTCTGGATCAACATCAAACCCCAGTAATATCGCGCTGTTCCGTTTTCGACGTCACGCTTCAGCACGGCACGTAACACCGCCTCGGCCTCAGGTGATACATAGCCACCCGCCGCCATCACCAACAGTTCGGCATAGCCCGAGACATCCTCCAGCGTCGCGTCGGCCCCCTTGAGGCGAACCACTGTGCTTTGGGCTTTTGCCGCCGCGATATAGTTTCCGACCCGCGCCTCGTTCTGGGCAAGAAGAACGTGCCCCTGGATATCATCTGGGCGGCTGGCAACTGTTGTGCGCAACTGTTTCAGCAAGGATGCATAATCGGGGCTAAGGTCGGGTGCGACTTCGGGAACAGGCAACTCTGCCTCGGCCTGCGCTTGGCTGGGGCGGGTCTGGCGCAGTTCCTCGGCAAAGGCGATCCGGTCCTTGAGCGCGAGATCGCCATACCCCGGTGCCCCGAGCTTTAGGTAAAGCGCCGCCGTCCCCCCCATCAGCACCACGATCATCACCGCGATCATCAATTTGGACGGTCCGCGCTCTGGTGCTACCTTTGGGTCTTGCGACGTATCTGCCGCCAGTATCCGACGCGAAACCTCGGTTCTGACCCGCGCAGCATCTGACGCTGACAAGACGCCACGGCTCACATCGCGCTCGACTTCGGCCAATTGATCGCGATAGACCTTCAGGCCCTGATCGACTTGGCCGTCGGTGGTCGAAGGTACGCCACGGCGCACGGCACGCATCAGCATAAGGGTTACCAGGGCTGCGCCTGTGACGGCAATGATCCAAAAGCTCATATAGTCTAGGTCCAATCATTATTCTTTCCGTATATCTAAACGCTGCGGGCCGGTGACAAAAGGGGCCATATTGCTGCACCTGGGCGTGGTTTTTGCTAGATTGCGATTGATGTCGTAAAACTGATAAGGAATGCCGCGCCGGGTATCCTCTTTTTCGCCCGCTCACCCAGAAAGAACCCAAGCGCGACGGTCGTTGCGCGAATCCATGCCGGGAACCGCTTTTATGAAGAAATACTCAGCCTTTGCCGTCGCTCGCGAAGCGATCCGCCATCACACCGGGTGGCAGCGGGCCTGGCGCGATGCGCAACCCAAAAAGCGGTACGATGTCATTATCATCGGGGCAGGGGGGCATGGTCTGGCTACTGCCTATTATCTGGGTAAAAACTTTGGCATCACCAATGTCGCAATCCTCGAAAAAGGCTGGCTTGGCGGGGGCAATACCGGCCGCAACACCACGATCATCAGATCGAATTACCTGCAGGACCCATCTGCCGCGATCTATGAAAAGGCGCGGTCGCTCTATGAAACCATGAGCCAGGACTTGAACTACAACGTCATGTTTTCGCCCCGCGGTGTGATCATGCTGGCGCAGACCCATCACGAGGTGCGTGGTTATCAGCGCACCGCCCACGCCAATGCGTTACAGGGCGTGCAGACCGAATTCATCGGCCCCGAGAAGGTCAAGCAGCTCGTCCCGATCATCAATATCGACGGGCCACGCTATCCGGTTCTGGGCGGCCTGTGGCAGCAACGCGGAGGAACAGCGCGCCATGATGCAGTGGCATGGGGCTACGCGCGGGCCTGTTCCGACATGGGCATGGACGTGATCCAGAAATGCGAGGTCACAGGGATACGTCAGGATAACGGCAAGGTGACCGGCGTCACGACCAACCGCGGCGATATCGATTGTGACAAGCTGGGTATAGTGGTTGCGGGGCATTCGGGACATCTCGCCGACATGGCGGGCTTTCGGTTGCCGATCGAATCCGTTGCCCTTCAGGCGCTGGTGTCCGAGCCGATCAAACCGTGCATGGATGTCGTGGTCATGGCCAATACCGTGCACGGATACATGAGCCAGTCGGACAAGGGCGAAATGGTCATCGGCGGCGGTACCGACGGCTATAACAACTACACACAGCGCGGGGCTTTTCACCACATCGAAGAAACCGTCCGCGCCTTGGTCGAAACCTTTCCCATGGTATCGCGCCTCAAGATGTTGCGCCAATGGGGCGGTATCGTCGATGTAACGGGTGACCGCTCTCCGATCCTGTCAAAAACGCCCGTCGACGGGGTTTTCGTCAATTGTGGCTGGGGTACGGGAGGGTTCAAGGCGATCCCGGGATCAGGCTGGGCAATGGCCGAACTAATCGCAAAAGGCCGCTCTCCGCTTGCCGATGCCTTTGGGTTGAACCGCTTCCAAGAGGGGCGCTTCATCGACGAAAGTGTCGCGGCAGGAGTGGCACATTGAATATTTCACCGAAACAGGCGGCATCCCCCCCCCGCAGGAACCTTTCTGCTGTTCAAACTGTTGCACCTTCATACGAACGAAACGAAGGAGCAACACAATGGCTACGCCAGAACACCACCAACCGCCTAACAAAACGATCAACAAAACCAGCGGCACGGGATCGGGTATCATTATCGGGATACTTGTCATCTTGGTCATTGGCTTCGGCTTTTATTTCTTCTCGGGCAGCGACCCAGTCGGCGGCCCCAGCGACGTCAACGTCACCGTCGAGGGCGCGGCAGATCCAGCGGGCAACCCTGCACCCGCACCCGCACCTGCGGCCCCTGCCGATCAACCCGCAACGGGTACAACCAACCAGCCTTCTGGCAACTAAAACGCTGCGCAGAACTGTTTTATCGATCAAGGCCAGCCTCATCGCGGGGGCTGGCCTTTCTGCGTTTTCGATACCCTTCAAAAGGAACGTCGCATGCTGATCCTGACATGCCCGAATTGCGGTGTCACAGCCGAGGAAACCGAATTTCACGCCGGCGGAGAAGCTCACCTGAAGCGGTTTGGCCCCGGCGCAACGGACGCGGAATTCGAAAGCTATCTTTTCATGCGCGAAAATCCAAAGGGGGTGCACTTTGAAAGATGGCGCCACGTCTACGGGTGCGGTAAATGGTTTCACGCCGCCCGAGACACCGTAACCCTTGAGGTTTTCGGTACTTACACGGCGCAGACCAGCACCATACCTCAAGACATCCTCGACAAGGTTCGTGATCGTCGCCCGAACTGGCAGGGTCAGGGTGCCCCTCGATGACACACCGTTCAATTTCATTTTGCCTGAAAACTCCCGCCGGAGGCATCAATGCTCTCCGCAAACGCCAAGGTTCGCCGTTATGAGCACCAGAATTGCCACAGGTGGTCGCCTGCTGAACAAATCCAACGCTGTCAGCTTTTCATTCAATGGCAAGCAATTGCGCGGTTTCGAAGGCGATACACTCGCGTCAGCTCTTTTGGCCAATGATCAGATGCTGGTCGGTCGATCCTTCAAATATCACCGTCCCAGGGGCGTGGTGGCCGCTGGCCCCGAAGAACCCAATGCGTTGGTGAACCTGGGCAGGGCCGGGAAATTTGAACCCAATCAGCGGGCGACTACAACAGAACTGTTCGACGGTTTGAATGCCGAAAGTCAGAACCACTGGCCCAGCCTCGAATTCGATGTTGGGGCGATCAACAAATATCTCAGCCGGTTTTTACCGGCGGGCTTCTATTACAAGATGTTCATCCATCCCCGCCCGTTCTGGAAGCATGTCTACGAACCGATCATTCGTCATTCCGCCGGGCTGGGAAAAGCCCCCAAGGACCAGGACGCAGACAGCTATGAACATTTTTATGCGTTTTGCGACGTTCTGATTATCGGTGGTGGCGTCGCCGGGCTCGAGGCGGCGCGTACCGCTGGCCGTTCCGGCGCACGGGTGATCCTGCTGGAACAAACAGCCCATTGGGGCGGGCGTGCGCCGGTTGACGGAGGCACAATCGAAGGCACCCCCGTCAACAGCTTCGTCGACGATCTGGTGGCCGAGTTATCCACCATGAGCAACGTCGAAATGCGGACCCGCGTGATGGGGGCGGGCGTTTATGATCATGGCTATGTTCTTGGCTATGAACGTCTGACCGATCACGCTCCGCAGGCCGCCGGGCCACGCCATCGGTTGTGGCGCATCCGGGCGGGTCATGTCATCACCGCCACCGGTGCCATTGAGCGTCCCTTGTCCTTTGCCGGAAACGATATCCCCGGTGTGATGCTCGCCGCCTCAATCCGCGATTATCTGGTGAACTACGGGGTTTCGGTGGGCGACCGTACCGTCGTGGTCACCAACAATGACGATGCCTACCGCACGGCTATTGCGTTGGTCGAAGCGGGTTTGAGCGTCCCTGCGGTTCTTGATGCCCGTGTGTTGCCGCAGGATTCACCGTTGATGGTGCGTGCCAAGGAACTGGGTATCCGCGTCATGATGGGGCATGCGATCTCGCGGGTCAAAGGGACCAAGCGGGTCACAGCCGTCGAGGTTTGCAGTCAGGCCGGAGAAGGTGCCGTGCTGGAAACCATCGCCTGCGAGGCCGTTGCCATGTCGGGTGGTTGGGCCCCCGTGGTCCATCTGTGGTCCCATTGCGGCGGAAAACTGGTATGGGATACGACGCTTGCGACATTCCGCCCCGATGTGGATAACCCACCCCTTGGGGCTGATGGTCACGGTTTCGTCACCGCCGCTGGTGCGGCCGCTGGATTTTTTGGTCTGGATGACATCTTGCATGACGCTCACGCGGCTGCGGATGGCGTTGCGACCGCTCTTGGGTTCAAGCTGCCCTCCGAGATCGTGTCGCCCAATGCCAGCCGTCAGGAGGAGGCTCCCCTGACACCGGTATGGTTGATGCCGCAAGGTGCGGGCGTAAACCTGCGCGAGAAGGCGTGGCTGGATTATCAAAATGACGTCAAGGTCTCCGACATCCGTCTGGCGGCACAAGAAGGGTTCGTCAGCGTGGAACATGCCAAGCGCTATACCACGCTGGGGATGGCCACCGATCAGGGAAAGCTCAGCAACGTCAACGGGCTGGCAACGCTCGCCGGGGCGATGAACGCCGATATCCCAAGTGTTGGAACCACCACGTTCCGCCCGCCATACCACCCGATTTCCATGGGATCGATTGGTGGCGAGGCGCGAGGCGATGTATTTCAACCGGTTCGTCGTACCCCTATGCATGATTGGCACGAGGCCAACGGTGCCGAATGGGAACCGGTGGACCAGTGGCGCAGGCCCTATTCCTATAATCGCCCCGGTGAATCCACCCATGACGCGGTAATGCGCGAAGTGACCAACACCCGGACCAAGATGGGGCTTCTCGATGCGTCAACGCTGGGTAAGATCATCGTCAAGGGGCCGGACGCGGGCAAATTTCTCGACCTGCTCTACACCAATATGATGAGCAGCTTAAAACCGGGTAAATGCCGCTATGGCTTGATGTGTTCGGAAAACGGTTTTCTGATCGACGATGGTGTCGTCGCCCGTATCGATGACGACACCTTTCTGTGTCACACCACGACCGGTGGCGCGGAACGCATCCATCAGCACATGGAAGAATGGCTGCAAACGGAATGGTGGGATTTCGACGTCTACGTCGCCAATGTCACCGAACAATATGCGCAGATCGCCGTGGTCGGCCCCAATGCGCGCAAATGTCTGGAAAAGCTGGGCGGCATGGATGTCAGCAAGGACGCGCTGGCATTCATGGAATGGGCGGACGGCACGCTGGGTGGCTTCAATTGCCGGATCTACCGCATCTCTTTCTCGGGCGAGCTGAGCTACGAGATCGCGGTTGACGCCGGGCAGGGCCAAGCGTTCTGGGATGCGTTGATGGTGGCGGGCAATGACCTGGGCGTGATGCCCTATGGCACCGAATGCCTGCATATACTTCGCGCCGAAAAGGGCTTTATCATGATTGGCGATGAAACCGACGGCACGATCATTCCGCAAGACCTCGGATTGAATTGGGCGATTTCCAAGAAAAAGGACGACTATCTTGGAAAACGAGCGCAGGAGAGATCGCATATGGTGGATCCGAACCGCTGGAAACTCGTCGGTTTGGAAACCACAGACGGCAGCACGCTGCCTGACGGGGCCTATGCGGTTGGCGACGGTGTGAACGAGAACAACCAGCGCACCATGATTGGCCGTGTCACGTCAACCTATCACTCCCCGACACTGGGCAAGGGCATCGCGATGGGGCTCGTTCTGAACGGGCCAGACCGCATGGGCGAGGTGCTGGATTTTCCCGGGACCGATGGCAAGACGTATCAGGCGAAAATCGTCGATCCGATTTTCTATGACAAAGAGGGGGCGAAGCAAAATGTCTGAAGCGATCAGTGCATTGAACGGTGCTGTCTTCAAGGAAGGCATAGCGGAAATTCTGGGCCTTGACCCGATCGGAATGATCTCGATCCGGGGCGATCTATCCGCGAGCTATATGAAAAAAGCTTTGAAAAAGGCAGTTGGTGTCGGCATGCCGGGCATCCGGGAAATATCACTGGCGGGGGACAAGGGCGTCGCGTGGATGTCGCCAGACGAACTGCTGCTGATATGCCCATATACCGACGCCGCGAATGCGCTTGTGTCCCTGAAAAAAGGCTTTGGTGATAACCATGCTCTGGCCGTGAATGTGTCCGATGCCCGGGCTGTGTTCCGTATCAAGGGGCCGAACACGCGCGAGGTGCTGGCCAAACTAGCCCCCGTCGACCTGTCACCTCAGGCTTTCGGCCCCGGCATGATCCGACGCACCCGTCTGGCTCAGGTCCCGGCAGCCTTCTGGATGGAGGATACTGACACCGCACAGCTTGTGTGTTTCCGCTCGGTCGCCCAATACGTGTTTGATTTGCTGAAAACCGCCGCGCAACCGGGATCAGAGGTCGGTTTCTATCGCAGCTAGGCTAAAGGTCGCCGATAGGCTCCGGGCAAGACGTATCGGCGGAACCTTCAACCATTCCGGATGGTTTTGGTCTAAGTTGCCAGAAGCGTGTGTACATACATAATTGGGCGCAGACCGAAGCTCGGTTTCCTATCTTGCCCTTGACCTTGCGGGGTCACGCGCTTCATGTGGCCCAGAAGCAATTTCAATAACGGAGGCTTTTCTCATGGCTTTTACTCTTCCTGACCTTCCCTATGCCCACGACGCGCTTGCATCCAAAGGCATGTCAAAGGAAACGCTGGAATACCACCACGACAAGCACCACAACGCTTATGTGACCAATGGCAACAAGGCCATCGAGGGCACTGAGTGGGAGGGGAAGACCCTCGAGGAGATCATCAAGGGTACATATAAGCCCGATGCCGTGGCCCAAAATGGGATCTTCAACAACATCTCTCAGCTTTGGAATCACAACCAATTCTGGGAAATGATGACCCCCAACTCTGTCGCGATGCCCGGCGAACTCGAAAAGGCTATCAACGAAAGCTTTGGTTCGGTCGACAAGTTCAAGGACGAATTCAAGACCGCAGGTGGCGGCCAGTTCGGTTCTGGTTGGGCATGGCTGGTCAAGGATAAAGATGGCGGTCTGAAGGTTACCAAGACAGAGAATGGCGTGAACCCAGTTTGTTTCGGTCAGACAGCTCTGCTTGGCTGCGACGTGTGGGAGCATTCCTACTATATCGACTATCGCAACGCGCGCCCTGACTATCTGTCAAACTTCCTCGATAATCTTGTAGATTGGGAAAACGTCGCGTCGCGCATGTAATCTTTTGATATATCTACAGAAAGGCTCCGCCCGTTCACGTGGCGGGGCCTTTTTTGTGGGAACTGTGATCCGAGGTCACGCGTTTGTCCGTTGAACAAATCAGATTACAGGAGAACATGATGACCAAGATTGATAACGGGACTTGGGTGCTGATCGCAGATGGCGAAAAGGCATTATTCATGGTCAACGAAACTGATGACGAAAATCCGTTCTTGCAGGTTTTCCGCGAGGAGGAACAAGATAACCCTCCCAACCGCGAGCAAGCAGCAAATCGCCGGGGGCGTTTCAACGATGGCCCTTCCGTGCACCGATCTGCGGTGGCCGATACGGATTGGCATCAACTTTCAAAGGATCGTTTTGCGCACGAATTAGCGGAAATCTTGTACAAGCAAGCCCATAAGGGGCGGTTTGAGAAGATCGTGATCGTGGCTCCGCCTTCCACGCTGGGTGAATTGCGCGATGCATTCCACCAGGAGGTGTCGAGCAAGGTTGTAGGAGAAATTCCAAAAACCCTGACAAACCATCCGGTCAACGAGATCGAGGAGATCATCAAGTCCGAGTTGAATTCGAACTAATGTGTATCTAAATTGCAACGCCTGACAAGGCGCGATCAGCTTTGGTTTTCAGTGTATTGCCCCGCCAGTATCGACGCTGAAAGAGCGCTGGAATTCCAGCGCTCTTTTCGCGTTACGCTGGTCAGCTTGCATGTGCATACGGGGAAAACATCTGCCTAATTGCCGGGGGAAGTCTGCCTGACTCTGGGAATTACGCCAATGCGCGGGGACATAGATGCGGCAATGCGGCTGTGTTCCCGCGCGTTGGCATCCCAGACAAATGTCAGCTTAAAAGTTGGTGCAACAATTCCACGGCGGCATCTGCATCGGGGACTGACGTGAAATAGCCAAGCAACGTTTCATCAGCGAATCCTTCGGCGACGACATGGGCGAGAAGCGCAAGCAGCGGATCCCAGTAACCATTTGTATTAACTAGTATTATTGGCTTGCTGTGCAGGCCAAGCTGCCGCCATGTAAGCACCTCGAACAATTCGTCTAACGAACCGGCACCGCCGGGCAACACCACGACCGCATCGCAGTTCATGAACATGACCTTCTTACGTTCATGCATCGTTTCGGTGACGATGTACCGCGTCAGATCGGTCTTGCCGACTTCCCATTTCACCAGATGTTCAGGAATGACGCCGAACGTATTCCCTCCCGCCAATTGCGCCGCGCGGGCGACAGCCCCCATTAAACCTACGTCCCCGGCACCGTACACCAGCCGCCAGTTTTCTCTTGCCAAACCCTGTCCGACGGCGTGGGCCTGAGCCATGTATTCGGGGTCGTTACCGGGGCGCGATCCGCAATATACACACACGGATTTTTGCTTCATCAAGGTTATCCTCGCCATTGAATGTGCAGAAGAAATGCAGCTGCATTTTGACCCTTGATAGAGCGCTTGCTACAAGTTCTCAATGAGCCGAGGCCAGAGGGTTATCACGATGCCGATGTTCCGAACTAGAAATGCGCAGATTGGCGGCGGAATCCTGGCCGCTACTGTAATTTTTGGTGCCGGTTATCTTTGGCTATATTGGACGGCTCCCTCGCACGTCACGGCGCGCGTAACCCCTCAGACCATCATATCAGATACAAAGATGACCTCCAGACCGCTGACGGCTGCGGCGGTCGATGACGCTCAGGCGGCGCGCGCCGCGCCCGCACTTTCTGCCCCAAAGGCAGCCGATACTCCGGAAATCATGGCGTCGCCAAATAGCCCAAGCTTTGACGAGGTCCGTCGAGAGGTGGATGGGGTGACGGTAATCGCAGGTCGCGCCAGCCCGGGCAGCAATGTTCGGGTCATGAGCAACGGCGCGGAAATTGCGACTGCTACCGCGGATAGTGCAGGAAAATTTGCAACGCTGGCGATCTTGCCTCCGGACGGGACGGGGCAGGTTCTGAGCTTGGCCGCGCAGTTGGATGCGACGACGACGGTGTCCGATGAAGAGATTATCCTTGCGCCGCTCACTCCTTCAATGCCCGCCGCCGCGGCGATAGAGAACAGCGTCGTAGCCGGTTTGCCCGGTGAGATCACCGCCCCCAGTTCGCCGACGGTTCCAGACAAAGTGACGGAAAACGCGCCATCGGACGCAGCGCCCTCGGTCAGTCAACCGTCTACGCTAGGTCCGGTACGCGCACCGCAGACCCCCGACGCGCCGGAAGTCCCGGCGACCATGACGGCCGCGACGACCGTTCCGTCAGCCGCACCCGAAACACCGGTTGCAGAGGCTCCGCCGCGAGTGGCAGTTTTGAAATCGACCCCAGACGGCGTAGAGCTTTTGCCTGGATCGGCCCCAGAGGTTACGGACCGTATCGCGCTTGATACCATTTCATATTCCGAGACCGGCGAAGTCCGTTTGGGAGGAAGGGCACAGTCGTTGGGCAAATCGGTGCGCGTTTACCTGAACAACAGCCCGGTGGTTGCGTTGGCAGTGGACCCGGAGGGGCGGTGGCGCGGTGACCTCAAGGACATCGATACCGGCATATACACGCTGCGTGTTGACGAACTGGATGGGGCGGGAAAGGTGATCAGCCGGGTAGAGACCCCGTTTAAACGTGAATCCGCGGCAACACTGGAACGCGCGTCGGCAAGCCATAATGGACCGATAAGCGCGATCACCGTTCAAGAAGGGGCCACACTTTGGGCGATCGCAAGGGAACGCTATGGCGACCCGTTTCTTTACGTCAGGGTGTTCGAGGCAAACCGGGATTCGATCCGCGATCCTGATTTGATCTATCCTGGCCAGGTTTTCGACCTTCCCGACTGATGCGACGCGGGCGCACGCGCCTTCAAATCGTCCGACAGCACTGGCAACATCCGTTCGCCCGGCATATGTAGTGACCCAAGCATTTCAGGATCATTATGTCAGCCGATAGAACTCGCGCCACCACGGCACCTAAAAACGCCGCGCAAATCCCATTGACCGAAGAAGAGATTGCCAACGCTGCCGAACGTCAGTCCAACCTTCTGGTTCTCAAGAAAGTAGCGCCGTATCTTTGGCCCAAGGATATGCCGTGGGTGAAAAGGCGGGTGGTCTGGGCAATGATCTTCCTGGTGGTGTCCAAGCTGATTTCCATTGTTATTCCCCTTCTCTACAAAGATGCGGTTGATGCGCTGGCGAACGAAGGCGTGCCGTTCCTGGCGCTCGGTGCAGTTGGGCTTACCGTAGCTTACGGTGTCGCACGCGCGATGAATGTGGGCTTTCAACAATTGCGCGATGCGGTTTTCGCGCGGGTTGGGCAACGTGCCTTGCGGATGCTGGCGCTTGAGACTTTTCAGCATATTCACAAGCTGTCGATGCGCTATCACATCACGCGCAAAACCGGTGGTCTAAGCCGGATTATCGAACGTGGCGTCAAGGGCGTTGACTTCTTGCTGCGTTTCTTGCTGCTTTCGATCGGCCCGCTGGTGCTGGAACTGTTGATGATCGGCGTGATCCTGACGATCTTGTTCGATGCGTGGTACCTGCTGGTGGTGGCCGTCACGATTGCGCTTTACGTCTGGTTCACCTTCGCTGTGACCGAATGGCGGGTCAGGCTGCGCCGCCAGATGAACGACCAAGACACCGATGCGAACCAAAAAGCCATCGACAGTCTGCTGAACTATGAAACGGTCAAGTATTTCGTCGCGGAAAACCGCGAGGCCGGGCGTTATGACCATGCGATGGCGGGGTACGAAGAAGCTGCGATCAAGACCAATTATTCGCTCGCATTTCTGAATTTTGGTCAGTCATTGCTCATTACCTGCGGGTTGGTGGGGGTTATGGTGATGGCGGCGATTGGTGTGCAGAAAGGTGAATTGACTGTCGGGGATTTCGTCATGGTCAATGCTTACATGGTGCAGATCACCGTACCGTTGAATTTTCTCGGCACAGTTTACCGCGAAATTCGGCAGGCGCTGGTGGACATGGGGCAGATGTTCACCTTGCTGGATCAACCGGCCGAAATCACCGACAAACCCGCGGCACCGGAACTGCAAGTTACCGGCGGGCGAGTGACCCTTGACGACGTGCGTTTTGGCTACGATCCCGACCGCGAGATCCTCAAGGGCGTGTCCATCGAAGCGGCCCCGGGAGAGATGGTTGCGATTGTCGGCTCGACCGGCTCCGGGAAATCTACCATCGGTCGGTTGTTGTTCCGGTTCTACGATGTGCAGGCAGGTGCATTGCGCATTGATGGGCAGGATGTACGCGATGTGACACAGGAAAGCCTGCACCGCGCGATCGGTGTCGTTCCCCAAGATACGGTACTGTTCAATGACACCATCGGATATAATATCGGATATGGCCGCGACGGTGCGACACAGGCTGAAATCGAATCTGCCGCAAAAGCCGCGCAGATACACGACTTTATCCAACGTTTGCCCATGGGCTATGACACGGCGGTAGGCGAGCGGGGCCTGAAGCTTTCGGGTGGCGAGAAACAGCGCGTGGGCATCGCCAGAACGCTGCTGAAAAATCCTCCGATCTTGCTGCTGGACGAAGCAACCAGCGCACTGGACAGCGAAACCGAATACGAGATTCAGGATGCTTTGCGGCAGGCTGGCAAAGGTCGTACAGTCCTGACGATTGCGCACCGTCTTTCGACAGTTGCGGAAGCAGACAGGATCGTTGTGCTGGAGCAAGGCAGCGTGGTCGAACAGGGAACCCACGATGATCTTTTGGCTCGCAATGGCCGTTATGCACAGCTGTGGCAGCGCCAGCAATCTGAAACGGACTGACGGCGCTGCGCAGGGTTGAAATGGCCTTAGTCTTTGGCGATGGCCTTCGATGTCAGCTTGTCCAATGCGCCGGCCATCTTGGAAAGATAGTCCGCATCAGCCGCTATGCCATGATCTTCTGACAAAGCCACGGGATCGCGATAGGTCACGTGCACATCGCCCGAGGCATCCGAATAGGTCAGCACGCGCAGGGGCAGATCAAGCCCGGCGGTTTGTGCATCCTGCATCGCAGGGGTGCCCAGCTTTGGGTTGCCGAAGATAAGCAGCATCGTCGGGCGAAGCTCCATATCAACTTTCTTGGCACCTTCTGCGTGGTCCACGCGGGCGAAGACAGTCGCCCCCGCCTCAGTTACAGCGGCTTCCAACCGGTCCACGGTTTCGTGCACTGAATAGGGGCTGGTTTTGGTGATCAACTCCGCAGCAAGGGCAGGTACTGCCATGGTCATTGCCGCAAGTGAAAAAAGTATACCTCGAAACATCATGTTTCTCCTTGTTCATGTTAAGTGTCGCTGACTCAGACGTAGAGTGCTGACCGATGAATGCGAGGTATTTATCCGGAGGGGGCGCGCGCCACCCGCGCGGCCGGGTCTGAACCTACCCGGGTGACGGGTAGCCGAGACCGCAGCCAGCACGGTGGACCCGGGGGGTTACTCTGCGGGTTTCTGCGAGGTCCAGTTGTCGTCGTTGACTTGATCGTCCCAGATGATCAGGCCCGACTTGAGCCGCCGCGCGTCCTTTTGCAGCGCCCAGTCTTGGGCCGCCTTGCTGGCCCGGCCCAGCGACATCTTGGCAAGCAGCCGTGCAGACCAGCGGGCGTATGTGGTCGCCCATACCCTGATCGCCAGCAACGAAGGCGTCACCATCAATGTCAGCACAGTTGCGATGCCAAGCCCGAACACAACCGCCGTCGCCAGTTGTTTCCACCAAAGCGCCGTCGGGCTGTCAATCGTATAGCCCCCATTCGCAAAATCCAGGCTAAGCCCGAACATCATGGGTGCAAGCCCCGCCATCGTCGTGATTGTGGTCAGCAGCACCGGACGGATACGAGCTTGTGCAGTGCGGATGATTGCTTCGATACGCGGCATGTACTGGCTGAATTCCTGATAGGTGTCGATCAGGATGATGTTGTTGTTAACCACAATCCCTGCCAAGGCGACGATACCAGTGCCGGTCATGATGATGGAAAAGGTCTGATCCATCACCAGCATGCCGATCAGCACCCCGGTGGTCGAAAGCACGACTGCCAGCAGCACCAGGATCGAATTATAGATGCTGTTGAACTGGGCCAGAAGAATGATGAACATCAGCCCCAATGCCGCCGTAAAGGCCGAGCTCAGGAATGCCTGGCTTTCGGCCTGATCCTCTTGATCGCCGGTCCATTCATAGCTGACGCGGTCAGGCAGGGGGTTGGTTTCGAGCCACTTGGTGATTTCAGCGATCCGTTCATTGGCGTTGATCGGGACCATGCGCACCCTGCCGTCCGAAAACTGTTGCTGAAGATCCAGCCCACGCGCTGCGGTAGTGCGATCCGTGATCTTGTAGGTCTTGCCATCGTGAGCCGTGAAATCGGCATCGTCTGCAGCGGGGCGCATCGTGGCCAACGTCAAATCCACATCTTTGCCGCCAACCTTGTCAGTCTTGACCAGTTTCACCAGACCGGGGAAAACATCCGCCTTGATGTCCATATGGCGCTTTTGGTCGATGCGGTTGATTTCGGCCAACTTTGGTACCGGCGTGCGCGTGATGAAATTTGACAGTGGCACCAAGCCATCGACTGTTCGCACCTTCAGCGTGTCCAAGGTGCTTAGAACGCGATCCTTTTCAGGCAGGCGTACCCTGATCTCGATCTCTTCGTCCGAACTGTCGACCCGCATCTTGTCAAGCAGCAACCCCCGGGTGACAAGCTGAACCATCGCACCGACGGTTAGCACGTCGGCACCGAACTGTCCGGCTTTCGCAACGTCCACGTCGATTTGCCAGTCGATACCGGGCAGGGGGCGCGTGTCTTCGATCAATGTCAAGCCGGGTGTCATGGCGAACTCGTTACGGACAAGAGCCGTCGCATCAACCAGATCGGTAAAGCTGTCGGCCTTCAGCCGCAGATGCACGGCCTTGCCGGATGCGGGACCACGGGACTGGGCGAGTATCTCGATCTTGATGCCGGGGATGGCGCTAAGCTGTTCTGTCAGTTCCGCGATGACGATATCGCCGTCAAGTTCCGGACGCAGGGCGCGGTCTTCCCATGGGATTGTCTCTAGCTGAATTTGACCGATGCTGTCGTTGGGGGCCTGAGCGCCCCCGGTATTGCTGTCCAGCCCCCCTTCGCCCGCAAAGGCAAAGGCCGTGGCGACCCCGGGATGGGCCAGCACGATCTTTTCGGCTTGCTGCATGATGTTGTCCTTTTCGGTCAACGACAGGTTGCCTCGGGCCAGAACATACACGATCGCCTGTTCCGGTTCGCTTTCGACAAAGAATTCGACGCCCTTGCTGTTGTTGCTGAAGAAGATCAGCGTGGTGCCGACAAAAATGAATACCACGCCCGTCACAACCAATGGCATGACCGGATTGCCGGTGATGAATTCGATCAGCCGCCCAAAGCCAGACCGGCGATAACCGGCGTGGATCACGTTAGGTTCTTTGCGGAAAAGCCGCGATGTCAGCCAGCGCCCGCCGCGCCCCATGCGCGTGAACAATGCGAAAAAGCTGATAAGCCCCAACATCACGCCCGACACGGCGATCGCGAGCAAAGCGCACAGGGCCGCGATGCTTGCGAAGATCAGCGCAAATACCGGGATAACCGACCCGAGAATATCCAACCCGTCCATCGAAGCGAACTGCGTTGAGATCACCGCGAACAGCGGTTGCATCAACAATACCGGCAATGCAACCATCGCCAGCACTATGGGGAAAAGCAGCAGGTGCATATATAACGGCAACTTGGCAATCGCTTCCATATTGCCGGCCATCCAGCGTTCCAACCGTCCGGTTACCCCACCCATGACAGGCAGATAAATCAACGCGACGACCAACGACGCCGATAGCACGAATATCAGTGTGACAGGCAACATTCCCATAAATTCGCCAGGCACACCGGGCCAGAACAGCATCGGTAAAAACGCGCAAAGCGTGGTCGCTGTCGATGATATGATCGGCCAGAACATGCGTTTGGCGGCTTCGACATAGGCGGCCATCGGACCTTCGCCTTGTTGCTGCCGCGCATCGGCGTATTCGACCACGACGATTGCGCCGTCCACCAACATGCCGACCGCCAGGATCAGCCCGAACATGACGATGTTCGAGATCGAGATACCCATAAGCGCCAGAAACGCGAAGCACAGAAGAAACGATGTGGGGATAGCGAAGCCCACCAATAGCGCCGCGCGAATGCCGAGCGCGGCCAACACGACGATCATCACCAATGCGATTGCCGTGAACACGGATCCCAGCAATTGCTGTACCATGCTGTCTACGATGCGGCTTTGGTCATTCGATGTGCCGAGGGTCACCGCCGCTTTCAATTCGTCAGGCCACGAGGCGCTTTGATCAGCCACGACCTGCTTGACCTGCGCCGAGGTGTCGATCAGGTTGTATCCCTTGCGTTTGACCACTTGCAGCGCAAGGGTTTTCTGCCCGTTGAAACGGGCGGTGCCGGCGCGGTCTTCGAAGGTCAGATTGATCGCTGCCAGATCGCCCAATGTGACCACGCGGTCACCGTTGGTTTTGACCGGCAGATTATAGACATCCCGGGGATCCGAAAACGACGACGGAATTTTTACGGAAAAACTGCCCTGCGCGGACTGCACCTCGCCCGCGGCAATCAATTGGTTATTGTTTTGCACGACATTGATCAATTCGCCGGCGGTGACGTCATACGCCTCAAGCCTGAGCGGATCGATCACCACCTCAAGCATTTCATCACGGTTTCCCGCCAGCCCGGCTTCTAGAACCGCGTCGATGCCCTCGAGAGCGTCTTGCAGGTCGCGGGCGACGCGGGCCATCGTACGTTCAGGCACCGGTCCGGTCAGATTGACGATGATGATGGGAAATTCGGAAAAGTTGATCTCGTTGATCGAATATTTTTCGTATCCGTCCGGAAACTTCGCCTCTGCTGTGCTCATGGCATCGCGGACGTCGGCCATGATCTTGGTCTTGTCCCAGCCGAATTCGAACTCCAGCGCGATCCCCGCATAGTTTTCTGCCGCAGTCCCTGTCATGGTTTTCAGCCCGTCCAGATCGGACAGTTCTGTTTCCATCGGTTTGACCAACAGGGTTTCACTGTCGGCAGCAGAGATGCCGGGGAATTGCACCGATACAAACAGTGCGGGAATTTCGATGTCAGGTTCACCTTCCTTGGGCAAGGTCGAATAGGCGTATCCCCCCACCACGAGACTCAGCAGGATAAAAGCCATGACCATTCGGGCACGCCCTGCCGCCCAATCGACGATCCCGCTCATTGTATGGCCTCACGGTAGGTCGGTATCACGGTGACGCCTGCGGTGACGTATTCCTGACCCAGCACGATGACATTGGCCTCTTGGGGAAGCCCTTTGACCCAAACGCCCTCGGCTGTGTCGCGAATCAATTCGACCGGTGCAAAATTGACCACATCGGCGTCGTCGATCAATCGTACGCCCAA
Organism: Sulfitobacter sp. L-8; assembly: GCF_056859255.1. Taxonomy (NCBI): domain Bacteria; kingdom Pseudomonadati; phylum Pseudomonadota; class Alphaproteobacteria; order Rhodobacterales; family Roseobacteraceae; genus Sulfitobacter; species Sulfitobacter sp. L-8. Next base: position 36,517 of record NZ_JBSXOD010000042.1, read on the forward strand.
GGCTCCCTCATCATTCAGGGTCAGGGCAGACTGGGGCAGAAGGTGTGCGTCTACGCCTTCGGAGGCAATGACGATTTCGGCGGTCTGGCCGTCGCGGATGCTTAGATCGGTATTCTGAACGTCGATTTCGATACGGAAAGTGCGCGTGGACGGGTCGGAGGCCCGGGAAATGAAAGACACTTTCCCCTGCAATTGCCGATCTCCTGTCGCAAGTCGCGCCCGCGCCGGTGCGCCAAGGCTGACGTGATCAACTTCGGTTTCGGGGACAAAGCCCACAAGCTTGATCAGGTCAAGCTGGATTACCTGGGCGCAAATGGACCCTTTTTGCAGCAGGCTACCCAGTTCCGCGGTGTCGCTTTCCAGCAGCCCGGCGAACGGAGCCTTGAGGGTCAAGCGGTCAATTTCGGCGTTGGCCATCGCCACGGCGGCATCCGCTGATTGGATGCCGGATCTGGCCGCGCTCAATCCGGCTTGGGCCGAGCTCAGGTTGGCGCGTGCCGCCGCGACGGCAGCCTCGGCGCTGGCCAGGGTGGTTTGCGAAGAAAACCCACCTTCACCGAGCTTTTCCGCGGCGTTCAGCTTGATCAGTGTTTCATCAAGACGCGCCTGGGCTTCCTCAACACGCGCTTCCGCCTCGGGGACACGCGATTCGGCTTCGGCGTGGCGGGCCACGGCTTCTTTCTGCTGCGCATCCCGCGTGCCCAGATCCAGTTTACACAGGGTTTCACCCTCGGCGACCCGCGCACCCTTGCGCAATGGCGGCGATATGACGATGGCCGAGGTTTCGGCCTGAACGGCAACCTGACGCGCCGCCGCGGTCTGGCCGCGCACGACAATTGCCGAATCGAGCTGTTTGGCCTGGCTGCGCTGCACCACAACCTTGACGAGCGACTGATCGGCAACGTGTGACAGGCTGGCGGTGTCTTCCGACGGAGGCGCGGCACCGTTGAACCCCAGTGAATTCAACAGCGCTTCGCGCTCAAATATCGCCATGTACATAAATGCAGACACGGCAATCGCCGCCAGGATTGGAAAAATGCGCATTCTGAGCCTCGGCAAATTGTAGGTGCGGCCCGTCAGACCACTTCCAGGAGAGTATGTTGGGGGCTATGTAAGTGAAATTAACTGAACTGCATAGTTCAGTTTTGAAAAAATCAGTGATCTGCGGCCCTGTTGCCCCCGCGGTGGCTGGGTGCGATGCAGCCTAGCCCTTGGCAGGCCCGCAGGCGCAGGGTAAGAGAGGCGTTGAAAAAGGGCGGGACCATTAAGATATGAGCGATACAGACAGTTTCATCGACGAAGTAAATGACGAGGTTCGCCGGGACAGATTTTATCTGTTGCTCAAACGCTATGGCTGGATCGCCATACTGGCGGTTGTCTTGCTGGTCGGGGGCGCTGCTTGGAATGAGTATCAAAAAGCCCAGAACCGCACTCGCGCCCAAGCGCTTGGTGACGCGATATTCGCGGCATTGGCGGGAAGCGATGCGGGCGGGCGTGTCGAAGCTCTGGCGGCGGTGAAAACAGACAACCCGCGTTCGGTCGCGATGCTGGCATTCTTGAAAGCCGCCGAGCAGTCCGAGGCCGGGGATAAGACAGCCGCCATCGACACGCTCAACAGTCTGGGCGCGAACGGCGATGTGCCGGCAATCTATCGCGAAATCGCCCAGTTCAAGGCGCTGACCCTGCAAGGGGCCGACACCCCGGCCGCGGATCGGCGGCTCGCGCTTGAGGCATTGATACAGTCGGCCAGTCCTTTGCGATTGCTGGCGCAGGAACAACTGGCATTGATTGACATCGAAGAAAACCAGCCCCAGGCGGCGATTGATCGCTACCAGGAGATATTGCAGGATGCCGAGGTCACCTCGGACTTGCAACAGCGTGCCCTTCAGGTGATTGTTGCTTTGGGAGGCGAGCCTGACTTGGGTTCCGCCGCTGCGGTGATGTCGCCAGAGCTCTCTCCATCAGCAGGCGTTGGCGGCAACTGAAATCGATCGTCCGATGTGATCAAAAACACGAGTTAAGAGCAGAAGTGAGCAGCGCCATGACCAAACTTCACAGCACCTTCGTAACCAGATCCGTTCCGGGACGTTCTGCGTTGGTAGTTTCAGCCGTCGCTGGCGCGTTGTTGCTGTCCGCGTGTGCCGAGCCCGAGGCAATCTTACCCGGCGAACGCTTCGACGTACGCTCGGTATTGCGGGGGGATGACGGGTTTGTGGCGCAAGCCGATCTTCCTGTTCCGGCAAACACGGTGCGCGGCATCTCGCTGCCAGCGGCCACAGCAAACACCAACTGGGCCCAAAGCAACGGCACCCCGAGCACCCGTATCGCAAACCCCGCTTTGAGCGCCACGCCGCGGTTGGCCTGGAGCGCGAACATCGGAAGCGGCGACAGCCGGAAACAGCGTATAACAGCATCCCCCGTGGTAGTGGGCGGGCGTATATTCACCATCGATTCCAGTGCACAGGTGACGGCAACCTCTGCCTCCGGTGCCACATTGTGGGCCCGCGACCTGACCCCGGAAATGGATAGCGCGGGTGAAGCGTCGGGCGGCGGTCTGGCTGCGGACGGAAATACTTTGTATGTGTCATTGGGGTTCGGCACCGTTACCGCACTCGATATGGAAAGCGGCGGTACGAGGTGGACGCAGGACCTTGACGCCAGCGGAACGGGCGCGCCTGCCGTGTACGAGGACATGGTTTACTTTACCGGCGGTGATGACACAGGCTGGGCGCTCAACAAGTCCGACGGTCGCATCAAGTGGCAAACCGGCTCCAGCACCAGCATGACCAATGTGCTTGGTGGCCCGGCACCCGCCATAAGCGCGCAGATTGCGGTAATGGCTTTTGGTTCGGGCGAAGTGCAGGGCTTGTTCCGTCAGGGCGGCATGGACCGGTGGAGCACATCCGTCGTGGGCAAACGCCCCGGGCGGGCTGTTGCGAATATTTCCGATATTACCGGCAGTCCGGTAATTTCCGGTGATACCGTTTATGTGGGCAACCATTCGGGCCGACTGGCGGCGTTGACGCTCGGCGGTGGTGAGCGGATTTGGACCGCGCGCGAAGGTGCCATCGGCCCGGTGTGGCCGGCTGGCGACAGTATTTTTGCGGTGACAGACCTGAACGAACTGGTGAGGCTGGACGCGTCGACCGGCATTCGTATCTGGGGCACGCCGTTGCCGAACTTTGTCAAGGAGAAGCCTAAACGCCGGTCGGAAGTCTTTGCGAATTACGGGCCAATTGTCGCCGGGGGCAGGGTGATCGTCGCATCGAACGACGGCAAGTTGCGCAGTTTTGACCCCACCAACGGGGCGATGGTGGCAAGCGCCGATATTCCGGGCGGGGCATCCTCGTCACCTGTTGTGGCCGGTGGTGTGCTTTATGTTGTATCGTCCAAGGGGCAATTGCACGCTTTCCGTTGACCGCCAAATAGGCTAGAGCGCAGGCTTGACCTTGTCTTCGGAGCCATTCCATGTCTTTCACCCTCGCCATTGTGGGGCGTCCCAACGTCGGTAAGTCCACGTTATTCAACCGCCTTGTCGGCAAAAAGCTGGCTTTGGTTGATGATCAGCCCGGTGTGACACGCGACCTGCGCGAAGGCGCTGCGCGGCTGGCGGATCTGCGTTTCACCGTTATTGACACCGCAGGGCTGGAAGAAGTGACGGATGACAGCCTTCAGGGCCGGATGCGCCGTCTGACCGAACGCGCGGTGGATATGGCAGACATCTGTCTGTTCATGATCGATGCACGCGTGGGGGTGACCCCCTCTGATCTGGTCTTTGCCGACATTCTGCGCAAAAAATCTGCGCATGTTATTCTTGCGGCGAACAAAGCCGAAGGCAAAGCTGCGGATGCCGGAGTGATCGAGGCTTATAACCTCGGTCTGGGAGAGCCGATCCGCCTGTCCGCGGAACACGGCGAAGGGCTGAACGATCTTTATTTGCAACTCATGCCGATCGCCGACGGATTCGCCGAGCGTGCCCAAACTGATCAACCTGACACAGATGTGGATCTGACCGAGCAAGAAGCCGAACTGGGGGACGAAGACGCGCCGGTGCCGGTCCCAACCAATGCCAAGCCGCTGCAAGTGGCTGTTGTCGGTCGGCCTAACGCGGGTAAATCGACGCTGATCAATCAGATCATGGGAGAGGACCGTCTGCTGACCGGCCCCGAAGCTGGCATCACCCGCGACGCGATTTCCCTGCGTACTGTTTGGGATGACGTACCGATGCGGATCTTTGACACCGCCGGTATGCGCAAAAAAGCGAAAATTCAGGAAAAGCTGGAAAAACTCAGCGTCAGTGACGGCTTGCGGGCGGTAAAGTTCGCCGAAGTCGTTGTTGTGTTGCTGGATGCCGAGATTCCGTTTGAACAGCAGGATTTGCGCATTGCCGACCTGGCCGAACGCGAGGGCCGTGCTGTGGTGGTCGCGGTCAACAAGTGGGATCTTGAGACAGACAAGCAAGGCAAGCTGAAAGACCTGCGCGAAAGCTTTGAAAGGTTGTTGCCGCAGCTGAAAGGGGCGCCTTTGGTGACGGTCTCTGCCAAGACCGGCAGGGGGCTGGACCGTTTGCACCAGGCGATCATGCGCGCCTATGATGTGTGGAACCGCAGGATCACCACCGCGCAGTTGAACCGTTGGCTGGCCGGGATGATGGAGGCGCATCCGCCACCCGCCCCACAAGGCAAACGCATCAAACTGCGCTACATGACCCAGGCAAAGACGCGGCCTCCGGGGTTTGTCGTGATGTGCAGCCATCCAGATAAGGTGCCGGAAAGCTATAACCGCTATCTGGTCAACGGCTTGCGGATCGATTTTGATATGCCCGGCACGCCGATCCGGCTTTGGATGCGCGGGCAATCTGATGCCAACCCCTATAAGGGCCGCAAAAAGGCCAAGCCGTCAAAACTGCGTAAGCATACCGACGGTCACCGCAAGGATCGTTAGAGCGCTGATATAACTCTCATAAACCCAAAGCCGGAGCCCTCGACAGCTCCGGTTTTTTTTACGGATTAAACCCGCCGCCAAGCACGGTAGGTCGGCAGGATCAGCGCAATTGCTCCGCCCGCAGCGAGCGCTGCCACCGTGGGCGACGCGTTGACGTTTTGCACGATCACGGCGACCAGCGCCCATATTACCGCAATCCCGTAGGTCGGTGCGCGTCGCAGGGTTGATTGCACGCCGGCAGCGATCACGATGGCCAGACCGACGAACACCAGCCCGGCGGTGTTCGCGCTCATCCAGCCATAGCCAGCGGCCAACAGGCCCAATGCAACGCAGGACGCAGCGCTTAGCCAGCCCGCGTACAAGCCTACCGGAAGCGCTGCAAAACCGCGATCATCGCGCGGGGAACGAAACAGCGCATAAAGCGCCGATATCAGCATTGCCCAAATCAGTATCGCCGCCCAAACCGGGCTAGCGACGGCTACCGCCAGCCAGAAACACCCGATAAACAGTGAGATACTGAGCGGCAGGCGCATATCGTGCCAGATATAGTCCTCGCGCCGCTTCCAAAGGCCCCAGGCCAAACCGACGATCAGCCACAGATAAATCAGCCCCCAGATCGAAAACGCGTATCCCGCGGGCTGGACCGGTGGGTTATCCTGGGGGATAGGGAATTGGTCGGGCGAAAAACCGTTAAAGCCAGACACGAAAAGCGGCGATGCGGCAAAACCGATTGCCAGCAAAAAGGTCAACAGGGCAATGAAGGAACGGGACATGGGGCTACCTTGCGTGGAAATCACTCTGCGCGATAGATAGCCCGACCAAGATCGGTATCAATCAGCGCAGATTGCCGTCTATATCCAACGTAGTTTTGCCGCCAAGATAGGGGGCCAGGACCTCGGGCAGCTTCACCGAACCGTCAGCCTGCTGGCCATTTTCCAGAACTGCAATCAAGCATCGCCCGACGGCGAGCCCCGACCCGTTCAGGGTATGGACAAACTGAGGTTTGCCCCCGTCGGCGGGTTTGAAGCGTGCATTCATGCGTCGCGCCTGGAAATCCCCCGTGGTCGAGACCGAGCTGATCTCGCGATAGGCGTTCTGACCGGGTAGCCACGCTTCGATGTCATAGGTACGGCGGGCACCGAACCCCATATCACCGGTACACAGCAGCACGGTGCGATAGGGTATGTTCAGCCGTTCCAGCAAATCCTCCGCACAGCGCAACATGCGCTTTTGTTCGTCGTCCGATTGATCGGGGTGGGTAATCGACACCATCTCGACCTTCTCGAACTGGTGCTGTCGAAGCATGCCCGAGGTGTCGCGGCCCGCGCTGCCCGCCTCGGAACGGAAGCACAGGGTATGGGCGGTCATGCGGCGGGGCAGGGCGGCCTCTTCCAGAACGTCACCGGCTACCGAATAGGTCAACGTAACCTCTGAAGTCGGGATCAACCACCAGCCATTTGTGGTCTGATAGCTGTCCTCGCCGAATTTCGGCAGTTTGTCGGTGCCGTACATCGCATCATCGCGCACCAGCACCGGCGTCATATATTCGGTCAGCGCATTATGATCCGCATGCGTGTCGATCATGAACTGTGCCAACGCACGGTGCACCCGTGCGACAGCGCCTTTCAGCATGACGAACCGCGCACCGGAGGTCTTGGCCGCGGTCTCGAAATCCATCGAGGGTGTGACACTGGCGATCTCAAAATGCTCTTTCGGGATGAAATCAAAGCTGGGCACATCGCCCCAGCGGTTTACCTCGAGGTTGTCATTTTCATCAGCGCCATCCGGAACATCGTCGGCAGGCAAATTGGGAATCCGGGCAAGCATGTCATTCAGCTGCGCGTCCAGATCCTTGGCCTCTGCCTGCATGGCGGTGACTTCGGCTTTCTTGTCGCTGACCAAGGTGCGCAGCCGTTCGAATTCGGCCTCGTCGCCCTTGGCCTTGGCTGCGCCGACCAGTTTCGACGCCTTGTTCTGCTCGGCCTGCGCCGTTTCGGCCGCCGAAATCTTGGCGCGCCGCGCTTCGTCCAGCGCCAATACCCCAGCCGTCACAGACGCATCCCCGCGCCGCGCCAATGCGGCGTCAAAAGCATCGGGGTTTTCGCGGATGGCTTTGATGTCGTGCATGGGGCTGTTCCTTCTGGCTTCCGAGTCGCGCGATTTGCGTTTGCGGCGTTATGCCCGATTGTCGCGCAGGGGGCTAGATGTGGCGTAGCGCATGATTATTGCGTTCAGGCACGGTTTTTCATCATTTGCAGGCTTTTTGCCGGTGATGGTGGCGTGTGGGATGGGGGCTGACTGCGCCGCACACCGCAGGCAAGAACGGACTGCGGCCAAATAGCACCCGAAGGCTCCTTGCAAAGCTCTGCGTCTGACCATAGGTTCCGCCAAACTTCGACGGCAGGCCGACTGCGGCATGCACCCCCATCAAAAGGACGACCTCCATGCAAGGCATTCAGCAATTCGTGCCCCTGATTTTGATCTTCGCGATCATGTATTTTCTGCTCATCCGTCCACAGCAGAAGAAGGTGAAAGAGCACAAGGCGATGGTCGACGGTCTGCGCCGTGGCGATCAGGTTATCACGGCAGGTGGGCTGATTGGTAAAGTCGTCAAGGTGAAGGACGACGGCGAGCTGGAAGTCGAACTGGCCGACAACGTCAAGGTGCGCGTCGTGCAATCGACCATCGCAACCGTTGTTTCCAAGACCGAACCGGCCAAGTAAGCGCCCTTCGCGGCCACGTCTAAAAAAGGCAGTACCATGCTTCAGATTGATCTGTGGAAACGGGTGTTGATCATCCTCACTTGCGCCGTTGGCCTGTGGCTGGCACTGCCCAACGCATTTTACGGCCCCGTAGAGCAACACAATGACGCCGTTAAGGCGATCGACGTGGCGGGCTCCACCCCCGAGCTGGAAGCGCAAAGGGCACTGTGGCCCAACTGGATGCCGTCACAGCTGGTCAATCTGGGGCTGGATCTGCGCGGCGGTGCACACCTGCTTGCCGAGGTAAAGGTCGCTGATGTTTATGCCAGCCGCATGGAGGCCACCTGGCCCGAGGTGCGCGACAGCTTGCGGTCGATCACACCGGTGCGCCGGGTAGAGGCCCCCGAGGGCGAATTGCGCGTTCGGATCGGCGACGCTGCTCAGATGGCACCAGCGCTGGAAGCGGCGCGTGCTTTGGCACGTCCTGTTCAGACGATTACGGGTGCGGGCCAAAACGATATCGTGGTAACCGGCTCGGGTGACATTATCACCATCACCCTGTCGGACGCCGAAAAACAAGCGACCGATGAACGGACGATGCAACAATCGCTCGAGATTATCCGCCGCCGTATCGACGAGGTGGGCACGCGCGAACCGACCATCCAGCGTCAGGGTTCGGACCGGATTCTGATCCAGGTGCCCGGCATCGGTTCGGCTGCCGAACTGAAGGCGATCATCGGGACCACCGCACAATTGACGTTCAACCCTGTGGTCAATCGGGGGGCAGATGAAAATGCCGCACCTGGACTTGGGAATTCGCTGCTGCCCGATGCCGAATCTCCGGGGACATTCTATGTCATCGAAACCGCACCGGTGGTCACCGGCGAGGAACTGGTCGATGCACAGCCCAGCTTTGACCAAAACGGTCGTCCGGCGGTCAGCTTCCGTTTCGACACCACGGGCGCGCGCAAGTTCGGGACGTATACGGCAGAAAACATCGGGGCACCGTTTGCCATCGTGTTGGACAACAAGGTCATCAGCGCCCCGACAATTCAAAGTGCGATACCGGGCGGTTCCGGCATCATTACCGGTAACTTTACCGTCGAGGAATCAACCAATCTTGCAGTGTTGCTCCGTGCGGGGGCCTTGCCTGCCGGTCTGACCTTTGTCGAAGAACGCACGATCGGACCGGAACTGGGTCAAGACAGTATCGACGCGGGAAAGATCGCAACCAGCGTCGCGTTTATCGCCGTGTTGTTCTTCATGTGGGCCAGCTATGGGCTGTTCGGCTTCTTTGCCAATATCGCGCTGATCATCAACGTCGGCATGATTTTTGGCCTGCTGAGCCTGATCGGGGCCACGCTGACCTTGCCAGGTATCGCAGGGATCGTGCTGACGGTCGGTATGGCGGTTGACGCAAACGTTCTGATCTTTGAACGCATCCGCGAAGAGCTCAAGACCGCAAAAGGGCCGGCGCGCGCGATCAGCCTGGGCTATGAACGCGCCCTGAGCGCCATTCTTGATGCCAACATCACAACCTTTATCATCGCCATCATTTTGTTCGTGCTGGGTTCCGGCCCGGTACGCGGCTTTGCGGTCACGCTTGGGCTGGGCATCGTCACGTCGGTCTTTACGGCATATTTCGTCACACGTCTGATGGTGGTCTTTTGGTTTGAACGCCGCCGCCCAAAGACAATTACGGTATAGGAACCTCACGTCATGCGCCTGAGACTGATCCCCGACGATACGAATATCGACTTCTTCAAGCATGCCAAACTCACGTTTGGTGCCTCAATGGTAGCGGTGTTGCTCGCCTTGGTTGTCTGGTTCACCATGGGATTGAACTATGGCATCGATTTCCGGGGCGGCACGACGTTGCGCACCCAAAGCGATGCCCCCGTCGATGTGGCCGCTTACCGGACCGCTCTGGCCCCGCTTCAGCTAGGCGACATCTCGATTTCCGAAGTATACGACCCGGCCAGCAACAGTAAAAAGCATGTCGCCATGGTCCGTATACAGGCACAGGAAGGCGAAGAAGCCGCGACGCCTGAAATGATCAGCCAAGTGGAAGGTGCGTTGAAAACCGTAGCGCCGAACATTGTCTTTACGTCGGTTGAATCAGTGGGGCCTAAAGTTTCGGGCGAATTGATCCAGACCGCGTTTCTGGCGGTGGCCGCTTCGTTGGGTGCGATCCTGATCTATATCTGGCTGCGTTTTGAATGGCAGTTTTCCTTGGGCGCGGTCGCGGCGCTGTTTCATGATGTCATATTGACCATCGGTATTTTTTCGGTGTTGCAGATCCGCTTTGACCTACCGGTTATTGCCGCGATCCTGACGATCATCGGGTATTCGATCAACGACACGGTGGTGATCTTCGACCGCCTGCGCGAAAACTTGCGGAAATATAAAAAGCGAGACTTGCGCGAAATCATGAACCTCAGCGTCAACGAGACCCTGAGCCGTACCTTGATGACATCCGGCACGACGCTGCTGGCTCTGCTCGCGCTCCTGTTTCTGGGCGGTGATGTGATTCGCGGTTTTGTCTTTGCGATCACCTGGGGCGTCATCGTCGGGACATATTCCTCGGTCTATGTGGCCAAGAACATCGTGCTTTTCCTGGGGGTCAAGCGAGACTGGTCCAAGAAAGACAACAATACAGGTCAATACGCAAACATCGATGCCTGATATATTGGCGGCTGCCGGATCGCCAATTGATCTGGTCTGGCTATTCGCGACAGTGATCATAGCGGGGCTGGTTCGTGGCTTTGCGGGCTTTGGCAGTGCGATGATTTTGATGCCGGTTGCGGCCAGCATCCTCAGCCCGGTCGAGGCGGTGATTTTTCTGGCAGCCTCCGAGCTGTTGGGCCCGCTGCCGAATATTCCGGGTGCCTTGCGACAGGGCACCCGTCGCGACATCGTGCTGTTGATGTTGGGTGTGCTGGTCGCGTTGCCGTTAGGCCTGTATTTCCTGTCGCACATATCACCCGAACCTTTCGGCTGGGTCGTTTCGACCGTGGTGCTGATCCTGGTCACATTGCTGCTGTCCGGCTGGCGCTATCACGGGCGGCTCAGCACCTCTCTGATGATCGGTACAGGAGCGTTGGGGGGCTTCATGACCGGTTTCGCCGGGATAGCGGGGCCGCCGGTCATCATGCTCTATATGGCCAGCAAGTTGCCGATTGCCGTCATCAGGGCAAACTTTATGCTGTATCTCATGGGCATCGACATTTTGCTGTTCGGGATGCTCTGGATCAGCGACATGCTGGTCTGGCCAGCGCTGGCGCTAGGATTGCTTATGGGCATACCCAGTATCGCGGCAAACATCATCGGTGCCTGGCTTTTCGATCCGAACGCCGAAAAGCTTTTCCGCAACGTGGCCTATATTGTCATCGCCGCTTCAGCTATTATAGGCTTGCCACTGTGGAGAGGATGACAACATGCGCTTGAACGAGGTCGTGTATTCAGACGCAAAGCCCGTCGAAGGGTACGGACCAGGCTTTTTCCGCATTGGCGGCAAGGTATTTCACGGTCCCGTTCTGGCAGGAACGGCGGGCACCACAGCCTGGGGCGGGTTTGATGATCTTGACCCTTTGTTGGCACTGGCCGCCAAAATCGACATCCTGTTCATCGGTACCGGTGCCGACACCGCTCATATCCCGGCCGAGATGCGCAGTGCACTGGAAGAGGCGGGGATCGGTGTCGATGTCATGTCGTCGCCTGCCGCTGCGCGTACCTACAATGTGCTGCTGAGCGAGGGTCGCCGTATCGCTCTTGCAATGATACCTGTCTAGCGTGGCATTAACTGTGACTGACCTGGCCGTAGCGCGAGGCGGCCGATCTGTGATAAGCGGCGTGTCGTTCGAGGTTGCGGCGGGCGCGGCGTTGATCCTGCGCGGACCGAACGGCGCTGGTAAAACCACCCTTCTGCGCACCATTGCGGGGTTGCAGCCACCGTTGTCCGGGCATATTGCCGGTGCCCACGAAACCATTGCTTATGCCGGCCATGCCGACGGACTCAAGGCGATGCTGAGCGTGCGGGAAAATCTGGATTTTTGGGCACAGGTCTTTGGCCAGAACGATATTGAACCTGCGATTGCTGCGTATCAGCTTCAACCTCTCCAGGATCGGCTGGCAGGTACCCTGTCTGCGGGCCAAAAAAGGCGTCTGGGGCTGGCACGCCTGATGGTAACCGGACGTCCGATCTGGGTGTTGGACGAACCCACCGTGTCGCTCGATACCGACGCCGTCGCGCTTTTTGCCGCTGCTGTTACCGACCATCTTGCAGCCAACGGTTCGGCGTTGATCGCCACGCATATCGACCTTGGGCTTGACGCCGGGAGCCTAGACCTTGCGCAGTACCGTTCTGCCGTGGACCTTCGTATCGGTGCCAGTGACGAGGCATTTCTATGATCGCCTTGCTGCGTCGCGATCTTCTGTTGGCGCTGCGGGCCGGCGGAGGCTTTGGCCTCGGGCTTGCGTTCTTTCTGATCGTTACGGTTCTGGTGCCGTTCTCGGTTGGGCCGCAATCCGATTTGTTAACCATCATAGCCCCCGGTGTGCTGTGGCTGGGCGCACTGCTTGCCTGCTTGTTATCGCTTGACCGCCTGTTGGCACTTGATTTCGAAGACGGTACGCTGGATCTGCTGGCAACCGCCCCCTTCCCGCTGGAAGCCGCGCTCAGCATCAAGGCGCTGTCGCATTGGCTGACGACAGGGTTACCCCTGGTGGTCGCTTCCCCGGTTTTGGGGGTGATGCTCAATCTCGCGCCGGGTGGGTTTGTCTGGCTTGTTGCCTCACTTGCCCTGGGCACACCGGCCCTTTCTGTCATCGGCACGTTCGGCGCGGCCCTGACCGTCGGCATCAAGCGCGGCGGGCTGCTTATGTCCTTGCTGGTGCTGCCGCTGTATGTACCGACGCTGATCTTCGGGGCAGAGGTGGCCCGCCGCGGCGCAACCGGGCTTGAAGCGGGAACCCCGTTGACACTACTGGCTGGCATCACCCTTGCTACCATCGGTCTCATGCCGTTCGCCTCTGCCGCAGTGTTAAGAATGACCTTACGGTGATCAATGTCATTTGCCCATTGAGAGCCTCGTAGCGGAGCGATAGAAACCAATCATGTCTTTGTGGGAATACGCCAATCCGGTGAAATTTTTGAGCCTGTCGGCTCGGTTGCAACCATTCTTGTGGGGGGCTGCGGCTCTGGGAATTATCGTGGGCTTGGGGTGGGGGTTTTTCGGAACTCCCGATGACTACCGCCAAGGGTCTACGGTCAAGATCATCTACCTGCATGTCCCCGCCGCGCTGATGGCGATCAATGCATGGTTCATGATGCTTGTCGCTTCGCTTATCTGGTTGATCCGGCGCCATCATGTCAGTGCTCTGGCGGCCAAGGCCGCAGCACCGGTTGGCATATCGATGACGCTGATCGCCCTGATTACAGGTGCAATCTGGGGTCAACCAATGTGGGGGACCTGGTGGGCATGGGACCCGCGCCTGACATCGTTTCTCATCCTGTTCCTGTTCTATCTCGGCTATATTGCCCTGTGGGAGGCGATCGAAGACCCCGACACTGCCGCAGACCTGACCTCGGTGCTGTGCCTCGTCGGTTCGGTGTTCGCCGTGCTGTCGCGATATGCAGTGAAATTCTGGAACCAGGGACTGCACCAGGGTACCTCGGTACCCATGGCCACCGGCGGGCGCACAGTCTCGGATGTGTTCTTTTACCCCCTGGTGATCAGTATGATCGGCTTCGGGCTCCTTTTCCTCGCTCTGGTGTTCTATCGTACGGGCACCGAAATTCGCTTGCGCCGAATTCGGGCGCTTATCGCACGCAGCAAAAGGAACCTGTGATGCCGGACTTGGGAAAATACGCGTTAGAGGTGATTTCTGCCTACGGAATCTCGACGGCGCTTCTTGTTGGCCTGGTACTGCTCAGCCTGCACAAAGGGCGCAAGGCCCGGGCTGAACTTGCACGAATCGAACACGAGAATAATGCCTAGGATCGCACCGCTGATACTTGCACCTCTTGCCCTGTTCTCGGGGTTCATTGTGCTCGCAGCGTTGGGAACGCCCCGAAGTGAACTGGCCGGATCCCCGCCGGCACCGGTTGGCAGGGCGGCCCCGGCCTTGCCCGCGCAGACACTAGACGGTTTCGCGCCAGTGCCGGATAACGTGTTTACCCGCGGTGACATAACCATAGTCAATTTCTGGGCCAGCTGGTGTCCCCCCTGTCGTGCAGAACACCCGCAACTTTTACAAATGCAGGCAGACGGGTTGGCTATCATGGGTGTCAACTTCAAAGACACTGCAGTCGCTGCTTCCAGATACCTGACCGACGAGGGCAACCCATTCAAAGGCGTCGCCTTTGATCCGCAGGGCCGCGCCTCGATTAACTGGGGCGTGACGGCACCGCCTGAAACCTTTATCGTTGACGGTAAAGGCACCGTCCTTTTTCGGTTTTCAGGCCCGTTGGTCGGCAGCGACTACGAACAACGTTTCTTGCCTGAACTCAATAAAGCTCTGTCGCACTGACCTGCAATTCCAAATGGCCCAAAATCCTCGCCGAAGGCACGCTTGCAAAAAACGGTGCCCGCAATTTTTGGCAATGAGTCTGTCCGTTTGTGCGCCCACGCCGTTTGCGCCGTTCTGAACGATATATTCTGAACGGCGTTCATGGTGCGTTTGCCGCGTCCGGGGGCAATGGTCATTGGTAACCTTGCCTTGGGCGTGCGCGTGGTTGTGGTAGCGGTCGAATTCCACGGCAGTTCAGCACTTCTTGATTTTACTGGATATCCAAGACCAGGTGCGGTTGCCCGTTCGAAGTTTTTCGGAGCGATGTGCCATTTGCATCGTAACCGCGCCATCGGCACCGCCTGCCTGAGCATCGGGCTTTGATCTAAGACACGTGTTTAACGACGTCGTTAGCGACGTGTCTGATTCGGGGTCTGCGATGCGTGGCGAAATTCTGGGCGTGGAACGGCGGCGTTTCTGGTGCGATGAGGACAAGCTTGAGATTGTCACGTCGGCGGGTATCGGCGGGGCAACGGTGACCCAGGTGGCGCAGCGTCACGAGATTGCACGACAACAGATCTACGTATGGTGCCATGAGTTGAAGAAGAAAGGTCTGTGGTCGCCGGATACTGGGGCGCTCTTTTTTTCTGTTGATATTCCGGTTGCAACCGGGGTGCCGGAGCTCTCAGGCGTCGAAACGCCGCCACCGACCGTGATGGAATTGCGGCTTCGGGGTGGTCGCTGCTTGCATTTTGACAGCACAATGGATCTGGCCGCGCTGACGTCCCTGATCCGCGCGGTGGAAGCGGCATGATCGGACCCGGGACTGGCGTTCGTGTTTATTTGGCCTGCGGCGTGACGGATATTAGGAAGGGAAGTGCAGGGTTGGCCACGCTTGCCCAGGATGTGCTGCGGCAAAAGCCTGCGAGCGGTGCGGTGTTTGCCTTTCGGGGCCGGCATGGTGACCGGCTGAAGCTGCTGTATTGGGACGGGCAAGGCTTTTGCCTCTACTATAAGGTTTTGGAGCGCGGGCGCTTCCCTTGGCCAAACTCGCAAGATGGATCGATACGATTGAACTCTGCGCAGCTTGCAATGCTTTGGGAGGGGGTTGATTGGCGGCGTCCGGATTGGGGTGCCCCGCCCGCACGTGCGGGGTGATTGTTCCTCTGATTTTGCGTTATTTATATGGTGATTAGACCTGATTCTTGGTAGTCAACCGCATGTCAAGACCAGCCGAAAACCTGCCCGATGACCCCGCTGTATTGAAGGCGATGATCGCCGCTTTGCAGGCGGAAAACGCCAAGATGTCGGCCACGTTGCGCGTCCATGACCAACTGGTTCAGGCCCTGCGTTTGCGGATCGCCAAACTGCAAAAGCTGGCCTTCGGCAAATCCTCGGAAAAGATCGAACGCGAGATTGAACAGCTGGAACTGGCACTCGAAGACCTGCTGGTCGCCGTGGCCGAAGACTAGGACGCGCTGATCGACGAAGGGCAGGACGAACCGTCGCCGGAGTAGCCCTCGGTGCCCGCGCTACGCCCGCCGCCCACGCGTCTCGGATGCGACCCTGCGGGAGCGCCGTGAGCTTGATCCCGGTGCCTGCTGCCCCGACTGCGGCGGCGATTTGCGTGTGGTGGGCGAAGATGTCAGCGAACCCCTCGATATGATCGCCGCCCAGATGAAGGTGATCCAGATCGCCCGGATCAAGAAATCCTGCCGCCGCTGCGAGCGGATGGTGCAGGACCCTGCGCCAAGCCGTCCGATCCCGGGCAGCATGGCAGGTCCAAACCTGCTGGCGCATGTTCTGGTCTCGAAATTTGACGATCACCTTCCCTTGTATCGTCAGCACGAGATATTTGCCCGCATGGGGGCTGACATTCCTGAGACCACATTGGTCGGCTGGTGTGGCCGCGCCATGAAAACCCTGTCGCCGCTGATAGAGCGGATCGAGGCTGAAATCATGGGGAGTGATCTGCTGCATGCCCTCTCTCGGGATATTGCTATGCAATACCCTGCCGGGCAGTGGACGACACGCCGATCCGAGTGCTGGATCGCTCCTTGCGCAACAAGGGCCTTGGTAAAGGGGTCAGACAAGGGCGCATCTGGGCCTATGTTCGCGATCAACGGCCATGGGCGGGGACTTCACCACCCGGTGCTGTCTATCGGTTCGCACCGGACTGGAAGGAAGAGCATGTCCTCGGCCATCTGGCCAATGCTCGCGGCATTCTCCAAGCCGACGGTTACAAGGGTTATACCAAGCTTTACCAGCCTGAACCCGATGGCGCGCCCCGTTTGCAGGAGGCGGCCTGTTGGGCCCATCTGAGGCGCGACTTCCACGATTTTTGGGCATCGACCAAGTCCGAGGTCGCCCGCGAAGCGCTCGACCGGATCGGCAAGTTCTACGACATCGAGCGCGACCTCAACGGCCAGCCCGCTGAGGTCCGCCACGCGGCGCGCCAAAGGCTGAGCCAACCAAAGGTCGCGGCCTTCTTCGCCTGGTCCGAACAGCAGCTCCTGCGTATTCCGGGCAAGAGCGATCTGGCCAAAGCCTTCAGATATGGACTGAGCCGCAGGGATGCCTTCAGCTTGTTCCTGACCGATGGCCGCGTCGCGATCGACAACAATCCGGCCGAGCGCGCCCTTCGCCCGATTGGCATTGGGCGCAAGAATTGGCTCTTCGCGGGGGCCGACACCGGCGCGGAAACCCTGGCGCGCGCCATGACGATCATCGAGACCGCAAAGCTCAACGGCCTCGACCCGCAGGCCTATCTCGCCGACATCCTGAACCGCATCCATGATCACAAGATCAACCGGCTCGACGAATTGCTGCCATGGAAGTGGGCACCGATGGCCAACCCGCAAGCCAAGGCCGCCTGATGGCTGCCGTCACGCAGTTTTACACCTTCGCCGAGGTCGCCCGCATGCTTGGCGAGGATCCGGAAATGCTGCAGGCGATCGTCAGCAACGATGACAACCTCAGCTACGGCAACATCGTCAGTGTATATACGGGAACGGACGAGGCGATCACCGCCGTCACCGATCATGGGATCGAAGAGCTGAGTGAAATGACCCTCGACGCCAGACGCTCCCCCCAAGAATGGCACAACTTCCTCGAAGACTTCGTGTCAGACCAAGACATCACGACCCGCGTCAAGGACAAAGGCCCGCGGTAGCAACCGGGCGGTTACTTTGCATCAATGAGAGCGTTCACTTGTCGCCGAAAGTTGCTGAAAAGCGATGATGTGACGACGTCGACCGCTTCGTCAAAGCGCAAGGTGATCGACCACATGCCATGCCCTGAGGTTTTTGCCGCTTTTACAACACCCTGAAAAGGTTGGCCCAGGTAACGTCCCGACACGCGGTCGCCCGGGGCCCAGCCTTGCTTTGGCGCGCCGGCTTTGGCGCTAAGGGTATTCCAGTCGCGCGCGCCCCACTGGTGCGCGACCATTTCGAGCGTCGTGGCGTGTGTCACCGGATAGCCCAGGTTCGTCAGGTCCACACGTAAACGTTTGGCTTGAGACTTCAGAAAATCCGTCGAGGGTAGTGTGGTGTCCATGTCAACGCTCCGGTTCCCGCAAATTCAAAAGGGGTCCGCATTGCCTGATAATCGCGAGATTGGGCGTGTTGATAAACGAAGGCTTCACCTGGATGCGGACGGCAGGGGCCTCTCCCTGGAGAAAATATGACTATATTGCGCTTGAACTGCAATGGGCAACACGTAAGAAAATGTGAGATGCCTTCGGCGAGGATTTAAGACCATTTGGAATTTAAGGGGGCGTACCATTCTGGCGCGCCCCCTTTCGTATCAGCCGTCGATGCGTGCGGCCATCAGGGCGATCGCCTTTTGATAGACACCTGCCGCGTTCCATTGCTTGATGACGTTGAAATTTGCTTGCCCTTCCTGATAACCTACGCCGGGTTGCCAGCCTTTCTGGCGCAGGAAGTTCGCGGTTGAGGCAAGTGCATCCGATTGATTATAGAAGTCCACGCGCCCATCGCCGTTGCCATCCACTCCAAACCGCAGGGCATTGCCTGGCAGGAATTGGGTATGGCCTAGTTCGCCGTGTTTGGCACCTTTGGTGGTGCCTGTAATTGCGCCAGCATCCACCAGTTTCAACGCGCCGATCGCGTGGGGCGCAAAAAAATCGGAACGACGGCAATCGTAGGTCAGGGTCGTGATCGCTGACACCACGGATGTGTCCCCCATGAAGCCACCAAAGGCCGTTTCCATGCCATGGATCGCAATGATCACACCAGCAGGCACCCCGAAAAGGGCTTCGATGGATTTATAAAACTGCGCGTCGCGCGCTTTGCGTTTGCGGCCCTGTGCCACGATGGTTTCAGCACCACGCACCTGCATAAATTTGCTGAGTGAATATTTGAATGACTTCTGGTTGCGGTCCGCAGAGATCGTGCTGCTGGCGTACTTCGCGGACGCCAGGGCATCCAGGCCCTTCTGGCCGACACCGGCCGCCACGGCCTCTGCGGCGAATGCAGGTTTCCAGGCGTTGAAACCCGCCGCGTCATTGCCGCATTCGGCTGCGACGAGAGGGCTGGCGGCGGCTATTGCCACAAGGCATGCCGTGGCGAATTCGTGAAATGGGCGCATAAATAACCTCTGCATAATCGAATAAACTTTCTTGATACTATCGTGTGCGCCACGGGCTGCAAAGGGGGGGCTGTTCTCAAAACGAAGGGCACCCCGGAGTGGGATGCCCTTGCATTTGGTCAACTGTCGGGCTGACGCCCGAAAGATCAGCAGCTGTAGTACATGCCGAATTCGACAGGGTGCGGAGTATGTTCGTATTTGTGAACTTCTTCCATCTTGAGTTCGATATACCCGTCGATCTGATCTTTGGTGAATACGTCACCGGCCAGCAGGTAATCCATATCGCCTTGCAGTTCTTCCAGTGCTTCGCGCAGCGATCCGCAAACCGTTGGGATATCGGCAAGCTCTTCTGCGGGCAGATCATACAAGTTTTTGTCCATGGCCTCGCCTGGGTCGATCTTGTTTTTGATCCCGTCAAGGCCGGCCATCAGCAACGCAGCAAAGCACAGGTAAGGGTTGGCTGCGGGATCGGGGAACCGGGCCTCGACGCGCTTGGCCTTGGGGCTTTCTGTCCACGGGATACGGACGCAGCCAGAGCGGTTGCGCGCGGAATATGCGCGCAGGACCGGCGCTTCGAAGCCGGGGATCAGTCGCTTGTAGCTGTTGGTCGCCGGGTTGGTGAAGGCGTTCAGCGATTTTGCGTGGGACAGAATGCCACCGATGAACCAAAGCGCTTCCTGGCTGAGATCCGCATATTTGTCGCCTGCGAAAAGCGGCTTGCCGTCTTTCCAGATCGACATGTTCACATGCATGCCGGACCCGTTGTCGCCGTAGATCGGCTTGGGCATGAATGTCGCGGATTTGCCGTAAGCGTGGGCCACGTTGTGGATCACATACTTGTATTTTTGCAACTCGTCGGCTTGATGCGTCAAGGTGCCGAAAATCAGGCCAAGTTCATGCTGGCAAGACGCCACTTCGTGGTGGTGCTTGTCGACCTTCATGCCAAGACGCTTCATTGTCGACAGCATTTCGGCGCGCAGGTCTTGCGCTTCGTCGGTAGGGTTTACCGGGAAATACCCACCCTTCAGGCCCGGGCGGTGACCCATGTTACCCATTTCATAGTCGGTGTCGGAGTTCCAAGAGGCGTCTGATGCGTCCACCTCATAGGATACTTTGTTGATGGTGTTTGAGAATTTCACGTTGTCGAACAGAAAGAATTCGGCTTCCGGACCCATATAGGCCGTGTCGCCAATGCCAGAGGACTTCAGGTAGGCCTCTGCCTTTTGCGCCGTGCCGCGGGGGTCACGATCGTAGGCTTCGCCGGTGTCCGGCTCAACAATCGAGCAATGCACGCAGATTGTTTTTTCGGCATAGAACGGGTCTACATAGGCAGTGTCCGTGTCCAGCATCAACTTCATGTCCGAGGCTTCGATGCTTTTCCAGCCCGCAATCGAAGAGCCATCGAACATAAAGCCTTCTTCGATAAAGTCCTCATCGACCAAGTCAGAGACGATCGTGACGTGCTGCAATTTACCGCGGGTATCGGTAAAGCGCACGTCAACGTATTCAATGTCCTCGTCTTTGATCTTCTTCAGGAAGTCCTTGGTGCTCATTGGATGATATCCTTTTACTTAAATCTCGGAATATTTACAGCGCGTCTGAACCGGTTTCGCCGGTGCGGATGCGGATTGTCTGTTCGACGGGGCTGACAAAAATTTTGCCATCACCAATCTTTTCGGTTTTCGCAGCGTTTACGATGGCTTCGATGGCGGCGTCTACCTGATCATCATCAAGAACGATCTCGATTTTTACCTTCGGCAAAAAGTCGACGACGTATTCAGCGCCGCGGTACAGTTCGGTGTGACCTTTCTGACGGCCAAAGCCTTTGACCTCGATAACGCTAAGGCCCTGAACGCCAACTTCCTGAAGCGCCTCTTTGACTTCATCAAGCTTGAACGGCTTGATCACAGCTTCGATCTTTTTCATTTGAGGCCTCCCTGCCAGACACGGTGTTCAATCGTATTACATCAGCGTCATTTCACTATGCAGGCTGACGGTCTAGCAACCACAGCAGGAAGTCCACATGGGGTGCCAAAAAATTCACAGGTTGGCCTGAAAATTAAGCGTTAAGATTAAAAAATAAGCAATTTGGAAACTTGTGTTTGCCGGTGTCGCGATTGCTCTTTGATTATGCCGTCCCTTAGGGTGTTTTTACGAACAGATAACAGAAGGAAAACCGTGTGAAGCCGAGTCGGATTGTTCGTGAAACGCTTGATATCGCACTGTTGAACAAGCGGCAGGGTCACAAGTACGAACATGGACACGCAGTTGTGGTAAGCGGCGGGTCCGGGCGCACCGGTGCAAGTCGGCTGGCGGCCAGGGCCGCGTTGCGGATCGGGGCGGGGGCAGTGACCCTGGCGGTACCCCCTGCGGCGCAACTTGAGGTTTCGATGCATATCACCGCATTGATGCAGCGACGGGTTTCAGACGCTGACAGCTTGCACGGCATATTGGCTGACGATCGGATCTCGAGCGTGTGTATCGGGCCGGCTCTTGGTGTCGCTGCATCACAGGGAGAGCTGCTGCAAGCCGTTCTAGAAAGTAAAAAGCCTTGCGTGCTTGACGCTGATGCGCTGACGATATTGGCGCGGAATGAACCGTTGAAAAAGCTGCTTGGGCCACATTGTGTGCTGACGCCTCATGCCGGAGAATTTCAACGTTTGTTTGGAAGCGGAACCAGGGATGTGCCCGCCGCGGATGCGTCGGATCGCAAGGCGCAAATGTGTCTGGCGAGCGCACAGACAGCGGGGGCGATAGTGCTGTACAAGGGGGCTATCACTGCCATTGCTGATCCCGGCGGACGCGTGGCGGTGCATCACGCCTCGGGTAAACGCGCCGCGCCATGGCTTGCCACGGCGGGGGCGGGGGACGTTCTGGCAGGAATGATTGCCGGACTGATCGCGCGGGGCATTGAGCCCTTCGTGGCGGCGCAATACGCAACCTGGTTGCATGTCGAGGCAGCGCTAAGTTTTGGACCGGGGCTGATCGCCGAAGATTTGACCGAAGAGCTACCTAGGGTATTTCGTGAACTGGGCTGTTAACTGAAGGTCAGTGCGGTTCAGGAATGTGCGAAAAAACTATCAAGTTTCGGTGTTTTTACCTCTCGCCACCAGTGAACTTGTTTGATAATGAGCCTGCAATGCGGGTGTGGCGGAATTGGTAGACGCACCAGATTTAGGTTCTGGCGCCTATGGCGTGGGGGTTCGAGTCCCTTCACCCGCACCACTGTAACCCCTTGAAATCAAATAAATCCCTTGCAAATAAGGCACTTTGGCCGTTCAACGGTTACAGTTTTGGTTACAATCGGGGTTTTCAATGGCTGGCAAGGTCAGGCACTTAATCAATCGTTCCGGCAGGTATCATGCGCGGCTTGTGGTTCCCAAAGACCTGCGCGGAATCGTAGGTAAGACTGAACTGCGCAGCCCTTTGGGTGCTGACTATCGGCAGGCTTTGAGATTGCTACCCGGTGCGGTGGCGCAGCTACAGCACCAGATCGCGCAGGCGGAGCGCAGCGCAGGGCAGGGACGCGCACAGACCGGCCCCGCACGTTACCCGCTGGCACCCGACCAGATTGCCCTAAGTCATTACATGCAGCGGCTGGCGTTTGATGATGAATTGCGAAACGATCCGCGCTACGTGGCAACCGGCATTGATGATCTTTATGTCCACAGGCTGCGCGATGCAATTGCAGGCCGCGCCAGTAACGACGAGATGGCCGCGCTGATCGGTGACCAGCTTGAAAGGTTCCGAGCCGCAGGTAACATCGATGCAGCGCAGGGCAGTGATGAATGGCGCGTGATCGCCCGTGCATTGTGCAGCGCAGAGTTAGAGGCACTGGCACGGGCCGCAGAACGCGACGAAGGCGACTTTAGCGGCATCCCTACAACGCCGCTCATTAAAAATGCTGCACAGGCCGATAAAGCACCCACGCCGGTCAGCCTCACAGGGCTATGGACCGATTACCTAAATAGTCGCATGCAGGCGGGCTTCATGCGTGACAAGGGGCAGCGGCTGCGCCCAGTGATCGACAACTTGCGCAAGTTTCTCAAGCACAACGACGCTGGTCGCGTGACGAAGAAAGACGTGCTGGCTTGGCGAGACCACCTTATGAAAACGCTATCGCCAAAGACAGTGAACGATATCTACCTCTCAGCTTTAAAATCCGTGATCGCTTGGGCTGTAGAAAATGATCGGTTGCCCGAGAACGTGGCCGCAACAGTGCGACAGCCAAAGCCGCGGAAAGTGTATGGCCGTGAACGTGGATACACCGATGACGAAGCCAAGAAGGTATTGAAGGCGTCACGCACGTATCAATCGACACCGGACGAGTTTGGACGTGTGCGTGAATCTACGCAAATGGCGAACGTGAAGCGATGGGTGCCGATCATCTGCGCATTTACCGGTACGCGTGTTTCCGAAATCATCCAACTGCGCAAAGAGGACGTGACAAAGGTAGGTGATTACTGGGTGGTGCGGATCACACCGGACGCAGGTACAGTGAAGGCCGGTGGATATCGTGATGTGCCGCTGCATGCACAGATAATAGAAGCGGGGTTTATCGAATTTGTAGAGGGTTCCGACAATGGCCCGTTGTTCCACAATGCGACGAGGGCTGAGAAGTTTAGAAGTGCAGCTGTGATTGTCTCAAACAAGCTATCCGACTGGCTACGCAAGAACGGTCTGGTGCCTGATGGAGTTCAACCAAACCTCGCATGGCGGCACCGGCTCAAAACACAGTGCCGCGAACTTGGTATCTCGGATCGTGTCGCTGATGCAATCCAAGGCCATGCGGGTAGGACCGCCGCTGATAACTATGGCGATGTCACAATCAAGACCAAGGCCGATGCAATCGCGAAGCTTCCACGGTACCAGTTGATCTAAATGAAATGTAATAACATAACATTTTAGGGATTACCGATGGTTACAAGGTGTGGTATATAGATACCACGCTTAGCACCTTTCGGATTATCCATGTCCATAATTAAACGACTTTTCAGCAAGCCCGAAACTAAAGCCTTGACTCTATCGGACCCAACAGCTTTCGAGCTGTTCGGCCTGACCCCTACGGCTTCCGGCATTCATGTTAGCGGAAACTCAGCCCTGCGCGTTCCAGCCGTTGCGTGCGCCGTGGCGCTGATCTCTGAGACCATCGGTGCCATGCCAGCTAAGGTGCACCTTAGCGCCACCAAAGAAGCCGCCAAGGACAGTACCGCGTATAAGCTGGTGCATGGTGAGGCAAATGAGTGGACCAGCGCAGGCCAGCTGCGTGAAGCCCTCACCATCGACGCCCTACTGACCGGCAACGGCTTTGCCCATGTCGCGCGGCTGACAGATGGCACACCCTTTGGGCTGCACCGGCTGGACCCGGCTACGGTGCGCACTGATTATGAGCCGGACGGTGAACCTTTCTACATCGTTCAGACTGATCAGGGACCGCGCCGCTACAGCTACCGCGATATCCTGCATATCCAGCCGTTCGGTGGCGTCTCACCGATCACCCTTGGCCGTGAAGCTATCGCCCTCAGTCTTGCCTTCGAACAGCACATCGCCAGCCTGTTTGCCAATGGCGCGCGCCCTTCTGGCATCATCAAAAGCGAAAAGGTGCTGGACGTAGAGGCCAAGAAAAAGATCGCGGCTTCTTGGTTCAACACTCATGCGGGGCGCAACGCCGGCGGCACCGCGATCTTGGACGAGGGCATGAGCTACGATCAGCTTTCTATGACCCTTGCCGACGCGCAGTTCGCAGAGAACCGCCTTGAACAGATACGCGAGATCGCCCGCGTCTTTCGGGTGCCGCCTACCATGCTCTTTGAACTGACACGCGGCACATGGTCCAACACTGAGGAAATGGCGCGCCAGTTTTATGCCATTACCCTTAAGCCATGGCTGACAAGCTGGGCATGGGCTTATGCGCGCGTCCTGTTCACGCCAGAGGAACGCGCCGCGTTTATGTGGAATTTGTCACCGATGACCTGTTGACCACGAACGCCGCCGCCCGTGCCGGTGCCTATGGGCAATACCGCAGCATGGGCGCGATGACAGCCAACGAAGTGCGCAGCGGCTTAAACCTCGCACCCCTGCCAGACGGTGACAGCTTAGCCAACCCCTACACAACGTCCGGCGCGGCTGACCCGGCACCAGAAGGTGACACAGTATGATCACGCACCGCGCTTTCTTTGGCACTGCCGAGCATGCTTTTTGCCTGACCGATGACATGATCACCGAACTGGAACGGATCACGGACATTGGCATCGGTGCATTCTATCAACGCATCATCGCGATGCACTTCAAAGCCGCAGACCTTGCCGAGATCATCCGGCTTAGCCTCATCGGTGCTGGGATGCACCCGCAAGAGGCGATGCAGCTTGTCGGTACTTATGCGCGCAATCGCCCCATGTCCGAAATTTTCCCATTGGCGCTAGATATTCTTGACGCCCGGTGGAACGGCACAAACGCCCCGGCAACCGGAGATATACCACAATGACAGACCGCATTGAAATCAAGGCGGTACTGTCCGTCACTGACACCGGCGAGATCACCGGTACAGCATGGCCCTATGGCACACCAGACCGCGTAGGCGACATGATCGAAAAGGGCGCTATCACCACACCTGCAACCCTGCCCATGCTGTTCGCGCACGATCAGGGTCAGGTCATCGGCGTCTGGGACACTATCACAGAATCTGACACCGGCCTGACCGTAAAGGGGCGCTTGCTGGTGGATGACGTAGAGCGTGCGCGTGAAGTGCGCGCTATGATCCGTAGCAAGGCCGTCACCGGCCTGAGTATCGGCTTTGTGACGAACAAGGCCACCCCCCGCGCCAAGGGCCGCACGATCACCGCGCTGACCCTTCATGAAATCTCTGTTGTCGCCATCCCGTGTCATCCGGGCGCGCAGATCACGTCCATCAAGTCCGATGACACCACCATGAACAAGGAAACCCACATGGAACCCGAAGAAATCGAACAAATGATTGCAGACGCAATCGCAAACATTCCGGCCAATGACGCGCCCAAAGCCGATCAAAAGGCTTTTGACGCGGTAGTCAAACGGCTGGACGCTATGGAAGCCAAGGCCAACCGGCCCCAAGGCGTTCATATCACCGGCCCCGTAGCTGACGAAGAAACCAAGGCATTCGGCAACTTCCTGCGCCGTGGCGTTGAACGTATCGCACCAGAGGAAGTCAAAGCCCTGACGGTTGGCACAGACGCCAATGGTGGTTTTCTCGCACCCAAGGAATTTGGCAGTGAGCTGATTAAGCTGCTGAACGAGTTTTCACCCCTGCGCCAGTATGCGAAGGTGATCCAGATCAGCGCCCCGTCGATTACCTACCCGCGCCGCGTCACCGGCACAGCTGCGACATGGGTCGCCGAGATCGCCAGCCGCACCGCATCCGGCATGACGTTTGAACAGGTGACAATGACACCGCACGAGCTAGCGACATTCACGGACGTGTCGAACGCGCTGCTTGAAGACAACATCTATGATCTTGAAGGCGAGCTGCTGTCTGACTTCGCGGAGTCATTCGCGAGAACAGAAGGGCTGGCATTCGTCAAAGGTACTGGCGCTGGTCAGCCGTTCGGCATCATGGCCGAGTCTGGCATTGCCGAGCTAAAAACCGGCGTTGCGGCGAACTTCCCCGCGTCAAACCCTGCTGACGTGCTGGTCGCCATGTATCACAAGATCGCCACGACCTACGCTCAGTCCGGTGTCTGGATGATGAACCGCAACACGCTGGCAATCGTCCGGCAGTGGAAGGATGGCAATGGCCGCTATCTCGTGCTTGATCCGATCACCGCGGGCGCACCCTCGACATTGCTGGGCCGCCCTGTTGTTGAGATGGTGGATATGGACGATATCGGCGCAGACAAAAACCCGATCCTGTTCGGTGATATGTCCGGTTATCGGATCATCGACCGCGTTGGCCTGACCACGCTGCGCGACCCCTATAGCTTGGCCACCAACGGTCAAGTGCGGTTCCATGCCCGCAAGCGTGTCGGTGCTGACATAACGCACAAAGACCGCTTCGTTAAGCTGAAGTGCGCGGTGTAAGCGACTATGAACACCCGGCCCGCAACTGACGTTACCCTGACCTACGGTGATCACACCGTATGGCTCAGGCCGTCTTTGCGGGCCGCTACTGTGTTAGAGCGCATGCACGGCGGCTTTGTGCCGCTGCTGCAAAAGGTTCAGCAAGGCCATATCGGAATGCTGCGCGAAATTGTCCTTAATTCTGCTACGGATCGCGCAGCTGGTCAGCGTCTTCTACACGCCCTGAAAGGTGCCAAGTTGAAGGACGTGCAAGAAACGCTGACCATACCTGCCTTCGCAATTCTCACAGCGCTGATGACGCCCGACCTCGCCACAGGTCAGGCAGAGGCCACGAAGGCACCGACCGGTAAGCCTGTTCAATGGGCTGACTTCTACACCGACGCCTACAAGATCGCGACCGGCTGGCTTGGCTGGACACCGGACACGGCATGGTCAGCCACCTTACCTGAAATACTGCGAGCCTTCGACGGTCACATCGACCAGCTGAAAGCCGTACATGGTAGCACAGAGGATAACACCAACAGTACCCCGGCGATGTCAGCCGATCAGCGGCAAGCAAACATCGACGCTGGCCTTGATCCTGAATTCGACCGGGAAGGCTTGCGCGCACTAAAGGTGCGGCATTCACAGGCGCGCTACTTATGAGCCGCCCGCCACACCTTTGCCGTTGCGGTAAGATCGTGCCACACGGCACCCGCTGCGCCTGTCAGATCGCCAGCACCCGTGCCCGTAACAAGCGCCACGACGGCAATCGCCCCACAGCCGCACAGCGCGGTTACAACGGTGCATGGCGCGCATTGCGCAAAGCTTTCCTTGCAGCATTTCCACGGTGCGCAATGTGCAACGCACCGGCCACCGTAGTAGGTCATATTATCCCGCATAAAGGCGACATGGTGCTGTTCTGGGACAAGAGCAATCTCCAGAGCCTCTGCGCCCCTTGCCACAACCGGCGCAAACAACGGCAGGAGCGTGCTACATGACCCAGCAATACGCAAATATCTTAAAGCTGCTTCAATGCTTCAAGCTCGGGAAAGGGTCGGTAAACTACATCGGGTCGAGCGCAGAGCGGGTTATTCAGAGTATGTCCGACGAGCTGCCCATTTCGGATGGAAATCGCCATCGATTGGCGTCCAGTGTATCCGCCCATCTTGTTCTTGCTGTTTGCTTTAACACAGACGCCCTGCGTCCCATTCGCGAACGTAGCGACGTTGGATATTTCCGCATCTCTAACGGAGTAAGGATCCGCAAGCCAATCACGTGCATCGCGGACGATCTGCGCTTTTATCGAAGAGCTTACGGGAACAGATGCGGCAATAGCCCCACTGTAATTCTCTGCAGGCTGGGTATCACACCCAAACAATGCGGTAGCCAAAATCAACACGGAAAATCGTTTCATTATGAGTCTCTGATTCTGAGGGCGGAATGCCAACAGCTGGACATCACACTAAGCTTATTGCGCAATCAAGATAGAAAGCATTCGCTATGAGCGCAGAACAAAACCTCTCGCGCGAAGTGCTGTTGGTCACGGTGCAGGACGCCCTAAGCGGCTGCACCAGTTCAGGTGAGCCTAAGTCTGCGAAGCTGAAGGCGACCCAAGAGGCGCGGCACTACCTGACCATTGCCAACCCTGACTTTGATTTGGTCTGCACGATGGCTGACCTCGACCCGGTTGCTGTGCGTGACGCGATAGCCAAGCGCCTGCTTGATGCACCATCACCAAGAGGCTTGAGCGCAACTAAACGCCAAGCATCCCGCGATGAGCATTCAGGCAAGCTGATCACTCACAACGGTGAAGCCATGCGCGCAAGTGCATGGGCGAAGCGCATCGGTGTGAGCACTCAGACCATCCATGCACGGCTCAAATGGGGTTGGTCAGTTGAACGCACGGTGACCACACCGCCAAGGTCACGCCGCCGGGGGGTAGGTCCAGACTTTGGGGAGGGGCAGAAGACCGGCGCGATGACAGCCGCACAAGATGGCAGTGAAATAGATTTTACAAAGGAAACCCAACAGTGAGTAACGTAACGCTGGGGCTGATCAAGGCGCAACTGAACCTCGAACACGATCTTGACGACGGCCTGTTGCGGCACAAATTGCGCGTCGCTGAAGAATGGATTGCGAACCACACTGGTAAGCCCTTTGTTGATCCTATTCCGGCTTCCTTCATAGAGGCCGCGCTACAGCTGGCCAGCTTCTGGTATGTCAATCGTGAGGCCGCGACAGACATGCGCCTGAGCGCCGTGCCATTTGGTGTGCTAGAACTGATTGCCCCTTACCGCGAGAGTGTGACCGGCCATGTCGCGACTTAAAGGATCAGCGGAACTCGAAAAGCGCCTGCTGGCGATACCCCGTGGGGTATTGGTAGAACTGCGCCCCGCGTTGGTTAAAGGCGCGCAGGACATTGAATCTGCTATGGAAATGCTAGTGCCAGAAGATCAGGGCGACTTGCTAGGCAGCATTCAAGTCACCGGACCCGGCGAAACGACATCTGATTATGCTGAGGGCGGTGGCAGCGTCACATTGAAAGAAAATCAGGCGGCGGTCACTGTGGGCAATACCGACGTGCGGTATGGTCATATCGTTGAGTTTGGCAGCGTGAAGATGGAAGCGCAGCCATTCATGCGGCCTGCGTTCCGGCTCAAAAAGGCCAAAGTACTGCGCCGTATCCAGAGCGCCATCACAAAGGCAATAAAAGCGAACAGTGGCAAATGATGATTGAACCATCTGTAAGCCTGCAAACCGCCCTGCGCGCCACCCTGATCGCAGACCCGGCAGTTACCGCACTGGTGCAGCCTGAGCATATCCGCGCAGGCCGTGCTGACCGCTTTCCCTGCGTGATTATGTCCGGTGCCAGCACTCAATATCTGGGCCGCGCGTCCGGTGATCAGCACCTTGCCCGCGTGAACCTCGATTGCCACGTCTGGGCGATTGAAGACGGTCCGGACACTGCCAAGGCTATCGGCTTTGCAGTGAGCCGCGCGGTGATTGGCATGGCCGACGCTCAGGACGGTTTCGACATTGATCAATTGGACCAACCCCGCGTGATCTGGTTGCGCGACCCACAGCCTGAGCTTGCCTACACACACGGCGTGATTGAGATCGAAGCCGTAATCCGGTGGCGGTATTGACCATGACCATGATGAAAGCAGGCGCAATGCGCCACCAGATCACACTGGAGCGGATGACAGAAACGGTGCAACCCTCCGGTGCCGTTACGCAGATATGGGCCAGCTACGCCACACCGCGTGCCGAGGTGGTCCAACAAGAGCTTACGGACTATCTGTCCGGCGCTGGCGAAGGCACGACCGGCACGATCGCTTTCCGGCTCTGGTATGTACCGAACGTCTCGACCGCTGACCGGATCACCTACAACGGTGCGACCTATGCAATCTCCGGCGTGTTGGAGATCGCCAACGGTCGCGGGTTGGAGATCAGGGCGGTGACGCAATGAGCGTACATCTGCGCGGTGTGAAGCCGCAAGTATCCACCTCAAAAGACGCCCTCACAAAAGCACCGCGGGTGCCTGAGTATTTTAGCCCATTCGCCGCGGCTGAGTGGAAACGCATCATGCCTGGTCTGATCGCCGCGCGCATCCTGACCAAAGGCGACCTTGGCGGTGTGGAAGAATACTGTCTTATGCGTGGCGTTGTGCGCGAGATTGAAACCAACCGCGCCTTGAATGGTGGCGAGATCGACGCCAAGCTGTTCGGCGTCCAGAACCGCGCAGCACAGACCGCACGCCAGCTTGCCGCAGAGCTGGGATTATCCCCGGTCAGCCGTGCGCGCATTGGCACCGCAAGGGATGACGACGCAGACAGCGGCTACGTCAACCCGCTCAGTATCAAGTGAATGGACGGCTCAGGGATCATAGACGCGACACAGGCGGAATCCGTCGAATTGCCCTCGACCTATCCGGCGTGGGTGCATGATACATCGCCTATCCCTGACCCGCTAGGACATGGTGAACGCGCCGTGCAATTCTTGCGCGCCCTAAGACACCCGGCATCCGATGCACCGGGCCGTGCCTTTCAACTCGCACCATGGCAGGAAAGAATAATTCGCCGGATTTATGGCCCGCGCCACCCCGATGGCCGCAGGATCGTGCAGACGGTGTTCATGCTCATTGGCAGGGGTGGTCGCAAGACCAGCTTGGCAGCTGGGCTGGCGCTGTTGCACACCATAGGCCCAGAACGCCGCCCCGCTGGTCAGGTGGTCGCGGCGGCGGCTGACAGGGATCAAGCGGGCATCCTATTCCGGGAAGCCGCAAACATCATCCGCGAAGACCGCAACCTAATCGCGGCGACGAAGATTTACGACGCCCACAACGCCCCAAAGAAGCTGGTTTTCAAAGCGCAGGATATCACGCTGAAGACATTATCGAGCGACGCCGCCGCCGCCCACGGCCAAACCCCGGCGATGACTTTTGTAGATGAACTCCACGTGTGGAAGGGGCGCGACCTATGGGAAGCGCTTAGATCAGGTGCCGCCAAGGTAGATGATAGCCTGACCGTGATCGCCACTACCGCCGGACGCGGTGCCGAGACGCTGGCCGCAGAGCAGTACAACTATGCCCGCCGTATTGCCCTTGGCGAGATCGACAACCCCGCGTACCTGCCGATCCTGTTCCAAGCCGAACCGGATGACGACTGGCAGGACGAAGCGGTCTGGCACAAAGCAAACCCCGGCCTTACCCACGGCTTCCCGAGCTTGGAAGGTCTGCGCGGTCTGGCGAAAGAAGCCAAGAACAAGCCCGCCGACAAGGCCGCATTCCTGCAATTCAACCTCAACGTCTGGCAGGCCAACAGCCGTGATCCGCTTTTTTCGATGGCGACCTTTGATTCCCGCGCCTTTGATATCGACCTTGCCGACTTCGAAGAACTGCCCTGCTACATCGGAGTTGATATGAGTATCAGCGGCGACCTGACCGCCATTGTCGCGGCTTGGCGGCACGACGATGACCAGATCAGCATTCACCCGTGGCTGTTCGTGCCGGGTGATGACCTCAAAGGCCGCGCAGATCGTGACGGCTTGCCCTATGAACAATGGCGCGACGAAGGCCTGATCACTGTCTGCCCCGGCCCGATCATCGACCACGGCATGATCGAAGACCAGATCAGGGAACTGTGTGCGCGTTTCGATGTAGAGGAAGTCGCCTTTGACCCACACCTTGCCCGCGCCACCATGCAGCGGCTCTATGACGATGGCCTGCCAACAATCGAGTTTAGACAGGCACCTTTGAGCATGGGCGTGGCCGCTGGTGATCTCGAACGCACAGTGAACGGCGAACTTATCCGGCATTCTGGTCATGCGGCGCTGCGCCAGCACTTCGACAGCGTGGTCGCATCGCGGAACCCCACATCCGGCCTGATCAGGATGCACAAAGGCAAGAAGACTGACCGGATCGACGGGGCTATCGCCGCCGCGATGGCTGTGTCCCGAGCCTGCGCCGCTGAAACCAAGCTGAGCAAATACAACGCACCCGAAGCCGAAGGGCTTTTCATATTCTAAGGATACTACCCCATGTCTGACCTTCCCGGCCTTGTCGTCGATATAGAAGCCCGCATCGACAAACTCGAAAAAGGATTAAAGCGCGCCAACGCTGCGCAGAACCGCGCCAGCGACCAAATGGAGCGCCGTGCCCGCCAGAGTGCTGACAAGCTGCGCGACACCTACGGCAAGGCCGGTGACAGCATCCGTGCCACGTTCAAGCGCCTTGGCCCCGGCTTGGCCGGTGGTCTGGTGGGTGGCCTGACCGTAGGTGCTTTGTCTGGTTTGTCACAGAACCTTGGCCGGATCGTAAGCGAGACAGCGCAGATCGGGGATGAGGCCAAACGGGCAGGGGTTAGCGTTCAGGCCTTGCAGGAATGGAAGTTTGTAGGTGCGCAGAACCGCATCGGCATTGATCAGATCGTTGACGGGTTGAAAGAGCTGAACCTGCGGGCTGACGAATTTGTCGTGACGGGGCAGGGCGCGGGAGCCGAAGCGTTTGCCCGCTTGGGGTATGGAGCTACTGAACTTAAGGCCAAACTGGCAGACCCTTCCAAACTGTTGCTTGAGATCATCGGGCGCATGGAAAGCATGGATGAGGCTGCGCGGATCAGGATCAGCGACGAATTGTTCGGTGGATCGGCTGGCGAGCGCTTTGCCGAGTTGGTCAGCCGTGGCGAGGCCAAGTTGCGCGATACCATCCGCGCAGCGAATGACACCGGCGCGGTGCTGGACAGCGAACTGATCGAAAAGGCTGCTGAACTCGACCAACGCTTTGCAGCACTGCAGACACGCGCCGATGTGTTCATGAAATCGCTCGTGATCGGCATTGCTGAGGCTATGCCTAAACTTGGAGAGGTGCGCAGTCATATCGACAACCTCTTTGACAACCCACGGCAGGGCAACGCGCTGTTAGGCGCGGGTATCTATGATGAGCTAAACCGTGATGCCCGCGCGGTAGAGACGCACCGCACAGAGATTGAGGCGCTGGCAAGTGCCTATGATGAAACCGGCTATATCGCTGAGCGCAATGCGACCCGTCTTGCCAAGGTCGCGACAGAGCTGCGCGCTATGGGGCAGACAGAAGCGGCAAGCGCATTGGATCGGGTAGCGACCGAGATGCGCAAGTTGGTCAACGATCTAGCAAGCGGTGCCATCGGCGCGGATGAGTTTGAACAGCGGCTGGCGGAGACAACCGCAACAGCGCAGGCGACACTTGCCGAAGTGAACGCCATCGACGGTGTTGATTTTGGTTATGTCATCGGGGGCCTTAGCCGCTTGGTGAAGGCACTTGCCACAGCGGCGGCGAACGCTCGTGCCCTGCGCGCGAGCCTGCCCGGTGCATTGCCGGGTGGTGAGACAGTTGCGCCGTCATACATGGACCCCGGCCCGAAGTCGCGCAATGGCTACCGCGCCGCGACACCCGGCTTGGCGGTTGGCACATCTCTGCGCCCAGCGCTGCCGAGCGTCGATGCCAGCTTTGGCGCACCAGAGCCGGTTTCCGGCAGTGGTGGTGGCAAGGGTGGCGCTGGTGCGCCGCGGCAGAGCGAGCTTGAACGCGAAATCGAGAATATCGTGCTTGAGACAAATGCCCTTCGTCTTGAGGCTCAAGCGCTGGCAGAAGTATCCGGGGCGCAGCTTCGCTATGGTGACGCTATGGAATTTGCCCGCACTAAAGCTGAGCTGCTGGCGGCGGCGCAACGTGCTGGCGTGGAGGTGACGCCACAGCTTGCCGCCCAGATCGACACATTAGCCAAGGAATACACCGACGCGGGCAGTGCAGCCGAATTGGCGGCGGACAAGATCGAAGAGGTCCAAAATTCCAGCCGCGCCGGTGCAGACCGGATTGCCAGCCTATTTGAAGGTATGGCGACCGGGGCAATGACTGCCAAGCAGGCCGTAGGTCAGCTGATCCTTGAGTTGATCAAGCTGGCGCTCAAGAAGCGGCTGCTTGAAGCTGCCAGCGGGGCAGGTGGATCAGTCTTCGGCAAAGTCTTGCGGGTAGTCGGTGGCGGGTTTGCAGCGGGTGGATACACGGGCGCAGGGGGCAAGCTTGAGCCTGCGGGCATAGTCCACAAAGGCGAGTATGTCCTGAGCGCAGCAGCAACGAAGGCCATCGGTGTGCCCGCACTTGAGGCGCTGCACCAGAGCGCTCAGAGGGGCTATGCAGGCGGCGGCCTTGTAGGTGCTGCCCGCACGCCGTCATTGAGTCCTAAGGGCCATGCCAGCGCCTCTGCGCCCACAATTTCGATCAGCGCCCCGGTGACGGTGAACGGATTGGCAGGCGCGCCGGACCAGAATAACGATCTGGCGCGCAAAATGGCTCGGGAGCTGGAGCAAACGATGCGCGGGACAGTGGCAACTGAAATCCAGCGGAAGATGAGGCCGGGAAATTTGCTATGCAGGAGAACGTAGCGGGCGCTATCGACGTTAGTAAAATAATATAAATAGGTTGCTTTGATTAGAAAAAAGGTCGCCGAGAGGCGACCTTCCAAAGAGCTTGTCGTTCAACCTACTTAAGCACAGCGGCGTGCTAAAATATTTTGACGAGAATACTGTGAAGTGTGAGCGTCATGTTGCGCCGGTTCATGTAAGGCATCCTGATGCATTGCGCTTTTAGACCAACGCTCCCTGGATGCCTCGCGACGTTGGCTGGCATTCTTCATAAACTTAATCTGATCATCTCGATTCAAAGGTGCTTGACCCATGACAAATTCCCACTTCGAATAAACGATTCGTTCACGCGACTGACATACACTTAGGATACATCGTTGCTTTTTACAAACATCCAAATATGTCTGCCCTCGTAAGTGTTGCTCTCGCCACCGACATATCCAACAGATCGTATAGCATCGCAAAGATATTGATATTTAGATAACGCCTTATCTGGCAAGTTGGTTTGAGAGGTCGTCATCACAATTACGTGAGGATCTTGTTGCTTCACGATGTGGGCGGTCATTTCACAAACTACACTGAGTGTAATTCGCCGGTCTTGATCTGAGAGAAAACTCTTCGTTTCCAGCCCATTATCTATGTATCTCGAACCATCTGGAGTGGTTTCTACGATGTCAAACATGAGCTCAGCTGTAAAGTCACCTGTGAAGGGCTCGAGTCTGACAAGCGCAACGTGAGCGCTGTAAAGCACATCGCTCAGCGCGTCATGTCCGAGAGGGTTGATTGCTATGATTTCCAAGTCATTCTTGAGAATGCGCATCTCGAAGGGTTGATCGTGGAAAACATCAAGAACAAACGGCATTAGGCCCCCATGCTAGTTCAGTCCGGTGCAACCTATACCTGAATGCTTGAGTGCTACAACTGGCATGGCGCGAAAGCATCGATCAAGTTACATCGCGTTCTCAGGTCATAACGTGATGCTAGGTGTCGAAATAAACTGTGTATTGATTAGAAGGCTATGAGGACGCAGACGCGCAATAATAGCTAGTATACGCAAGAATAAGGTAGGCAGTTATCATTAGCTGTGATATTTTGTCCCACGAAAGCACCTGCCAGCTAGAGTCGATCTTCTAATTTCAATGACGATCAGACCAGCGCCAAGCCTACCTAGTCAGCCAGTCACGCTGAACAGGAAAATGTTATGGCCCTGCTAAAGAACCTCCAGAACACCGAATACGAGACGGCGCGGAGAGCCGACCAGCCATAGGTCGCAGGTTGTATCCCCGGATGCTCCCCGTCTTAGATGATGGACGCAAGCCGGTAAGGTTGCTCCCCGGCATTGCCGAATAGCACGAGCAAAGATAGCGGCTCTGAGGTAATCGTCTCAACCGCTGGACATGGGTTAGGTTGAAGGTAAGCCGCCCATGTCGCGCAATCTTCGGATTGCGACCGCGTTGACCGAACGGTCAGGAAACGCCGGATATCGCTGGGACAATGGACGCCGCCCAGTTTGGTCACGACAGGCCAAGGTTCGGTTCACCACTTCGACGTAAGCTACATCGTTTCCCCTGATCTGGTCATACACACCAAGGCAAACCCTTGGTCCTTTACACGTATGATCAGATCAGGGGGGAAAGTCATCTCTGTAAGCATATAAATACATATTGATTAAAGTCAGAACATACGCACGAATACCCTTCGGTCAGACCAGATAAAACGTCCGGCGAGCGAAGCGAGACGGGCAAGGCCGAAGGCCGCGCAGGGAGGCCCGCAGGGCCGAGTAGGTGGGTTTTATCATCAAAGCACAATTGTGCGCATCCCACTTGGCCGCTGTCTATAAATGAGTTGCGAGCTTTTTCGCAGAGTGAAACAAAATTCAGAAGGATTAATATGACCGCTAACGAATGTGCGCACATGGCCTATGGGATTGAGCGTCAGGGGTTCAAACACCTCACCGACGGCATCCATCGTGCAAAATTTTACGGGCTGATCAAGGCCGGTGAACTCATCACAAAGCACCTGCAGAACTGCCCGTCCGGCACCACCATCGGTGATCTGTTGAATAAGACCGACGACACAGGTGTGCTGCCCACCAAATAACCTTGACCAAGTAAAGTAAGCGGCCTGTTTGCGTTCGGGCAGGCCGCTTAACCCTCACGTTCGCGACCATGTTTGCGCGTATGTTGAAAAGTAAGTAAGGATTTAAGTATCTGAAAATAAATAATTTAATTAGTTTTCTCTCTTGTGCAGAGATTCCAGATCAGGGAGTCTGGTGGTGTTGTAACACCTTGGAGTGCCTGAGATGGCCACATCTGACATCTACCTACCCGATACCGACTATTACGAGCTGCTGAACGCACTTACTGAGCTGGACCGTGATCCGGCACACCCACACCCATTGCGTGATCGAATAGCTGAGGTCATCGGTGAAATCGGGGGGCTTTGGCCCAAATCTTTAGTGAACGCGTAAATACTTCTTGGCAGAGTAACGGTAACTATGTTATAGTTACTCATCTTAGGAGGAATTGATGGCACTTACACCTGCAGAAAAGCAAAAGGCGTATCGCGCGCGGAAAAAGGCGGAGGCCGAGGTCGCTCAAACAAAAGGGAAGGATATCGCGGTAAGTCTCTACCGGAAGCCTTTCTCTCAGTGGGCGGAAAATGACGCGAACATAGGTGAGTGCGATATGTATATGGCGCTCGCCGGAATGGAGTTCCCGGGATTTGACGACGAACGCGACGCGCAAGACTATGTCATTGATCTCGAAGCGTTCGGTGACATTGAAATATTTGGAGCTGATCACGTTGAAGACGCCAAGGGGGCAATCGGACGCGCCGAGCTGATAATTAGTTGTATGCTAGATACGGTTGTGACGCTGGCGAATTCGGTCAACGAATACAAACGCAATGAGATTCAAGCGCGCCTAAAAGAACTTGAGCAGTCGACTGAGATTGATCGAGCAGCCGCTATGAAGCAGGCCGTAAAGCTCAATAAGATTCTGAACCAGTTAGATAAACCGGTCAGGAGACCTTTCCCACAGTGGAAGGTTACGGGCATCTAAGCCCAAAACCGCAACAAGGCACCGGCGTGAGAACTAGCACCGAGTTGCGGCTGAATGTTCAAAAAAAGGAATGAACAGATGACGAAATCTAACACCAACGTATCTACATTTACAACTCTGTCTGAAAGCGAGTTGTTCAATAGGTTCCTCGACGCTCCATATCGCTGAGAGGGCCTGTCCGCTCTGTCTAAAGCAACGGATAGCGAGGATACCATGTTGGAGCGCTACTTCTCCTACTACGGTTTCGACTCCGTATGTCTCGCTCATGATCTTGCCGATGATATAACTGCAGAGCTACGGACTTGTGATGATCCTCGCTACGAGTTGGATCAGGTCATTGATGGGCTGGAAAGCATGGCCCAGAACCTGCGGATTCTTCGCAGTAGTTTTGAACAGCTTGCCAAGGAAACGCGCACGCCGGAACCAGGCGAAGACGCCACAGACGAAGAATTCCGCATGTGGGAAAAGAACCCTCTCTATGTCCTCGCGGCGACAGAAAGTAACGCAGCATGAAAAGCGGGGCGCAGGTAGAATTTAATGAATCTCTCGAATGCTATGTCGATGAAGTCGGGGCGGACAGCAGTCGGTTGAAGAGGGCTGCACAGGCGGTGGTAGCTGACGAGAATGCGATTACGGATCCGTTCTGCGGTCGTCGGATCGCTAAGTTGAAAAGTCAGAGGTTGCCCTATATAGCGCTGACTTATGCAAGTGCTGCAAAGCTCGTTCTGTCTCATCTAGGCAAGTGAAAGCGTGGCAAAGATATCCGCCGGTGTAATCCGGCGGGTTCTTAGTTTTGTATACACTGCGAAAGCTCTTACCGATCGATGTTTCCAGAGAGTATTTAGTAGACCCTGCAGAAACGTTGCACTAATTACGCTACCACATGCTTTTCTCCATTGACGCTACAAATCTAAAGGGGGACAAATCTCTGTTCGAAATCTTCATCCCGATATCTTTGCTAAAAGAGATAAAACTGGATGCACCTACTAGCAATGCGGTTGTTGAGCCTAATATGAATGACTCAGCCGCAACATACGCCACTGTCGCATTGTAAACATCCCGTGCTGTGAATGATACACTCATCTCCCAACTTGATAGTTGTGATCTTAACCCAACTTCTTTTGATGTGCGAATAAGACTGGAACACGCGGCATCGATTGAGTTCAGAGCCAATTTAAGTTGATGGTCTCGATCTTCAGAGTTCACCCAAGTTTGATAGAACTCATCGAGAACTCGATTGAGGTCATCTACTTCATCTTTTCGTTTTTCCCTAAACTCCAAAATATCGCTAAGTGGAACATCGCGTTGCGGTATTGGGATCGCGCTAGACAGCCGAGTGAGGAGCCCTCGATCATTTTCAAATCTCTGATCTTAAACAATGATTGAATTATGACTGTCTGACATCGCCCATTGGCCTGGATCACGGCTATCTAGTTGAGCAAAGGCGTCTGTAGCAGCTAAAGCAAGCGCCGTGGCGACCTCTCCATTAACCTGATAGCTTGGACGAATCAATTTTTCTGCAGACTGCAAAAACTTTTCATCTTCATTGCTTCCAAGGCGTATTCCATTTGTTTCTGGCCAAGCAACCACATCCCAGAAAAGAATGGATCTCATCAATTCAATTGGATCCAAATTAGAATTTTTGATTAAAACTGAGTTTTCCTTTATCTCCAAAGGCGACGAAAGTATAATCCCTCTGAAATTATCTTTCAATTTCGCCCCAAAAGAAGAAGTGATTGCATTTATAGAAGTAGTGCCATTAAAACGACCCTTTGCTTCATTGGATACTGAGTGCGAAGCGTTTCGCCTTTTTTGGAAGCTTGGGGATACAAGCGAACTTGTGTTTCTGAGGAAGCCATTTTTTTTACCCATCGTCTTTTCCTTTACTTAACGTTTTGTTAGTGGATCTTTAGCTCTAAAATTTTCGACCAATACTCGTGAAAAAGTTAACTGAAAATATAAGATATTATAAAACAGATTGAATTCAGTAAATCTGTGCTAAATCAATCTGTCTACTGCCAATTTTGGAAACTTGCCTGCCAAGCCTGAGAGCCTCAAAACCGCAAGACAAAACGTGGCACAGATCGTGCAGATCGATGGGTATATCTGCCGATATTCGAACGGCTGGAGCGCGAAATTGCCACTGTAGAGTTTGAGCAGGAAACTATAGCGCGTGCCAAGGAACTCGTGCGTGGTTCACGACCGGCCTAAGCGTAATTGACGTAGCGTCACTTGATCCATTTCGAAGTCGGTTACATGGTTACAAAATGCCTCATAACCCATTGATTTATATTAGGCGCGGTCGGGTTCGAGTCCCTTCACCCGCACCACTTTCTTGACTGTCGTAATCGCGTTTATTTTATGTAGCGCCTTAATATGGCACTCCGCTCCCTTATCACTCTTCAACCCCGGACCATTGATCGGTTGGATCAAGTATTGAATGGGTAAGGCCGCGGCGGGACCCTGTTGGGAAACGCCGGCCACATTTTTTGCACCCCAAAGACATCGTCGCCATATGCGGGTTGTTGCGTGGCCGCGTATCGGGCTGATCTGTAGCGAGAACGCGAGAATTATGCTTGCGCTCGCGTTGGAGTAGTTAGAACCGGTCTTCCGTCCTCGCGCCATTCCGGCAGACCGCCCTCGAGGCGGCGCGCATCCAACCCGTGCCGTCGCAAAGCAGCGACGGCTTGGTGGGCGTAGACGCAATAGGGCCCGCGGCAATAGGCAACGATTTCGGCATCGGCCGCGAACTTGGGAACAAGCTGATCAAGCTCCGCTACCGTCGTATTGAGAGCACCCGGGATGTGGCCAGCAGCGTACTCGTCGGCCGGTCGCACGTCGAGCACGATCACTGAGCCTTTGGCCAACCGGATAGCCAAGTCAGCGCGGCTAACCGGTTCGGGGGCGTCTTCGTCCCCTGCGAGGCCGCGCAGGATGTGGTCGACCTGTGCCAGATTTCGTTCGGCAACGATGCGCAGAAGGTCCATCAGGTCCAAAGTCTTCGCGTCCGATATCTGGTAGATCACGGCCTTTCCGTCACGGCGGCTGGTGACCAGACCTGAGCGGCGTAGCTGCTGGAGATGCTGGGAGCAGTTGGCGAGGGATAAACCGGTCTTTTGGGCCAACGCCTCCACACCCCGCTCTCCTTGTGCCAGTTGTTCCAGAATCGACAGCCGTGCCGGCGCAGACAGGGCATGCGCAACGCGGGCATATTCTTCCAGCAGGGCGTGTTTGGGGCTGATTGACAGCATGTGTTCCCTATCGATATATCAATCAAGTGATTGATTGAATGATAGCGATTTCCGACTGCCACTCAACC
Organism: Sulfitobacter sp. L-8; assembly: GCF_056859255.1. Lineage (NCBI taxonomy): Bacteria > Pseudomonadati > Pseudomonadota > Alphaproteobacteria > Rhodobacterales > Roseobacteraceae > Sulfitobacter > Sulfitobacter sp. L-8. The sequence continues at coordinate 77,595 of NZ_JBSXOD010000042.1, forward strand.
CCCGAAGGCCGAATACCGATGACCAAGACCACTGTGTGCGCTGCATCCGCCGAAAGCCCTGTGAGAATGTCCACCTTCCGCAAGGCAAAGGCGCTTTGCGACGTTTCAATGCTACGTCTGCGGCGAGAAATCCAGCCACAAATCTGCTGGACCTATACCGGCATTAGGACAGCACCGTTCTACATCCGCCGCATGGTTTGGCTTGGCGGGATGCTGAACCAGCCTCTACGGTGTCCGGTTTCCGGCAACACAGTCAATCTGCGTATTCCTATGAAGGGACCTGCATCATGAACATGGACAATCTTCGGTACGGCGTCAGGGAAAATATCGGCCAGGTTACCCATCAGCTTATTCAGGTGATGTTGGTGGGCTTCGCGATAGGCATGACACGTACAGTGATTCCGGTCATGGCCGAGAGCGAATTCGGGCTCGAGCGCGGATCCTTTATGATGCTTGCGTCATTCGTGGTGGCTTTTGGCGCGGTAAAGGCAGTGATGAACTTTGTCGCGGGTCGCTGGTCGGAACGGATAGGGCGTAGACCGGTACTGCTTTGGGGTTGGGTCATCGCGTTGCCGATCCCGGTGATGATCTGGTACGCACCGGACTGGAGCTGGATCGTCGCGGCGACGGTGCTTCTCGGGGTCAATCAGGGGCTTTGCTGGTCGATGACCCAGACCGCGAAGCTTGACATCACCCGTGCCGAGGAACGTGGTCTCACGATGGGGCTCAATGAATTCTCAGGGTACGTGGGGGTGGCGCTGGCCGGCATCTTGACTGCCTACGCAGCCGAGTGGTTAGGGGCGCGGAACGGGCTCCTTGTTTTCGGTATGGGGGTCGTTGTGACGGCGCTGGTGCTGACAGTGTTCTGGGTGAAAGACACGCTTCCATGGGCCGTGGCCGAAACTGCGGCGCACAAGGCCGCGCCGCCGCAGAACCTGCCGCGCTATCCCCGTGGCGTCGCCGAACGCCCCACAACATCCGAGGTGTTCGCAGTGATGAGTTGGGGTGATCGGCGTCTGTTCGCCATCTGTCAGGCAGGGCTGGTCGAGAAATTCGTTGATGCGCTCGTCTGGGCACTGTTCCCGGTTTTTCTGGTAGGCCGCGGTGCAAGCCTGACTGAGATTGGATGGATCGTCGGCGTCTACGGCTTTGCCTGGGGCGGATCGCAACTGTTCACGGGCCGGCTTTCGGACCATGTCGGGCGGCTCTGGCCCAATGTGCTTGGCATGTGGATCTGCGGCGCTGGTGTCGCAATGGTGGTGCTTGGCACAGGGACGCTCTGGTGGTCTGTCTCGGCGGGGGTGGCGGGGTTCGGTATGGCGCTTCTGTATCCCAACCTCTCGGCGGCCGTGGCCGATATCACCCCACCGGCATGGCGCGGTTCGGCTATCGGCATCTACCGCTTCTGGCGCGATCTTGGCTATGCGATCGGCGCTCTGGCGCTCGGCCTGACGGCGAGCCTGACCGGTGCCGCGGAAGCGGCGTTTTGGTTCGTGGCGATATCAATGTTCGCATCGGGTGGTTTGGTGCTCTGGCTCTCCGAGGAAACCCACCCACGACTGAACCCCGCCGATCCACCGCACCCACCGACGTTCGACGCCGGTATGGGTCATTGAAATACCGGCGGCGGATATAGATGGCAGCGGGGCGAATTTCATGTGCTCAAACTGTTTCCAGCAAGGTCATCGGCTATGTCGTACCCCGCTTTTGCAGAATTTGAACAGCGCCTCACACACGGTGTGGACATGTGCGCCTTTATTGCGGAACATCCGGCGACATTTCCTGGCTGATGGTTTGTCGGTCGCGCGCTGAAGCGAAAGCTTTCTCGGCTCGGGTCCGTTGGTGTGCTTTCAGCACGGAAATGGCTGGTAAGGCGTCGTGTCGGCCTTCCCGATCTGTTGCCTGTGACCGTATCCATAGAAAGCAAAACTTATGAGAATCACCGCCGAAGACCTTACCGATATCGCGATATCAATTCTGAGCCATGCCGGCGCGCGCCGCGACGCGGCGACAAAGGTTGCTACGCGTTTGGTTCATGCCAACCTCACCGGTCATGACAGCCACGGCGTCGGCATGGTGCCCGCCTACGTCGAGGGTATTCAGGCAGGCGAACTGTTACCCGATGCAGAGATTGCAGTTGTAAAGGACAAGGGGCCTTTTTTGCTGGTGGATGGGCAACAGGGTTTCGGTCACGTGATAGCTGAGCAGGCGATGGATTTGGCCATAGATCGGGCTAAAAGCAGTCACTTCGCCGTGCTGTCGCTACGCAACAGTTTCCACTTGGGGCGCCTGGGGGACTGGGGCGCAATGGCGGCCGACGCAGGGTTCATCTGCATTCTTTATGCCAATGTACAGTCGCCAAGACCCTTGGTTGCCCCTTTCGGAGGAAGCGACGCGCGGTTTGTGACCAATCCCTATTGTACGGCGATACCGGCCACATCGAAAAACCCGATGTTTTTGTTGGATATGGCGACCAGCACCATCGCCATGGGCAAGGCCCGCGTCGCGCATCTTAGCGGTAAAACAGCGCCCGAGGGTGCGTTGATCAACGCAGCCGGCGAACCGACAAACGATCCGGCGGTCATGTTCGACGAACCCATCGGCGCGTTGACGACCTTTGGTCAGCACAAAGGGTTCGGGTTGGCATTGTTGGGTGACATGCTGGGTGGATCGTTCAGCGGGGGCGGGGCGTATTCACCCGAACACGAGGCTCCGGCGCGCATTTTCAATAATATGATGGCGATCCTTATTGATCCTGATGTCTTTGGGCTGGTCGACGAATTCAACGAAGACCTCGATAAATACACCGACTGGGTCAAGGCGTCGCCCGCCGCACCGGGGTCCCCGGGGGTGCTGTTTCCCGGTGACCCGGAGCGCCGCAGTACCCAGGACAGGCTTGCCAGCGGAATATACGTTGATGCGGGAACCGTGGCGCAGCTTGTCGAAACCGCAAAAAGCGTAGGCGTGCCGCACGAAGCGCTTCGCGGGATTGTCGAGGACAGATAAGAAAGCGAAGGTTGAACTGGACCTTCGCCGCACAATTCAATTGGCCAAAGTTGTTAACTTCGGTTGACAGGGCAAAAACAAACTCCGTATCCTTTTCCACAGAGCGGAACTGCGTTTCGTAAGAAAACGAGCCGCCAGATGCGCCCGGCGTCAAGAGATCTTCGCTGGACTGGCAATTTTTTGGGAGGAAACCATGAACTATTTTACTACCACCCTTGCGGTGCTCGGGCTGTCGACGACGATGGTTGCGGCGCAAGAGATCGAACTACCCAAACAGCTAAGCTGGACGGCATATGATACCGGATCGGCTGGCTATAATCAGGCGGTGGCGATCGGTGCTGCGTTGCAGGATGCCACGGGGGTGAACCTTCGCGTACTGCCCGGCAAGAACGATGTGTCACGCACTGAACCGCTGCGGCAGGGGCGTGTTGAGTTTTCCGCGACTGGTGTGGGCGGCAGCTTCATGGCGCAAGAGGGCGTGTTTGATTTTGGTGCCGAAAACTGGGGCCCGCAGCCGATCCGTGTGCTGATGGCCAATAATGGCGGGGCCATCAATCTGGCCGTTGGCGTTGCCGGAGATCTGGGTATCAAGACCTATGCCGACCTGAAAGGCAAGCGCGTCGCCTATATCGTCGGGGCCCCGGCGCTGAACGTAAACACCGAAGCGTATATGGCGTATGGCGGCCTGACCTGGGATGATGTCGAGCGCGTGGAATTCGGCGGTTTCGGCGCAAGCTGGACCGGCTTGATCGAAGGTCAGGTGGATGCCGCATTCGCTTCGACCAACTCGGGCAAGGCGTACGAAGCCGAAGCGGGCCCGCGCGGGCTGTTCTGGCCACCGATCGACCCGGCCGACACCGAAGGCTTTGCGCGGATGCAGGAAATTGCGCCCTTCTTCACGATCAATAAAGCTTCGGTCGGTGCGACCATCGACGGAACCGATGGATACCAAGGGGCAGGCTATGCCTATCCGGTGCTGACAGCGATGGCGGCGGCAGACGAAGGCCTGGTTTACAATATGACCAAAGCCATGGTCGAACTGTTCCCCAAATACGACGGTAACTCACCCGGTATCGGGGGGTGGGCTCTCGACAAGCAGAACATGGAATGGGTCGTCCCCTATCACGAAGGCGCTATCCGCTATTTCAAAGAAGCCGGTGTCTGGTCCGATAAAGCGCAAGCGCATAACGACCAACTGATTGCACGCCAGGAGGCCCTTGCCGCTGCTTGGGAAGAAACCAAGGCCGCTTCTCCTGCTGATTGGGAAGCCGCCTGGTCCGATGCGCGGCGCAAGGCGCTGAAAGACGGCGGGTTCTCGGTCGTATTCTGACCTTTGTCACCAACGTGAACCAGCCGGCGATCTCGTCGGCTGGTTCGCTATGTTTACCCCAAGCACGAGTGTACCGATGACTGACCCCAAGACAAATGCCCCCGTGATAAAGGGGCTGGAACAAGTCGCCATTGATGGCGCTACGCCGGCGGAACGCCTCGCGGGGCCCGCCCGTTGGGTGGTTGTCATCGGGACGTTGCTATCGCTGGTATTGGTTATAAATCAGTTGTTTAACGCCCAGCTATTCGGGATCGTGCTGATTGAGGGGCGCTATCTGTATGTATTGGGCGGCCTGTTTCTGGCGCTTACTTTCCTGATTTTTCAGATGCGTGGCGGCAAGGGCGGTGTGCCGACCTGGCTGGACTGGTCGCTTTTCGGACTCGCCCTGGCAAGCACGGGGTATCTGGCTCAGACGGCGCAGTTGAACCTGTCGCAGGGATGGGAATACGCAGCCCCTAAAACCGCCGAATATGTGTCGATCGTTTTCTTCCTCTTGATACTCGAGGCGACACGCAGGGCGGGGGGGCTGGTGCTTTTCTGCATCGTCACGCTGTTTGCATTCTACCCGACGTTCGCGGGGCAGGTGCCTGATCCGTTCTCGGGCTTCCAAAGCACATTTATTCAGACAGTGGCTTACCACATTTATTCGGCCGAAAGCTCATTTGGTATCCCAATGAAAGCATTCGGCGGTGTTGTCATCGGGTTCATCCTGTTCGGTGCGGTACTGCAACGCACCGGAGGCGGCCAATTTTTCAACGACCTGGCCCTGGGGCTGGTCGGCGGGTATCGTGGCGGTGCGGCAAAGGTTTCGATTTTTGCCAGCGGGTTCATGGGGTCGATGTCGGGTTCGGTTATCTCCAACGTCCTGACCACCGGCGCAGTTTCCATTCCCGCAATGCGAAAAACCGGGTTTTCGGCCAGAACGGCGGCCGCAACCGAAGCATGCGCATCAACCGGTGGCGTGTTGATGCCGCCGATCATGGGTGCCACGGCCTTTGTGATGGCGTCATTTCTGTCGCGCCCCTATGTTGAGATCGCCCTGGCGGCAGCTATCCCCAGCATCCTGTTCTATTGGGGTCTTTTCACCCAGATCGACGCGTATTCAGCCAAACGTGGTCTGCGCGGCCTGCCAAAGCCGGACCTGCCGCGGCTAAAGGTCGTGATGACTGAAGGCTGGCCCTATATCTTTGTATTCGCACTGCTGCTGTACATGATGATTGTCCTGCGCAAGGAATCCTCTGCGCCGTTTTATGCGACTGTGCTGCTGCTGGTGGTCAACCAGTTCCGGGCAAGCCACCGGCTGAACCTCGAACGTTTGGGCAATATGATCGTCGGCGTCGGCATGGGCCTTGCTGAACTTACAGCGATTTTGTTGGGCGTTGGCCTTATCGTAGGCTCGTTCTCGGCGACGGGGCTGGCGGGGACTTTGGTAAACGAACTGGTGTTTCTGGCCGGGGACAACACGTTGGTTCTGTTGCTCATGGGCGCGATCACCGCGTTCATCTTTGGCATGGGGATGACGGTCACAGCCTGCTACATCTTCCTTGCGGTGGTTCTTGCCCCAGCTCTCGAGGCGGGCGGGCTCAATCAGCTGGCGGTGCACCTGTTCATTCTTTACTGGGGGATGGTCAGCTATATCACCCCCCCCGTCGCGCTAGGTGCGTTCGCGGCGTCTACGATGGCAGGGTCCAACCCGATCGCCACAGGGTTTGAGGCGATGCGCTTGGGCGGGGTCATCTATATCGCTCCGTTCTTTTTTGTGTTGAACCCGGCATTGATCGGTCAGGCACCGGCATGGGAGATCACGGTTGCGTTAAGTTGCGCGTTGCTCGGGGTTGCGATGATCTCATCCGCCTTGCAAGGCTATGTGATACTCGTTGGCCCGCTACTCGGACGCACGGCATTGCCGTTAAGGGTGATGCTGTTTTTCGGTGGTGTCCTGATCGCGATGCCGCAAAACAGCTTGGCAAACCTTGGCTATCTATTGTCCTTCACATTCGGAATGGCCCTGTGCGCCTTGCCTATACTGATGGCATGGCGGGCAAATGCCGCGAGCCCCAGTCCGGCATGAAACAACGGGGCTGAGCACGATCCAGCTGCGCCCGCGCGCGATCCGGGTGAATCGCACGATGAAAACCGGCCTGTGGCCGACATGCCCCGCCTAATCCGACGGCGGCGGTCACGACGGTGAAGCAGCGATGGTCTTGATCCGGGCCAACAGATCATCGCTGACTTTTACGCCTTCGGCTTCAATCCTGGCTCGGTTATCGGCGCGGCGCTTGCCCGGCAATCTAGCGCCGGGTTGGTCGGTGATCGACGCGGCAAGCCGCGCCATAGCCCCCCAAAACCCGGCTTCCCCTGAACCAGCGGGATCTATCGCAATGAAGAATTGCCCTGTCCCCGGAGGACCGCCCTTTGGTCCGGAAAACGGGCTGGCTTCGGTGCTGAGATTGGCCCCGGTCAGTGCCGCGGCAAGGATTTCGACCAGCAGACCGACGCCGAACCCCTTGTAGCCGCCAGATGGCAACATCGATCCCGCAAGCGCGGCATCCGCATCAAGGGTTTCATTCCCCTGTGCATCCAGAGCCCATCCGGGTTCGATCGGCACGCCTTCGCGGCTGCGTAACAAGATCTCGGATTTGGCGATGGCGCTGGCGGATTGGTCGATTACCAGCAACGCTTCGCCTTTTTCACCTGGTACCGCGATGGAAAACGGATTGGTTCCCACGACGGGTAGTTTGCCGCCCGGCGGGGCAATTGACGCGGGCGCATGGGTAAAACACAGCCCGATCAGTCCGTCTGTGGCAAGCCTTTCCGCGTGATGCCCCAGTACCCCGCAGTTATAGGAATTCTTGACGCTCATCGCAGCGATGCCGTTGTTTTGCGCCGCTTCGACCAGCTTGTCCCATCCGGCGTCGATTGCCGTATGGGCGAACCCGTGATCGGCATCGACATGGACAAGACCGCTGCGCGGTGTTGTGACCGATGGGGTGGCCGATGCCGAAACCTTCCCGCACATCAGATGTTCGGCGTAGATCGGAAGGTACAACAAGCCGTGACTGCGGATACCGTCGCGCTCGGCCAGTCTTGTGGAACGCGCCACCGCTCGGGCTGCCGGGCGCGCGGCACCGGCAGCAGCGAGCGTTTCAAAAGCGAGGGCTTCGACGTCGTCGAGAGAAAATGAATGTTCCATGTGGTCCTTTCGTTTCGGCCATTAAGTCGAAAAATAGCACACACGACAATCATTGAATGTATTTCTTCGGTCTGGCCAAATCAAAGCCGCCTGACCTGCTGGCCAACGCCAATCTGGGAGCAGGAACGCTGACCGGGTTTCTCTTGTCACTTTGTGAAGCGGATCGAACAGGGAAAGGCGGGCCTGATCTTGGGCTCGGGCGTCGCTGACGGGCGGGAGAAGCGACGATTAAATGACTTGTAAAACTGAAACTGTCAGGTATTCGTGCGCCATGCCCTTGACCCTATCAGATTTCGAAATCGCGGCGGCAAAGCAACTGTCGCCAGACGCACTTGCCTATCTCGAAGGCGGCGCGGAAGCAGAGCACAGCGTGGCCGAGAACCGTGCGGCTTTCGCACGGATAGGGTTGTTGCCCAAGCTGCTGACCCCTTGCGCCGGGGGGCACACCCGGACCCGAATTTTAGGGGGTGCAGCGGCACATCCCATCATTGTTGCACCGATGGCGTTCCAACTTCTGTTCCACCCCGACGGCGAAACCGCAACCGCAATGGCGGCTGCCGCCCAAGATGCGACGATGGTACTGAGCTGCCAAACCAGTACCCCCCCGGAAGACATTGCGACGATACCGGGGCGACGCTGGTTTCAGCTTTACATGCAGGGCAATCACGATACGACGATGATGCTGGTCGACCGCGCGGTAAACTGCGGTGCAGAAGCGCTTGTGGTGACGCTGGACGCGCCGATCAACGGCTTGCGCGACCGTGAAGTCGCCGCGGGCTTTGCGCTGCCGGCCGAAGTGCGCCCGGTCATGCTTGACGTGCTACCCCAGCCGCCGCGCCCCCAGTTGCAAGAGGGGCAAAGCGTTGTGTTCGATGGCATGATGGTCTTTGCGCCGACGTGGGCGGACCTGCTGCGATTGATCAAGGACAGTCCGGTGCCGGTGATCATCAAAGGATGCCTGCGCCCGGCGGATGCGACACGGCTGGTCGAGGCAGGCGCGCAAGGTATCATCGTATCAAACCACGGGGGTCGGGTTCTTGACACATTGCCTGCGCCAATCACCCGTCTGGCTGGCGTTGCGAAGGCGGTAGCAGGCGCAGTGCCGGTCTATCTGGATGGTGGGGTAAGGCGCGGTAGCGACGTGTTCAAAGCGCTTGCACTGGGCGCCGAGGCAGTGCTGGTGGGGCGCCCCGTGATGCATGGCCTGACAGTGAACGGGGCACGCGGTGCAAGCCAGGTGTTGCGCCGATTGCGCGACGAGCTCGAGGTGACGATGGCACTTTGCGGCTGTGCGACGGTCGCCGATATCACCCCCGATGCAGTGACTGAATTCAGCGGAACCTGTAGCTGATCGGGATCGCCAGATCAAACGGCCCGGCCCCCATTGCCGCCGGCGGCGCGGGCAAAGCCTTGAGCCGGTCAAAAATATCAAGCGCCGCTTTGTCCAGTACCGGCCATCCCGATGATTTCGATACCTCGCGGGCTTTGATGCGACCGTATTGATCCAGGGAAAACGCGACCGATACCGTGCCTTCGGCGCGGGCTTTGCGGGCGCGTCGCGGATAATCCTTGGCAGCATTCAACGCCAGCACCAGTGACTTTTGCCAGTCGGTAATCTCGGCCTGTTCCGCGTCGCTCAGCCCTTGTTCCTGCGCGGCACTCTGGTCTTGTTCGTCTTGGCCCGCACTGGCCTTGGGGGCGGCCGCGACGCTTTGAGGCGCACTTTCCTGCGCGGTTTCCTTGGGCACTTCGGTGGGGATTTCCTTTGCTTCCTTCTCGGTTTCGACCTTTTGGTCCGGATTGGCAATTTTGAACTGTAGTTCCGGGTCATCCGGGGCCCGTGGAACCTGGGCCAACAGCGGGTCGTTGGACGCTTTGGCCTCTATACGCTCTGACGGGCTTTCCATCACTGCCTGACTGTCCTGGGCCGGGTCGCCGTCGGGCAGATCGGTCTCAGGGGCGGCCATGATCATTTCAATCTCGGCCAGATCAATCAGCTCGCGCCCCTGAATGCCTTGGTCCTGCAAGGGTTCGGTGGCGGCGGCTTGTGTCAACCACAATGCGATCAGGGCCCCGTGAACCCCAATGCTCAGGCCAATACCAAGCATCAGGCCCGATTTAGGCGAAGCAGCATAGGCAAAGCTCATTTCGCGCTATTCTCCGCCGGAGGCGCGACGCCCGGGGCTCGGCTGCCCTCGTCCTCAAGACCGACCAACCCGATTTTCAGGTAGCCTTCGCTTCGCATGCGGTTCATCACCGCCATCACTTCGCCGTAAGGGACCGACCGGTCTGCATTGATATAAATGCGGGTGCTGAAATCGAGCTTGGTCAGCATGCCGAGCTGCATGTTCAGATCGGCCAGCGTCACATCGCCGTCACCGACGCTTAGGCTCAGATCCTTGTGGATCGTCACGAACACCGGGTCAGCGGGGCGCGCAGCGGGGGTGCCGGTCGCCACCGGGAGTTCGACATTTACGTCAACGGTGGAAAGGGGGGCGGCCACCATGAAGATGATCAGCAGGACCAGCATCACGTCGATAAATGGTGTGATGTTGATGTCAGCATTCGGTGCCAGTTCATCGCCGCCGTCGGACAGTCGCACACCCATTGCTCTACTCCGCCGCCAAATTGCGCAAGGTGGTCCGCGCGGGTACCGCCTCTGCGGCACGACGGTCAAGATCGCGCGACAGGCAGCGTTCTACCAATGCGGCTGCGTCACCGATCCGTGCCCGATACCCTGACACCACCCGCGTGATATGATTGTAAAGCAGCACGGCCGGAATGGCGGCAACCAGCCCGATCGCGGTCGCCAAAAGCGCCTCTGCGATACCGGGGGCAACAACCGAAAGGCTGGTGGTGCCGCTTTCGGCAATGCCGATAAAGCTGTTCATTATCCCCCAGACGGTGCCGAACAGGCCGATGAAAGGGGCCGTCGACCCGATGGAGCCAAGCACCATCGCGCCCGACTGCATTGACCGGGCGGCACCGGCTTCGATACGCGACAGTTCCGAGGCCATCCGTTCTTTGACACCGTCCTTCCCCAGTCCGGACGATATCTCGATTTCAGCCTGTGCCGCGTCAACCATGACCCGCACCGGCCCTGAATAGGTCTTTGGGTGCGCACCGGTCAACGTACCGGCGCGCGCCAGTTGCCTGTAGGACCGGCGCAGCCGGTTGTTCGCCACGTAGACTTGAAGCATCTTGCCTGCCCAGACAGCCCAGCCAAGCACTGACGCAAGCGCCAACCCGAACATTACCGATTTCACGACAATGTCGGCACCCATGAACATGGCCAACGGTGAATGGCCGCCCCCCTGCGCCGCGTCCCGCATCGGTTCCGACAGGGCAGGGCCGATCCATTGGTCAGCAAAGTTTATCAACGCAACATTCACCGATGCGGTATCGGCGGCGGCAACCTGTGGCAGGGCAGTCATTATCGCGGTGGTCAGAACAGCTGCAAATTTCATGTCACGTTTCCGCCCATTGCCGAATAAGATTGTGATAAATGCCGGTCAGACGCACAGCGGTGGCGTCGTTCAACCCCGCAGTTGCTGACAGCGCTTGGATGGATTGATCAAGGTCGAACAGGATTTCACGCTGCCCCCCGTCGCGGATCATGGATTGCACCCAGAAAAACGATGCCACACGGGCACCGCGCGTCACCGGTGTGACCTGATGCAAAGATGTAGATGGGTAAAGAACGCAGTGCCCGGCGGGCAGTTTGACAGATTGGGTGCCGTAGTTGTCTTCGATGACCAGATCGCCCCCGTCATAGTCGTCAGGGTCGTTCAGGAACAGGGTGCAGGACAGATCGGTGCGCAGCCGCTGGCCGGTCTGAGGGTTGACCCGAATGGCATTGTCGACATGAACGCCGAAGGTCTCGGATTGTTCGTACCGATTGAACATTGGCGGTAGAACATGCAGCGGCAACGACGCGGAAACCCACGTAGGATTGGCCATCAGCCTTTGCAGCACCAGCGTTTGCAGATCGGGAAGCACCGGACTGTTGAGCGGAATTTGCCGGTTGCGCTTGGTTTGCGCAGATTGCGCACCTGCTGTTGCGCGACCGTCATCCCATTCAGCAGTGCTCAGCGCATCCCGGATATCGGACAGTTCTTGCGCAGACAGGATATCTTCGACGCAGACCAACATAAAATGTCCTTTCGGTTGGAAAACGGCAGGCGATAGAACACCGCCTGCCACGTGGGTGGTGGGTTAGAACTTCATGCTGACCGAAACCGATGCAGAGCGTCCCGGCGCGATGTAGGAAAACGGCGCACTCGAGCGGTACACAGCGTCATAGTAGGTTTCATCCAACACGTTATCGACGCGGAAGTTTACCGAAGCGGCATCCGTGATCTCGTATTCGGCCATCAGATCAAACCGCCAGAAGCTGGGAAGGTTGTTGCCGGTTGTCGCCGCAAACAACCCGCCTTGGACAGGGCCACGCCACGTGGCTTGGCCGCCAAAGCTCCATTTGTCGTTGTATTCATAGCGGGCAAGCAGGTTGAACTGTTCATGCGCAATATTGGCGAAGTCTGCTCCGATGTTGTTGGGATTGCTGCTGCTCAGAACCTCACTATCCATCCACGTCAAACCACCGGACACGCTAAGCTTTTCGGTCATCTTGCCGGCCATGCCCAGTTCGATGCCGCGAATGCGATATTCACCGGTATCGGTTATGACCAACGGGGTGGAGCCGCCGCCCGACGTTTCGCGAGCGTTGTTTTTTTCGGTCTGGAATACCGCGGCGGTGGCCGTAAAATCACCGAACTGCCATTTCGTTCCGAGTTCTAATGCGGTGTTCCTCTCTGGTGAAAGGGGTGCGTTTGCGGCCCCCAGCCCGCCATAGGCGGCACCCGCGTCAAGCTCTTGCCCCGAAGGATTGCTTGACGTCGCATAGGAAAGGTAGACGGTCCCGTTCTCGCGCGGTTTCCAGACAACACCGGCGTTCCAGTTGAACATCACGTCATCGCGGCTGAAGGTGGTTGACCCGGCTGCCGTGGTGGTGCGGCTGATGCTATAGTCGTCTACCCGTGCGCCCAGGTTCAACTGCCATTGCGGGTTAAAGGTGATCGTGTCGTTCAGATAGAACGATTTCGTCGTGACCTTGGTCAGCGTGGCATTGGGGTCGCGCACCGTCGTCGGGTTCGGACAGCTGTTGGGGTCAGGATTGTAGATCGCGACGGTGCAGTCGGAAAGCCCGCGTGTTGTCGTAACACCTGCGCTGTTTGTTGTCCGCTCAAGATAGCCCTGCTGGCTGACTTCTTCTCGAACCACGGCAAAGCCGGCGACAAAATCGTGACTTGCGCTGCCGGTATCGAAACCGAACGACAGTTCGCTGGTATTGGCGAGAACGTCGTTCACCTGATACCGGGCCTGCGGGTGCGCGACCAGCGTCCATTGGTATGGATCGGGGTTGGTGGTATCGGGGTCTTCCGGGCCGGTCACGATATAATCGTTCTCGGTTTTGCTGATGCGGGTCCGGTTGGAAAAGGTCATGCCGGGGCTGATTTCATAGGTCGCGCCCAGGGTCGCCACGCTTTGTGTGGCGTCCTGAAAATCGCGATTGGTATTGCCATAAAAGGTCGACCGATCCAGCGTAGGGCGGCCTGCGCCTGGTTCGGTAAAGGGTACCCCGTTTTTTACATCCCAAGGGACACCCCAATCCGGCATCTGCTTCATCTCCAACCGGTATGCTTCCAGGTTGAAGGTCAGCTTTTCTGTCGCCTTGTACTCTGCGGCAACCGACAGACCCAGACGGTCATCCTGGCTATTGTCGCGACCGGCGACGTCGCTGACTTGCGCCAATGATCCGATCCGGGTCTTGAAACGGTCATTCCAGACCTTGTTCCAGTCCAGCTCCTGACGCGCCAGTTTGGCGGTACCGAACGTGGTGGTGGATTCTAAAAAATCGGTATCCTGGGGCTTCTTTGTCACCAGATTAAGGGAACCACCGGTGGTGGAGCGCCCCGCAATGGACCCTGACGGCCCTTTGGTAATCTCGACCTGTTCGGTCATGAATGTTTCACGTACTGCGACGCCTGAATCGCGGATGCCGTCGATGAACACATCGTTGGATGACTGAAATCCGCGGATAAACAGGACATCACCAAAAGCATTTCCGCCTTCACCGGTGCCCAGTGTGATGCCGGGCGTCGTGCGGGCAAGTTCGCGTACCGAGGTAGCGTTCTTGTCGCGCAATACTTGTTGGGTCACCGCGGTGACCGAGCGCGGCGTGTCGACCAGTGGCTGGCTCAGCAACGAATTGCCTGAACGCACAGCCTGATATCCGGCGTCGGGGTTGGCATAGGGCGAAAGACCGTTCTCACCCGCAACCGGTCCGCTGGGGGAGGGAGCCGCCGCGGCAACGGGTGCCACGGGCGCAGGCGTCGGCACAGGTGCCTGCGTACGAGGTGCCTGACGCCGGGGCGCTGCGGGGGCGGCGCGACGTTGTTTTTTTGCTACCGGCTTTGGTGTCGGTGCTACCGGTTCGGATGTTTCCACCTCGATTCCCGGCAGTAAAAGCGGATCGCTGGTCGATTGCGCATAAAGTGTTGCGGGGGATGCCGCGCCGATCGCGGCGGCGGTCACAATACCGATCTTATACGTCTTTGTTGGATTTCGGAGCGAGTTGGGGATTCTGGTCTGTGTCATACGGCCCTCGTAAGTGCCCGTTGTGGGCTGTTGTTCGGGGGCTGTGTCGCGGACGATTGGCTACCTAATTTAAAGGCGAGCTATCAAGTCTTATTAAAACAGTCAACTATTAAACCTTCAGAAATGCGCCATGTAATTTATAAAAGAAAAGTGAAGATATACGGGGTCGGGTTGACGGATTGCACAGGCTGCCTGACCTGGCAGAGGGTGCGGGGCAGTGGCTATCTTCAACCGCGCAAAGCCTAGTGGAGCGTCGGTCGCGCATCGACTCCGCGCATACCCCGAGACGCCCCAAGCCGCATTTTCTTTAATGCCACCCCAAAGTCCGCGGCGAGCGACGCGATGAGCGGAGCCATGTCCCCCCGGACGAACAGGGTCGCGATCAACATCGCATCTTCGTGGTCACCATCAGTCGCGGTTGCGATGAAATTGGCGAAACAGGATTCGTCGGATCCCAAACACTTGCACATCACTGAATGCCGCATCAAAGGGCGCCGACCATATTTGGAACAAAGGCTGCATAGCTGATCGAATGCCCGCAGAGCAGATTCGCCATGCGTTTGACCCAGTACCGCCATTATATCCGCTGAAACCTGGGCCTGTGTGACCGGACCGTCAAACCACATGCGGAAATACAATACCGACGCGGCCTCGATATCGCTTAAATCCGAGATGAGACCAACAGATGCGCCGCCGCGTTTATAAGCGCCACGGGTCATTTCGTCAGAATCAGCTTGCCGGCGCGTGTGATGCGCAAGGTGTAAGTTTGTTCGTCCAGGACGATCTGGGCCAGATCCCCGCCTTCAGTCAGGTCTTTGGCGGCATAGGTGGGCAGGGTATCCAGCTTCGCTTGCTTACGGGGCGGAGAATGAAACGTCATTGCGCACCTGCACCCGCAAGAGGTGACGTTCCGGCACCGATTAACGACGATGCATGAAAACCGGCGCTGGTCAGGGCAGGTTGCAAGACATGTTGGTACGGGAGGGGATGTGTCATCTGGAAAACCTAACATTGAACGGTGTCGGGCTTCCCCACATGGGTCGAGGGGTGGCTTGACGTCAGATATTCCTGACTGAAACTGTATGTTAAGTCAACCCGACAATTTTTGTCGGATAACAAGCCGGCCATGTAGACCGTCTGTTTCGCTGTCAAAGGCGGAGAATTGCCGGCGCTTTGAACGACGGTTGCCCGGTGATGTCAAAGGTCGCACCCCCGCAAGACGATCCTCGCGGGGGGGGGCGGTTTCAAGCGTTCTTTCGTTCGGACCGCAAACCTTTGTAGATTGCGTAACACATGAACAGCAGGACGATGGCAAAGGGCAGGCCTGTGGAAATCACCATTGACTGAAGCGATTGCAAACCACCGATGGACAATAGCAACACCATCGCAACCGCGCCTTCGAAAATGCACCAGAACACACGCTGTGGAACCGGAGCATCCACCTTGCCGCCGGCTGTGATCGTGTCGATGACCAGCGAACCTGAATCGGACGATGTCACGAAGAAGACGATGACCAGAACGATACCAATCGCCGAGGTGATCCCCGCCAGCGGAAGCTGGTCAAGCATCGCAAACAGCTGACGCGGCAATTCTGCGTCCTGTGCAGTGGTATAGCCGTCTTGTATGACTTGCTGAATGGCTACGCCGCCGAACACGCTCATCCAAAGGACGCAGACCAGGCTGGGAATCAGCAGTACGCAAGTGATGAATTCCCGCACCGACCGGCCTCGGCTGACACGGGCAATGAACATACCCACGAAAGGGGACCAGCTGATCCACCACGCCCAGTAGAACGAGGTCCAGCCCTGGCTAAAGTTGACGTCTTCGCGCGCGAAAGGGTTGGACAGGGCGGGCAAGTATTCTCCGTATGCCAAAAGCGACGTCACGAAATTTGCAAGGATCGTCCATGTCGGACCGACAAGAAGCACAAACGCCAACAGCAAGAAAGCCAGCCCCATGTTCAGTTCCGACAGGATCTTTACCCCGCCATCAAGGCCCCTCATCACCGACACGGTGGCGATTGCCGTGATACCTGTGATCAAAAGGACCTGAGCCGTCGAGCCGACTGGTAGCCCGAACAATTCGTTCAAACCTGCGTTGGCTTGAGTGGCCCCAAAGCCCAGTGACGTGGCCAGCCCGAAAAGCGTCGCGAAAACCGCCAGAATATCAATAACGTGACCCGGCCAACCCCAGACACGTTCGCCCAGAATTGGATAGAAGGCCGATCGGATCGTCAGGGGCAGTCCTTTGTTGTAGCTGAACAGCGCCAGGGCCAGCCCGACCACCGCATAAATCGCCCAGGGGTGAAGGCCCCAATGGTATATGGTGGCGGCCATTCCCAGGCGCGTGGCCTCTGCCTGATCGCCAGCCGCGGCACCCAAGGGGGCCCAGTCGGTGCGCACGCCGTTTTCGCCCAACGCCGTACCGCCAAGCGAGCTTGAGAAATGCGACAGCGGTTCCGACACACCGTAGAACATCAGCCCGATGCCCATGCCGGCGGCGAACAACATCGAAAACCAGCCAAGGTACGTGTAATCCGGTGTCGCGTCAGAGCCGCCCAGTCGGACTTTGCCCAGCGGGGTGATGATCAGAAACAGGCAGAACAGGACGAATATGTTACCCACTGAAATGAAGAACCAATCAAAGTTCTTTGTCACCGAAGAGAATAGCCAACTGAACAGCGCACCGGACTGCTCTGGCAACGCCAGGGTGTAGAATACGAATGCCACGATGCTGACACCGGAGATTGCAAAAACCGGATTGTGAATGTCAAAACCAATCGGACCTACGCTGCCTTCATGGTTGTCCTGACCGATTTCGTAATCGGTATCGATCATATCCGCCGCACCGTCGGGAGCAGGAATACCCGCCGTCGTCACATCTGTCACAAGATGCCCTCCGTTTTATGTGAATTTATACAAGCTTAGATTAAATTCCCCCGGTTCGCCACCGCCTAGAACCTTTTTGGGCGATAAACCCAATCGTCGGCCGCGAATACGGGGTTTTGGCTTTTCTTTTTCAACGATACGGCCAATCCTGCACATGCCCGCATCAAGAGGAAATCGAGGATGACAATCAGAACTGCAATTATCGGCCTTGGTATCATGGGCCGACGTATGCTGGAACATCTTGAGAAACATCCCCACTACACCGTCACTGCAATCTGGGACCCGGACAAGGGGGCCTGCGATGCCGCACTGACCCTTGCACCAGACGCCCGCCTTGTGCCCAGTGCAGATGCAGCCATTCAAGCCGCAGATCTGGTGTATCTGGCCTGCCCACCGATCCCCCGTAAAACCTATGCACTGGCGGCCGCGGCGAGTGGCAAGGCGATTTTCCTTGAAAAACCGTTGGGTGTCGATGTCGCGGAAAGTCGCGATATGGTCGAGAGGCTCAAGGCATTTGACGTTCCTGTGGCGGTGAATTTCACACAGGCTGCGGGGGCGGCACTTGCCGATACCGGCTCTGCGGTAAAAGCAGGCGATCTGGGTGACCTCGTCGGCGCGGACATTATCTTGACCTATGCGCAATGGCCGCGCGGCTGGCAGCAAACGGCGGATTGGCTGCGTTTTCGCAGCGAAGGGGGCATGACCCGCGAGGTGATCTCGCATTTTCTGTTCTTCTCAGAACGTATCCTCGGCCCGTTGACACTGGTGTGGTCCCAACCCGACTATCCTTTGGATCAAGACCTATGCGAAACTCATATCGCAGCGCGGCTCACGTCGGCGCAGGGCCAGATCGTGACGGTCATGGGCAGCATAGGCGGGGCGCAACCCGACCGGCAAGAGCTGACAATCAAGGGTGCGAAAGCAAGCCGCCGGGTCTCGGATTTCTACCGAGATGCGCAATCCACGGGCGGTAATTTTACCGCCCTTCACAAGGACGACGCGGACCCGCGCGCTGTCAGCCTGAAGGCGCAGCTGGATGATCTGGCATTGCTCTGTGCGGGTAAGCCAAACCGGTTGGCCACGTTGGACGAAGCACTGCGCGTTCAGGTTCTTGTCGAGGCAATCTTAGCTGGCCACCGCACAAAATCCGATGCCACGACTGCCTAAAGGTTTCGCGATCTGGACGGCGGTAGGAAAAATACCTGCCTTTTCAACGGAGCGTGGACAGGTCGCCATAAGGTGCGTTAACCTTGGATAATTATTCGACAGACATTTTTTATTCTTCGGTTGGCGGGCCCTTTATGTACACGATTTTTACGATTGTGCATTGCACAAGGCGATCATTCTTATCTCTGGGGCGGACGGCGCTGCATTGGTGCAAGTGGACGTTCCGCCGCCGGGCCTGGTTCATCCTGCCTGCGCTGTTTCTTGTTTCGGCATGCGAAGGGCGACAGTCCGTGCTTGATCCGTCTGGTGCTGATGCACGAAGGCTTTATGATCTCGCACTTGTCCTGTTTGTCGGGGCTGCCGTTTTGTGGCTGCTTGTGGGCGGGCTGTTCGTTTATGTCACCCGTATCAACCCCCGCGCGATGTCACGTCGTGCCGCCGAGGCCCTGATCATCGGGGGGGGTGTTATCTTTCCGGTGGTGTTGCTGGGCGGGCTGCTGATCTACAGCCTACCGCTGATGTCGGCGCAGCGCAGTGCGCCCGACGGGATGCGGATTCATGTTACCGCAGAACAATGGTGGTGGAGAGTTGAATACGAACTGCCTGATGGTAGCCGGGTCACATCTGCCAACGAACTGCGCCTACCTGTAGGCCAGCGCACCGGTTTGGTGCTGAACGCTCAAAACGTCATTCATGCGCTTTGGATCCCGGCGTTGGGTGGCAAGGCAGATATGATCCCCGGTCGCGAGACCTATCTGTCCTTTCTGCCGGAAAAGGTCGGGATATTCCGGGGACAATGTGCCGAATTCTGCGGAGCGTCGCACGCATTGATGGCATTCGAGGCCGTGACCATGACCCCAGATGCCTTTGCAGAGTGGCTGGATGCACAGGCAAAAGATGCTCTTGTACCCGAAACACCTGCGGCAATTCGCGGTGCCGAGGTTTTTGCCCGCGAAGGGTGCGGTGCGTGTCACACCGTGCGCGGTACCCCGGCCACCGGCCTGGTCGGGCCGGACCTCACTCATGTCGGTGGCCGCGTGTCGCTGGGGGCCGGAATACTGGGCGTTACGATTGACGATTTCGCGAATTGGCTTGGTCACACCGATGCTCTGAAGCCCGAAGTCGACATGCCCACATATGACTTTCTGTCTCAGGATGATCTGATCGCACTTGCCGCCTATCTGGAGGGCCTGAAATGACTGGACGACGTTCGTTGCCCCTTCCGCAAGGCCCGTTTCCCCCGACGGAGGAGATGTTGGCGCAACCAGTACCCGAAGCCGAACAAAAGCGCGGAACAGACCAACTGCGGGCGGCGTGGAAAACCCCCACCGGGTGGCGTTACTGGTCTGCGGTCAACAACAGCGAGGTGGGCACGTGGTATTCGCTGACCGCGCTGACGTTCATGCTGATCGCCGGGTTGCTGGCATTGGCCATGCGGGTGCAACTGGCCTTTCCCGACAGCACCTTCCTGGATGCGGACCGGTTCAACCAGTTTTTCACCATGCATGGTTCGGCGATGATGTTCCTTTTCGCCGTACCGATGTTCGAAGCCATCAGTATTTTGCTGCTGCCTGCCTTTCTGGGCGCGCGCGACATGCCCTTTCCACGGCTTAGCGCCTATGGATATTGGTGCTTCTTGATCGGTGGGTGTTTCGTGCTTGGATCGCTGCTGTTCGATGCCGCGCCCAAAGCCGGATGGTTCATGTATCCGCCGCTGGCTACGAAAGAGGACGGTATCGGCCCCGATATCTGGTTGCTTGGCCTGTCGTTCATCGAAGTGGCAAGTATTGCCGCAGCGGTGGAATTGATCGTCGGGGCGCTGAAATGCCGACCGCCGGGAATGCGGGTCAACGTCATGCCCTTGTACGCCTGGTACGTGATGGTCGTAGGCGGGATGATCCTGTTCGCGTTCCCGCCGCTGATTGCCGGCGATTTCCTGTTCGAACTGGAAAGGTCTTTCGATTGGCCGTTTTTTGACCCGACACGCGGGGGCGACCCGATTTTGTGGCAGCACCTGTTCTGGATATTCGGGCATCCTGAAGTGTACATCGTTTTTCTACCCTCGATCGCGATTGCGTCAATGATCGTGCCGACCGTGGCCCGGCGGCCTATCGTGGGATATTCCTGGATCGTGCTTTCCGCTGTCGGCACGGGCTTCTTGTCGTTTGGTCTGTGGGTGCACCACATGTTCACGACGGGTTTGCCGCAGATATCGCTGGGTTTCTTTTCCGCGGCCTCCGAGGCGGTGGTGATACCGACCGGCATCCAGCTTTTTGCCTTTGTCGCAACCTTGATGGTGGGACGGGTAAAGATGTCGCTGCCGATGTTGTGGATCGCAGGCGCGCTCGCGATATTTGTCGCGGGGGGGCTGACCGGTGTCATGCTTGCCATCGTGCCGTTCAACTGGCAGGTTCACGACACGTATTTCATCGTGGCGCACCTGCATTACACGCTGTTTGGCGGGATGGTATTTCCGGTCCTCGCAGGGGTTTATTATTTCTATCCGTTCCTGCGCAAAAAGCTGTTGTCCGAAACCCTGGGACGTTGGGCATTTTGGCTGATCTTTACCGGGTTCAACGTGACGTTCCTGCCGATGCATCTGACCGGGCTCAAGGGGATGCCGCGTCGCGTATTCACATATCCGGAGAGTTCGGGGTGGGGCTGGCTGAACCTGATCTCGACGATAGGTGCATTCGTGATCGCAGCGGGGTTTGCGGTGTTCCTTTATGATTTGCTACGCCCCAAAAAGGACCAACCCCAGATACCGCGCAACCCTTGGGGCGCGGGCACGCTGGAGTTTAGCCACGAAGTACCAGCCGAGGCATGGGGTGTACGATCGGTACCCTATATTCACAGCCGCTATCCGCTGTGGGATCAACCCAAGCTGGTGGAGCGTATGGATGCGGGGCGGTTTTACCTCCAGGACGCGCCTGACCATCAGCGCGAAACCATTGTAACTTCGGTGATCGACGGCACCCCGATGTATGTGCAGCGTGTCACCGGCCCGGCGTGGATAACCTTACTGGCTGCGGGGTTCACTGGCGGAGCGTTCATCTTCCCGACGTTTCACATTTACACACCCGCCATAATTTCGGGTGCCTTCGCCATCGTCTGTGTGCTGTATTGGTTGTGGACGTCAACAGCGCGCCCCCCAAAGGACGATCTTCGCGAAGCGGGGCTTGGGCTACGGTTGCCAACCTACGCCTCTGGTCCCGATTCCGTCGGATGGTGGGCGATGTGGATCACGATGCTGGGTGATGCCACGGCGTTCGCTTCGCTGATATTCGGGTTCTTCTTCTACTGGACCGCGCGACCGGACTTCCCGCCGGCGGGGGCTGACCATGCCATCGGGGTATGGGTGGTCGCTGCGGGCGTGTTGCTTGTTGCCGCTTGGGCCTCCACGGTGGCGGCGCGCGAAGCAAACTCACGCGGGCGCATCATTATCGCCCGAACCGCATTGCTGGTCGCGCCGATCCTTGCGCTGGCGGGTGCGGCCGCGGCGTATATGGCAGTGCGTCAGATGGATCCGACAAGCCATGTCTATCCGGCGATCATGTGGGCATTGATGATTTGGTTGGTCGCGCATGTTCTCGCTGGAGTGATCATGCAAGGTTACTGCCTGGCAGGTTCCGTCTGGGGTAAGCTCACGGATAAATACGATGCCGATCTTCGCAATGTGACGCTGTATTGGCACTTTATGGCCCTGAAGGCCGTGACAACCGCCGTCATACTGGGGCTGGTCCCGGGGTGGCTGTCATGACCGATATCCGGCAGATCAAAAACACTTCCGTCTACCCTTCCGAAACCACAAGTGTATGGCGGATTACCTTTGCCCCATTGGTGTGGGCGCTGCATTTTGCGATCTCCTACGGGGCCACGGCCTTGGTCTGCGCGAAAGGTGGACAGGTAGGAGCGCTCAGGCTCGGGCTCGGGGGGGTGACCGCTGTGGCCCTCCTGGCGATCATCTGGCTGGCTTGGAGAGCATGGCGGCATTGGGATATCGTGCGGGACAGAGATTGGGAGAACGACGCGGGCACAAACGAAGACAGGCATCAGTTCCTGGGACACGCGGCTTTCTTGCTGGCGATTATCTCGTTCATCGGTGTTGCCTATGTTTCCTTGCCGCCCCTGTTGATCCAGACCTGCCAATGACTGCTTTGGGCTATATCGGTCTGCTGGTTCTGGCGGGGCTTTGGGCCTTGCCCATGCAAGGCTGGCTGGCCGCGGATTTTCCGCATCACATGCTGCGGCATATGGGCCTGGTTGCGGTTGTCGCGCCATTGCTGGTGCTTGGGTTTCCTCGATTGGCATCGGTTTTCGCCGTTTCACCGCTGGTCGGCACGGTGGTTGAATTTGCCGTCGTTTGGGGGTGGCACATCCCCTATCTCTACGGCATGGCAAAGCTGCATGTAGTGGGGATGGCAGCGGAACAGGCCAGTTTCTTGCTGGCCGGACTACTGGTGTGGGCCGGTGCGTTTCGCGCCCATCAACCGCTTGCCGGGGCAGGCGGGCTGTTGCTTACTTCGATGCACATGACGCTTTTGGGGGCACTTATCATCCTTGCCCCGCGTGATCTTTACGCGAGTTCCTATGGGGGACTAGCTGACTTGACCGCTCAGCAGTTAGGGGGGCTGCTGATGCTCGGTATCGGTACGCCTGTCTATTTGATCGCGGGTCTGGCGCTGGTCAGGCAGGTGCTTGAACAAGGAAAGGAAGCCGCATGAAGCGGGTGTTACTTACAATCGTGGCCTTAGGCGTGCTGGCGGGCCTCGCCGGGGCTACGGTGGTCGGTTTCGGGCTTTACAACGTTTCTGCACGGAAGGGCCATTGGCCGGGGGTGACGTGGGTGCTGCACACCACCTACAAGCAATCGGTGCGCCTGCGGTCACCGGCGGCCTCGGAAATTCCGGATGATCTTGCTGATCCCGACAGGGTCGCCTTGGGCGCGCTGCATTTCAAAGACGCATGTAGTTTTTGCCATGCGGTGCCGGGGCAGGAGCAGACCGCGACGGCTCAGTCGCTGAACCCCGGCCCACCGCATGTGGTCGAAGCGGTAAGCAGATGGGAGCCTCAGCAGATGTTCTGGATTGTGCGGGAAGGTGTCAAGATGAGCGGCATGCCCTATTGGCCCGCAAGAGAGCGTGATGACGAAGTATGGTCCGTAGTGGCCTATCTTGAAGCAGTGCGCGATTTGACCGCGCAAGACCAGGCCGCGTTGACGGGCACAAACCCCGGGCCGGCATCGTGCAGCGCATGTCACGGCGAAAATGGCCGCAGCACAAACAGCTATGTGCCGAGATTGGACATTCTGACACCGGAGTATATTGGCGAAGCACTTGAACATTATCGCAATGGCACCCGGCGAAGCGGAATTATGCAACAGGTCGCGCTTGGCATGGAGGATGAAACGATTGATCGACTTGCAGGTAGATTTGGGACGGACGTCGGGGCTACCCGCTTAGAAACATCGCCTCAGGATAAAGAGACCGCAGGGTATGTTCTTGCCAATCAGGGCACCAAAGACCTACCGGCCTGTAGTAGCTGCCATGGGTCGAATCGCACCGCTGACGCACCAATCTCACCGGCATTGGCGGGCCAGAGCCGGGGGTTCCTGATCACCCAGCTGAAGTTGTGGCGCGACGGAAAGAGAAACGATGGCAAACGCGCCGAACAGATGCGCAAGGCGGCGCAAGATCTGACCGACGAGCAAATCAAGATACTGGCCGAATGGTACGCGGGGCAGTGACTTTCAACAAAGTGCCGTCCGACGAACGTGCGGCAACTGCATCTCGTGGTTGGGCGGGCTTCAGAGCGTATCACGCGCCTTGACGCTACTCGTCGGACGATCTGGATGGTCGGGTATAAAGGGTCGTGCGTTGGCCTGCCTATGCGCAGGCTGCGATGTTTCACCCTTTACGATTTCTTTTGTGTGTCCGCGCAACCAATTCGGTGCTCCGACGTTCAACCTTGAGCAGTTCAGGGGCGCACAGGGTGAAAAACATAGCCATTATCGGCGGAGGGCCAACAGCGGTATATACGCTGGCTGCCTTGATCGCGTCCAAAACGCCCATCGGGGTCGTTATATTTGAAAAATGTTCTGAAATTGGCAGTGGCATGCCCTATAGCAGCGATACCGCAACGCCGAGCATGATGTCCAATATCGCCGGATTTGAAATCCCACCGGTGATAACACCGCTTCGCGATTGGCTCGCCGATCTAGACCGCAAGAGCCTCGCTGACATGCGCCTATCGGCTGAAGAGATCGACGCAAAAACTTACTATGGCCGTCTGGTTCTGGGGCGCTATTTTCAGGCCCAGCTTTCACAGATGGTGTCACGTGCACGTGGTGCCGGACACCAGATCGAACTACGCCGGCGCACCAAGGTTACCGATGTTCTCATCAAACGAAACGGCATATCCGTCTTTTGGGCCAGTCCTCTGGATAAGGGGGATGATCTGTTTGATGAAGTGGTCATCGCTACCGGGCACAGTTGGACCCGGCTGCCAAAGGACGAAGCCACTGATACCAATCTGATTCCACTTTGGCCGATCAAGGACGTTCACGCCATCGCCGGCGACTATATCGGGGTGCTGGGAACCTCGTTGAGCGGTATCGATGCGGTCGTCGCGATAGCGGATCTTCATGGTGATTTCATCGAGGAAAAGAACGGCATGCGCTGGGCTTTGCGTGCGGGCCACAGTTTACCGCGCATCGCCATGTTGTCGCGAAAAGGTCTTCTTCCCGAAGCGGATTACTATTATCCATTTCCACTGCCCGAGCTGAACACCCTGACAGAGGACCGTGTTCTGGAAGAAAGCCAACACGGACAAACAGGATTGTTTGACCGGTTGTTTTCGCTGTTTATCAAGGATTTGCGCGCGGTAGTCGGCAAAGATGGCCCCGTCTTACGCGATGATATGAGTGTCGATGATTTCGTCGATACGTATTTTTCGACGCGTATGGCGACCGACCCGTTCGAGTATGCCCGCAGTAATCTGGCCGAAGCGCGTGCCGGTCACGCTAATCGTACCCCATGCCCTTGGCGCATTTCCATTCTCAAGGCGCACGAGGTCTTCGAGATGGCAGCGCCCTATCTGAACGAAGCCGATCTGGAGGTGCTAAAGTCGAAGCTAGGGTCGGTATTCGCTGACAACTATTCTAGCGTGCCGCACCCTTCGATTGAACGGATGCTGGCGTTGCACGATATCGGCGTGCTCGAAGTCATCGCCTTGGGGAATCACTATGACGTCGAAAACACCAGCAGCGGCGTAAAGATTTCCAACGGCAAGTTCTGTCATAGTTTTGATGCGTTGATCGACGCGCGCGGCCAGCGTCCATTGGGAATCAACGAACTGGGGTTTGCGGGCCTCGTGATTGACAAGACCGTCAAGGAGATGGGGCAGGGCGCAGGGGTACACCTCACGCCCCTGGTGCCGACTACGGGCTACATTCAATGCGTGGCGCTCCCGATCTTGCTGGCACGACGCCCGTTCGTGCAAGGGCTGGCAAGCTGCGCCAAGCTTGGTGCCGGTGCCGGTCAGTCCATTCTGGAACGGGTGAACAATGGTTGACCGTGCGCAGGATGCAAAGGGTTCGGCAAGAACGCCTCGCGGGTGCTACTTGTGAGGCTGGGTGATATTTTCAAACCGACTGACTTTGGCCGCGTTTTTCGAAAAATGGTGCTGAAGGGGAGGATTGAACTCCCGACCTCGTCATTACCAATGACGCGCTCTACCACTGAGCTACTCCAGCACTATCGGCGGCTGATTAGACGCATTCGCAATATGGTGCAAGCGTAATCTGGACCATGTGGTCCCGCTACGCTAGACAATCGACATGTCAAAGGATACCGCCCCTCAAAAGCCCCCGAAACCCAATGCGCTTCGGGAAGACAGATTAAAGGCCGCGCTGAAGGCCAATATGGCCCGCCGCAAGGCGCAGGCACGAGCGCGCAAACCAAAAGCGCAGACCGGCAACGGCCAATCTGGCCAAGACAAGGAAGACTGAACGATGGATTCGATAGTGGTCAAAGGCGGCGGCACGCTGTCGGGACAAATTCCGATTGCCGGGGCGAAAAATGCCTGCCTTACGCTGATGCCTGCGACCCTGCTGTCGGAAGAGCCGCTGACGTTGACCAACGCGCCGCGCCTGTCTGATATCCGAACCATGACGGAGCTTCTGCGCTCTCTCGGGGCTGAAGTTACGTCGATGCAGGACGGCCAGGTCCAGGCGATGTCGTGTCACGGTCAGATCAATACCCGCGCCGAATACGATATCGTGCGTAAGATGCGTGCATCCAATCTGGTATTGGGACCTTTGCTGGCCCGCGAAGGTCATGCCGAAGTCTCGTTGCCCGGTGGCTGCGCCATCGGGGCGCGTCCGATGGATATCCACACCGACGGCTTGGCGCTTATGGGCGCGGATATCGACCTGCGCGACGGATATCTGCACGCCAAGGCCAGCGGTGGGTCCCTGAAGGGTGCAGTGATCGACTTTCCTTTCGCATCTGTCGGCGCGACCGAAAACATCATGATGGCAGCGACCTTGGCCAGAGGTACCACAGTCATCAATAACGCCGCGCGGGAACCGGAAATCGTAGATCTTGCCAAGTGCTTGCGCGCAATGGGCGCACAGATCGACGGTGACGGAACAAGCCGCATCGAAATACAGGGCGTTGACCGTCTGCACGGTGCGACCCATCGCGTGGTCACCGACCGCATTGAGCTTGGAACCTACATGCTGGCCCCCGCCATGTGCGGCGGTGAAGTCGAACTTCTGGGCGGACGGATTGATCTGGTCGCTGCGTTTTGCGAAAAGCTGGACGCCGCCGGTGTTGATGTAACCGAAACGGAAACGGGTCTGAAAGTCGCCCGCCGAAACGGAGAGATCAAAGCGGTGAATGTGACGACCGAACCGTTTCCGGGGTTTCCTACGGACCTTCAGGCCCAGATGATGGCACTGTTGTGTACGGCCGAAGGCACCTCCGTCCTGGAAGAGAAAATCTTTGAGAACCGGTTTATGCATGCGCCTGAACTGATCCGCATGGGGGCCGATATCGAAGTCCACGGCGGTACCGCCACTGTGACGGGGGTGAACAAGCTCAAGGGTGCGCCTGTCATGGCGACCGATCTTCGGGCTTCCGTTTCATTGATATTGGCGGGGATGGCGGCGGAAGGCGAAACCAAGGTCAGCCGCGTTTACCATTTGGATCGCGGTTACGAACACGTTGTGGCGAAGCTGCGCGGTGTAGGCGCAAACATCGAACGGATCAAAGAATAATGACTGATGACGCACGGTATGAAGATGGCCGCGAAGCACCGCTGAATCTGGGTGCCCTGGATGCCGACGACCTCAAGGTGATTTCGTCGCTGACGCAGGATGCAGTGTTTCCCGCCACGGAAATGCGCTGGCACCAGAAAGGTGCCCGATTTGCACTGCTTCTGAATCGTGTGCGGTGGGAGGACGCGGGCAAAGCGCGCCATGCCGCCGAACGCGTGCAATCAGTACTCATGTTCAATAACGTGCAGCGGGTTTCCAGCCAGGGCATAAACAAGGGTGACACCGACACGATCCTGTCATTGCTTCAGATCGAATTCGTGGAGAGCGACGCCCCGTCGGGGGATATCCTGCTGACGCTTGCGGGGGATGGGGTGATCCGTCTGACCGTGGAGGCGATCGAGGTGACCTTGAAGGACGTGACCAAGCCTTATGTGGCCCCATCGCGCAGCTTTCCCTCGCATCCGGACTGAGGAGACATTCGGTTAAGGTGTTCGCGCCTGCCTCCCTGCACGCTACGTCATGTGCGCGCTTTCCAACCCATGCTCGGGCCGGTTCGTCGGCCTATCGGCGGCAAAGGAAATATCATGCCCCAGTTTCTTAGTTTTGATCAGGCGGATTTTGAAACGGCGTTCTCGGCTCTTTTATCAGCCAAGCGCGAGGACAGCCCCGATGTGGATGATACGGTCGCCGACATCATTGCGCAGGTCCGTGCAACCGGTGATGCGGCGGTCATCGCGCTGACGGCAAAGTTTGATCGCATCACACTCACCCCCGAAACGCTGCGGATCACCAAGGCAGAGGTGGACGCGGCCGTGGCGGAAGTGTCAGCAAAAGATCGGGCCGCGCTAGAGCTCGCAGCCGCGCGGATCAGCGCCTATCACCGGCGACAGCTCCCCGAGGATGCCGAATGGCAGGACGATGCCGGTGCGACTTTGGGCTGGCGCTGGACCGCTGTGTCGGCTGCGGGACTGTATGTGCCCGGAGGCCTGGCCAGCTATCCGTCGTCCGTGCTGATGAACGCGATCCCCGCAAAGGTCGCCGGTGTCGAGCGACTGGCAATGGTCGTTCCCACACCCGACGGTATCTTGAACCCACTGGTGTTGCTGGCGGCACGGATTGCGGGTGTGGACGAAATCTATCGTATCGGGGGGGCACAGGCGGTCGCCGCGCTGGCGTATGGAACTGAAACGATCGCTCCTGTCGACAAGATTACCGGCCCCGGCAACGCCTATGTTGCGGCGGCCAAGCGGCGGGTGTTTGGCAAGGTTGGTATCGACATGATAGCGGGCCCGTCCGAGATACTGGTGATCGCCGATGCCGATAATGACGCCGATTGGATCGCGCTTGACCTGCTGAGCCAAGCGGAGCATGACGAAAGCGCCCAATCCATCCTGATCACCACCGATGCGGGTTTCGCGCAGGCCGTGGCCGATGCCGTCTCGACACGGTTGGAAACCCTTGAACGTCGCGCGATTGCCGGTGCCAGTTGGCGCGAAAACGGCGCGATCATCGTCGTCCCTGATCTTCACACTGCTGCCATGCTAAGCAACCGTATCGCGCCAGAGCACCTTGAGCTGTGCGTTTCGGACGTCGACAGCCTCAGCGCGATGATTACCCATGCAGGGGCGATATTTATGGGACAATGGACGCCCGAAGCCATCGGTGATTATATTGGTGGCCCGAACCATGTTTTGCCAACGGCGCGATCCGCACGGTTTTCCTCCGGGCTTTCGGTTCTTGATTTCATGAAGCGCACGACGCTGGCACGGATGACCCCCGAAGCGTTGCGCGCCATTGGCCCTTCCGCCGAGCGGCTTGCCAGCTCGGAAAGCCTTGAGGCGCACGGCTTGTCGGTTACCGCTCGGCTGAAAAAGCTGAACGAATGACGGCACGGCACGTCACGCGTAGCCTGATTGATCAACCCTGTTTCGGGGTTTAAGGTCGATGGAATTAACAGATGAATTGAGACCCCACATGTCCCGGATTACGCATATCGTACTAGACGATGCGAACCTTCCACCACCCACGCCCGAAATCGAACAGGAGCGCAAGGTCGCGATGTTCGATCTGCTGGAAGCCAACGTTTTTTCCATACCAAGCCGCGACGACAGACCGATACCCCAAGGGCCGTATCATCTGGGCTTGTCGATCCGTGACAAGCGGCTGGTGTTCGACGTAAATACAGAAAATGCCGAAAAGGCCGCTGAATTTCACCTGTCGCTGGGGCCATTCCGGCAAGTCGTGAAAGACTATTTTCAAATTTGTGAATCATATTTCGAGGCCGTCAAGAAATCGGCCCCGGCCCAGATCGAAACCATTGATATGGCCAGGCGCGGCATACACAATGAAGGATCTCGGGTTCTTCAGGAACGCCTGGAAGGTAAAGCTGAAATCGATTCGGACACAGCGCGACGGTTATTCACATTGATATGCGTCCTGCATTACGGCGGATAGATGATAGAAACGCTGCCCCAATCGGTGCTGTTTTGCTGTGATCACAACGCAGTGCGGTCCCCGATGGCCGAAGGCTTGATGAAGAAATTCTATGGCACAGGCACCTATGTCCAGTCAGTCGGTGTGATGAACGATATGGAGATCGACGGCTTTTCCATCGCGGTCTGCCAGGAACTGAATGTGGAACTGTCACGGCACCGCTCTCGTAGCTTTGACGAAATGGAAAACTGGGGTGACGATCTAAGTTCGTTCGACTTGGTTATTGCGCTGAGCCCGGCCAGCCAACGCCGCGCGCTTGAACTGACCCGATATTATCATCTGATTGTGGAATACTGGCCCATCCTGGACCCTACTGGTTTGGGTGAAACCCGAGAGGCCAAGTTGGCCCAATACCGCGCCGCCCGTGACCAGATCAAAGACCGTCTGATCGACCGGTTCGGCGAACCCACCCGTCCCCAGACGTAAGGCCTGGTTCATCTAGTTGACGCGACCGTTCGGGCCCGCTCGTCGCGCAGGCCTCGGGTGGGGCGGGCAGTGCACGTATCTGCTTAGGTGGCCGAACACAGCGTGGCCGAGGTCTGGCCGAATGCTTTCCAAGCAGCCCAGAACGAATTGTCGTTCGCATTGTCAGACTGCCGCGCCTCTTGAAGAATGTGGGGGTCCTGAAAAACCTTGATGCCGAGCTGTTGATGTCTGTTTGAAAGCTCACGGTCCGCGACGGCCTGAATGCAGCCACATCTTGCGCTGCTGGCCTCTTTGCGCCCTGATTGCATGCAAGCGGTGTTCAATGGTCCCTGGGCGAACAAGACAGCCCCAGAGCCGAAGCCGCCGCTTGGGTTGTACCCTCTGGGTCCGCCACACGCCGCCAGCGCGCCAAGCGCAAACATCATCGTCAAATTTTTGATCATTATTTATGCCTCACTAACCGATATCGGGCATCAGGTTTCCCCTGATTGTGCCCGTACTGCTGTACGCGTTATGCCGGAAATCGCGTGCTGGGGCAATTCACGAATGCAAAGCCCTGCCACCGTGTTCAAGCCGCTGTCCATGGCGTTCTACCTTCCCCGGCCGAACGATATCAGCAGAAATGCGGGTCGGCCGGCAACAATCGGCGGCCTTTGCGCACAAACACTCTCATCAACCCCGTACAACACTGTTCCGCCCATTGACCAAATCAGAAAAGCGCACCATATCGTTTTCCCATGACACCACTTTCACACATCCGCAATTTCTCCATCGTCGCGCATATCGACCATGGTAAATCCACGCTCGCCGATCGCCTGATCCAAGAGACCAACACGGTTTCGCTACGCGATATGAAAGAGCAAATGCTCGACTCGATGGATATTGAGCGTGAACGTGGAATCACGATCAAAGCCCAGACCGTGCGGATCAACTACACCGCGAAAAATGGCGAGGAATATATTCTTAACCTGATCGACACGCCGGGTCACGTGGACTTTGCCTACGAGGTATCACGGTCTATGCGCGCCGTCGAAGGGTCGTTGCTGGTTGTCGATTCGACCCAAGGCGTCGAGGCGCAAACGCTTGCAAACGTCTATCATGCGTTGGACGCGGACCATGAAATTGTGCCGGTTCTCAACAAGATCGACTTGCCAGCTAGCGATTGCGACCGCGTGGCCGAGCAGATCGAGGATGTAATCGGCATCGACGCATCCGAGGCCATTCGGGTATCCGCCAAAACCGGGCAGGGAATTGTTGAAACGCTTGAGGCGATCGTGCACCGTCTGCCAGCACCCAAGGGTAGCTTGGACGCACCGCTGAAAGCGATGTTGGTGGATTCGTGGTACGACAGCTATCTGGGTGTTATCGTCCTTGTACGGATTATGGACGGTCAGCTGAAAAAGGGCGACCGCATCCGCATGATGCAAAACGGGTCCGTGCATCACGTCGACCGGATCGGCGTTTTTCGTCCCGCGATGACCGAGATTGATTCACTGAACCCGGGCGAAATCGGGTTTTTGACTGCGTCGATCAAGCAGGTCCGCGATACCCGCGTCGGCGATACCATCACCCACGAGAAAAAGGGGTGCGAAAAAGCGCTGCCGGGCTTCAAGCCTGCGCAGCCGGTGGTTTTCTGTGGCCTGTTTCCCGTAGATGCCGCCGAATTCGAAGACCTGCGCGACAGCATCGAGAAGCTGGCGCTGAATGATGCGTCGTTCAGCTTTGAAATGGAAACCTCGGCCGCGCTTGGTTTCGGTTTCCGCTGCGGGTTTCTGGGTTTGCTACACCTCGAGGTTATCCGCGACCGGATCGAGCGCGAATATGACATCGACCTGATCACCACGGCCCCGTCTGTTATTTACGATATCCACATGAAAGACGGAACGGTCACGCAGCTGCACAACCCTGCCGACATGGTTGACCTGACGTTCGTGGATCACATCGAAGAACCCCGCATCAAGGCGACGATACTGGTGCCGGATGATTATCTGGGCGACGTGTTGAAGCTGTGTCAGGACCGCCGCGGCATTCAGATGGATCTGACCTATGCGGGAAGCCGCGCGATGGTGGTCTATGACCTGCCATTGAACGAAGTGGTGTTTGATTTCTATGACCGCCTGAAGTCCGTTACCAAGGGTTACGCTTCCTTTGACTATCAGATGATCGGATACCGAGAAGACAATCTGGTCAAGATGTCGATTCTTGTGAACGACGAACCCGTCGATGCGCTTTCCACGATGGTGCACCGCGACCGCGCGGAATCGCGGGGCCGCGCGATGGTCGAAAAGCTAAAAGACCTGATCCCGCGCCACATGTTCAAGATTCCGATCCAGGCGGCCATCGGCGGCAAGGTGATCGCGCGCGAAACACTGAGCGCGATGCGCAAGGACGTGACCGCGAAATGCTATGGCGGTGACGCATCGCGCAAACGCAAGCTGCTGGACAAGCAGAAGGCCGGTAAAAAGAAGATGCGCCAGTTCGGCAAGGTGGATATTCCCCAGGAAGCGTTCATTTCCGCGCTCAAGATGGATGGCTAAGCGCGGCTGAGCGGATCGACACTGATCGTATCTGCCATATCCGTATCGCAGACGCGGGCGTCCTTAGGTTTTCGGGCGTCGCTTCAGGGCAGGTCGTGCAGATGTGCGGGCAATGCACCTGCATCCAGAAAGGTCTTGAGGCACGCACGGGTAAAATTCCAGATATCCTCGTTGTGAACCAGATGATGGGTCAGAAACCCCAGAGGTTCGGTGGCGTCGGACTTCCCTGATCGCCGATCCTGTAACAGCCGAACTATATGCGCAATCTGGTCTTCTGGTGGTACCAAACCCCGATCCCCACGCCAGAATATCGGATCGATATGCGTGTTTATCTGCACCAGACCCGGTGCTGCCTGTCTTCTGTCGCGCGGCAGATATGTCGAAACGCCCACATAGCCCGTTTGCGCCAATTTGGGTAACAAAGCCGGATCTAGACGGTTCCACGGCGGTACGAATATCGGCAGCAAACCCTTGCCGAACAGGTCGTGCATCCGCTGCAACGCCTCTGCCAGCTCAAGTCCAGCGCCTTCTCGGGGATGTCCGAATTCGGCGTTCTTGGCCCCTTGCGGCGCATGGCTGACATGTTGCCAGCCATGAACCAGCGGCACGATCATGTCGTTGTTGCGCGTGAATAACGGCAAAGACGGGTCAGCGGCTTTTGGAATTACCGCAATATGAACGGGCAGGGTCAGATCCTCTGCCAGCGCGGCCAGGCGGTCCAGCGCGGGGGTCGGTGCGACCGCATCGTCATCGCGCCACCAGATCGCTAACGGTAGGTCCTGATTGCGCCATTGGGACAGCTCCGCGCGAAGGGGGGTCCAGTCAATGTTCATTGCATGGCCTTTCGCATGGTTTCAGTCCAACGCACGGTTTCGATTGCCCCGTCAAAGCCCGTGGTTCTGGGGGCGCGGGGGGTGTCAGACACAACGCGGTCAAGTGCGCCGAGCAATGCATCCGGTGTAAGCTCTGCGTTGCGCAGGACTGCTATTCCCGTCAATTCCGCCAATGCGTCGGCGCGCAGACCCTGTTCCACTTCGTTGCCGGCATCAAAGGGGATGAAGACCGCGCGAACGCCGCTTTGCAGCACATCGAGCGCAGTGTTGTAGCCACAAAGCGAAACCGAGGCGGCAGCATGATACAGCATTTGCCGGAAATCGGGGCGTGCCGGTTCAATCGTGATATTTGCCGGGGCGGTGCGCATGAGCCGCGCACTTTTGGTGGCTGCATCGCGGCCTCCCAACAGTAATCGCCAGCGGCGCTTCGGATCACGCTTGGCTGCGGCAAGGCACGTGTCAAACACCTTTGCTCCGACGTCGCCACCGCCGGCGCTGACGATAATTTCGCTTTGGCCCTGCCTGCCGGGGTGTGGCAACGGCGGCGGTGGCGCGACATAGCCAGTATAGTGCAACTTGCCGACAAGCCTGTCGGACACCGGCCAGCTGAGCGAGAGGGGGGTGACGTCTGCATCGGCGTGAACCAGCACGGTGTCATAGAACCTTTCGACCAGATCGTCCGTGCGGTCTGCTTTTGCGGGCTTGGAAGGCGGGGCAAGGATGTCACGGATCGACGCACAAATCAGCGGTCGACGGGGCAGCCTATGGGCAGCCTCAAGAAGTGCCACGAATTCAGCAGTGAGGGTTCGGCGGCCGAATGGAAACAGCTCGGTTATCAAAACATCAGGTTGGGCGGTTTGAACGTGTTCGGCCAACATGGCGCTTCGCGCCGAAAATATCGCATCGCCGGCGATGTGACCTGACTGATCCAGCAATTGCGCGAAATCCGCCCCGTCCGACCTCAGCGGTGGTAACTGCACCTGTTCCACTCCTTCGCCATCAAGATGGGGCGCATGCATGCCACCCGAAATGACAGTCGCGGAGTGACCCCCAGCAACAAAGGCGCGAGCCAAGGTCAGGGCACGGGCCAGATGACCTGTTCCCAAAAGATGTGTGACGACAATTGAGACCTTCATGGACGGGGTTCCAGTCTTATCGGTTCAGGTATGGCACGCCAGCCGGAAGGCGAGATTTCCAATAGATATAATCGGTTGCGTTTGATCTGAAAGGGTGCGGGCCCGTCGAAGCCCCAACCGGTAGCGTGGGCAAGCAAGACCCGCATCACCCCGATATGGCAGATTGCCACTGTATCGCGGCTCAAGCTTGCGACCCAAGGCAATAATCGACGGCGCAGGATATCGGGGCTGTCGCCACCGGGCGGTCGAAAGTGCCAGCCCCAGTATTCTATATCACGAAATCCGCTTGACGGGTCGGCGATCAAGTCGACTCCACGCTTGCCTTCCCATGTCCCCCAATCCATTTCCATCAACGCTGGCGACGTCTCGGGTGTGCGACCCGAGACAAGTTTCGCGGTCTCAACCGCCCGCGACAACGGGCTGGCAACGATATCGGCCTGATCCCAGGGCGTAGGCAGACCTAACCCGGCAAGCTGCGCGCGGGCCTCTTCATCCAGTGCGATATCTGTACGTCCCTGGATACGCCCCAAGCGGTTCCAACCCGTGTGCCCGTGGCGTAGTAACGCAAGTCGGATCACGGCAGAACCCCGCACGCAGCCAGCCCTGCCTGAAGGGTCCGGGCCGCGGTTGGCAACAGGTGATGGGCCGCGATATGACGGCGGGCCTCAGCGCCGCGTCGTGTCCGCAATCGCGTGTCTGTCAAAAGCTCGGTAATCTGGGCAGCCAGAGGGGCTACGCCCTGGTGAGGGGCCGAAGGGGCCGCGCGTGCCAAGACGTCGCAGACGCCGGGGCGGTTCTGCGCGACCACCGGTAGGCCCGAAGCCTGCGCCTCAAGATAGACCAGGCCGAAAGCTTCGTTCACGCCGGGCCAGAAAAACAGCGAGGCATCGCGATAGGCCCTTGCCATTGACGCCCTGTCCAATTGGCCAAGAAAAGTCACCGCCGGGCCGAAAGCGGACATCAGGGCTTCGACTTCGGGACGGGCAGGGCCGTCGCCTGCGATGTTCAGCGACCAGCCATGCGGAGGAAGCGTGGCGAGCGTTTCGGCGATGATCTTGTAGGATTCGAACTTGTCGCCGTGCCGCAACATACCCGCAGCGAGCATGGGACCGTCGCCCGATGAAGGCGCTGGCAGGGTCTCGTGGGCGAGAAACGGCGGAAGATGGATAAGGTGTTGCGCGTCAGGTCTATCCCGTTCGATGGCTTCGGCGTCATGTTGGGTCAGGTAGAATATGACGTTGGCCGCATCGCTCGCCCTTTCGGCGGCCTCGGCAAATTGCGACCACGGACCCGTGAGCCGCGAACGAGCGCGGCTTGTCTCGATCAGCAGATACGGAATACCCAAGCGCTGTGCCACCTGGGGCCCTATCAGGTCAGGGGCCTTGTAATAATTATGATAGGTCACCCAGGCCTGCCAGCGTTCCAGACGCCCTTGCGGCACAAGCCGGCTTATTTCGGTTTGCGCTTGGTCCAGCACGAGCCGCTGGACATGTCGATCGCCGACACCGTCACGGCTGCGCAGGGTGCTGGCCAACGTGACGGTGGTACCGCCCCATTCAAGTGCCGCGATCAGGGACCGTGCCATCGTCCGTTCGCCCGAGGGTACCGGATGGCCTGGGTCTTTCAGCGGCGCGTAGAACGCTAGCTGCATCAGCCTGCGCGGCTTAACATAGCTGTAAGCCGCGCCCGCAATTGGGCGATGCCAGGGGCCATCGTGAAATCAGCCTTCAGGCGGCTGAATGCGGCCTCGGCCAGCTTGGGACCAAGCGTCGGATCGGTGGCGAACCTTTGAACCGCGGCGGCTAAAGCTTCGGGGGCATCATCGCTCAGCACGCCACTCTGGCCGCTAATAATGAACTCGGGGATGGCAGATACTGGTGTGCTCAGGATGGGGAGCTTTTGGCTGGCCGCTTCCATCAACACATTCGGTAACCCGTCGCGGTCACCGTCTTGCGCGATGCGCGAGGGCAGAACAAACAAATCAGCGGCACGCATGGCGTCGATGACTTCGGGCTGATCACATGCACCGCGCCAGGTGATCCGACCGCTTATGCCAAGCGCTTGGGCACGAGCCTTCATGGCCTGAGAAAGGTCGCCGCCGCCGATATGTGTCCAATGCCAATCCAGAGCGGCTGGCAGCAATGCCAATGCGTCGATCAGGTTATCAAAGCCTTTCTTTTCGACCATGCGGCCCACCGACATCATACGGAAGCTGTCGTTCACACGGCGCAGCGCGCGTGAAGGTGGAGCCGGAAAGCGACCCAGATCCAAACCATGATAAACCAAGTCGATACGCCCCGGATCTTCAGCCAAATCTTGCAGGTGTCGTGCCCCGAAGCCAGTGCAGGTTGCCCCGAATGCGGCCCCGTGGCGAGCAGGATCAAGCTTTTCGCGCAATTCCCACTCGGGTGAGGTCCAGATGTCTTTGGCATGGGCTGAAAAGCTCCATTCCAAGCCGCGCAAAATGGCGGCGTATCGTGCAACCGACGACGGCGTGTGCAGAAAGTGCGCGTAAATACCCAGGGTACCGGGCGGCAGTTCATGTGCCATTACACAGGCCTGACCAAAACGCCGGCGGCGGTTTGGTGTATCATCGCGCGCGAGATCGCGTTCAAAAATGTCCAGCGCGGCGTCATAACCCGGCATGGTCTGCGCTGCTTTCTGTGCGGCGGCGACGCGTTCAGGCGCGTCACGCAGATATTCAGGCAAATATCGCACCCGGGCCTTTAGCCGGTCATGCAAGGGATGGGTCTTCTGGTCGGTGGGATGACGAAGCGACCAGATGTCAAAGCGCAGACCGGCTTGCTCTAGCGCGACAAGTTCCTGCGCGATAAAGGTTTCAGACAGGCGCGGCCAGCCTTTGACCACCACGGCGAGAGGGGCATCAGTCATGAGACCTGATCCATAAGCGCGCGACCGCGTTCCACGACGACATCTAGCCCGTCGAGCAGGCCATCGGCCCCGGCTTCGGACGGTTTGCGTTGCTGCGGTAGGTTGCGGATCGCTGCAATCATCGCTTCGGGGGTCATGCCGTCGCGGGTTTCATCAAGCATGCGTACCAGACCGAGTTCTTCGGCGCGGCTGGCCCTTATCCACTGTTCAAGACGCGGTACGGTCCGTGGAACGATCACGGCACGCTTGTCGAATGAAAGCACCTCGCAGAACGTATTGTACCCGCCCATACAGATAACCCCTTGGGCCCCCACATACAGCGATTCAATACGGCTATCAAAGCCCAGTGCAGTCACCCGCCCGTTCAGCTTTTCGACCCTTTCATCGAAGGCATCACGCACCTCGCCCGACAGAAACGGGCCATAGATCAACTTGGCGTTCGGGGTCAGTTCGGGGTCTTGTTCATAAGCATCAAGTACAAGTGACACCATCGCGGCACCGTCACCGCCGCCGCCGGGGGTGATCAGGATATAGGGTTCGTCGGGTACCTCGTTCTCGTCAGTTGCTTCGCGTCGCAAATACCCTGTCCAGTGCATCCGGTCGCGCACACTATCCGATAAGGGCAATCCCTTGGTTGGATCATACACATCATGTACGCCGTAAACCCAGATTTCGTCGTAAAACTCTTCTGTCGCGGCAACGGCACCTTTGCGCTCCCATTCCGTAGCCAGCACCTCGGGTTCATCCAAAACATCGCGTAGTCCCAGAACCGTCTTGGCCTTGCCGGTATCGCGCAGCCATTCAAGACTGGGCAACAGTTCACCCCGGAAACCGGTCGGTTCCTTGTCAACAATCAACAGATCGGGCGCAAACTGTTCGATCGCAGTTTTGATCAACCCGGCGCGAAGCGAAGTGACCTCGTCTATATCAAGCCCAAGCGTGTGCGACACGTAACTGCCATCGGCCAGCTTGGTGACACCGGGCAGGCGAATATGGTCCACCCCACGGGGAAAGGTAAACCGCCCCGCGACCGGCGATCCGGTCAGAATAATCGCCGACGCCTTTTCATCGCCGTCCATGAGCGCTGCCGCCAATGCTCGCGACCGTCGCAGGTGCCCCAGCCCAAAGGTGTCATGGCTATAAAAAATCACCCGCCGGGCAGGCTTTTTTTCACGGAGGTATGTCGGGGCCGTGTCGGGCATGGGCCGATCCTAACTAATTTTCTTTCGCCTACAGCCGCAGGTTGGTTCCTGTTTTGCGAAATACGCCTTTAATGTCAAAGAGAACCGCACATAAGACAGACAAAATGCCCGTGCAGGGGACTGTGACCATAGCGAACCCCGCATTTTGCGGTGTCCGCCACTCCACTGGCCCCTCATTGGAAAAGGGACAGATATTGCGAGTGTTGGGACGTGTGGAGGGCATGCATCGCGGCGTGTGTTGGCGTGTTGTCAAGGTGGTGAGCGAACCGGCAAAACCTCGGGTAATGCGGCATGAACGCTCTAGGTGGGGACGGTTCACCAAGATTGCAATAACTGGAAGCCTGGCTTAGCGTCAGCACAGGCTTTACCGGCCATCAGCGGGGCATCGTGCGACAGTTTTTACTTATATTTTTGATGTCGGTTTTCTGGGGTGCGCTACCGATTTCCGGCGATGCTCAAGGTCTCTTGTCGCTGTTGCCATCGGGCCAGGAAACGCGCAACCAGGACGACACCAGGATAAAAGACATCATCAAACAAGCCGCGGAAAGCGGCGTGGGCGTGGTGGTCATCGACCAAAACGGGCAGTTGTTGAACCAACTGGATGCGGCCCCGGCGCAAGCCCACGGGCAGGGACCGATGGACAGTCCCGAGGCAATGCAGGCTCATTCCCCGCTGATGCAATTTCAAGAGCGCACGAACCGGTTCAGAGCCGCGCTGATCGAGCGTATCGTGCAGCTTCCCGTCGCGATAAACGAAGTGCTTTATATCCTGCGAGCCGCCAGCCCCGACGGCAC
The DNA here is from genome assembly GCF_056859255.1 of Sulfitobacter sp. L-8. Lineage (NCBI taxonomy): Bacteria > Pseudomonadati > Pseudomonadota > Alphaproteobacteria > Rhodobacterales > Roseobacteraceae > Sulfitobacter > Sulfitobacter sp. L-8. The sequence continues at coordinate 117,429 of NZ_JBSXOD010000042.1, forward strand.
GATTTGGGCTTTCGGCAGGACGCTGTTGATTGCGTTGATTTTGTTCGCTGTTGGTGCGGTGGTAGAGCGCGAAATCTTCGGCAAGCGGATCGCGCGCAAGTTCGTCACGTCCAAGGTGATGGACCACCCGGTTGGGTACAGCGAAAAAATGCCGTTCCTGGTCTTCCGCTTTTTCATGGGGGTGCTAGGCATCTTGGTGTCGATGGCAGTTGCCTATGTACTGGGCGCGCTGTTTTTCGGCCCGCTTGAAGATACGGCAGTGCAATTCACCGTCACCTTGATCAATATCGGCTATTTCGTGAGCCGGTTCGTCGCCGGGTTATGGCGCATGATCCTGTCGCCGTATCTCCCTCAGTACCGCATCCCGGTCCTGAGCGACCGCGACGCCAGACGGCTGCACCGTTGGCTATGGGTGCTGGCCAGTTTCGATGCCTGTGCGATCCTGTTCGGCATCTGGATCGGCGAGCTGGGGCTGAACTATGATGTCTATGCCTTCATCTCGTCCTTGCTGTCGGCTGTTATCGTGCTGATCAATATTGTCATGGTGATCGTCAATCGAAGCGCGATTTCAAACGCATTGCGTCACGGCAAACCGATTGCCGAAAGTAGCGCGGTGACACGAGTGCTGTCGCGTACGTGGGTTCCGCTGGTGATCTTCTATGTGATTTTTGCCTGGGTCGAACTGACCTATGATCTGGTGTTGGCCAACCCAAGCTCCATCCCGCTTATCGCCGGGGCTTACGGTATCCTTGTCTCAATCATCGTGGTTTACGGTATCATAAATTTCGGGATCGAACGCGGTTTTGCCCGCGCGCGAATGGTGCGTCGGATCAACGAACTCCGTGAGGCACGTCACGCACAAGAGCAAGAGCCATTAGCGTCTGCGCAGGCCGATGGCGGCGCGCATGACAGCGAACAGGCGCAGCGCCTGGCGCTGGAGGAAGAACAGGCGCGCAGTCAGATGATCCCCCGCCGCACGATGAATTCCTTTGAGGCATTGGCGCGACGAGTTGCCGGGATATTGGCGTTCGTCGCGGGGGCCTATGCGTTCTTTTTTATCTGGGATAACGAAAGCGCGCTGATGCTGGAAAGCTATGCTGACCGGCTGCTTGATGTCTTGGTGATCATCTTCATCGGATACGTGATCTATCATGCGTTCCGCATATGGATCGACACCAAGATCGAAGCCGAGGTGGGCGACCAGCCAGAAGCCGAGTTGGGCGATGAAGGCAGCGGGGCATCTTCTGCCAGCCGGCTTGCCACCTTGTTGCCGCTGTTTCGCAACTTTGTCCTTATCGTGGTGGTGGTAACCATCGTGTTGATCGTTCTGATGGAGTTTGGCGTCAACGTCGGGCCGCTGTTCGCGGGCGCAGGGATTGTTGGTGTCGCGGTCGGCTTTGGGTCGCAGGCGCTGGTCCGGGACATTTTCGCGGGCGCGTTCTTTTTGTTCGATGATGCGTTTCGAAAGGGTGAATACCTTGACGTGGGCGGGGTGAAAGGCACGGTCGAGAAGATCTCGGTGCGGTCATTTCAATTGCGTCATCATCTGGGGGCCTTGCATACTATTCCGTTCGGTGAATTGCAGGTCATGACCAACTACAGCCGCGATTGGGTGATCATGAAGCTCCCTTTGCGTGTGACCTATGACACGGATGTGGAAAAGGTCCGCAAGTTGATCAAGAAGCTAGGTGTCGAACTGCTTGATGATCCGGTGATCGGGGATAACTTCATCCAACCGCTGAAGTTTCAGGGTGTCATTGAGATGCAGGATTCCGCGATGATCATCCGGGTTAAATTCATGACCAAGCCGGGGGATCAATGGCTGGTCCGCAAGAAGGTCTATGAAGAGATACGCGCACTGTTTGAACGCGAGGGGATCCGCTTTGCCCACCGCGAGGTAACGGTGCGTCTGGCGGACGGTAAAGTCGAAGATCTGAACGATGAGGAACGCAAAGCGGTTACCGCCGCCGCACACGCGTCAATGCAAGACGACTTGCAGGAACAACCTGAACAGAATGGAGATGATCGCTAGGCGACCACCGACCGATCGGAGGATCGGCTTGTTGATATGGGGCCGTTCCGCGCTACTTCGGCAGTAGATACAACACGACCTAATCAAAAACGCGACCTAATCAACAAGGAGACGACACATGCTTCAGTCCCGACGCCAATTTCTGATAAGCTCTACCGCGACCGCAGGTGTGGTAACGATGCTGCCCTACGCCGCTCAGGCCGCCGCGCATGCCAGCAATGTTTTCATGGCAGGTGATGCGAAAACCACCGTGCACCCCGTGGATCATGCGTCGTTCGTCATGGAAACGCCGACAGGCGTCATTTATGCCGATCCGGTAGGCGACGTTGCAAATTATTCGGATTTTGCCAAGCCTGATCTGATCCTCATTACGCACGAGCATGGAGACCATTTCAACGTGGATACGTTGAATGGTGTGATCGGTGATACAACGCAGATTATCACGAACCCTGCCGTCTATGACATGCTGCCCGATGCGCTGAAGACAAAAGCCAGCAAGGTGGCAAACGGTGAAACAGCCACGTTCAAGGATATCCCGATCGAGGCGATCCCCGCCTATAACACCACAGAAGATCGCAAGAAGTTTCACCCTCAGGGACGAGATAACGGGTATGTGGTGAACCTGCCAGATTTTCGCGTCTATATATCGGGCGACACAGAGGGGACCCCGGAAATGCGTGCGCTCGAAAACATTGATCTGGCTTTTGTGTGCATGAACTTGCCGTTCACGATGGACACTGATGCAGCCGCCGCCGCCGTGTCCGAATTCAAGCCGTCCTTCGTCTATCCGTATCACTATCGCGGGCGTGACGGTGGTACTCAGGACCCGGCTGACTTTGCCCGCAAGGTGGCCAGTGGCATCGAAGTCAAAATGGGCGATTGGTACTAAGCCCGGTCTGCACCTGCGCCGGTTTCCCGACTCCGGCGCAGGTGCTATGTCTTGTAGGGATCAAGGCTGGCTCGCAGCCCGTCGCCCAGAAAGTTGAACGCCAACACGACGACGATAATCGGCAGCATCGGAATGGCGGTCCACCAATAAATTTCGATACTTGCCAGATTTTGCGCGTCGTTCAGCATCACGCCCCAACTGACCGCAGGGGCGCGCAACCCCAGCCCCAGAAAGCTTAGCGCCGTTTCACCCAGGATCATCGCAGGTATCGACAATGTCGCGCTCGCAATCAGATGCGACATGAAGTTGGGCAGTAAATGCTTGCGAATGACCCGCGATGGCTTGGCACCCATCATCTCGGCCGCCTTGACGTATTCTTCTTCGCGAAGGCTAAGAAATTTGGAGCGCACAGCCCGCGCCAGCCCCGGCCAGTCCAGAATGCCGAGAATGATGGAGATGACAAAGAACACGGCCACCGGGCTCCAGTTGGATGGAACCGCGGCGGAAAGTGCCAGCCAGAGGGGCAGTTCGGGAAGCGACCGCAGAATCTCGATCATCCGATTGATGACCCAGTCGGTCTTGCCGCCAAAATAGCCCGCGATTGAGCCAAAAAATATGCCTAGAACAAAGCTGACGGTGATCCCGATCAGGCCCACGGTCAATGAAAGCTGCGCGCCAAACAGGATACGGCTGAACACGTCCCGGCCCAAACGGTCCGACCCCCACAGAAACACGGTGGCACCTTCGGGAGCACAGAACAAATGCGTAACTGACCGGATCAGCCCAAACAGGTTATATGGCTGACCCTCACAGAAAAATTCCAACTTTCGAGGCGAGGTGGTGTCTGTCTCGTAGACCCAGCGGAAATTGACCAAATCAGCCTCGCCGGTCGTTTCATATACATAGGGGCCGATAAATTCGCCCTGGTGCCAAAAGTTGATGCTTTGGGGAGGGGCATAAAGATGCTCGGCATCGCGCTGGTTCGGCGTATACGGCGCGATAAACCCAGCCACCGGCAGAAGCAGATACCAAAAGGCAAGGAACAACCCTGAGATCAACGCCAGCTTGTGACGGCGGAATTTGCGCCACATCAGACGTGCGACTGACACATCCCTGTCGGAGCGTTCGGGTCCTAAATGGTCCGCGTCATCGGTCCAGGGTGCCACATCGACAAAGCGGTTATCAGGTTGGATACTCACGTGCCTCTGGCCCCATAGCGAATTCTGGGATCAAGCAAGACCAGCAGCATGTCTGAGATCATCGTGCCGATCAGGGTAAGCAGTGCGACAAACATCAAGATGAAGGCCGCCAGAAACTGGTCCTGGGATTTCAATGCCGTCAGCAGATACGGGCCTATGGTCTGGAGCCCGAGAACAACTGACACGAGAACCGAGCCCGAGACCATCGCCGGAAGCAGGTTGCCGATGTCGGCAACGAACGGATTGAACGCCATGCGCAACGGATACTTTACCAGCAACCTGGCCGGGGCCAGCCCCTTGGCCTTGGCGGTTTCCACATAGGGCTTACCCAACTCATCAAGCATGTTTGCCCGCAAGCGTTGCATCATCGCGGCGGCTCCGGCAGTGCCGATGACGAAAGTGGGCACAATCAGATGCAGCAGCACCGACTGCACCTTCTCCCATGACATCGGATAGCCTTCCAATTCGGGGGCCATCAGACCGCCGATGGGCAAGCCAAAGTATTTGTGGCCATAGTAAAACAGGATCAGTGCCAAAAGAAAGTTCGGGGTGGCCAAGCCCAGATAGCCCAGAAACCCTGCGGAATAGTCAACCCAGGTTTCCGATTTGGCAGCCGCCAGCACGCCAAGAGGAAGCGCTATCAGATAGACGAAAAGGACCGCCGCAAGATTGACCAGCACCGTCATCCACAGTGCGCTGCCCACGATTTCGCTGACCGGGCGGTCAAATTCGAACGACCATCCAAAGTTCCCTTGTACCAGTCCGGAATAGCCCTGAGGCCCTTGGGCGATGCCGGCCCAGATCATGTATTGTTTCCACAAAGGCTGATCGAGCGCGTATTCGTGGCGCAAGAACTCGGCCTTTGCCACACCTTCGGCTTGACCGGTCGCACGCAGTTCGGCGATCTGGTTCGAGAGGTAGTCACCAGGGGGCAGATTGATGATGACGAACACCAAAATGGAGACGACCCAAAGGGTTAGCAGCATCGTGAAAAATCGCCACACTGCATATTTAAGAAAGATCATCTGCCTACCTGTACATGTGGGTCGTCGAAATAGAATTCGTCAATGCGATGAATGCCGAAATGGGCGCCGGGGTCGAACGCCCAGATACCTTCATCCGGAACATTCCGGAGCCGCTTTGACACCACTATCGGTTGCGGTGCCTCCGAGATGATGCCGATCCCGAATTGCTCTTGGGCGTGGATGGCAAGCATCTTTTGCCAAATTTCCAGGCGTTGCTCGGGGTTTTGTGTGTGGTTCCAATCGTTGGCCAGCAGCATCAACCGCTTTGCGGGCTGCATGTCGGGCGCATAACCGTTTTGGCCCAATGTCTGATAATACTGCCCCCACATCGGCCAGGCAAAGAATTCCTGGTTGGTGGGTGCCAGATACATCGGCGAAGTGGAGGATCGCGGTATGCCGTTGTCCCATCCAAACCAGACCGAAGCCATCGTGGTTCCGGCGTAGATCCGATTGCGCAGGATGTCCCTGTCCAAGGGGCGCATGATTAAGCGAATGCCAAGTTCGCGCCATGTATCGGTAATGATCGTCAGGGCGTTTTCCTCTTCGCTTCGTTCCCCCGAAGTTTCGATCACGAACTCCATCGGACGGCCATCGGGTAGCTTGCGAAGCCCCGACGGGGTGCGATCGGTCAGGCCCATTTCGTCGAGCAACGCGTTGGCGCGGTCGATATCGAAATTAGCCCAAGCCTTCATGTTGTCTTCCCGATACAGGGGACTTTGAGGGAGCGCCGTCATGCCGCCCTCCATCGCTAACCCGAAGTACAGGACCCGGTTGATCATGCGGCGGTCGATGCCCAGGCTCAGGGCGTGGCGGAAACGGATGTCGCGCATTACCTTACGCCACACCGGGTCAGCAAAATTGAGGTTTGGGTAAATGGCTATCTGGCTGGCCGCGCCATTCGCCCACAGCAAGGTGCGGTAATTTCCTCCGTCGAACTCCCCCTTCTTGAGGATCGAGATATCGGGAAAATCCAATCCCCGTGCCTGAAGATCGACTTCGCCGGCATTGGCTTTGGCGGCGATAAGTCCGCCGCCGACAACGGTCATTTCGACCACATCGATATAGGGCAGTTGCACACCTTTGCTGTCGATGCGGTGGTAATACGGATTACGCACAAACAACAGGCGCGAGCTGTCATTGTCCGACGTATTGATCCAGGGCTGCAACGTTGGCAGGGCGGGGTTGTCGTATTTATACATGCTGTCGCGTTTGTTGTGCAGCGCCGCCCAGCTATTGACCCGGGCCTCTTTGACTTCCTCCAACAGTTCATCCGGATCGGCAAATTTTACATGAAATTGCGATAGGTAATGCGCGGGTCGATAGATAAACGGCGGGCTGGCCTGCGCGAGTAAAGGCAGAAAGTTGGGGTTTGGTATCTCCCATTCGAACACGACGGTTTCCGGATCTGGAAAGCTGACCTTGCCCAGCTTGTTGTCGACTATCATGAAGTCAGGCGGGCCGCTTGGCGTTACATCGGGATCGTTTGCGACGTATTTCCACCAGTATTCAAAATCGGCTGACGTGAACGGGGCACCGTCAGACCAACGGTGACCGGGCCGCAGATGCAACGTGAACTTCCGATCTTCCTCGATGTCGACAGAGGCCAGGATATCCGGGGCAATCGAGTAATCGGGTTGATAGCCTACCAGTCTCGCATACCCGTGAACCACCATCTGGCGTACATCCTTGGACCGCGAAATCAACGTCCGCAAAGTCCCGCCCTGGGCCCCGAAACTGCGCCCCTTTGCCTCTAGGTCGACGACCAGCGGCTGTTTCGGCAGGCGCTGTTCGATCGGTGGCATATTCCCGTTGTCGACTTCCTGCGCCCAGAACGTGCTTTCGTGAACCTCCGAAGGAATTGACTGCGCCCGTAACGGCAGCGCCACGAGCGTTGCGATCATGACAAATGCCATCAAAACCGGTCTATGCATGGCAACGCACCATATGACCGGGCTCCATCTCTCGTAGGGCGGGGGGATTGTCATCTGTGAAACGAAAGCTTTCCGGCCAAAGCGCAGGAGAGCCGGCCCCCTTGGCCACCAGGTCCAGGTCAATTGGGCGACTGATATCCGGTTCGGGCTGCGCGGCGATCAAGGCACGGGTGTAGGGGTGCTGGGGATTGTAAAACAACGTGTCGGGCGCGGCCTGTTCGACGATTACGCCGCGGCGCATCACGGCGACTTCATCCGCAATACGTGCAACGACAGCGAGGTCATGACTGATAAACAGATAGCTCAGGTTTGCGCGCTCTCGAATATCTTCGAGCAGCGACAAAATCTGTTCCTGGACAGAAACATCCAAAGCCGAAGTCGGTTCATCGCATATCAACAGTTTCGGGTCCAATGTCAGGGCACGCGCGATTGACAGACGTTGGCGTTGCCCGCCGGAAAAAGCGTGTGGAAACCGCCGCAGCATGTCAGGGCTCAATCCGACCCAACGCAGCATTTCCGCAGCTTTGTCACGCCGATCACCGGCAGATCCGATGCCGTGTATCTCCATCGGTTCAGTCAATGCCTCTTGCACCCGCATGCGTGGGCTTAGCGATGAATACGGATCTTGAAAGACCATTTGCGCCTGGCGCTGAAATGCGCTCCGCTCGGTGCCGGTCATTGTGTGAACGGGCAGGGGGGGTGCCCCCGTCGCCGGACGAAACAACACCTCGCCCCAGGTGTCAGGGGGTTCAGCCCCGATGGCGATCCGGGCGCAGGTGGTTTTGCCCGACCCGCTTTCGCCGACAATGGCCAGCGTCTTGCCGCGCGCAAGTTGCAGGTCGATGTGCTGGCAGGCGGGCACGGCGACGGGTTTGCGCCAGCCTGCGGCCCGCATCGTATAGGTTTTCGATACGTCCTTTAAGCTCAGGATGATATCCTGATCATTGGATGGCCGCGCAGGTGCCGCCACCTTTGGTATCGTCGGTGCCGCTGCGAAAAGCTTTGCCGTATAGGGGTGGGCCGGGGCCCTCAGGATGTCACGTGCCAAGCCCCGTTCCATCACGCGGCCCTTGTGCATAACAACGACATGCTGTGCCATATTGGCAACGACGCCCAGATCGTGCGTGACCAGTATCACAGCCATTCCGGTGTCTGCCTGAAGCGTTCGGATCAGACCCAGCACTTGGGCCTGAGTGGTCACATCCAACGCGGTCGTGGGTTCGTCCGCAATCAGCAAATCCGGTTTGGCAACCATCGCCATCGCGATCATCGCGCGCTGGCGCATGCCGCCCGACATTTCAAACGGATAGCTGTTCCACACCTGCTCGGGGTTGGCAAATCCAACCTCGCGAAACTCTTCAAGCACCACGCGCTTTGCTTCGGCGCGCCCCATGTTTCGGTGCAGCCACAAGACTTCTGCCACCTGGTTTCCCAAACGGTGGAGAGGCGAAAGCGAGCGCATAGGCTCCTGGAAGATCATCGAAATCCTGTCGCCGCGTATCGCTCGCATGGCTTTTTCCGGCAGATTCATGAGATCTACCGTCTGCCCTTGGCTGGCAAACTGCACAGAGCCACCACGCAACTGCGCCGCCTCGGGCAGCACCCGGAGCACTGATCGGCACGTCAGCGTTTTACCCGAGCCGCTTTCCCCAACCAAGGCCAGCGTTTCACCGGCATTTACCGAAAAACTTACCCTATCCACCACAGGTGCATCTTTACCAAATCCGATGGACAGGTCGTTTACATGTAAAAGCGCGGTCATGAGACTCCGGGGGTGACAGAAAGAACACGTCGTGCCGGAGTGAAGCCGAAAAAACCCACAGCGTCTAGGGGTCCCATGTTAAAGTCCCGTTTCGCTTCACATTGTCAGGTGCAATCCCCATCTATCAAGCTTGTCGTGCAAAAAAAGGAGCAGCAAATGAGCCGCCTAGATATTTTCATCAACCGTATGGTTTCGCAGCGGGCTTGCCTGAACCATGCTGCCGAATTGACAAAAGACCAGCCAGGCCCAGTGTTCGAATTGGGGCTTGGTAATGGCCGAACGTATCATCATATCCGTGAAATTATGCCCGACCGCGATATTTTCGTGTTTGAACGGGCCGTTGCGTCAAACCCCGACAGCACCCCCGCCGACGACAGGCTTATCCTTGGGGACGTGTACGATACCCTGCCTGCTGCACTTTCACGGTTCGGTGCGACCGCAGGACTGATCCACGCCGACCTCGGCGGTCACAACCTTGAAAAAAACGATGCGTTTGCCAAGGCCATTTCACCGTTGGTTGAACCGCTACTGGCCATGGGCGGTGTGATGGTATCAAGCGACAAAATGTATTTCGAAAATTTGCAGGAAATCGCCCTTCCGAAAGATGCCGTTCCAGGCAGGTGTTTCATCTACCAGCGGCAATAGGTTAAATTTCAATCCTCTAAGTATATGTAAATAATGATTAATTGTTGGGGCAGTGCTGTTATTTCGGTACTGCCCCAAGTTTTGCTTGCAGCTTAAAATTTCCATCCCTAGGGTGCGGCGAGATATAATGAAACGATATTTCGCATAGTGAAACAATCCTTGGGAGGGATTCATGACCCATCTTAGAAACCTGGCGGTCGCCGCTGTATTCGGATTTGCCGCGTCGGTCGCTGGCGCTGAAACAGTGCTAATCCACGGCGAGGCTGGCCCCAACCGAGGCGCGCGTGCCAACGCGTTGCAGTGGTTTGCCGATCAGGTCGCCGAGCGATCCGAAAATGATCTGCGTCTGGACATCCAGTGGGGTGGTGCGCTGTTCAAATCCAACGCCGCAGTGCAGTCCATCGGCGACGGCGTTGCCGACATGGGGTCCGTGATTGCCGTATATTACCCGCAGGAAATGGCTGGCTATGGCATCGCAGATTTGCCCGTTAACAACCCTGATGCCTGGGTGGGTATGCGCGCGACAGATGAATTGATGCGCACAAGCCCCGAAATCGCTGAAAACCTCGCTGAAAAAAATCTTGTATATATAGGCACTTGGACCACCAGCCAGGTGAACATCGGCTGCAAGGGCGATGCGATTCGATCGGTTTCTGACATTTCTGGCAAGAAAGTGCGTGGCGTCGGTGCCTACGGCAAGGTCTTTGGCGATGAAGGTGCGAACATGGTAAACATGTCCATCTATGACGCCTATCAAGGGCTGGATACCGGATTGATTGATTGCAGTCAGGGCTATTCATATGCGGTAGCGGCGCTGAAGCAGGCCGAGGTGATGGACAATTATACCCTGCTTAACTGGGGACAGGTCGGCGGGCTTGGCATCTTCATGAACAAAGACATGTTCGATAGCCTGACCACCGATCAGCAACAGGTGTTGATGGCGACAGGTGAGGATATGTCCGATGAGTTTGGGCGGATGATTACTGCGGCCAACGACAACGCGATTGCTGCCATGAAAGAGCAGGGCGTCGAGGTGGTCGAGCTGCCGGATGCCGAGCGTGCGAAGTTGGTCGATGCAGGCCAGAAATTCCTGGCCGAATGGGTGGAAACAGCAAATGCAACCGGCCTTCCCGGCCAGAAGTTGCTGGATGACTATCAGGCGCTGATCGCCAAATACACTGCTCAACGTGACACCAACGGGTACCCTTGGGCCGCGAAAAACAACTAAGACACAGCTTTGGGAGGAGCCGGGGCCATGTTGGTACCACTTGAGAAAATCCTGTTGGGGTTGGGCGCTGCCGCGGTCATTCTGCTGGGTATATTGATCACTACCAACGTGGTCGCACGGGCGGTGTTTGCGTCCAGTGTGCCAGACAGCGTCACGATGGTCCGAGAGTTGATGGTTGCGGCCATTCTGTTGCCTTTGGCCGCTGCGACCGCAAATCGCGCGCATGTCAGTGTCGCGTTCATCTCGGACCGGTTTTCGCCACGGTTGCGATCCTGGTCGATAGTATTGGGGTCGGTCATGGGGATGATCGCCTTGGCCGCCCTGATCTATGCCGGTACCCGTGAATTTCTGAGTGTCTGGGAAAAGGGTAGCTTTTTCTACGGTGATTTGAACCTGCCCAAGTGGCCGGGGCGGTTGCTGTTTGTTATTGGTATCACCTCATGCTGGCTGCGGCTGGCAGAACTGGCCATCCGTGATATTCGCACCATTCTGTCCGGTGGCGTCGTATCCGATGAACAAGATCACACCATCGAGCTTCTTGCCGAAAACGAGGTGCTGTAATGGATGCGTCAACCATTGGTCTGATCGCGTTCGGCGCGGTTCTGTTACTGCTTGCCTTGCGGGTGCCGATTGCATTTGCACTGGCCAGCGTCGCGACTATTGCGACGTTCTTTATCTTTGCGTTTCGCACCGGCACATTTATGCCCGAACGTGCGATCCGCGCCACCACGTCGATGGTTTTCTCGAACTCTTTCGATTTGATCCATTCATATGATCTGTCGATGATACCGCTGTTTGTCGCATTGGGGCACATCGCCTATCGCGCGGATATCACGACCAAGATTTACCACGCGGCCAAGGTCTGGCTCACGCGCTTGCCCGGCGGTGTGGCTATGGCAAGCGTGATGGGCTGCGGCGGGTTTTCGGCCATTACCGGCAGCTCTATCGCCTGTGCCTCGACCATGGGGAAGATCTGTACGCCCGAGATGCTGCGCATGGGGTATGACCCGCGTCTGGCAACTGCTTCGGTCGCGGCAGGCGGCACGCTGGGGTCGTTGATCCCGCCGTCCGTGCTGTTCATCATCTACGGCATCTTCACCGAAACGTCGATCTCGTCGCTGTTTTTGGCGGGGGTTTTGCCGGGGCTTTTGACGCTGGCGGGCTTCATTCTGGTGATTGCTGTCTGGGTCTGGCGCTCGCCTGAAATCGCGCCATCGACCGCAACACGCTATGCGACATCGGAGAGATTGCGCGCGGCGGCGGAAAGCTGGCCCGCGGTTTTGCTGTTCGTTTTAATCATCGGCGGCATCTACGGCGGTATTTTCACCGCCACCGAAGCCGCTGCGGTTTGCGTCGTTGCTGCTACCTTGATCGGATTCGCGCAGCGCAAACTGACGTTGCAGGGGCTGTGGCACGCGGTGAAGGAAACCTGCATCCAGACCTCGGCGATCTTTTTCATCGCGGCGGGGGCCAAGATCTTTGTGGCATTCATCGCGCTGACCAATGTCGCCCCGATGATCGTCAACGTCGTGGCGCAGGCCGAACTGTCGGTGGTTGTACTGATGCTGGCAATTGCCGCAATCTACTTGCTACTTGGCATGTTCCTTGATCCTATCGGGATCATGGTGCTGACATTGCCGCTGATGATCCCGTTGGTCGAAAGTTACGACCTGAACCTGATATGGTTCGGTGTCGTGGTGATCAAGCTGTTGGAGATCGGGTTGATCACGCCGCCGGTCGGGTTGAATGTTTTCGTCATCGCCAACGTGGTTGGCAAGGACGCACCTATCGACAAGATTTTTGCAGGAATCACGCGTTTCCTGAGCGTCGATATCATCGTGCTGATCCTGATCATGTCGTTCCCGATGATATCGTTGCTGATCCCGATGGCGGCACGATGAGCAGCGAAAATGCAGATCGCAAGTTTGCAAATACGCTGGCAAGAGGATTGGCGGTGTTACGGGTGTTTCGGGCCAGCGACAGTGGCCTGACCCACGCGCAAATCGCCGAGCGCACCGGCTTGCCAAAGCCTACGGTGTCACGGCTTACGTATACCTTGTGCGAACTGGGATATCTCAGCCACGGCGGACGCAACGACCGGTTTCGGCTTGGCCCGTCGGCCATTGCGTTGGGGTCGGTGGCATCCGTGGCGGTGCATTTTCTTGATCTGGTATCTGACGACATGCAGCAGCTTGCCGATGATACAGGTACCTTGACCCTTGTCGCGGTACGCGATGACGCCAAGATGATGCTGGTACGCACGTGGCGACCACAAAACGCGTCGACGATCTGGCTGGAACCGGGGCACCGGATCCCTGTCTTTGGGTCGTCTTCTGGCATGGCCGTCGTGGCGTCACTTAGCGAAGAACGGTTTGAACAGTTGACGCCCGAACCGGATATGCGAAGGTTCCGCGCGGAGGGATATTCACAATTGATCGGACAAGGCTTTGCCTATGCGCTGGAAGGCACTCGTTATGCCAGCACCATCAACGCCGTCAGCGTGCCTTACTTTGCCGAGGAATTTGGCGAACCAGTCGCTTTTACGTCAGGGGCAATGCCGAACGATCTGTCCGATCTGCGGATCCAAAACGAGGTTGGACCAGCCCTGAGGGAGGTCGTGCGCGGGCTGGAAAACCGCACGGGCCGTACCCCGGCGCTGAGCCGACGAGATTAATTCAAGACCAAGGAATGTGCTAAATGACTGACAAGATTGGATATACGCGCAAAGGTGACATTGCCGTTCTGCGGATCAGCAACCCCCCGGTCAATGCACTGTCCCATGCTGTCCGTGAGGGGCTTGTGGCGGGTATGGACCGGGCCGAAGCCGATGATGGCGTCAAAGCGGTGGTCATCGTAGGCGATGGCCGCGCGTTTATCGCAGGTGCCGACATCACCGAATTTGGCAAAACCCCGCTTGAGCCCTTTCTTCCTGACCTGTGCAAACGGATCGAGGATTCGCCACTGATCGTCGTCGCATCCCTGCATGGTGTGTCGCTCGGGGGCGGGCTCGAAGTCGCGTTGTCGGCACATTACCGCATTGCGCAACCCTCCGCGAAGGTGGGGTTGCCCGAGGTTCATCTGGGTCTGATTCCCGGTGCCGGTGGGACACAGCGGCTCCCGCGTTTGATCGGCGTGGACGCTGCGCTCGATCTGGTCACGACTGGTCGCCAAGTCAAGGCAGACGAGGCCGACAGGCTTGGCATCATTGACGAGATTACTGAAGGCGACCCCGAGGAAGTCGGGTTGGCCTATGCGGAAAAGCTGGTCGCGTCGAATGCACCACGACGCCCCATAAGCGAGATGGAGGCACCGGACCCAATTGATTGGGACGCTGCATACGACGGGACCTTGAAAAAAGGTCGCGGCCAGATTTCACCGGCGCAAGCGGTCCGCGCTGTGCAGGCGTCAGTCGAATTGCCGTTCCACCAAGGGATGCAGGCCGAACGCGAAATATTCATGGACCTCATGAGAACAGACCAGCGTCAGGGCATGATCCATGCGTTCTTTTCGGAACGCGCCGTCGGTAACCTGCCCGAGCTGAAAGGCGTAGAGCCACGCGCGCTGCAATCGATCGGGATTATCGGCGGCGGCACGATGGGGGCGGGCATTGCTACTGCTGCGTTGCTGGCAGGCTTTAACGTCGTGTTGATCGAAATGAAGCTGGACGCCGCCGAAGCTGCGCGCGCGCGTATATCGGGCAACCTGTCGGGGGCGCTGAAACGCGGTAAAATCTCGGAGTTGCAGTTCAAGACATTGACGACGGTCGCGCTTGAGGTGTCGATCAATTATGACAGCCTTGCGTCGGTTGATCTGGTGATCGAGGCGGTATTCGAAGATATGGCGGTGAAAAAGGATGTGTTTGGCAAGCTTGACGCTGTTTGCAAGCCGGATGCGATCCTTGCCTCGAACACTTCGTATCTTGATATCAACGAAATTGCCGCCAGCACGTCGCGTCCCGAAAGTGTGATTGGACTGCATTTCTTTTCTCCGGCCCATGTCATGAAACTTCTCGAAGTCGTTGTCGCCGAGAAGACCGCGCCGGATGTGGTGGCGACGGGGTTCGCCCTTGGTAAAGCATTGAACAAGATATCGGTTCGGGCAGGTGTGTGTGACGGGTTCATCGGCAACCGGATCCTGGCAACCTACCGCACGGCGGCTGATCATATGGTGCTGGATGGTGCTTCACCTTACCAGATCGACAAGGCATTGGTCGATTTCGGTTTTGCGATGGGGCCGTTCGCCGTGGCCGACCTTGCCGGGCTCGACATTGGCTGGGCCACGCGCAAGCGCAAGGCCGCGACACGCCATGCTGAGGAACGGGTGCCGACCTATCCTGACAAAATTTGCGAAGCGGGCAATTTCGGCCAGAAGACCGGTAAGGGTTTCTATGTCTACGAGGCTGGCACCCGGGGTGGCGTGCCGAACCCTGAAGTGCCCGAGCTGATCGACGCCGAACGCGCCGAACGCGGCATCACCCCGCGCGATTTCACCGATGCTGAAATTGTGCGCCGCTACATGGCCGCGATGGTGAACGAGGCGGCGAAACTGCTGGGTGAAGGCATCGCCAAGCGGCCTCTCGACGTCGATATGGTACTGCTGTTTGGCTACGGTTTCCCGCGCTATTGGGGTGGCCCGATGAAATGGGCCGACCTGCAAGGCTTGCCCGCGCTTCTGGCTGACATCGAAAGATACGCCACCGAAGATGCCTGGTTCTGGCAGCCTGCGCCGTTGCTGAAACAGCTTGTGGCAGAGGGCCGCACATTCGACGATTTGAATAAAGACGCAGCAAGATAAATGAATTTGGGCTCTTGCCCGACCGACATCAACCGGAGGAAGACAATGGATCTCAGCTATAGCGACGAAGAAAAGGCATTCCGCGCCGAAGTGCGGGCCTTTCTTGAGGAAAAGCTCCCCAAGGAAATGAGCGATAAAATTCGCAAGGGAGAAGAACTGGGTAAAGAGGGGCAGGAGCGCTGGCATGCGATCCTGAACGAACAGGGCTGGCTGGCTCCGAACTGGCCCAAGAAATTCGGCGGTGCGGAATGGAACGCGGTTCAGCGCCACATTTTCGAAGAAGAAGCCGCCGCCGCCTATGCGCCGCGCATCGTGCCTTTTGGCCTGTCGATGCTGGCCCCCGTGCTGCAAAAATTCGGCTCGCAAGAGCAGAACGATTACTGGCTGCCCCGCATCCTGTCGGGCGAAGACTGGTGGTGTCAGGGTTATTCCGAGCCGGGTGCGGGATCGGACCTTGCGTCGCTCAAGACCGAAGCGGTTCTGAACGACGAAGGTACACACTACATCGTCAACGGCCAGAAGACGTGGACCACGCTGGGTCAGCACGCGAACATGATCTTCTGCCTCGTGCGCACCGACAAGACGGTGAAGCAGCAAGAGGGTATTTCCTTCCTGCTGATCGACATGGATACACCCGGCGTCGAAGTCCGCCCGATCATCCTGCTGGATGGCACCCACGAAGTGAACGAAGTTTGGTTCACCGACGTCAAGGTGCCCGTCGAGAATCGGGTGGGCGAAGAGAACAAAGGCTGGACCTATGCCAAGTACCTGCTGACCCACGAACGCACCAACATCGCGGGCGTCGGGTTCTCGCAAGCGGGTTTGACCGCGGTCAAACGTATCGCCAAGGCAGAGATGTCCGGCGGCAAGCCGTTGATGCAGAACCCGCATTTCGCGGCACGTGTGGCACAGGTCGAGATCGACCTGATGGCGATGAGCACCACAAACCTGCGCATCGTCTCCAAGGCGGCAGCGGGCGCGGCACCGGGTGTTGAATCGTCCATGCTGAAGGTCAAAGGCACGATCATCCGTCAGGAAATCAACGACCTCGCACGTCGTGCGGCAGGGGCCTATGCAATGCCATTCGCATCCGAAGCGATCGAAGGGTCGAACCTGGCCCTGCCTGATCCGTTGAACGCCGGCCCCGTCGCCGCGCAATATTTCAACAACCGCAAACTGTCGATCTTTGGCGGCTCGAACGAAATCCAGCGCCAGATCATTGCCAAAACTACGATGGGAGGTGGAGCATGAACTTCGACCTGACAGAAGAACGCCAAATGCTGCAAGACAGTCTGCGCCGTTTCCTGCGCGACAAATACGACACTGCGACCCGCAACAAGATCCTTGAAAGCGACACCGGCTTTTCCGCCGACATCTGGAACGGTCTGGCCGAACTGGGCGTCATCGGCGCTCTGTTCACCGAAGATCAGGGCGGCTTTGGCGGCGCTGGTTTCGACATCGCCGTCGTGTTCGAGGAACTGGGCCGCGCGGGCGTGGTTGAACCCTTCCTTGATACCGCCGTTCTGGGCGGCGGTCTGATTGCCGACTTGGGCAGTGACGACCAGAAAGCGCATGTCGAAGCGATCATCGGTGGCACGCTGCAACTGGCATTTGCACACGGCGAGCCGAACAGCCGCTATGACCTGAACCGCGTGAGCACAACGGCGAAAGTCGACGGCGACAACGTGGTGCTGAACGGTCGCAAGGCGGTTGTGGTCAACGCTGAAAACGCCGACATGCTGATCGTTTCTGCCCGCGAAAGCGGCGAGGCAGGCGACGAAAACGGGATCTCGCTGTTCCTCGTGCCGGCGGATACAAAGGGCATCACGCTGCAAGGCTATGCACTGCTGGCCGGTGGTCGTGCCGCCGAAGTCACGCTGGATGACGTGTCCGTTCCTGCTTCTGCCCGTCTGGGTGAAGCTGGCAAGGCGTTCAAGGCGATTGAAGCGCGCGTCGCTGCGGCCAATGTCGCGATCTGTGCTGAAACACTGGGTGCGATGGAAACGGCAACCCGCCTGACCCGCGAATACCTGATGACCCGCAAGCAATTCGGCAAACCCATCGGCACGTTCCAGGCGCTGGCGCACCGCATGTCCGACCTGCTGATCGAGATGGAGCAGGCTCGCTCGGCAGTGATCGTAGCGGCGGGCCATCTTGAGGCTGAGTACAAAAGCCGCGAAAGCCATGTTTCAGCCGCCAAGAACCTGTTGGGCCGCGCGGGCCGCCTGGTTGCCGAAGACAGCATCCAGATGCATGGCGGAATCGCGATGACGCAAGAATACGAACTGGCCCATATCGCCAAGCGTATCATCATGTCAGACCACCGCTTTGGCGACACGGACCATCATCTGGAGCGCTACATTGCTATCGCCGCAGCCTGATGAAAGCCAGCTGATCCGGGACGAGACCGGCACCCAGACGCTGGTCGGATATGTCGTTGATACATCCGATCCGGCGCATGGGCGCTGCTATCTAGACTTGGGCCCACAGCACCTGAACCGCCATGGGGTTCTCCATGGCGGTATCGCGGCCACGTTGTTGGACAACGCGTGCGGTATGACCGGATCGCTGAGCGTCGACCCAACCGGCATGCACCCGTTTCTGACAATCTCGCTGACGACACAGTTCCTCGCCGCTGGCCTGCCCGGACGTGTCACCGCAACAGGGACGGTCAAAGGCGGCGGGCGCAGCTTGTTGTATATCGACGCCGAACTGGTCCACGAAGACGGCACAGTCATTGCGACATCCACCGGCGTGTTCAAACGGGTCCCCCAGGAGAAACTGAAATGACCGCACGGATCGAAGACAAAGGCGACCGGATTGTCGTTTGGAATGGCAACGCACACAAACGCGGTGCCCTGTCGCCAGAGCTTTATGCGTGTATCGGGCAGGCGATGGAACTGGCCAAGGAGCCGCGCATTCGCGCAGTGATCTTGACCTCAGAGGGTGACTTTTTCTGCGCCGGAGGCGATCTTTACATTCTGATCGCCCGGCGCGAAATGGATAAAGACCAGCGCCGGGGCAAAATCGAAGAGCTGCACAATCTGATTCGTGCAATCCGTTCCAGCGCTGTCCCGGTGATCGCCGCTGTCGAAGGCGGGGCGGCGGGGGCCGGATTGTCGTTTGCGATGGCCTGCGATCTGATCGTCGCGGCCACGGGTGCTAAATTTACGGCGGCCTATGTCAAGGCAGGGCTGGTGCCCGATGGGGGGCTGACTGCTTCTCTTGCGCGTGCGCTGCCACGGCAATTGGCGATGGAAATGTGTTTGCTTGCCGCGCCGGTCACCGTTGATCGGATGGCCGAATTTGGCGTGGTCAATGTGATTACGGACAAAGGCAAGGCTTTCGATGAAGCAATGAATTTGGCCGATCGTCTGGCCGAGGGTCCGCGCGACGCTCAAGCCGCTATTCGCGGGTTGGTCGCACAAGCCTATGACGTTACCGAGGCTGCGCAACTGGATGCCGAAGGCGATGCCATGGCCCACGCCACCGGCGCAGATGAGGCCGCCGAAGGCATCGCGGCATTTCTGAACAAGCGTAAACCGAATTACGGCGGCTGACAGGCTGCCGAATATGCCTGTGCCCGGTGGATTCGAACGAATTGCGCCGGGACTGAATGACTGCGGGGAGGCAGGAGGAACATGAGACGCGTAGAGGAATTTCTGACCGAGCAGGTCGCTATCCGCGGCGCAGAGCCGGCATTGAGCGACAGCATCGGCACCCAGTGGAGCTTTGATGAGTTTGACAGAGCCAGCGATGACGTCGCCACGCTGCTGCGCGACGCAGGTGTACAGCCCAATGACCGGGTTCTGATGCTTTCCGAAAATTGCGCCGCGGCCGTCGCCACGGTCTTTGGCACCTGGAAAGCGGGCGCGGTGATCATTCCAGTCAATGCCCGCCAAAGTCCCGCAGAAATTAAACGCATCATCGATCATGCAACGCCCGCGGCGATCTTGATGACAACCTGTGCATCAAGCGACGCGGTCAAACACAGCGATGCCATGGGCGGCAAAGAGTTAACCGGGGCATTTGGCAGTCTGCACCTTGCAACCCCGATCGCGTCCAATCCGGACGCTGACCTGGGCGATGTGGCGGTTTTGCTGTACACCACCGGAACCACCGGCGACCCGAAAGGCGTGATGCTTACCCATGACAACGTGCGCTTTGGCGGGAAAGCCTCTGCCAAGCTTCGAGGGATCAGCGCGGGCAATGTCGTCTACGGGGTTCTGCCGCTGACCCATGTCTTTGGCCTATGCTCGGTCATGACGGCGTCGTGCTGTGCCGGGGCGCATGTCCGGCTCGAGGCGAGGTTCTCGGCTGAAAAGCTGTACACGGCCTTGACCACCGGCGTGCATTTCCTGTCTGCCGTTCCACAAATGCATGCGCTGCTGATGCAGTATACCAAGGAAAAAGGCCTTACGCAGCTTGGATCCGAGACATTGCGCTATGTCTCGTCAGGGGCCGCACCGCTGGACCCCGCCTGGAAGCGCAAGGCAGAGGCGTTCTATGGCGTCGCGATCCAGAACGGGTATGGCATGACCGAAACCACCGCAGGTACGTCTGCCACCAGCAACCCACTGGGGTCGTCAGACATTTCGGTCGGCCCGCCCTTGCCAGGGGTAGAAATCAAGATCGACGACACCGTGGCTGGCAGCAGTCCGGGATGTGGCGAGGTCTTGACCCGCGGGGCACATATCATGAAAGGGTATTACAAAAACCCGGCAGAGACCGCAAAAGCAATCGACGCGGAAGGCTGGTTGCGAACCGGCGATCTGGGCACGATTGACCAGCAAGGCCATCTGCATATTCTTGGCCGTTCCAAAGAACTGATCATCCATGGTGGGTTCAACGTGTATCCACCCGAAGTCGAAGCCGCGATCAATGACCACCCCCAGGTTATCCAGACAGCGGTGGTCGGTCGCAGAAAGGATGGCGACGAGGAAGTGTTGGCCTTTGTCCAGATCGCTGAAGGCGATACACTTGACCCTGAAACGCTACGCGCTTTCGTGAAAGAGCGCCTGACAGGGTACAAACGCCCCAGCCAGTTCATCATTGGCACTGCGCTTCCTGCGGCCCCGACAGGTAAAATTCTCAAGCACAAATTGATCGAGACATTCAAGAATGAGCTTGCCTGACAGGGTTTAGAAAATATGGGTGGGGTATTTGCGATACCCCACCCGCGAGGTTGTTGCGCAATGCTGGTTGCGTATTCAGACGTAAGTGCCCGAAGCGGCCGCGCGGATGGCGCGGATATTTTCGCCATATGGCTCAGGATTGCTGACCGATCCACCTCTGAATACTGCGGAGCCCGCCACAAGCACATCCGCGCCGGCCTGTGTCACGCCCGGCGCCGTGTTCACGTCGACACCGCCATCTATTTCAATGTGCACGGGGCGATCCCCGATCATGGCGCGCAGGGTTCTGATCTTGTCGGTCATGTCGATGAACTTCTGGCCGCCAAAGCCGGGGTTCACCGTCATCACGCACACCAGATCGGCGATATCGAGCAGATGTTCGACCGCTGCGGCGGGCGTGCCCGGGTTCAATGCGACACCGGCTTTGACACCTGCCGCCCGGATTGCCTGCAGGGTGCGGTGAATATGGGGCCCGGCTTCGACATGGGCGGTGATGACATCGGCCCCAGCCTGGGCAAACGCATCAATATACGGATCTACCGGTGCGATCATCAGGTGCACGTCCATCACGCCCTTGATATGGGGACGGATTGCCGCGCACGTGGCGGGGCCAAAGCTGATGTTGGGCACAAAATGACCGTCCATCACATCGACATGGACCCAATCTGCCCCCTGTTTTTCAATAGCGGCGCATTCCGCACCGAAATTAGCAAAGTCGGCGGCGAGGATGGAAGGGGCGATTTTCACGGTTCTGTCGAAAGTCATATGAGCGGGCCTTATGGATGAGAGCTGAGCTCGATATAAGGGCTGATCCTGGCGGAGGCAATCGGCGGAGCCTTCGGCGAGGATTTTAGACCATTTGGAAGGGGAGCCGCGATTTTCTATATACCGACCGTTTTGTTTCGCGATGAGGCAGACCCACCGGTTTGGGGTGTCCGAGGGGCTGCGGGAGTGCGGCGCTCCTGCGGTCAGGGGATGACAAAGGCGGCAGGACGGCGGGCCAAGTCAGCAGGGGGGAGGCGGGCAGGGCGTTCAGGCGAACCGGCGAAACCCTTCGACCAGCTGGCGCAGGCCGATCAAGGCCCCGATGACGATGCAGGCCAAGGTCACCGGTGCGCCATAGGCTAATACGGAAAATGCGGATAATCCTTGTCCGATGCTACAGCCGACGGCGATTACGGCACCGAACCCCATCAGCACGGCCCCGCCGATCTGGCGGCGTAGTTCGCGCGGGTCATCGCAGGCTTCCCAGCGGCCGTGGCCCTTTATCAAGCAGCCGATGAAAGCGCCCAGTATCACCCCCAGGACTGAGCCGGTGCCGAAGCTTACCGAGTTGCCGGATGAGGTCATGAAATAGAGCACTGTTTCGCCGACGGGGGCCGTGAAGGTGTGGGAGATGACGACGTGAGGGGCAAATCCGTGGGTTGATATCCACTGTGTGAAGGCCCAGCCGGAAACAATCGCCACGCCCACGATCAGCCCCCAACACAGTGCGGCAGGATTCTTGCGCAGGCCAGCGTGCAAAAGCGTGACCCCGATTATCGCAATGCCGATGGCGATGCCGATGACGTGTAGGTCAAAGGGCAGGTAAGAAGCGAGCAGATAGGCGATGCTTCCCGGGGTTTCCGCTGCCGGTTCAATCGGGAAAAGCGCGAGGCGCAGAGATGACATGGGACCGCCAAGCGCGATATAGGCTGACATGCCCATGACCAACAGGATCACGAAGGACCGAAGGTCGCCGCAGCCGAGTCTGGCCAGTGCTCCATAGCCGCAATTGCCCGCGAGCGCCATGCCGTACCCAAACATCAGACCACCCACCACACTGGCCCAGGGGTTCCATGCGATCGCCAAATAGAGCGTGTCAGGCAAGGCCAACGCCCCGACACTGGACAGTCCGAACGTCCCTATGATTGCGACACCGAGTGCAATCCCCCACATGGCAAACCGGACCGAACTGGCACCATAGTAAAGGTCTTCGATGGCCCCTAACGAACAAAACCGCCCTATACGGGCCGCGAGCCCAAGCAAAATGCCTCCGAACAGCCCCGCCATGGCCATGAGCGTCGGTTCTGAAAACATCTCCAGCAGCGCCGCACCAAAGGCTGTCACCTTATCTAATCCGCCCGGCAGAAGAGATCATACACCACTTCCATGATCTGCTTGGGACGATCATCAGCGAGGCGGTAGAAGATTGTCTTCCCATCCCGGCGTGGTACGACCAGCCCCTCGAGCCGGAGCCGGGACAATTGCTGAGAGACTGCCGCCTGACGTGCCGACAGCAATTCTTCGAGTTCGGTGACAGATTTTTCGCCGGAGGCTAAATGGCACAGGATCATCAACCGACCTTCATGGCTGATGGCCTTCAGAAAATTCGATGCTCTGACCGCGTTGTCAGCCATTTTATCGAGATCTTCTGCGCACATGTTTTTGTCGAAAACGGGAAGACCCACAGACTATGTTCCTTGTTGGTTTTCAAGGGGGGAGCAAAGAGGCGACACGGGGTCTAACATCGCTTTCGTCATGAATTCAACTGCCTCCCTGCGCAATTGGGACCTCGGCTTCGGAGAGCATACGCCCCAGAAGACCCCAAAAGAAGTCTTCTCCCGGATAGCCTTCGATCCGTGATACCTCATTTCCATCGATCATTAATACAAAAGTCGGCGTGAATCGCAAACTTCGGGCGAAAGTCAGGTCATCGGGTCGTTCGGCGTTGATATCGATGCGCCGCAAGGGGGCCGCCTTGCCCTCGGGAGTTTTGGGGTAGATCGGGGCAATTTGCTTGTTCCAACGGGCGCACCAGACGCAGCCCTGTTCTTCGACCATGATCAAAGCGGTTTCCGCAAATGCAGCACCTGCAAGCAGAAACGAGGTCGCGATAGCAAAAAGAGCAGTACGCAAACGCATGATAAATTCACCTGTTGATTTCATACTACCTAATGTGAATATGTGAATGACACAAGTCAAAGGCCTCACGAATGTTTGATATAACCTATTATGGCGCCGCATTCGCGGGACTGTTGTCCTTTCTGTCCCCGTGTGTACTGCCCATAGTCCCATTCTATCTTAGCTATCTGGCCGGCGTCGGGATGAACCAGATCACCGCCGACGGCCCGATCGATGCATCTGTACGCCGCCGGGCATTGCTTGCATCGTTGTTTTTCGCAGCAGGGGTCATCACGATTTTCGTCGGCCTGGGGGCGGTCGCCACGGTATTCGGCCAGGTGGTCCGGGACTATTTCGATATTCTGCGCTGGCTGGCGGCTGCGATCATCATCGCGATGGGATTGCACTTTCTGGGGGTGATCCGCATCGGCATTCTTTACCGCCAATTCCGCGCCGACGCCGGTGTCACCGGGTCATCCAGCCTGGTGGGCGCATATGTAATCGGCCTTGCCTTTGCCTTTGGCTGGACCCCTTGCGTGGGGCCTGTGCTGGCGGCAATCCTGTTCACCGCGGCGGGGGCCGATACCGCCGGAACCGGGGCACTGCTTCTGTTCACCTACGGCGCGGGGATGATGGCTCCTTTCGTGCTGGCTGCCGTTTTCATCGGGCCATTCATGCGCTGGATGGCACGCTTCAGGCAGCACCTGGGTACCGTGGAAAAGGTAATGGGGGCGCTTTTAATCCTATTTGGTATACTTATTGCCACCAATTCGGTAAACTACATTGCGCAGTGGATGCTTGAAACCTTTCCGATTTTCACTGCCATTGGTTAAGGGATATGGGGTATGGCCATTATTCGTAGATGCCTGATTGTTCTACTTTCCATGTTTTCCACGGCAGCCCTAGCCGTTACAATGGGCGACGACGGCTTGCACAAGACGACCTGGATGCGAGAAACCTTCAAGGATCTCCGAGAGGACCTGGCGGACGCGAATGCGGAAGGTAAGCGTCTGATGCTGATCATCGAGCAGCGTGGATGTATCTATTGCGCCAAGATGCATCAAGAAATCTTTCCGTTGCCGAATATCGATGCCTATATCCGCGAAAACTTCTTTGTGGTGCAGCTCAACATGTTCGGAGACGTGGAGGTCACGGATTTCGACGGTGAGGCGCTTCCCGAGAAAGACATGGTACGCAAGTGGGGCATGCTTTTCACGCCGACCATGGTATTTTTGCCCGAAACGGTCGACGATGGACAGTCGGCGGCTCAAGCGGCTGTTGCCACGGTGCCGGGTGCCTTTGGGCCGGGGACAACCTTTGGCATGCTGAAATGGGTCGAGGAAAAAGCGTACGAGGGGGATGAGAGTTTCCAGAAGTACCTCGCGCGCGAATTGTCGGCGCAAGGTAATTAACTTTGCTTCATTATAAAATTCAAAAAATCGAATTTATAGTTGCGTCATAATGGCGCGGAGTCTAGGATTTAGCAAATAAGAGTCTTTGGGAGGACGCATGAAAATTTCCGTAATGGCCTTGGTGGCGTCCGTGGGGATGGCTGCAAGCGCGGTTGCCGCTGAGATCGCGCCGACCGCCGTAACTTATACCGACGGCGCGGTGGAGCAATCGCTGACCGGCGTTGCGGGTAACCCCGAAGAGGGGGCAAAAATCATTGGCAGCAAAAAGCTGGGTAACTGCGTTGCTTGCCATCAGGTTACCGCGTTGGCCGATGTGCCGTGGCAGGGCGGAATCGGCCCGGTGCTGGATGGTGCCGGTGATCGCTGGAGCGAAGCCGAATTGCGCGGAATCGTGGCGAATGCCAAGATGATGTTCGAGGGGACGATGATGCCAGCCTTCTATAAGGACACTGGTTTTATCCGTCCGGGTAAGGCTTTCACTGGCGAGGCCGCTGATGATACGTTGGGCCCGCTTTTGTCGGCGCAGCAGGTCGAAGATGTGGTGGCGTATCTCGCTACACTTAAAGATTAAGATCCCGTTCCTAGGGATTTGTTCAGGAGTAAAATAATGGAATTTACACGACGTAATGTAATCGTCATGGGCGCAAGCGCCTTTGCCGTACTGTCTATGCCGAGGTTCGCCTTGGCATCTGCCGGCGATGACGTGATAGCGGCCTTCACCGGCGGAGCGGAAATGGCTGATACAGGTGTGACCCTGACGGCCCCGGAGATTGCTGAAAACGGCAATACCGTGCCGATCGAGGTTGATGCACCTGGTGCCACCGAGATCATGGTGTTGGCGATGGGTAACCCCACGCCAAAGGTTGCGACATTCAAATTTGGCCCTCTGGCGGGTTCGCAGCACGCATCCACACGGATTCGTCTTGCCGGCACCCAGGACGTGATCGCCATCGCCAAGCTGGCCGATGGAAGCTTCGCCAAGTCCTCTAGTACAGTAAAAGTGACAATCGGCGGCTGCGGCGGCTAAGGTTTTAAAGGAATATATGACATGGCAACTGGTGTAAAACCTCGCGTCAAGGTACCAAAGTCGGCTGCGGCTGGCGAAACGATCACGATCAAGACTTTGATCAGCCACAAGATGGAATCAGGTCAGCGCAAAGACAGCGATGGCAACTTGATTCCCCGGTCGATCATCAATCGTTTCACTTGCGATTTTAACGATCAAAACGTAGTGGATATTGAGCTTGATCCGGCAATTTCAACAAACCCATATCTAGAATTTGACGCCGTCGTGCCAGAGGCCGGGACGTTCAAGTTTACCTGGTATGACGACGATGGCGACATCTATGAAGAGAGCAAAGAGATCGCGATCGGATAAACGTCTGTATTCTTGGGAGGGACAATAATGAACATGCTTACTAGAGGTCTGGCTACCGGTATGATGGCGCTTTTTGCGGCATCAGGTGCTATGGCCGAAGCTGCGGACGACAATCTGGTGATCAACGGTGAAATCGAAATAGTCACCCGCACCGAAGCGCCGGCGCATCTTTCCGATACGATGGATGAAATCATGTCGGGCTGGTTGTTCAGAGGGGAAGAAACGCGTGCCATGGAGGCCGATGATTTCGATAATCCGGGCATGATCTTCGTTGAACAAGGCGAAGAGGCCTGGAATACCGCCGAGGGTTCAGAGGGTAAATCCTGTGCAGATTGCCACGGCGCGTCGTCCGAAATGGCAGGGGTACGCCCCGTGTATCCCAAGTATGTCGAAGCGGCTGGTGAAGTGCGCACCTTGGAAATGCAGGTCAATGATTGTCGGGAAAACCGCATGGGGGCCGAAAAGTGGGATTACACCGGCGGCGAGATGGTCAATATGGTCGCCTTGCTGTCATCTGTTTCCCGCGGTCTTCCCGTGAATGTGGCAATCGACGGCCCTGCGCAATCCACTTGGGAAAAGGGTAAAGAGATCTATTACACCCGCTTTGGTCAGTTGGAGTTGTCTTGCGCAAATTGTCATGAAGACAATTATGGCAACATGATCCGCGCTGATCACCTGAGCCAAGGTCAAATCAACGGATTTCCAACCTATCGCTTGAAAAACAACAAGTTGAACGCTGTTCAGTCCCGTTTCAAGGGCTGTGTCCGTGATACGCGTGCCGAAACCTTCAAGCCCGGAAGCCCCGAGTTTGTGGCGCTTGAGCTGTACGTAGGCTCACGTGGCAACGGTCTGTCTGTCGAGGGCCCCTCCGTTCGTAACTAGTATTCTGAAACCGCCTCGCCTGGTGCGAGGCGGTTTTTTTACTTAACCCATTCAAACATGCGCATGTGAATGCGCGAGACAAGGCCTCCGAATGATCTCTCGTCGCGACTTTCTTCAAGCCAGTATGGCTGCAACTGCTCTTTATGGGGCATCCTCCTTTGGTAACTGGGGCAAGTTGGCCGCGCAGCAGGCCCTGACCCAAGACAAATTGCTGGAGTTCGATACCTTCGGTAATGTCAGTCTGATCCACATCACCGACATCCACGCGCAACTTAAGCCGATTTATTTCCGGGAACCGTCAATCAATCTGGGGATGGGAAATAACAACGGGGTCGTTCCACACGTCACAGGTGCCGACTTTCGCAAGCTATACGGAATCGAAGACGGTAGCCCCTCGGCCTATGCACTGACCTACAATGATTTTACCGCCCTTGCACAGGCATACGGCAAGATGGGCGGGCTTGATCGCGTATCCACCGTTATCAACAAGATCCGGTCGGACCGGCCCGACGCGTTGCTGCTGGATGGCGGCGATACATGGCACGGCAGCTATACGTGTTACCAGACCCAAGGCCAGGATATGGTCAACGTGATGAATGCTCTGAAGCCCGACGCGATGACCTTTCACTGGGAATTCACGTTGGGGTCCGAGCGTGTGAATGAAATCGTCGAAGGCCTACCTTTTGCCGCTCTCGGTCAAAACATTTTTGACGCCGAATGGGACGAACCTACCGCCCTGTTCCCCCCTTACAAGTTCTATGAAACCGGCGGTGTCAAAGTAGCGGTCATCGGTCAGGCGTTCCCGTATATGCCGATCGCCAACCCCGGCTGGATGTTCCCCGAATACTCCTTTGGCATCCGCGATGAGCGTATGCAGGAAATGGTGGACGAAGTTCGCGCCAAAGGGGCGGAACTGGTTGTCTGTCTCAGCCACAACGGGTTCGACGTCGACAAGCAGATGGCGGGTATCGTCAAGGGCATCGACGTGATCCTGTCGGGCCATACCCATGACGCGCTGCCTGAACCGGCGCTGGAGGGCGAAACCATCATCGTTGCGTCAGGATCGAACGGGAAATTTGTCAGCCGCGTCGATCTTGATGTCCAGAACGGGCGTATGATGGGTTTCCGCCACAAGCTGATCCCGATTTTTTCGGATGTGATTGAACCTGACACGGCCGTGACCGCCGTGATCGACGAACAGCGTGCCCCCTATACCGAGCAGCTGGCCGAGGTTATCGGGCGTACGGGCGAAGACACGCTGCTGTACCGTCGCGGCAATTTCAACGGCTCTTGGGATGATCTGATCTGCGACGCTTTGCTTTCCGAACGCGAAGCAGATATTGCGCTGAGCCCGGGCGTCCGGTGGGGGCCGTCGATCTTGCCAGGGCAGGATATCACCCGCGAGGATATCTGGAACGTGACCTCGATGACGTATCCCAACGCCTATCGCACAGAGATGACCGGCGAATTCCTGCACGTCGTGTTGGAAGACGTGGCCGACAACCTCTTCAACCCGAACCCATACTACCAGCAGGGCGGTGACATGGTGCGTGTCGGCGGGCTTGGGTACCGCATTGACGTGTCAAAGCCACAAGGCAGCCGCATCACCGAAATGACATTGCTCAAGACTGGCGAAATGATTGATCCGGCCAAGACCTATCAGATTGCAGGTTGGGCCAGCGTAAACGAAGGCACGGAAGGTCCTCCGATCTGGGATGTTGTGGAAAGCCACATTCGAAAGTTGGGCACCGTATCTCTTGACCCGAATAACAGCGTCACAGTCGACGGCGCGTAACCTAAATAACTCAAATATATAGGAGGAGTTTGTCATGTCGGACGCCTTTGACAACTTGCGACCAAGCCGCCGCGCATTCCTGCGTGGTGCAGCAACTGCCGGGGTCGGTGCGATGGCCGCGGGCACAGCCCGCGCCGAAACGCCGGACCCGCTGATCACTGAACCCCAGGAATGGGCGCAGTCTTTTGGTGACGGCGTCGATGCCACGCCCTATGGCATGCCGATCCGGTTTGAGGACGATGTTATCCGCCGCAACGTCGAATGGCTGACTGCGGATACAATAAGCTCGATCAACTTCACGCCAATCCACGCGCTTGACGGGACAATTACCCCGCAGGGTGCTGCATTTGAACGCCACCATTCCGGCGCGATCGAATTGCGCAAGGAGGACTATCGCTTGATGATCAACGGTATGGTCGAAAAGCCGTTGGTTTTCACATATGCGGACCTGGAGCGTTTCCCACGCGAAAATCACGTGTATTTTTGTGAATGCGCGGCGAATACAGGCATGGAGTGGGCAGGGGCCCAGTTGAACGGTGCTCAGTTCACCCATGGCATGATCCACAACATGGAATATACCGGTGTGCCGTTGCGGACTTTGCTCGAAGAAGCCGGCTATGACACTGCTGGCAAATGGGTCTATGTGGAAGGTGCCGATGCGTCCTCGAACGGGCGGTCCATTCCAATGGAAAAGGCGCTGGACGATGTGTTGGTCGCTTTCAAGGCCAACGGCGAAGCATTGCGCAAGGAACACGGCTATCCTGTTCGTCTGGTCGTGCCGGGCTGGGAAGGCAACATGTGGATCAAGTGGATCCGCCGTATCGAAGTGATGGATGCCCCCGTCGAGAGCCGCGAAGAAACGTCGAAATACACCGACACGTTGGCGGACGGTATCAGCCGCAAATGGACATGGGAAATGGACGCCAAATCGGTTGTCACATCCCCCAGTCCACAGGCACCGATCACGCACGGGAAGGGCCCGTTGGTCATTACCGGTCTGGCATGGTCGGGACGCGGCGCAATCACCCGCGTGGACGTGTCCAGAGATGGCGGCAAAACCTGGGAAACTGCCCGGTTGGCCAAGCCAGGTGAGAAGCGCGCCCTGACACGTTTCTATCTGGACGTCGATTGGGATGGCGAGGAGATGTTCCTGCAGTCTCGCGCGATGGACGAAACCGGGTACGTCCAACCGACCAAGACGCAGCTCCGCGAGGTGCGTGGCTTGAACTCGATCTATCACAATAACTGTATTCAAACCTGGTGGGTACGCCCGAATGGGGAGGCCGAAAATGTCGAAGTTTCTTAAATCACTGTCTCTAGCCGCCGTCGCGACGATGTTGTCGCTACCGGCTGTTGCTCAGCCTCTGGGGTTGGGGCGCGCCGCTCTGCCCGAAGAAATATCTGCGTGGAATCTAGACATCCATCCTGACGGGACGGGTCTGCCCGACGGTGAGGGTGACGTGCTTGATGGCGAAGAGATCTTTGCCACGAAGTGCGCCGCCTGCCATGGCGACTTTGCCGAAGGTATTGACAACTGGCCGAAACTGGCCGGTGGCAAAGGTACGCTGAACCGCGAGGATCCGGTAAAGACAGTCGGGTCGTATTGGCCCTACCTGTCCACCACATTCGACTATATCCGCCGCTCGATGCCTTACGGTAACGCAGGTACCCTGACCAACGATGAGGTCTATGCCATTGTTGCCTACATCTTGTATTCCAACGATTTGGTGGAGGATGATTTCGTCTTGTCCAAAGACAACTTCCTGGATGTGAAGATGCCTAACGCCGATGGTTTCATCCAGGACAACCGTATGGAAGTCGAAATTCCCCAGTGGACGGGCGAACCTTGCATGACAGACTGCAAGGACAAGGTCGAAGTGACCATGCGCGCGCTAGTACTGGACGTAACGCCCGAAACTGCGGACGGTGCGACCGAGACCAAGGCCTCGGCGACAACGGAACCGAAGGAAGAAACCGCGGCGACAACGGAACCTAAGGAAGAAGCCGTGGCAGAGCAACCCGCAGCCACACCCGAGCCTGCGCCTGCTCAAGAGCAGGAAGCCGAAATCGCCGCAGTCGATCCTGCTTTGATCGAAGATGGCGAAAAGGTGTTTCGTAAGTGCAAAGCCTGCCACCAGGTTGGCGACGGCGCGAAAAACCGCTCGGGTCCGGTGTTGAACGGGGTAGTGGGAGCCACCGTCGGTCACATCGAAGACTTCAAGTATTCCAAGGCGTTCAAGGAAAAGAACGACGAAGGGATGGTCTGGAACGATGAAACCCTTGCTGCCTTTCTTGCAGGACCCAAAGCTTATATCAAAGGCACCAAAATGGGCTTTGGTGGGCTGAAGAAAGAGTCCGACATTGAGGCGGTGATCGCCTACCTGTCGACGTTCTCTCAGCAATAAGTAGCACTATAACAAGTGGGGGCGGTGATTTTATGCCGGCCCCACTTACCCGGTTGGTGTGACGCATATCCGCATGCTAGAATGTCCCAACCCGATTTTCATTCCCCAGCGAAAGGTTAAGTGATGAGACAAGTTTTGTGTGCAGCCGCAATCTACGCGCTTTCTACTCCTGTGTTCGCTGAGGGGCAGGCTATTACCTATGACTACGATGGCAGCTTCGAGGACGCGACCTTTGCGGTCGAGAATGCGATCATCGGTAAGGGATTGGTCGTCGACTATGTGAGCCATACCGGTGAAATGCTGAACCGCACCGGCCCCGATGTCGGAAGCGACGTCGAGATATTCAAGGCGGCTGACGTGTATCTATTCTGTTCGGCCGTGGTATCGCGACGGGTGATGGAAGCAGACCCAATGAATATCGTACATTGCCCGTACAGCATCTTCGTTGCCGATATCGAAGGCAAAGTCACCGTCGGATACCCCACGTTCCCCGACGGTCCGATGCAAGAGGTCCAGGCGCTGTTGGATGAGATTACCAAAACCGCTCTGGACGGGTTTTAAACCCTCTATTCGAACTCCATCTGTTCAAACACTCGACCCGCGTTGATCGTCGCCAGTTCCTCGAATGTGTCAAGGTTGGCATAGGGGGACTGATCGACATAATAGGCATCTGCAAGCGTGCCGCCGGCATCCAGATGCTCTGCGATTTTACCGCGCAAATATTCCAAATACCCCTTGGTATCGCGACGGACCTGCGCCATGTTTGTCGGATGCCCATGACCGGGAATGACATAAGTAGCGTTCAGAGGCTCGAACGCGTTGTCCCATGTCTCCAGCCATTCTGATGTTATCGTATCGGAAAATATCGGCAGCAAACGTTCATTAAAGGCCATGTCGCCAGATATCACCAGGCTTTGCTCTGGCAGCCATACGACAATGTCGCCGGGGCTGTGCGCGGGGCCAAGGTAAAGCGCCTCGATATGGAAATCCCCCATGTCGACAACGTATTTGTCATCGAATGTTTCGGTGGGCGGTACCAGTTCGGTGCCGTCGGCGCGTTCCTTGGCGATGGACTGAGCGGACCGCAGGGATTGCGCGCCGTTTTCTTCGAACGCTTTGGCGGCGTCAGTGTGGGCCACGATTGCGACGCCTTGTTCAGCCCAATAGCTGTTGCCCAGCATCGCGTG
The DNA here is from genome assembly GCF_056859255.1 of Sulfitobacter sp. L-8. Taxonomy (NCBI): domain Bacteria; kingdom Pseudomonadati; phylum Pseudomonadota; class Alphaproteobacteria; order Rhodobacterales; family Roseobacteraceae; genus Sulfitobacter; species Sulfitobacter sp. L-8. The sequence goes on from NZ_JBSXOD010000042.1 coordinate 150,011, forward strand.
GCCCTGACCGTTTTCGTCCAGCACCAGCTTGACAGGTTGGTCGGTAACCGCCTTGATTTCGTCGTGCAGCGCCTTGGCAAGCTGGTAGGATCCGCCGCCGTTGATCACAACCACGCCGTCGCCGGTGACGATAAAGCTCAGGTTATTGTTATGACCGGCATTTTCATAGGTGGGCGGGGCCGTCGCACCGATAGCGGAATAGACGCCGGGGATGAATTCGTACGGTTTTGAATACAGAACCGAACCGGGGTATTGATCGGCGATATCTTCGCTGGCAAAGGCTGGCACCGTGGTCAGCGCCACAGCGGCGGTAAAAACGAAACGCTTCATATCTTTAAACCTCGGTCCTGAAGGAAAATCCGTCATCGGTTTTCTCGATCCGCCCCAGGCCACCCTGGCCCAGGTGAAAGCCTACGATAGGCATCTGCGCCGCCACGAGATCATTGATTAATCCCACGCGGGTTTGCGCACCCAAAATCGGATCTTGGTCTGCTGGTGACAACCAGTCAGGACGCGCCAGCGCGATGTGGTCATTGCCAATACTGTCACCGACGATCATCACGGCACTATTGCCGTCGCGAACCTCGAAAGACATGTGTCCCGGGGTGTGCCCCGGCGTGATACGTGCGCCCACACCAGGTAGTATTTCCTCGGCATCCGAGAAAAACGTTGTCTGTTCGGCAATAACCTGAAGCCGGCGTTCGGCCCCGACGGCGAAAGCCTGCCGCGCGTTTCCGATTGTGCTGACGGTATTGGGGTCGGTCCAGTAATCCCACTCCGCTTGCCCCATATAATGCGTGGCGTTCGAGAACAACGAGTCCCCGAAATCGTCCAGCACGCCCCAAAGGTGATCGGGGTGGCCATGGGTGAAAATCAGGTCAGTGATATCATCGGGACTGACGCCCAATGCTTCCAGCGCCGCAAGTGACTTGCCGGCGGTGGGCATGAATTCGGTGCCGGATCCCGCGTCGAACAGCACCACACGCCCGTTGCCCCGCAGCAGGCTAAGATTGCACGGGGGGGTAAGCTGGTCAAAGGGCTGGTTCATCCGTTCGAGGATCGGCATGAGCTCGTCCTTGGGCATATCGTTGAACGCAAAGCTGCCTGGAAGGACAAGATGGCCATCGCTGACTACATCCAACGTCATCTGCCCCAACGTCATCTGTGCATGCAGCAGGCCCGGAAATCCAAGAAGGACGCTGGTCGCGAAGCCTTGTGCCAGGAACGCACGCCTGTCAATTTGCATAAACCACTTTCCCCTTTAAAAATTCCATAGTATGAATATGTTTAATATGTAGTAGCTTGGCAAGCCTTCTTGATCAAGCGCAGTACGTACAAGACGGAGTATACGATGATGTCAGGCTATCCTGTTAACATGAACGTCGTGCCCGAGGTATCAGGGTTTTTCGATCCTGCCACAAATACGATCAGCTATGTGGTGCGTGATCCGGAATCCACCTCTTGCGCCATAATCGATTCTGTCATGGATATCGACTATGCCGCCGGGCGGATCACCTATGACCACGCCGATACGCTAATTGCCGAGGTCGAAAGGCGGGGGCTGACCGTCGAATGGATTATTGAAACACATGTTCATGCCGACCATTTGTCGGCGGCACCCTATATTCAGGAAAAACTGGGCGGAAAGATCGGCGTTGGTGAAAAGATCATGACCGTTCAGGAAACCTTTGGCAAGGTTTTCAATGAAGGCACCGAATTTCAACGCGACGGATCGCAATTCGACGCCTTGTTCAAGGATGGCGACACTTACAATGTCGGCAAGATGACCTGTTTCGCGATGTATACGCCGGGTCACACCCCCGCTTGCATGGTGCATGTCATGGGTAACGCTGCCTTTACCGGGGATACTTTGTTCATGCCCGATGGCGGCTCCGCTCGCGCCGACTTTCCGGGTGGCGACGCAGGAGAGCTGTATGACAGCATACAAAAAGTCCTGGCGCTCCCGGATGATATGCGTTTGTTCATGTGCCACGATTACGGCCCCAACGGTCGCGATATCAAGTGGGAGACCTCGGTCGGCGAGGAAAAGGCGCATAACATTCACGTAGGCGGGGGCAAGACCCGAGAGGAATTCATCGCTTTTCGCACCGAACGCGATGCGCAGCTGGCGATGCCCAAACTTATTATTCCGTCGCTTCAGGTGAACATGCGGGCTGGTCATATGCCCAAGGATAAAGACGGGAACCCGGTGCTGAAAGTACCGGTGAATGGCTTGTGATCCGCGCGTAAAGGACGTTTCCCCATAATAAATACCTCTGCAACCAGAGGATGAGATAAAGACTGCGCCCCCGAGCAAGGGGGGGGCGATAGAGAATGAAAGCAGGCGTCAAGATGCCCCAAAGACTGCGGAACTATTTGCCCATACTTGATTGGGGGCGCAGTTATAACAAGGCGACTCTATCGAATGACCTGATGGCGGCAGTGATCGTGACGATCATGCTGATCCCTCAATCATTGGCGTATGCCTTGCTGGCCGGGCTGCCGCCCGAAGCGGGGCTTTACGCATCCATCGTACCCATCCTGCTATACGCGGTATTCGGTACCAGCCGGGCGTTGGCGGTAGGCCCGGTGGCTGTTGTGTCGCTGATGACCGCAGCGGCGCTTGGCAATATCGCCGACCAAGGCACGATGGGCTATGCCGTAGCCGCATTGACCTTGGCGTTTCTATCGGGCGTGATCTTGCTGACGATGGGTGTATTCAAGCTGGGTTTTCTCGCCAATTTCCTGTCACACCCGGTCATCGCTGGGTTTATCACCGCCTCGGGTGTCATCATCGCGGCAAGCCAGATCAAGCATATCCTAGGTATCAGCGCATCTGGCGACAACTTGATTTCGCTTCTTGTCTCGCTTTGGCAAAATTTGGGCAATACCAACTGGGTCACGGTGATCATCGGTGTCTCAGCCACAGCGTTTCTGTTTTGGGTCCGCAGAGGATTGAAACCCTTTCTGAAATCAAAAGGTGCCAGTGCCAGGGTCGCAGACGTGGCGACCAAAGCCGGACCAGTGGCCGCAGTGGTCTTGACCACTGTCGCGGTTTGGATCTTGGGCCTTGCCGACATGGGCGTGCGGATTGTGGGGTCGGTACCACAAAGCTTGCCGCCGCTGACACTTCCCGACTTCTCTCTCGACATGATGGGGAGCCTGCTGCTACCTGCGATCTTGATCTCGGTTATCGGGTTTGTTGAATCGATTTCAGTTGCACAAACCCTGGCGGCGAAGCGACGCCAGCGCATCAATCCCGATCAAGAACTTATTGGCCTGGGGACTGCCAACATCGGCGCAGCTTTCACAGGGGGGTTTCCTGTGACCGGTGGCTTTGCACGTTCTGTGGTGAACTTTGATGCAGGGGCGGAAACTCCGGCGGCGGGGGCCTTTACCGCCGTAGGACTTGCCATCGCGGCCCTCGCGTTGACGCCGTTGGTGTTTTTCCTGCCGCAGGCTACCTTGGCCGCGACAATTATTGTCGCTGTACTGACGTTGGTCGATTTCAGCATTCTCAAGAAATCCTGGGCTTATTCCAAGGCTGATTTCGCGGCTGTGTTGGCGACAATGCTGGTGACGCTGGGGGACGGTGTTGAACTGGGGGTCACCTGCGGCGTGATCCTGTCGATTTTCCTGCATCTGTATAAAACCACCAGACCGCACATTGCCGAAGTCGGCTTGGTCCCCGGCACTGAACACTTTCGTAACATCCACCGCCACAAGGTCGAAACCGACCCAACGTTGCTGACGCTGCGCATCGACGAAAGCCTGTATTTCGCCAATGCTCATTTTCTCGAAGATTACATCTATGACCGCTTGGCGGACGACAAAAAGCTGAAGAACGTCGTGCTGATGTGTTCCGCGATAAACGAGATCGACCTAAGCGCACTGGAATCGCTCGAGGCAGTAAACGCCCGGCTCAGGGATATGGGGATTCAGCTTCACCTGTCAGAGGTCAAAGGCCCTGTAATGGATCGCTTGAAAAAACAGCATTTCATCGAGGATCTGACTGGCCGCGTATTCCTGTCCCAACACGAGGCGTATAGGGCGCTCACTACGCAAACGGAATAGGATACATCCGTTTGCAAGTTTCTTCCTGATCGTTACAACTGATTCACGTGATGCCGACGCAATAATGTTGCGCGGTATTTGCGTGAATCAAATCAGGAAGCCCCCATGTTACCGATCAATCCTCCTGCGCCTGCAACTGCACCTACCCGCACAATCGTGGAAGTCGTGCGGGCCAACGCCCAGACCCATCCGGACAAACTGGCGCTGGTCTGTGAAAACACGTCGATAAGCTGGCGAGAGTTCGATAGGCAGATCAACAAGATTGCCAATCTGCTTCTGTCGATGGGCGTTGCCAAGGGCGATAACATCGCGATTATTTCGCCCAACTCGATCCCGTATGCAGCGCTTTTCATGGGTATTCTGCGGGCGGGGGCCTGCGTGACGCCACTGTCGACGATGGCGTCTCCGGATGCGTTACAGAAAATGTTAACCGATTGTGGTGCAAAGGCGATCTTTGTCGCGGTGCAATATCTTGATCTTGTCGAAGGGTTTGTCACCGATCTTGATATCGCCCGGTTCGCGCTTGATTTTGATCATCCGGCTTTCCAATCCTTCAGCGCGGCGGTGGAACAGGCGGATGTCACGGACCCGAACATCGCCATCGATATGTCTGATGCATTTAACCTGATCTATTCGTCAGGCACGACCGGCACGCCGAAAGGGATCCTGCATAACCACTGGATGCGCGCCGCGCAGATGGATCGGGTGTCCCCCAACGGCTATGATGATGACGCGCGAACCTTGCTGTCGACGCCGCTGTACTCCAACACCACGATTGTGTCATTCCTTCCCACTCTATACGGCGGGTCCACCGTATACCTGATGCCGAAATTCGACGCGCGCGGATATCTGGAAATCGTTGAGCGCGAAAAGATCACCCATACAATGCTTGTGCCGGTGCAGTATAAACGGATCATGGACGTTCCCGATTTCGAAGCGTTCGATTTGACCTCGATGAAGGTCAAGTTCTCGACCTCTGCGCCGCTGCGCGCCGCGGTCAAGGCCGACGTTCTGGCGCGGTTCCCTGGCAAGCTGCTGGAATACTACGGGCTGACCGAAGGCGGGGGTGTCACCGTCCTGAATTCGGCAGAGCATCCCGACAAGTTGCATACGGTCGGCCAACCGGCCCCCGGAAACGAGATCCGCTTGATTGACGAAGCAGGGAACGAAGTGCCAAGCGGCGAAGTCGGAGAAATCTGCGGCCGCGGCCCCACCATGATGGCCGGATACTACGGGCGCGATGACTTGACGGCAGATTATATTTGGCGCGACGATGCGGGGCGAGTGTTTTTCCGATCCGGTGATATGGGTCGCTTCGACAAGGACGGTTTCCTGATCTTGTCGGACCGCAAGAAAGACATGATCATTTCGGGCGGCTTGAACATCTATGCTGATGACCTTGAACTGATGTTGCTGGCGGATCCGGATGTGATCGATGCCGCTGTCATCGGCGTGCCGTCCGAAGCGTGGGGCGAAACCCCCTATGGTCTTGTGGTGCTTCGTGCAGGTGCGACCCGAACCGGTGACCAGATCTGCGTTGATGCCAATGCAAAGCTGGGGAAAAGCCAACGGCTCTCCGCTGTCGAAATCCGTGATACGCTGCCGCGCAGCTCTATCGGCAAGATCCTCAAAAAAGAACTGCGGGTACCCTTTTGGGACGCGGTGAAAACATGATTCAAAGGAATTAGATGTGAGTCAATCAACCGATGATACGCTTATGAATGGTGCCGAAAGCCTGGTGAAAACCTTGCTTGAGAGCGGGCTGGACACGTGCTTTACCAATCCCGGCACCTCCGAGATGCACTTTGTCGCCGCGCTGGATCATGTGCCGGGAATGAGATCCATTCTGGTGCTGCAGGAAGGTGTCGCGACAGGTGCCGCAGACGGGTATTTTCGGATGGCCCGCAAACCGGCCTGCACGTTGTTACACCTCGGGCCGGGGTTGGCCAACGGGTTGTCGAACTTGCACAATGCCAAGAAAGCCGGTTCAGGGATCGTCAACATTGTGGGCGAACACGCGGTAAGCCATATCGAGCTTGACGCCCCGCTGACATCCGACATCGAAGGGATCGCGCGACCCGTTTCGCACTGGGTGCATACGTCGATGTCAGCCTCAGACGTCGGGGCAGACGCGGCCAAGGCAGTTCAGGCTGCCAATCTGGCACCGGGGCAGGTGGCGACATTGATGTTGCCCAGTGACACCGCATGGAACACGGGTGGTAAGGTTGCTGAACCACTGGCATCGCTACTGCGGCCACCGTTCGATGCGACCGCTTTGGATGATGCCGTCGCGGCGCTATCGGGTCCTGACAGCCTGCTGTTGTTGGGCGGCGCGGCATTGACCGAGGATATGCTGGAAATCGCAGGTCGGATATCGGCGAAAACCGGCTGCAAGCTGTTGTGTGAGTGGGCCAACGCCCGGCTCGAACGTGGGGCAGGGCGGGTCGTGATAAATCGGGTGCCATACCCGATCGACCAAGCACTAGAGGTATTGAAGCCGTTCAAGCGTATCGTGTTGATCGGTGCCCGCGCGCCCATCGGATTTTTCGCCTATCCGGACAAACCGGCGATCCTGACGGCTGAGGGCACGCAGATCATCGACCTTTGCCGGACATCGCAGGATATCGCGGGGGCGCTGAACGCTGTATGCGACAACGTGGGGGCCGCCGAAACCCCACCCGCCGGCATTGCGCCAAACGCGGTGCCAGATAAACCCACAGGTCCGTTGGAGCCGGGCGGTATCGCCGATGTACTGGCCAGAAGCATTCCTCGTGACGCTATTGTCGTGGACGAAGCAATCACGACCGGACGCAGCTTTTTTCCGGCGACCGTTGGCGCGCCGCGGCATACGTGGCTGAACAACTGCGGCGGCTCTATCGGCTATGGCATGCCGGTTGCAATCGGCGCTGCCGTGGCCTGCCCCGAACGCAAGGTTCTTGCCTTGGTGGGCGACGGAAGCGCGATGTACACCATTCAGTCGTTGTGGACGATGGCCCGGGAAAACCTGGACGTGACGATCGTGATATTCGCCAACCGGGTCTACAAGATCCTTCGGGGTGAGCTGACCAATGTCGGCGTCAGCAACGCAGGTCCCAAGGCGATCGACATGCTTTCGTTGGACCAACCGACGTTGCGCTTTGTCGAAATGGCAAAATCCATGGGCGTGGACGCAACACAGGTAACCGATTGCGCAGCGCTGGAACTGGCTCTGGAGACCGGGTTGGCGACCAAAGGACCCTATCTCATAGAAGCCGTGATGTGAATTACACCTGAACGGTGACAGAAAGCCCGCAGTCAGATCAACGACTGCGGGCTTTTTATTCGTTTATAAGGCTCAGCGATCCGGGCCAGCGTCGAAATCGTCACTGTCTGGAACATCGTCAGACGTGATTTCCTTTGTGGGGGTATTTGGGGGTGTAGGCTCGCTGCGCCCATCCGAAGGCGGTGCGATCTTGAAAGGCTGGGTCGATCCATCCTTGTTCTCGCCAAGCCATATCGTCTGTTGCGGGAACGGAATCTCGATACCGCGTTCGTCGAATACAGCCTTGAGGTAGCCATTGAAGGTTCGACCGATGCCCCATTGCTTGCCTGGTTCAGTCTTGATGCGGGTGCGCAGGACAACGGCGCTGTCTCCCAGCGATTGCACCCCGAACCATTCCAGATCTCCGATGACGTTGGTCGAAATATCGGGCTCTTTTTCGATCATCCGCTCAAATGCATCGAACATCGCCTGTTTGGCTTCTTCGACGTTTTCGCGATAGGCGATGCCCATATCCGTGACCGTGTATGCAAAGCCGCGCATGTAATTGCTGACCATATCCACAGTGGAAAACGGGATCATGTGAAACACGCCCTGCACATCGCGCAGTGAAACGGATCGCACAGACAGTTTTTCCACCGTGCCGGTAGTGCCGCCTACGGTTATCACATCGCCTACGTTGATGACGTTCTCGAACTGAATGAACACGCCGGTGATGATGTCCTGCACCATCTTTTGCGCACCAAAACCGATCGCCAGACCCAGCACCCCGGCAGAGGCCAGAAGCGGCCCGATATCCAGCCCGATCTCGCTTAGCACAAACATCAATGTCAGGATGACCAGTGCAATGGTGGCCGCGTTGCGCAGCAATGTCAGCAGCGTGGTTTCACGCGACGACGGTATCGCACCGTATTCAGGGTTCAGTTTATAATCCACGAAAGACGTCAGGGCGAGCCAGATGGCGAAGGATACGAACAGGATCAACCCGACCGAGATAAGCGCAGTGGTTACCGACAACCCGACCTGGCTTTCCAGCCAGCCGCGCATGTCGATCATCCCCAGAACGTCCAGAGTGAACATTAGAACCAATACCAGCAAGATCAGTCGTAACACGCTGAAGGCGCGCGGTACAAACCGGTTGATCCTGCGCTCTAGCAACGGAAGCTTGGCATTGATATCTTCGGGTAACGGAATGCCGCGATGTACAGCTTTGGTTAACCAGCCCGACAGCAAGGCGGCAATAAGAATGGCAGCAAGTATCTTACCCGACCCGACAATGGCATTCAGCGTGATTTCGGCAGATTGCGTCATCAAGACGGTGAACATTACCGCGATATACAACAGGGCGACCCAGTGCCATATACCCGCTAAGCCGTTCAGCATTCGCGCGATAAATCCGTTCCGGGCTTTTTGGATAACCACGGGGTCGACGCCTTCGGCGTCTTCGGCCATGGCCGGATCCGCTTCGCTTTGCAGCCATCGCGTCACGTCCTTGCGGCGGCGCAGGACGATATAGACCAGATAGAGCAACACGAGAACCGACAGAACCGCCGACACACCGGCACCCGCGGCTGTATTCACGCTTTGGTTCACGATCGGTACAATAAGCAGCTGACCGTAGCCCAGGACGCTGACCACGATGCTAAGGTACCGCGTCAGCGATCTTGCGGCTGAATCGCTGACCGGTACCAGCCGCAGACCCGAAGCGATAGGCGACAGGAATGACCGGATGACGACCTTGGTCATTTCTACCAGCAAAAAGGCGTTCAGATACATGGTTTGGCGGATACCTATCTGGCCGAAATCGCCGACAGCTAGGATTGTGATCAGATACCCCGCTGCCCATGCGACCACGACGATCAGCGCGTCCAGCAAGTTCGACCCGAGAAAAAGGCCGATCGACCGAAGCAAGCCGCCGTTTTCGGCAGTGCGGCCCATTCGGGCGTAAAGACCACGTGCCAACCTGCGCAGGACCACGAACAAGACGACAGTGATGGCAATAACCGTAAGCAGGCCGGGGATCGCATCGAGCAATACAGAAAGCTCGGCCCCACTAAGCCCGGAAAACACGCCGCCGCCGCCCTTGAGCGATGCCCAGAAGCCCGACAACGTTGCTACGGTATCTTCGCCGACCCTTTGCGTCACCAAAGCGATACGACGCCCAAGCGAAGTGCCGTCTTCTTTTGCGACTTTCACGACCTTTTCCAAGACTGGTACGTCGGTCGTCGTGGTCGGGGCGGCACCCCCGACGGACGACTCGAGATCCGCAATAAGTGCGGCTCGCGCCTTGTCGTCCTTGAGAACTGTCAGCAGCGTGGCCAGCGGGTCCGCGTTGGCCGGATCCGCTGTCGGGCTTTCTGACGCAGGGGCCTCAGTCTTTGACGATCCCCCGGTAAAAAACGACTGCGCGTTGGCGATGGCAGGTACGAAAGAAAGAAGGAGCGCGACTAAAAACGCCCCGAACAACGTAAGCCAGGTTTGCTTCGCCATCGGGACCAATCGGGAATTTGTCATGAAGTCTCTCTTTTTTTGCCATAGCATTGCAGAAAACATAGAGGATTTGTCTCTTTGTCCACCCGCTTTCTATCGTATGACGTAACGGCTGGCCCGTCGAAAGCCCGTAGGTGCGCTTTGTCCTGGGCTCTGAACGGAAAACGCCATCGGGTAGGTTCCGTTCGGCGGGGATGGTGCGCGGGTCACCCGAACTGTCGCTAAATTGACTTGTCCTTGAGGCTCGTCATCAGGTGATTGAACTTTTCGCCCTGAATTGCCACGTGATCGCGCAAGGTATCCGCTGCGCGGGTACTGTCCGCATCGGTAAGCGCTTTCACAATTTCGCGGTGCTCGTCCATGGATTGTTTCATACGCCCACGCAGGTGCAGCTGAATACGCCTGAACGGCTTCAACCGTCTGTGCAGTTTCAGTGCTTCGCGTTCAAGAAATTCGTTTCCCGCACTCTTGTAGATGAGGTGGTGAAAATGTTCGTTCTCAAGATAGTATTGGTCTGCATCCCCCTGATCGAGAGAGCGCTGACATTTTTCATTGGCAAGCTCGAGCTCAGCAAGCGCCTCTTCCGAAATACGTTTGGCCGCCAATCGCCCGCAGGTCGCTTCGATTTCCGCCATGAATTCAAACATCTCAATCAGCTCCATCGGGCCGGGCTGGTGGACAAAGGCCCCGCGCCGGGGCTCTTGTCGGACAAGCCCGGAGGTGGCGAGCTTTTGGATCGCTTCGCGGACGGGGGTGCGTGAGACACCGAATAAAGTAGCGAGCTTTATCTCATCCAATCGCTCTCCATTCTGTAATTCGCCGGTAAAAACAAGGCGTTCCAGTTCTTTTGAAATTTTGTCAGCGGTACGGATGTTCATGCGGCAACGATATACCGAGCCAAAATAAACGCAAGGATGTAATTCTTGTATACAAAAAGGTTGACTTGTAATCCAGCAGGCAGGACTGTGCGCTGTAAGGTCTGTAAAAAAGGGGCCGAGCTTTCTGGGAGGAAACACAATGAGATTGAAACTGCTGTCCACTGTTGCGGCACTTGCGACTTTCGTCGCGGGGGCTGCCGTATCTGAAGAATTGCGCCTGTCGCACCAATGGTCAAATCAGGACGTCCGTAACAAGGTTGCACAAATCGTCGCCGACGAAGTGGCTGCGGCCGATGTTGATCTGGACATCAAAATTTTCGGCTCTCAGTCGCTGTTCAAAGCGCGCGAGCAATATACACCGCTAAGCCGTGGTCAGTTGGACATGACAATCCTGCCGCTTTCCTATGCCGGCGGCCAGCAACCTGCCTATAACCTGACGTTGATGCCGGGTTTGGTGAAAAACCATGATCACGCGGCACGGTTGAACAATTCAGATTTCATGAAGGCCTTGCAAGAAATAATGGCCCAGGATGATGTGATGGTGCTGGTGCACGGTTATCTGGCCGGGGGCTTCGCGGGCACCAAGGGCTGTATCACCAAGCCCGAAGACGTAGCCGGGCTTCAGACCCGTGCGGCGGGCAAGGCGTTTGAACAGATGCTGGCCGGTGCCGGCGCGTCAATTGCCTCCATGTCGTCATCTGAAATTTACAATGCAATGCAGACCGGCGTTCTGGACGCTGCCAACACGTCTTCATCGTCATTTGTGTCCTATCGCATTTACGAACAGGTGAAATGCTATACGCCTGCCGGTGATGTGGCATTGTGGTTCATGTATCAGCCGATGTTGATGAACAAATCCACATTTGAAGCTCTGAACGAAGAACAGCAAGCTGCATTGCTTGATGCCGCCGCCAAGGCGCAGGCGTTCTATCTTGAGGAAGCGAAAAAGGAAGACGCAGCTTCGGCTGATGTATTCCGCGAAGCTGGCGTCGAGATCGCAACGATGAGCCAGGCTGATTTCGATGCATGGCGTGCGCTGGCACAAAAAACGTCTTACGCGAAATTCGTGGAAGACACGCCAGACGGACAAAAGCTGCTCGATATGGCCTTGGCCGTCGAATAGCCTTAACCGAGGCGGCAGGCGCTGCCGCCTCATCCCCGTTCTTTCCTATATGTGAGTGTTCTGATGACAGGCCACCAAACCGTCACGCAAGCGCGCGTGGGCAACAACTATTTTCTCAAGGCTGTTGGGGCTATTTCCACACTGGCAGGGTGGACGTCTGCCACCATGATCGTCCTGGCTGTCGCCATCACCTGCCAGATGATCTTTGTGCGCTTCGTTCTGAACCATTCGACGATCTGGCAAACCGAGATGGTGGTCTATCTGGTGATCGCTGCCACGCTGATCGGTCTACCTTATGTGCAGCGTCTACGGGGGCACGTAAATGTTGACCTGATCCCGTTGATGTTACCCAGACCCGTGCGCTTTTATCTGTGTATTCTGACGCTGACAATTTCCATTGCGATCATCGCGGTGATGTTCTGGTATGGTGCGGAATTCTGGCACTTTGCTTACGAGCGCGGCTGGAAATCCGATACGGTCTGGGGGGTCCGTCTGTGGATACCCTATCTGTCATTGCCGGTCGGGTTGGGGCTTCTCATGCTTCAGTTGACCGCTGACCTGGTTGCTGTCGTACTGAAAATTGATCTCCCTTTCGGACTGGAGGATTCCTGATGGATCCGCTCACGCTTAGCGGCCTTGTCGCCCTGACCACGATTCTCGTTCTCTTTTCCGGTGTATCCGTGGCAATCGGATTGCTTATTGTGTCTGCCGGCTTTCTTCTGGTGTTTGATGGTGCCCGCTCGCTAGAGCTGATGCCCGAAATATTGTTTGGCAAACTTGATAATTTCGCTCTGCTGGCCATTCCGATGTTCATCATCATGGGGTCATCCATTGCCTCCACCCGGGCCGGCGCTGATCTTTACGAGGCGCTCGAACGCTGGTTGACCCGTGTGCCGGGCGGGTTGGTGATATCAAACCTCGGAGCCTGCGCATTGTTTGCAGCCATGTCCGGGTCTAGCCCGGCAACCTGCGCGGCGATCGGTAAAATGGGCATCCCCGAGATGCGCAAGCGCGGTTATCCGGATGGGGTCGCGGCGGGATCGATCGCCGCTGGCGGCACATTGGGTATCTTGATTCCACCTTCGGTAACGATGATCGTATACGGGATCGCGACGGAAAGTTCGATCGGCCGCCTTTTTCTGGCAGGCGTCATGCCCGGTCTGATGCTGGTCGGGTTGTTCATGGCTTGGTCGCTTTATTCCACCGCGCGCTCCGGCGACCGAGAGCTGCTGACCGCACGCGCATATAGCTGGCGGGAAAAATTTGAAATCCTGCCGCGTGTATTGCCATTTTTGATCATCATCCTGGGTGTGCTGTACGCGATGTACGGTGGTATTGCGACACCGTCGGAAACTGCGGCTGTCGGCGCGCTGCTGTGTCTTTTGATCGCAATGGTGATCTACAAACTATGGAACCCGCGCGATCTATGGGTGGTGCTGCGTGACAGCACGCGTGAATCGGTGATGATCCTGTTTATCATCGCGGCGGCGGGTGTGTTTTCCTATATGTTGTCGAGCCTGTACATCACGCAGTCCATCGCCGAATGGATCGGCACGCTGGACGTCAACCGCTGGTGGCTGATGGGGGCGATCAATATCTTCCTCTTGATTGCCGGTTTCTTTCTTCCGCCGGTCGCGGTCATTCTGATGGCTGCTCCGATCCTGCTGCCCATCATCGTGACCGCGGGTTTCGACCCGATCTGGTTCGCTGTTGTGCTGACCATCAACATGGAAATCGGTCTAATCTCACCGCCGGTAGGGCTGAACCTCTATGTCATCAACGGCATCGCGCCTGATATCCCGCTCAAGACTATCCTGTCAGGATCAATGCCATTCGTTCTCTGCATGGTGTTGGCGATCCTGTTGCTGTGCCTGTTTCCCGGGATCGCTACATGGCTGCCGGATCTGGTTATGGGGGCGGCGGTATGAGCTTGCTGGCTGACTTGCTATCGACCGTCTTTGACCGGCCGTCGCGGGCGATATCGCGTGCGAAATGGGATAGCCGCCCCATAGAGCAACTGATCGCTGATCTTATCGGGAATCGGGGCGAAATTCGCGGCATGACCCTCGCGCGGCAAATTCTTGACCGTTACGCCGTGATGGATGATGCCGAAAAGCTGGGGTTCTTCACGCATCTCGCCGTGGATCTCGATATCGACCCTGCTCAGGTACGTGCGACCTTGGAGATGTACGAGGCGACCCCGTCAAAGGCGAATTACCGGGCCTATATGGAGGCAGCAGAACCCCGGCGGCAGGAGTTCGTGCGCAGGCTGAATCAGGTTCCAAGCGCGACAGGCAGTCTGGTGGCGATGCGTCGCGACCTGCTTGGAATGGCGCGGGCAAACCCGAGTCTGGAAGCTCTGGACCTGGATTTCAGGCATCTGTTCTCATCATGGTTCAATCGCGGATTTCTGGTGCTGATGCCGATAAACTGGGAAAGCCCGGCGCATATTCTTGAAAAGATCATCCAATACGAAGCCGTACACGCCATTGATAGCTGGAGCGATCTGCGGCGGCGCATGCAACCTACGGACCGGCGCTGCTTTGCCTTTTTCCACCCCGCGATGCCGGATGAACCATTGATATTTGTCGAGGTGGCGTTGACCAAGGGAGTGCCCGGATCGATCCAGAAGGTTCTTGCCGACGGGCGCGATGTTCTGGATGCCGACAAGGCCGACACGGCTGTGTTCTATTCGATCTCGAACTGTCAGGCAGGACTGGCCGGTATTTCCTTTGGCAACTCGTTGATCAAGCAAGTGGTGGATGATCTTTCCAGACAGCTTCCCGGTCTCAAGACGTTTGTCACGCTTTCGCCCATACCCGGCTTGGCCGCCTGGGCCAAGGATATGGGGATCGAGGAGACCGTCACGCCGGACAATCTTCAATCGCTCGCGGCGCATTACCTGTTGAACGCAAAACGCGACGACGGGGCACCGCGTGATCCGGTCGCTCGGTTTCATCTGGGAAATGGGGCGATGGTACATGCGGTACATGTCAAGGCAGACACATCGGAAAGCGGTCAGGTGCAGTCATATGGGGCAATGGTGAACTATCTTTATGATTTGTCGGCAAACGCGCAGAACCACGAGGGTTTCGCGGATTCTTTCGCCGTTGCTGCCTCGACCGATGTTAAAGCGCTCGCCCGAGCTGCCAAAAAGAACGACACCAAAGGAACGATCTGATGTCCAACCCTTTGTATGAGACCCTGTTTGGCCGCCACGCAGGTAAAACCACCCCGTTCTTGCACCTTGAGAATGGCACATCGCTAAGCCACGCGGATTTTCTAGCGCGGGCGGCTCAACTTGCTCATGCGATGGTATCGCTGGGGGTCAGACCCGGTGACCGGGTTGCTGCCCAAATCGACAAGTCACCGGA
The DNA here is from genome assembly GCF_056859255.1 of Sulfitobacter sp. L-8. NCBI lineage: Bacteria > Pseudomonadati > Pseudomonadota > Alphaproteobacteria > Rhodobacterales > Roseobacteraceae > Sulfitobacter > Sulfitobacter sp. L-8. Next base: position 165,209 of record NZ_JBSXOD010000042.1, read on the forward strand.
TGCGCTTGCGCTTTATGCAGCATGCGCGCAAGCGGGGCTGGTCTTTTTACCACTGAATACCGGTTATACGGCTGATGAAGTAAGCTATTTCGTCGAAAACTCCGGTGCGGCCCTTTTTGTCTGCCAGGACCATCGTCGCGCCGAAATGTCAGTGTTGGCCAAGTCCGCCGGGGTGTTCCTTGAAACGCTTGACCAAGATCAGGGCGGCAGCCTTGCTAAACGCGCAGACCGGCAACCAGCAGACTTTGACACGGTCGACCGTGACGGCGATGATTTGGCTGCGTTCCTTTATACGTCGGGAACCACCGGGCGGTCCAAAGGGGCTATGCTGACCCAAAACAATCTGCTGTCGAACGCGCAAGCCCTGGCAGAGCTTTGGCAGTTTACTGCACAGGACGTGTTGCTTCATGCCTTGCCGATCTTTCATACCCACGGGTTGTTCGTGGCGGTGAATGTGACGCTGGCCGCGGGTGGGTCGATGATTTTCCTGCCCAAGTTCGATTTGGATTTTCTGCTGGAAAACATGCACCGCGCAACGGCGATGATGGGCGTGCCGACGTTTTATACCAGGTTACTGGACGACCCCCGGTTTACCCGTGACCGGACCCGGGACATGCGCGTGTTCATCTCGGGTTCAGCACCGCTTTTGGCCGAGACACATGTTCATTTCGAAGATCGCACCGGCCACCGCATTCTTGAACGCTACGGGATGACCGAAACCAATATGAACACCTCAAACCCCTATGACGGGGAACGCAGGGCCGGGACAGTCGGCTTCCCGTTGCCGGGGGTTGAGCTCAAGATAACAGACCCTGCCACCGGTGATACCCTTGCAAACGGAGAGATCGGCCAGATCGAAGTGCGTGGCCCCAATGTATTCAAGGGCTATTGGGAAATGCCCGAAAAAACTGCTGCGGAACTACGCGAGAACGGTTTTTTCATCACCGGTGATTTGGGCCGGATCGACGATGACGGTTATGTCAGCATCGTCGGACGTGACAAGGACATGATCATTTCCGGTGGCTATAATATCTATCCCAAGGAAATAGAGCTGCTGATAGACGATCAACCCGGAGTGTTGGAAAGCGCCGTTATCGGGGTGCCGCACCCGGATTTCGGTGAAGCCGTCCTGGGTATAGTAGTCGCAAAACCCTCCGCAAACCCCGAGCCGGACCAGATATTGAGGAATATCTCGACGTCACTGGCGCGGTTCAAACAGCCGCGCGCGCTCATCTTCGTGCGCGAGTTACCACGCAATACGATGGGCAAGGTCCAAAAGAACCTATTGCGCAAGGAATACGAAAATTACGCGCAATAACGTATTTCCGCCCCTGTTTGCGTCAGCGGCGGGCGGTTCTTCAGAATTGTTTTTTTAACGAGTATCACGAGTTTCAGGATAACCAGTGTCGGGAACGAGTTTGATCTGAGGCAACGCCACCTGTGTGTTTTGGTGGCGTTGCCTTTTTTGGTTGGGGCGTCCCTCTGGGGGAGCGCGACTTGGAACGGCTAACTTGGAAGGCGTGGCAGTTGGTATGTGGTCTTGCCCTCACTGGGAACGCACCACGGCGCGCGCGGTGGTAACGGGGCTTGACGCCTCGCAATGGGCGGCCTTGATCCTATCCGCACGAATCGGGTCGTTTTCAGCAGGCTTGCCAGGTTACCAGAGGATAGCAACCTAACCATCTGGAACCGTCAGACATGACCAAAGCCCCGGCGCTCACCCTGGATCTGAAATCGACGATCATGTTGGTACTGCTCGCCGCAGTCTGGGGAGGCTCGTTTTTCTTTAGCGAAGTCGCTCTGACCGAGGTGCCGCCGCTCACCATTACGTTGCATCGCGTATTTTGGGCGGCACCGATATTGGCGTTGGTCGTGCTCTCCAAGGGGATTGAGATTCCACGATCTTTGCGGGTGTGGGGCGCATATCTAGTCATGGGGGCACTTAACAATGCCATTCCGTTTTCCTTGATATTTTGGGGACAGACGCAGATTGACAGCGGACTGGTATCGATCCTGAACGGCACCACCGCCGTGTTTGCGGCCGTTGTAGCAGGGGCTTTGCTGCCGGACGAGCCTTTGACAATGAAGAAGATTGTGGGCGCAGCCTTGGGTGTCGCGGGCGTGGCCTTTATCATGGGACCAGAGGCGTTGACCAATTTCAGCCTCAGCAATCTTGCACAGCTCGCCGTCCTCGGAGCGACATTGTGTTACGCATTTGCAGGTGTGTGGGCAAAAATTGCGCTTGCTGGCCAGCCACCGCTTATGAATGCCTTGGGCATGTTGACCGGCAGTACGGTGTTGATGATCCCCATTGTATTCGTGTTTGACGGTCCGCCGCAATTTGCACTTTCAATACAGGTTTGGGGTGCCCTGTTAGGTATGGCGGCGTTGTCGACAGCATTGGCGTTTGTGCTTTACTTCACCATTCTGGGGCGCGCCGGAGCCGCCAATCTATTGCTTGTCACCTTGCTCATCCCACCGTTCGCCATTGGGCTTGGCGCGCTGTTTCTTGGTGAAAGAATGGAGCTTGATGCCTGGATCGGGTTTGCCATCATTGGCCTGGGGTTCGCCGTGACAGACGGACGCCTGTTTTCGTTCAGGGCACGAAAAACGCCGGTCAGAACCGGGGTTGGCAGGCCTTGACCGGCTGTTGCTGGCGCAGTGTCAATTTGCGACCTCCCGCTGAACCACACGCTCTTTCGCTCCCACCACCGGGGACGGTCAAGTAATGGACACCGGAGCGGCGGTGCTGAATGTCTGTCCTTTGGCTTTGCTGTGGAACTGGTGTTTTGCGGTGTCAGCAATGACAGCGGCACCATAGCAAAGTCCGGCTCCCACCACGGGCAGCACCCAAGGGAGCCACATGACATGGGGTTCGATCACCATCAAGATCTGGCCAAACAACGCGAGCGCCGTTCCCAGCCCGAAAACCAGCAGGCCCTGTCTTCCCATCAATCGCAAAGGTGCTGCTGCGCGGTGTGCGCAAATTCTTGATACGACCGGCAGCGAAGCGAGCACATACACCAGCGCAACCGCATGCAGCAAACGCGGTAGCGCCAGCATTGATTTGTCATGGGTCACGATATTTGCAGGGGCACCCAATGCGCCGAGTTGCGACATCTTGTGGTTCATGAATGGTCCCAGCACAGGCATATACCGCCAGGCGAATGCGAAGATCAGAAAACCCAATGCGATCTTGAACATCAAAGGTGACAAAGGGAAAAAGCGGCTGTTGGTCCGGTGGCTTATCCCGATGACCAACCCGATCACAAAAATGAATTGCCAGGTGAACGGATTGAAAAACCACCCTCCGCCACCGGAATTGTTTGGAAGGTTCAGTTGCGTAGCCCCCGCGAATAGCCATAGCGCGAAGGCGGCAAGGATCGTCAGGCGGGGTGCGTACAGCCCGGCGGCGATTACCATGGGACCGATGATCAACAAAACCATATATGTCGGCAGTATGTTGACATAGCCGATCTGATAGCCAAGCGTCACCATCCCAATCATCGCGGGGCCAGGGCGGTCAAACAAAATACCCAGATTGTGGACGATGCGGAACTCTTCGCGCAAGAACATCTCGGCTGCCCAAGCATAAAGGGCGATGGCAACGACAGTCAGCAGGATGTGGACGGTATAAAGTTTCCAGGCTCGTTTCCACATCGGCCCCACGGCATCCCACAGGCGGGTATCGTGGTTCAGCCAGCGAATGATCGCGGGTGAATATGCAATGCCGGCCGCGATGCCGGACATGATGAAAAACGCCTCGGCCGCGTCGGAAAAGCCGATATTGCGTATGGTCAACGCCTCCCACGGGTTTCCCGGCATATGATCAATTAAAATCATGATCAGCGCCAACCCGCGAAACGCATCAATACGGGCATCGCGCGCACGCACCGGGGTGGATACGCTGCGCGATGTCGGGCGGCCCGGATGATCAGACAGAGCGGGGGAACGTTCCATAGGATGGGTCTTTCTCGGCCGAGATCTGCGCCAAGGCCGCGCGGTAGGTCTGGATAACAGGCGGCACATGCAAGTCATGCGGGGACGAAAATACGCTGCTTTTCAAAGGGCGGGATGTTATCGCGATAAGAGCGGGCGCAACCGACATCGGGACAGAGACCGGCAGCAACCATAGCATAAGATCAGGGGCCACCGCATAGATCAGCGCTGTCGCGCCGATCCCGAACAGTGAAATCCAGCGACCGGCCCGCCAGCTTTGTCCAAAGCTCAACCGACCTTCGCCGCGCGCGGTTGCAGGCCAGCCGCCATCCTTGCCCGCGAACACTTCAAAGACGGCGCGACCTTGATACATCAGCATCAGCGGCGCGATCATTGCCGTCAAAAGGATTTCGGCACCCACAGACTTGAGCGCGGTCAACGCCCCCCCATACCCCGAAGCGCGGCCAACGGCGACTGCTTCGATGTAGATGGCGATCTTGGGCAGCAGAAGCAGACCCCCGATACCAAAGGCAAGCGCCACAATCTGGAACGTCTTGTCATCGGGGAACACAGGAAACAATTGATAGGCATTTGGAAAGTAATTCGGATTGCTGTTGGTGGCCGTCGCCAGCAAAGAAACCACCAGAAACGCGCCCCACGCCACTGATACAAGGTAAGCCAATATCCCTTGGACAAAAACAAAACGGCTCCACCCGTGAAGACCGGGTGCAGCCAGCAGACGGATATGTTGTAGATTGCCCTGACACCACCGACGATCGCGCCGTGCGTGGGCCAACACGTTATCGGGGCCTTCCTCGTATGAACCGCCGATCCGGGGATCCATCTCGACACGCCATCCGCCCCGCACCAGCAGCGCCGCTTCGACGTAATCGTGGCTCAGGATGGTGCCGCCAAAAGGGGCTGGCCCTGACAGTTCGGGTAATGCGCAGCACTGGGCAAGCGCACGGACACGCACAATGGCATTGTGCCCCCAGAACGGACCTGCGCGACCTTGAAGCCGCGCCAACCCCCGCGCAAATACCGCCGAATGAAAGCTCGCCGCAAATTGCATGGCACGTCCGAACATGGATGAAGCGCCAAAGATTTGGGGCAGGGTTTGCAACAGCCCGAGACCGGGATCGGCCTGCATACGCGCCACAAGATGCTGGATGGTCTTCCCTTCCATCAGACTATCGGCATCCAGAATGACAACGTATTCGTAGGCACCGCCCGAATTGCGAATGAAGTCTTCCACGTTGCCCGCCTTGCGTCCGTGCCGATCCTTGCGGTTGCGGTAGAAAAATCGGTTGAGGGCAGTGGTTTCGGAAAACAGCGGGGCCAACGCCAGGCGTTCCAGCTTTAACGCAGCAGGATCGTGTGTGTCCGACAGAACGATAAAATCGACCGGCAGGGCCTGTTCCTGCATTGAATGCCGCATTGCAACAAGGCGGGCATAGAGTTCGACCGGGTTTTCATTGCAGACCGGAACAAGAATTGCAGTGGCTGGGATATCCGTAGACCCAAGCGGCAAAGCAGGCATGGGTTCAAGGGCGGCCAACCCCAAAAATGCCTGGGCTGCCCCCCAGGCAAGCCACGCCGTCGTCAGGGCAATCAAAGCGACAGCCATGACGTCCCAGATGTCAAAACCGGAGTTCAACCCTGCCTGCGCCAACGTCGCTGCGGCGGCGACCGCGCATGCCAATGCAAAGCCGATTGCCACGATACGGGAACGGCGGGTCGCGTGGGGCCAAAGGTGGCGTTGCATATCAGGCGTTACGCAGGAACAGGCGCGCCAGCACCGAGGTAACCGACGGGCGCTGTTCACGCTCAAGAACTTGCCGGGGCATATCCAAGGGGGCGTAACGCGGCGCGAGACTGGCGAAATCGACCTCCTCTAGGGTGTCATCCGCGAAGCGTGCGGGGTTCATTCTTTCAGCCATTGATAAGTCCATGTTTCTGTCAGCTTTCGTTCATCATTCACCAGGTCTGCCCGCAACTCGACAGCTGGTTTGCCGTCTGCGGTGACCTCAAGCACCAAGCGCCACATATCGGCGTGACCATCGACACGTTGAAGTACATGGCCAGCCAATGTGCCGTTGGTGATATTTATGTTTGCCGACACCGTATCGCGGGCCGGCAGCGTCGCGAACACGGCTCCTTCGAAGTCGATCACGAACTTTCGGCGATCGGTTTGCGGTTTGACCCCTGCAACCCCGCCGGCCCCCGCCAAGGTACGAGCCACCCGTGCTAAATCGGACGACGCACCGGCGGGCGCACTGCCCCAATGCATGCGATACGAAAACGATGTATGATCCCCGGCCTTGAAGCCACGGTCATAAGTCCAGAACGCCACAATGTTGTCATTCCCCTCGAGATCGGACGGGATTTCGATAAGACGGATCGTACCATCACCCCAATCACCTTGTGGTTCGACCATGAGCGACGGCCGCAGTTCGTACCGTGCTTCGGCATCAAGATAGTCGTCAAACGACCGATGCCGCTGGACCAGACCGAAAGAGCGGGGCGACTGTGCCGCGAAATACGAATTAGCCAGTTGAGGGGGATTGTTGAGCACACGATAAAGCGTTTCCCGATCGGTGTTGACGATCAACGCTTCGCTGTCATGAACGCGGGGACGATAGTCGTCAAATCCGCCTTGGTCGTTTGCACCAAACAGATACATGGACGTTAGCGGAGCAACCCCAAGCTGTTCGACATCACTGCGAAAAAACAATTCGACACTCACATCCATCACCGTGGTCTGCCCTGGTGTCAGGGCGAATTTATAGGCTCCGGCGACGGATTCACTTTGCAGCAGCGCATAGAATGTCACTTGGGTCTGTCCGGGCTGTGGCCGTTCCAGCCAGAAAGCAGAGAAGCGGGGGAATTCTTCTGGTTCAGATATCGCGGTGTTAACCGCGAGCCCACGTGCGCTTAACCCATAGCGGTTTCCGGTGCCCAAGGCTCTGAAATAGCTGGCACCCAGAAACGACAAGGTTTCGTCAAACTGGAATTCGGAATTCAAAGGCGTGTTGATCCGAAATCCGGCAACGCCTGGCAGTTCGGTCCCGTCTGGAATTTTTGCCAAGGCGGCATCACCGTAGATGAAGTCGTCCGATGAAAACCGAAGCGGCTGAGCCATCCCATCGGCTACGTCGAACAAGGCGACCGTGCTGTCAAAAAGCCACCCAGGATGATAAGCATGCATGACCGCCCTGGCGGCCGGACCAGCCCAGAGCGCATGACGTTCCCGAAAGCGGATATTGCGGTAATCATCATAATCGAGATCGGTGAAAGGTGCCCCGACCTGTGCAGGCGGTGTATAGGTTTGCGATGCCAGTTGCCGTGCATTCTGGACCAGACTTTCAAATGAAAACGGCACAGCGGTTGGGGATGTTTGGACTGACTCTGCATTGGTTTGCGACGATAACAGCGCGGTGACAGCCAGCGCGGAACCGCTAGCCTGTAGAAAAGACCGACGCGACAGCGAGCCGAACTTGTTATGTCGATACATCAATAATGATTCCTGAAGATTGCTGCAGTGCAGAATTCACAAAATTGGAAGAAGTTCAATATGTTACGGGGGGGTAGCCGCCAGAATTCAGACGGTTCGTGCCAACGCGTTCAGAAAATGATCTCATATATGCGGGTTTAAGGTTTTCTGCCGTCGATCACGGACGATAAAGAATAAATGCGGCTGAACTGGACCGTCGGTGACGGGTGGGATTGGCATATCGGGTTATTACGTGAAGGCGATGCAAAGCTTTCTATTTAACAGATTGCGAGTAACGTCAATACTATTGCCCCAGTGTCCAAGCGCTTTTTTCCGTTGGATAAATTCCGTGTTTGCATATGACCGTGTCGTGCGGGCGACGTTACCGAACAAAGCTGGGCGGGGCACAAATCAGGACCTCAATTCGGCTTGGGGGCATGTTGGTGCTGGTGCGTTCAACCTTAGCGGCCCTTGCGCGTCTCTCATGCAGTTCCTACTGATGTCGGGCATGGTATCAACAACAATTGGCTTAGCAGATGACACCCAGCTCTCCGTCCCAAGTCTCTGGCTATGCCGCAGCATGGTCTATCGTGTTTGTCTGGTCGTTTTGGCTGATCGTAAGCCGCGTCGCAAATCAAAGCGGGCTTACGATTTATGACTTGGCCGCGATGCGATACGGGTTGGCGTCGCTCGTGGCTGTGCCGCTATGTCTTTACTATAAACCGTGGCGGGGCATGGCCCTTGTGCAAATTGCGATCCTGTCGTTCATTCTAGGCCCGGTTTATATTCTAAGCGTTTTTAACGGTTTCGTTTATGCACCTGCGTCGCACGGCGGTATTTTCATGAATGGAATACTGCCGCTCGTCGGGATTGTGATCGGGATCGTCTTGCTGCGCAAAAACCCGACCCCGCGGCAAATAGTGGGTGCTGCGCTGATCCTGGTTTCCGCGGTTGTCCTCGCATGGGATGGCACGACCACCACCACCGAAACGGCTTGGATCGGTGATATCCTGTTTGTCATCGGCGCGGTATTTTTCTCGTTCTACGTCATTCTTTCAGAACGATGGCAGCTTAGCGCGATGCAGATCATCTTTTGCGGCACCGTGGTTAATGCCGCGCTTTATCTGCCAATCTGGGCGATCTGGCTGCCGTCAGGGCTGGCCGAGGCACCGATGGGGCCATTGCTGTTGCAAGCGATTTACCAAGGTTTCGTGCCCAACCTGATCGGACTGCTTTTTATCGCACACGCTTCACGCCGGATCGGCAACGCGAATACATCGTCGATCCTGGCCGCTGTTCCCGGTGTCGGTGGGGTGCTGGGGGCGGTGATCCTGGGGGAAAACCTTAGCATCATCGGGATGTTGGCGCTGGCCCTGCTGACGGTCGGGTTGCTGATAAGTGTCCGCAGGCGCGCCCCGGTACCGGTCTGAACCGGCGCTCAAGCCCCCCGCGCCGGTGATGCGTACCTAACCTCTACCCCGATACGGAGGAACGCCTTGATCGGGTATCCAGACATCGGTGGGGACGGCATCGGTTTGCCAGAACACATCTATCGGGATGCCGCCGCGCGGATACCAGTAGCCGCCGATGCGCAACCAACGCGGTGCCAGAAATTCGACCAGACGGCGACCTATTGAAACGGTGCAGTCTTCATGGAACGCACCGTGGTTACGAAAGGCACCAAGAAACAGCTTGAGCGATTTGGATTCGACCAACCACCCATCAGGCACATAGTCGATTACCAGATGCGCAAAATCCGGCTGTCCGGTCATGGGGCACAGGGATGTGAATTCCGGTGCGGTAAACCGAACGCAATACGAAACATCTACCTGCGGGTTCACCACCCGTTCAAGGGTCGCCTGTTCAGGCGACGCCGGCAATTCCGTATGCCCACCCAGCTGTTTCAGATCACTATAAATCGTTTCCATCACATATTCCTTTTTCGGGGGTCACACCCCGCGTTTGTTGCCCCAAAGCATGACGTGAAGCTGTGGCAGAACACGCGGCGCGAACCAGCTGTCCGCCATCACTTTTTCAACCAGCCACAGCAATCTGTCCGACAGGTCCTGCGGCGCTATCGACACCGAAGGATCGACCTGGGGATTTCCGGGTTGCAGGTACAGCGGCAAATCGGGGTATCTTTTGGCAGTGTCTTGCGCCCAAGCGTAATCGAGATCATCAAAGATCACGATTTTCATCACCGTCGTCGTCGCAGGCCCTGCCGCGTTCACGCAGGCGTCGAAGACCTTCCAGTCCACCGTTTCACCGCTTGACGGCGGCTTGGGGCTAAGCACCAATGTATCTAGATCTGCAAACCACGGCTTTGCCACCGATCCCTGGGTCTCGCAGGCGAACCGATATCCGTTTGCGTGGCCCTGCGCGATGACCTCGCTGAAATCCTGGATGGCCGGATTGCCCCCCGAAAGGGATACCGTCAGGGGCTTGCCAAGGGACAGCTGCACGATCCGGTCCCAGACCGCATCAGGTGTCATGGGCGTCCACGTCCTTCGGTAAGAAGTGTCCACGGCGTGAAGACTGTCGCACCACGCGCAGCGATAATCGCACCCACCGGTGCGAACAAACACCGTGGGTTCGCCGATCAACGCACCTTCACCCTGTATCGTCGGGCCAAAGATTTCGGCGATGCGCAGCGTGCTCATGGTCTGTACTCCGCCCAGGTCTTTGGGGTTTCGCTTACCTTTACCGCTGCGGTCTCCGGCCAAAGCGCTGCGCACCAGTCATAAAAATGCCGGGCCAGGTTTTCTCCGGTCGTCATGTTGGTCATCACATCGTTCAGGTGACGGTGATCAAAATTCTCGTCGATGTAGGTCTTGAACGCCTTCAACTCTCCGTAATCTCGCACGAACCCGTCTGAGTTGAGCTGATCTGACGCAAGCTCGACGACGACGATATAGTTATGGCCGTGTAACCGGGCGCATTGGTGGTCAATTGGCAGGTGGCCCAACTGGTGTGAAGCGGAAAAGTGAAACTCTTTGGTGATCCTATACATGGGGCGCATCCTTGGCGGCTATCGCTTCGGACCAGAAATCCGCGTCTTCATACACGGTCGGATCATCGATACCCGCCAGATGAAACGCTTCGCGTCGCTCCACGCAGGTGCCGCATCGACCACAGTGCAGTTCACCACCCTTGTAGCAAGACCAGGTTTCGGCAAATGGGGTGTTGTGGCGCTGCCCTGCGATGACGATGTCGGCCTTGGTCCGGGTTACGAAAGGCGTATACAACGTTGCCTCGGCATATCCTTCAAAAGCAGCCTTTTGCATTTTCTCGAACGCCTGCACGAAGCCGGGCCGGCAATCGGGATAGATGAAATGATCGCCCCCGTGAACTGCTGTCGCGACCGCCTGATCGCCATGAACCGCGGCCACGCCAAATGCAATTGTTAACATGATGGCGTTCCGGTTCGGGACCACGGTGACCCGCATGCTTTCTTCTGCGTAATGCCCATCCGGGACGTCGATGTCATCGGTTAGTGCAGAACCCGCCAACGCGCCGCCGATGGCGCGCAGATCGATGATATCATGCGGCACGCCCAGCCTTTCGGCGCAGGCGGCGGCAAAATCCAGTTCCTTACGGTGGCGTTGTCCGTAATCGAACGACACAAGCCGCGTAAGCTGGTTTTCGTTTGCCACCATGTGAGCAAGCGAAACGGAATCAAGTCCGCCAGAGCAGACGACGATGGTTTTCATTCTATGACCCTTGTTTTGATACCCGGGTAGGCTGCGACCGGGAAATTTCGTTTTAGCGTCTGACGCGGCGCGTGCCAAGACGGATCGGACAGAAATATTGCCCCTGTCGGGAGGGCGTCAACGCGGCAGTCGCAAACATGAAGCCCGCGAGACTGAGGTGTTAAACGTCCTCAATTCACGTGGCGGTATGAGATACCAGCCGCGAATATCGGACGGCGAACCCCATTCGCGTACACCGGGGGGCGAATACCCCCCGGTGTATCTGGATCAAAGAAGTTCCAGCAACTTACGTGCCGCTTCTGCCGAAGACGCGGGGTTCTGCCCGGTCACTAACTTACCGTCAGTCACAACGAAAGACGCCCAGTCATCCCCCTTTTCATAGTTACCATCATTGGATTTGAGCATGTCTTCGACCAAGAAAGGAACGACGTTTGTCAGGCCAACCGCTTCTTCTTCGGTATTGGTGAAGCCGGTCACTGTCTTGCCTGACACGATGGATTTGCCGTCAGTGCCCTTTGCGTGCTTGAACACCGCAGGCGCGTGACATACCGCCGCGACAGGGCGGTCATTGGCTGCGAAGCCTTCGATCAGCGCCTTGCTATGTGCATCTTCCGCCAGATCCCAAAGCGGGCCGTGGCCGCCGGGGTAAAAGACGGCGTCGAAATCATCGGCCGAAACCGAGTCGAGCTTGACCGTATTTGCCAATTCACGCTGTGCCGCCTCATCCGATTTGAACCGCTTGGTATCTTCGGTTTGTGAATCTTCTCCATCGCTGGACGGGTCCAGCGGCGGTTGCCCGCCCTTCGGCGAAGCAAGCGTGATGTCGGCCCCTGCGTCTTTAAAAACATAATAAGGCGCGGCAAACTCCTCGAGCCAGAAGCCGGTTTTCTTGCCCGTGTCGCCCAATTGGTCATGCGAGGTAAGTACCATAAGAATTTTCATTGAAAGCAGTCCTTATCTTAATTCAATTTCGTTCACAGTGTAACGCGGAAGCAAAGCGCCGCGCTGTATCGTTGCGGTGACCCAACAACAGATGGGGTTAGATGTTCCGTCCGTTAAGTTCATTAATCGAAATTAGCACGTTTCCCTTACGTCACGTCTAGCCGAGCAGACTCTCAGCGGCCGGGTCGGGCCACGCGCCGTTGTCTCGTGTTCTACCTCCGGAGCGTCGAAAATGATCTGTCCTTTGCGCATCCGACCACTGGCCGCCTGTTGGGTCAGATCCAACTGACCGGCACAGTTTTCACGCCCTGGATTATTGGCTCCAGTTCGGGCCCGGTGAGCTTGATGCCTGATTTCGTCAATAATTCCAGTGTCGGAACCCGTCGGCGGGGGCTTCGATTTTCGCCAACATTGTCTTTGGCGTTGAAGGAACCGCCGTATCAACCGGTTTTGCAAGTAGCATCGCGCAACACCGCAAAGCAGGTACCACCGCATGTTCGCTTGACTTCCCGAACGGATTACTTGAGGTGCCCCCGCCCTTAGGGATGGACGCTGAAAACCGTTCACTAACAAGGGTCGCCGCACGGGTTAGCAAGCTTCAGGCTATGGCTGTCAATGCCGTGATCCTCGGCGGCAAGGAAACAATTTTCGACGGGCTGCGCTACGTCAATGACAGCAGCGAAGATCTGTGCTGTCCGACGTCCATGCCGGTGGAGGCCGGGACCCCGACAGCACCCGCCGAGAAACCGCTATACGACGTTTATGACGTTGCCTTTCTCGACGCGCTCCTGCGGTTGGTGCAGCTTGGGGAAAGTGCGGCGGACGTTGCCATTCTTGGTAATGCAAGGCTGCGCGAGCTGTATGATGCCATACTGGAAGGCGAAGCAGGGGCGTTCGGTCTAGAGGCCTTTGCCGCCGGCAACGCCGTTGCGGGCTCAATCGCGTATATGTCGTCCCGGCTGGATGTGTCGGTATCCATTGACGACTTGGCGGGTCGCGCTGGTATGCGCCGGGCCATGTTTCATCGCAAGTTCAATCAGGCGACCACTATGGCGTCGATCCAGTTCGTATAGTCCATGCGCCTGAACAGCGCCGCGATGAAGATAGCAGATGGCATGACCGTTTCCAAAGCCGTGCTGAAGATTGGCTACGTCAGCGCCTCGCCGTTCAGCCAAGGGTTCAAACGCCGATATGGGCAGTCGCCACGGCGGTGGAGCGATGCGCGTCAATCGCCAGTGGCCGTGGTATGATGCATTGATCATTACCGACGATACTTCCGACCAATGGAATGCTCCCGTGACATGACACGGACGTCTGCACAATAACGCCGCCCTTGAATTACTTGTCTTCTGCGAATGTCGTGAAAAGGGCGGGCCGCGATGCAGCATCCTTTGTGGCGGTGGCAGTGGCGGCACATAATAGACATGCGTGCCGGTAATCGGTCATCCATGCGTCCCGCATCGGGAACACCAGAGGCTGCATAGATGGTTCACATTCAAGCCGAGTTTCTTCCCCCATACATGCGGTTTTTCCCAAAGCTGCTTAAAAATTAAGCTGTCACTCAGGTGTGGCAGATTTATTGTCACAATTCCGGGGAAATAAATTGCGCGAGTAACGATTCTGCGGCATTAAAATTAGGTGATCTTAAATCAGATCATGCTTTGGCCTTGGCCAAGCAAGGGCATTCGGGCCTCGACAGAAGCAACTTAGGTTGGCGGTGTCGGGGCTTTTTTTATGGGGATACCATGTCGAAGACGTTTGATCTTGGTGTATTGTACTCTCGTTCAGGCACCTATCGGTTGTTGTCTGAGGCGTTGTTCGCCGGGGCAATGTCGGCGATTGAACGTGTCAACGCTAACCATGATCTGCCGATCTTCTTCAACCCAATCGTCCGGGACCCAGCTGGAGAGCTTACGAATTACGCCCCGATGTGCGCGGAAATCCTATCCAGTTCTTCTGCAAAACATGTGGTGGGCTGCGTCACGTCCTCAAGCCGAAAGGAAGTTATTCCCGAGCTGGATCGTGCCCAGGCAACACTATGGTACAACGTTCCATACGAGGGGTTCGAGACATCGGCTCGTGTTGTTTATTCGCACGCTGCTACAAACCAGAACATTCTTCCGCTGTTGGGCTGGGCAACACGCCACTTCGGCATGTCCGTCTATCTTGTCGGGTCCAATTACATCTGGGGATGGGAGACGTGTAGGGTGATGCGCACGCGGCTTTAGGTTGCGGGCGGTGCTGTATTAGGTGAACGTTACCTGCCGCTGGGTGACACGTCTGTTGATAGCCTAATCGACGAGATAGAAAGAAGTCGCCCGAAGTTCATCTTGAATTCACTTGTAGGGGCCTCCTCGTACGCATTCATCAACGCCTATGCTGAATTGGGAAAACGTGATTCTCATTTCGCACCCGACAATTGCCCCTTGCTGTCATGTAATCTGACCGAAGCAGAGCTTCCCGTGCTCGGGGAAGCGGCAGAAGGGTTGATCTCGGTTGGTCCATCCTTTTGCAAAACCCCCACAGCGTACGGGGAGGGGTCTTCCTTGGAGCGTACCTCGTATCAGTCTGTGCTGACTTTGGCTGAAGCATTGGCGCATGGTGCCAACGGTCCATTTGACAGTTATCTGGCGCAACACGGGACCCTTTACGGCATTGATCCTGCGACGCAACACAAGTCGCTCGACGTGCATATCGCGCAGGTCCGAAGCGGCGCATTTAAAATCCTGCATAGCTGGTCGGATATTGCACCCGACCCTTACCTCACCCGGCCATCGCGACACCCAAGATTTAGTGATCCGATGCTGAAAGTGGTGCAAGCATGAGCCCGCCGATCGATATAGCGGGATTGGAAGGTGCTCGAGCAATTGTTTTGCACCCTGCACATGACCGCTTGCCGGTGTTACTGCGTCAGTTGCGCGCGATCGGTCTTGAGGTGGAAACGGCGTGGCCGACATTGCCGGCTTCCGCGATCACAGCAGATTTCATTCTTTACGATACAGATGCAGGCCACGATGCCCAGTTTTCCTGGGCAACAGGTCAGTCACCAATGCCGATGATTGCACTGGTCGGATCTGAAGCGCCGGGACGGATCGAATGGGCATCCAAAACAGGTGCAGATGCACTTTTGGTTAAGCCGCTGGCCGCAAGTGGCGTCTTTGCGTCCCTTTTGATGGCGCGGCAATCATTCGAAAGGCGCAAAGCACTGCTGGCCGAGATTGGTGCCCTGCGGGATCGCGTGTCGGCGCGTCAGACAATCGTGCAAGCAGTAACCCTATTAGCGAAGAAGACCGGCTCCGAAGAGACCGCATATGACGATTTACGCCAACTTGCGATGGCGTGGAAAATGACAATGGAGGACGCAGCGGTGGAGATCGTGAAGCATTCAGAGGCGAGAGGATCCGATCGTGGCATTTGCTGAGGCGACACCAGCACTTATGCCACCGACAGTTTGGCAGCGACTGAAAAAGCGTAAACTTGCACTTTTTGGCATGGCTTTGATAACCCTGACGGTATTTGGTGCTCTTTTTGCACCTTACCTCACTCCCTATGAACCAAACGACCAAATGTTCGATGGTCTCACCTTGCAAGGTGCTCCGATGGCACCGGGGTCCCAATTTGCACTGGGGACGGATCTGCTTGGCCGGGATTTGTTGACCCGCATTTTATACGGTGCGCGTACTTCGCTCATCATCGGTGTTCTGGCGAATGGTGTGGCCTTGATTATCGGGACGTTTGTCGGTGTAACGGCAGGCTATTTCGGAGGTGTTTGGGGCAACATGCTCATGAGGTTCACCGACCTTATGATGGCGTTCCCCGCGCTCTTGCTGGCGATTTGTCTCGCTGCGATCTTCCAGCCATCGCTGTGGATCGTTGCAATGGTGATTGCCACGGTGAACTGGGTGCAAACCGCGCGTGTTTTGTATGCCGAAACGGCAAGCCTGTCACAACGTGAGTTTATAGCGGCAGAGCGTACATTGGGTGCAGGAAATATGCGTATCCTGTTCAGGCACATCCTGCCGCACCTTACCCCGACGATTATTGTGTGGGGTACGTTAGGCATTTCGACCACGGTTCTACTTGAAGCGACGCTGAGCTTTCTTGGGGTGGGGGTTCAGCCTCCCACGCCGAGCTGGGGTAACATTATTTTCGAGAATCAAACATATTTTCAGGCGGCTCCCTGGTTGGTGTTCTTTCCCGGCTTAGCGATCGTAACATTGGCCCTGGCCTTCAATCTCGTCGGTGATGCGCTGCGTGATGTGCTAGACCCTACACAACGGGGGCGCGAATAATGGTGGCCTTTATCATCAAGCGTTTGCTCCAGTCCGGTCTTATTCTACTGGGTGTTTCGTTTATCACTTTTGCGCTGCTGTACCTATTTCCAGCCGATCCGGTGCGTCAGATTGCCGGCCGTTCAGCGACACCGGAAACCGTCGCGAATATTCGTGCTCAGCTTGGTCTGGATCAGCCGTTCATCGTTCAATACGCGCGGTATCTCGGTAATCTGGTACAGGGTGATCTGGGGCGCTCTTATTTGCAAAAGACCGAAGTCAGTACGCTTATAGCCGCTCGGTTGCCCGCGTCCTTGCTTTTGATGTTGGGTGCCATCGTGTGTGAGCTGGTTTTAGGAATCACCATGGGGGTGGTCGCTGCACTGCGGCGAGGTACGGCTACCGATAACACCTTAATGATGGCAAGCTTCATCGGCGTGTCTGCGCCGCAGTTCGTCGTAGGGTTGCTGATGCTCTACGTCTTTGCTGTCCAACTGCATTGGTTCCCGATAGGCGGTTACGGCACGTTCGCACACATGGTTCTGCCATCTATCACTTTGGGTATCCTTGGATCGGGCTGGTACAGTCGCATGATGCGATCTTCGATGATTGATGTCCTGCGACAGGATTTCATTCGTACAGCGCGCGCCAAAGGATTGAGCCGCATGCGTGTTTTGCTGCGTCATGCTTTGCCAAATGCCGTTCTGCCGATCATCGCGATGATCGGGATCGACGTCGGCATCTTTATGGGCGGTATCGTTGTTGTGGAATCCGTTTTCGGATGGCCTGGCATCGGACAGCTCGCATGGCAGGCGATCCAGCGTGTGGACATACCAATCATCATGGGCGTCACGCTGGTATCAGCTTGCGCCATCGTCATTGGCAATCTGGTCGCAGACATTGCGTCCTTATTTGCCGACCCGCGGATCAAGGTCCGCTAATAATACCTATCCAACAGGAGTAAATTATAATGAAAAAACTACTTACAACCTCGGCTTTGGTCGCAGCCCTCGGTCTGCCTCAGATGGTTGCAGCCGATGCCCATTCCAATCTTGATCCGAACGCAAAATCGGGTGGCAACATCACCGTGACCTATAAAGACGACGTCGCCACCTTGGACCCTGCTATCGGGTATGACTGGCAGAACTGGTCCATGATCAAATCTTTGTACGATGGTCTTATGGATTATGAGCCGGGCACAACCGAGCTGCGCCCTGGGCTGGCCGAAAGCTATGACATTTCGGAAGACGGTAAGGTTTTCACGTTTAAACTTCGCGAAGGGGTCAAGTTTCACAACGGTCGCGTGATGACAGCCGATGATGTGAAATACTCGCTGGATCGCGTGACCGATCCTGCGACCCAAAGCCCTGGCGCGGGTTTCTTTGGTTCGATCGAAGGATATGATGCCGTATCATCGGGCACGGCAACTGGACTGTCTGGCGTCAAAGTTTTGGATGAGCAAACCGTAGAGATCACCCTGTCACGCCCGGATGCGACCTTCCTGCACGTGATGGGCCTCAACTTCGCCTCTGTGGTGGCAAAGGAAGCGGTAGAAGCCGCAGGGGCCGATTTCGGCAAGACCGCGATGGGGACGGGTGCATTTAAGTTGGCAGACTGGACCATCGGACAAAAGTTGGTTTTCGAGAAAAACCAAGATTACTGGCGTGAAGGCTTACCTTACCTGGATAGCGTCACTTTCGAGGTAGGCCAGGAGCCAATCGTTGCGTTGCTACGTCTGCAAAACGGTGAAGTCGACGTGCCAGGTGATGGTATTCCGCCGGCTAAATTCCAAGAGGTCATGGGTGACCCGGAGCAAGCAGCGCGTGTGATCGAAGGTGGTCAGCTTCATACGGGCTACATTACGCTCAACGTGAAAATGGCTCCTTTCGACAATGTCGATGTGCGTAAAGCAGTCAATATGGCGATCAACAAAGAACGGATTACCCAAGTCATCAACGGCCGTGCCGTTCCGGCAACGCAACCGCTTCCACCTTCCATGCCCGGCTACACAGAAGGTTATGAAGGCTATTCCTATGACCCTGAAGCCGCCAAAGCACTGCTCGCTGAGGCCGGGTTCCCTGATGGTTTCGAGACCGAATTGTTTGTGATGAACACCGATCCGAACCCACGCATCGCGCAAGCGATTCAGCAGGACCTCTCGAAGATCGGGGTGAAAGCCACGATCCAATCCCTTGCTCAGGCCAGCGTCATTGCTGCGGGCGGTGAAGCAGACCAAGCACCGATGATCTGGTCGGGCGGTATGGCGTGGATTGCCGATTTCCCTGATGCGTCTAACTTTTACGGCCCGATTCTGGGCTGTGACGGGGCCGTGCCGGGCGGCTGGAACTGGTCGTGGTACTGCAATGCGGATACCGACGCGATGGCGGTCAAAGCTGACAGCATGACCGATCCAGCTATGGTCGAAGAGCGCCTGAAAATGTGGTCCGATATCTACATGGCAGTCATGGAAGACGCTCCTTGGGTGCCAGTGTTTAACGAGCAGCGCTACACCATGAGGTCCGAACGTATGGGCGGCGATGACAAGCTGTATGTCGATCCGGTCTCTATCCCTGTTAACTATGACTATGTGTATGTAAACGATGTGCAATAAATGTCCTGACTATACCATTCACGGCGCAAGCCACCACTTTGGCTGGGACAACTCGTTTGTCCCAGCCATCACGGTGGCACCTGGTGAAACAATCGAATTCGAATGCCACGACAGCTCAGCGGGTCAGCTGAATGCGGACAGTACCGTCGCCGATGTCGCGGCTATGGATTTTGGCAAGATCAACCCGGTCACAGGTCCCGTCTACGTGGACGGGGCAGAGCCCGGCGACGCGCTGAAAATCACCATTGAAGGTTTTAAACCTTCCGGCTTCGGTTGGACCGCAAATATACCCGGTTTCGGCCTGCTGGCCGATCAGTTCAAGAATCCGGCGCTGACGATCTGGAAGTATGATCCGGATACGCTGGAGCCAGCCTTGTTTGGCAAAAACGGGCGCGTCCCGCTTAAGCCTTTCGCTGGTACCATCGGTTGCGCTCTTGCGGAACCGGGGTTGCACTCGGTCGTCCCACCACGGCGCGTCGGGGGCAACCTTGATATCAGGGACCTGGCCGCGGGAACAACCCTGTACCTGCCGGTCGAAGTCGCCGGAGCATTGTTCTCCATCGGTGATACCCACGCGGCACAAGGCGATGGCGAGGTCTGCGGTACCGCGATCGAAAGCCCTATGAATGCCACGGTAACGCTCGACCTGATAAAAGACGCGCATCTCAAAATGCCGCGCTTCACAACGCCGGGTCCCGTTACCAACCATTTGGATTCCAAGGGGTATGAAGTCACCACCGGTATTGGTCCGGACCTGATGACCGGCGCACAAGAAGCCGTAAGCCAGATGGTCGATTTGTTAGGAAAAACGCAAGGTTTGTCAGCAGAAGATGCCTATATGCTGGTATCGACATGTGGCGATCTGCGAATTTCGGAAATTGTTGATATGCCGAACTGGGTTGTGTCCTTCTATTTCCCGCGTTGCGTGTTCGAATGACTGCCTCCACACCAACCTCATCGGCAGCGACTGTAGCTGCCGGTGATCGGGCCCCAATCTTATCTGTACGTAATCTTGATATTTCTGTGCGCAGTGATGCGGGTATTCAGCCGCTTGTACGAGATCTCAGTTTCGATCTTGAAGCCGGTGAAACGCTTGCCATCGCAGGTGAAAGCGGTTCAGGAAAGTCGCTCACCTCATTGGCGATAATGGGTTTGCTGCCTCCGCCTGCGGTTCACATCTCTGGCGGCGGGATCATATTCGACGGTGCCGACCTCACCAGGTTGTCCGAACACAAGCTACAGCGTCTACGCGGCGACCGTATCGCTATGATATTCCAAGAACCCATGACTGCCTTGAACCCCGTGATGCGGATTGGAGATCAGCTAACCGAAGCGATACGCGCGCACGAGCCGATGTCGCGACGCGCGGCACGTGTTCGTGCACTGGAGGCGATCAAGGCCGTGCGCTTGACCGAACCAGAGCGCAGGATGAGACAGTATCCGCATGAACTATCTGGCGGTATGCGCCAACGGGTCGTCATCGCCATGGCGATTGCGCTGCGCCCTGATGTGATGATAGCCGACGAGCCGACCACGGCATTGGATGTGACCGTGCAGCGTGAGGTTCTGGACCTGTTGCGCGTACTCACGTCAGAAATGGGTATGGCGTTGATCCTGATCACCCATGATATGGGCGTTGTCGCCGAGATGGCGGACCGTGTTCTGGTCATGCAAAAGGGCCAGCTGGTCGAGGAGGCTGCGGTTCGCACGCTGTTTCGCGATCCCAAAATGCCTTATACGCAGCAACTGCTTTCCAGTGTGCCACGCATGGGAAAGGGACGCGAAACCAAGGTAGATACCACAGTACAACCTTTGGTTTCAGTGAGAGACCTGAGGGTAACCTATGATCTCCGCGGGGGCATTCTGGACCGTGTTCAAGCGCGCGTCCATGCCGTCGAAAAAGTAAACTTCGAGATCTTTCCCGGGGAGACTTTCGCCATCGTGGGTGAAAGCGGGTGCGGCAAGTCTACTATTGCGCGTGCTTTGACCGGACTTGTCCCGCATGAGGGGGTCGTGACGTTTGCCGGCAAACCGATTATGCGTGACCGCCAGTCGCAACGCGCCAACACGCGCGCGATGCAGATGGTATTCCAGGATCCTATGGCAGCGCTTAACGGCCGCATGACCGTGGGGGATCTGGTCAGAGAGCCGATGGTCATTCATGAGATCGGTACGCCTCAAAGCCGAACGGATCGCGCGACAGAGCTGTTCAACCGCGTCGGTCTTGGTCCTGAAGCACTTGATCGCTATCCGCATGAGTTTTCTGGCGGACAACGTCAGCGAATTTGTATTGCGCGGGCGTTAGCTTTGAACCCGAAACTGATAATCGCCGACGAAAGCGTCTCGGCTTTGGATGTATCGGTGCAGGCAACTGTATTAGACCTTTTGCAGGAGCTGAAGTCTGAGTTCGGCATGTCCTATCTGTTTATCTCGCATGATATGGCAGTGGTCGAAAACATCGCCGATCGCGTCGCCGTGATGTATCTGGGCCAAATCGTCGAAATCGGTACCAGTGCTCAGGTGTTTGGAAATCCGCAGCATCCATACACGCAACGTCTTATCGCGGCCGCACCGTTCCCGGACCCAGAACGCAAAATACCCGCCAGTGAAAAGCCGGCAACAGAACTCGTGAGCCCGGTGATGCCAGTCGGTCAATCTCCTCAGATTCTTCAGTACAGGGCAATGGGAGCGGGGCACTTGGTTGCTATGTGATGTAAGCCTACACTGGGGTTAAGTGCCAGATGTGTGTCGTCGCGCAGCGCAAACAGTTGTCGGAAATCATTGGGCATCATCAGATCACGACGTGCCCATGGCCGCCGCGCCTTGGGCACGCAATCCGGGGCGGACGGGATGAAGTTGGACGGGACCTGTTGCGGTTGATGCCGCCCCTTCAAGCGCATTTACAGCAATTAAAAGATTGGCCAGGGGTCTGAAACCTACGGATGAACCCTGTGCCGATGTGGTACATACTACGCTGCCGAGCGGAATAAAGCGCAAGACTATATGTACCACCTTCGGTCACAGCCTCAAAACGCTGTGACACACAAACCGCGCCAGACGTGTTTGACACATCGCTGTTTCTAATGTGTCGAAGAAAAGTGGCTGGGATGGTAGGAGGCTAAGCTAAGTTATTGATGTGTATTGTAAATATATCTAACAGAAGGATATGGTGTCAATTCTTCTTGCTCAAAAACTCGAATGTGCACCAGCTTGTGCCTCAAAGAGTTCGTAGACATGAGTCTTATGTTCCCTACGAGGCCGCGCCACTTTCTGGTAACAAGTTAGTTCCGGCAACAGCGACGAAGCCTCGGTATCTGTTGTTTGGTTTCGAGGTGAATTCAACTTAGTTTTAGCCTTGATCGCTGTCAGTTTTGTTAATGCTGGTTCGTCTCCTATTGTGCGGGAGTCCCCAAAGGCCGGCGGAGATCGTCCGCGCGTCGTAGACCAGATGTCGCGCAGAGGTCTGCTTCGAGCCCAAACTGACGGCGTTGGTCGTAAAAGGGTTCGCAGTAGCAGCATGGGCGTGCTTGTCGTGACCGGCCGAGGCTGTGTGGAAACGTATATTTCTGCTATTCTGAATGAGTAATCAGGAGATGTCGGATGAAGCGTTTCATTGAAGGTGATAATCGAGAGCAAGGGGTTCTATTCCCCGACCATCTTGAGGACTTCGTGGGCGACA
>NZ_JBSXOD010000043.1:0-80724 GCF_056859255.1 Sulfitobacter sp. L-8
TCGACCTGCGCCAAAACCTCCACGCGCTTCAACTCGCGCTCGCTCATAACCACCCATCCCATGCCCAATCTCCCTCAGTCTCGGAAGGGAGAGTGACATTCCTGAATTGCTCATGGGTGACATTTTAGCTTTGCGGCTACACGGCTCAAAAACGTATAAGCAAGCATATGTTAAGTTGGCTCTTGGCCAAGAGTGCGCATGACTCGGGCGCACCTGGGACGAATACTTCTCGGGCGAAAGCGGCGCGCCTAAGACCCGCAGCAAGAGTTAAGTCCGCTATCCGCGTCGGACCCGGGGTCATGCCAGCCAAGTTCGCAGAACGTCAGAAGGCCGCAAGCATGTGGACTAGGCCTTTTTCGATGTTCTTCCACGGCTTCTTGCCCACGGTATGTAAGAACCAATATCTGGTACCGCAGATATTTTTCGTAAAGAACTGCATGAAGCGACAACAGATTTTGTGACCCACAGGCCTGGATCAAGGACTTATGGAACTCCCAGTCATATCGGAATCAGGATCGGAGCGACCACGCCCTGCGCCAATGGCTGCGGGAACTGGCGAATAAACGTCGCCGGTTCGGATATCGTAGTTAGGGCATCCTTTTGGCCAGAGAGGGTTTTGAAGTGAACCATTAGAAGCTTTTCCGTCTCTATCGCGAGGAAGGGCTGGCCGTGCGCCGCAGGTGATCACGCAAACGCGCACTGGGTACGCGCAGGCCCATCCTAGTGCCGGATCGCGCCAATCAGCGTTGGTCGTTGGACTTCGTGTCCGATGCCTTTGCTAATGGCCAAAGGTTCCGTGTGTTGTGCATCGTGGATGACTGCACGCGCGAAGCCTTGGCGGCCACTGTGGTGGATCGCTCACTGTCAGGTGAGCGGATGATCCGCGAACTGGATGACCTGATCGGGAGGCTGGGTCAGTTGACTTTCTGACCCACGATCAGATCAAAGCGATGACAACGGCCGACCGTATCGTCAACCTCGGCACTCGTCAGGGGTATGTTACCCCCTGGATCACGACGTCAGCGGAAAAGCGCCCTTAGGGGTGCCACAGCCTCTTGCCAGCTGTCACGCGCTTCTAGCCGGTCGATCCAACTCGCAACTCCTGGGTACTGGTCCAGTAAAATCCCCGCTTGATCGCGATACATGAAGGTGGTCGCAAGATAGAAGTCGGCAAGGCTGAGTGCGCCTGCGATCCAGTCCTTGCCGTCGAGTCCGGTTTCCAGAACGGCAAGGAACTGATCTGTGGCTTTTCGTTCCGCTTCGACCACAGTCGGATCGGGATCGCCCATGCCGAATTTCTCTTTGAGAAACAGCTCAAAGGACAATTTCTGCATCGCCGGGCCAAGGTGGATCGCTTGCCACCAGGTCCATTGATCGACGAGGGACCGCGCCTTGCGGCCCTCAGGATAGAGGCCCGCCTCGGGCCGAAGCCCCGCCAGATAGGCACAAATTGCCCGGGATTCCCAAAGCACGAAATTCCCGTCCTCCAAAACGGGCACCTTTGCATTGGGATTGCGAGCGAGAAATTCCGCCGCGCGGTTGTCCCCGGCCCGGATGTCGACCTGGACGATTTCGAGGTCCACGCCCAGTTCGTGTGCCACCGCCCGCACACGCAGCGCATTGGGCGAGAAATTCGCGTTGTAGAGTTTCATGATTTTGTCCGCCTCTATAGTTACTGCGGCGCCCGAAGAAGCACCGCCCGGTTTTCGGTCAGGAAATCGGTAACCGACTGTCCGGACTTGCCGGTGAGCGTCTTGAGATCGTCGCTGGCCACATCAAGGTAGCCTTCGGCGATTGCCTGGTCGAAAGAGACGAAAACACGCGCCATGAACTCGGGCAGGCCATTTGCGATCATCGCCTGCACCATGTCTTCGGCCGGCATCGGAACGTAGGGGATGTCCTTGCCGGCGATGTCCGACAAAAGCGCCGCGATATCGGCCTGGCCGGTGGATTCGGGCCCGGTGATGTCCAGGACCTCGCGGTCGGTCGCATTCATCAGCGCGGCAGCGGCGGCGCGGGCGCAGTCGGCGCGCGTGACGTAACTCGCCCGTCCGTCCCCTGCCGCGGCAAAGAGCTGCCCCATGTCGATCGCCTGCGGTCCGCTCATAAGCAACAGATCCGTGTAAAGGTTGTTGCGAAGGATCGTGTAGCTGGCGCCGCTTTGCTCGATCAGCTTCTCGGTGTTCTGATGATCCTTGCTGAAAGTGATGGGGCTTTCGGGTACCGGGCTGGCAAGCGAGGTATAGACGATGTGGTCGATACCCGCCTCGCGTGCGGCGGTGATCGCATTGGAATGAGCCGCGAGCCGTTTGCCCGGCTCCAGATCGTCGGTGGAGATGATCAGGATCCGCTTGCCGCCCGCGATGGCCGGACCCAGTGTTTCGGGCGCGTTGAAATCGCCTTGGCGAACATCCACCCCCTTGTCCCTGAACTCGGCGAGTTTGTCGGCGTTGCGCGTGACCGCGATGATCGGACCGGCGCCCGCCTCGATCAGTTGATCGATTACCTGGCGTCCAAGCTGGCCGGAGGCGCCTGTGACGATAAATGGTCCGTTCTGAAAGCTTGCCATGGGCGTATTCCTGTTCTTTGAGAGAGAGTCAGCCGTGGATGTGAACCTGCGCGGGGTTGGCCAGCTTGCCGCGGGCGAAGTCCCAGCTCGTTGTCAGGATTTTGATCATGACGTCGACCTCTGACCCATCGCGCGGCGCAAAGGCCATGACGGCATTTGCCGGGATGTGTCCGGCCGACGCCATCGGGTGCGGTTCGCCCCATCCCTTGGCGATGAGTTCATCGACCGCCGCCAGCGGCAGCATCATGTGCGACGAACCGTCATAGGAGGGATGCACATGGGCCAATTCGCGTCCGATCATGAAGGCTTCACGCGGGCCGCAGGCATGCGCCACCGGCAAGACCAGTGCTTCGGCGCCGGGCACCGAGATGCCCGACCGGCAGCGCTCGACGAAGGGCAGGGCGAAGGCCTTCTCCTTGAAAAATGCGTGGATCTCTGCCGAGGAGTTCTGCGACACCTGCTCATGCGGGGCGCAATCGGTGGTGTCGGGGCGCGGGCCCTGCCGCGGGGGAAGTTCGAAGCTCATGGTTGGTCCTATCCAAATCTGAACGCGCTTTCGACCGCGCCCAACACGTGATCCTCGAGGGTCTTCTCCCCCCGATCCGCAAGCGCAGCCCCGGCCACGACGTGCAACGGGATCAGATGTTCCTCGCGCGGATTGGCATCGCGTGCGCCGGGCGCCTGATCCCACTCGGCCAGCATGGCATGGCGCACTGCGGGGTCTTCATGGGTCACCGCACTCGTGAGCCATCGGTCAAAGTCTCCGCCGTTCACCGGGCCGTCCGGTCCGCCCCTCATCGCCCGCATCATCTTGCCCATGTTATGATAGGTATTGCCGGATCCGATGATCAGCACCCCTTCGTCGCGCAAGGGCGCCAACGCGCGACCGACGGCAAGATGCGCCTCGGGGTCGAGATCGTCGCGCAGGCTCAATTGGACGGTGGGGATGTCGGCCTCAGGAAAAGCCACCTTTAGTGGAACGAATACCCCGTGATCGAAGCCACGCGCAGCATCGGCCCCGGTTTGGAATCCCGCGTCTTCTAAAAGTGCGCGTACGCGGGTCGCCAGCGCGGGCTCGCCCGGCGCGGGCCAGGTTAGCTGATAGGTATGCTGCGGAAATCCCTGATAGTCGAACAGCAGAGGCGGGGCGGGGTTGGTCTGCAAGGTAAAGACCCGCTCTTCCCAATGGCCCGAGATCACGAGGAGCGCCTTGGGCCTTGCCGGCAGGCTCGCAGGCAAGTCCTCAAGGAATTTGCGGTGCCGATCCCAGGCGTCAGGCGGATTCCAGTCCATGAAGAAACAGGGGCCACCCCCATGGGGAACAAACAATGTCGGCTGCTTTTCAGTCATGTTGTCGTCCTTTTAAACCCAAGTCCGAGGCTATGGGCACCCCCGTGGCAACTCCGCAGCAGATCAGATTGGCGCTGCCGGAACTGCCGGTGCATAGGCCGACTTGACCGCACGCACGCGATTGGCGGTCAGCCACGAGACGATCAGGAGTACCCAGGTCGCCAGAGCCGGCGACCAACCCGGATCGCCTGCGCCCACATGGGCCCCGAAGGCGAGCACCAGATGCCAGAACATTGCCGCATAGGCCCAATCTGCCAGCACCGCCGAAGGGCGCCAGAGGATCACAACGGCACCGACGATCTTCAAAATTGCGAGTGGCCAGATGATGTATGTGGGATAGCCCAACACCTCGCGATACATGCCCGCGACCATGTCGTGGGATGAGATGTAGAAGGCCGCCGCACCCAGATAGACCAATGCCACAAGGCCGGTCGCGATCCAGTAGACATATTTTGCCACGTTGTCACTCACTGCCGCTCTCCCGGTTTTCGGCGGGTTGTTAGGCTGCCGTTTTCCATATAGTATCATTAGGTGCCTTGCTTCATCAGTTAAAGTAGGCACTTAAAAGTAACTTACTTTCGTGGGCTGCGAGGGCTATCCACAATGAAAAGCGTCCAACCAGCTTCCTGCCCGATGGAGGCGCTGCTGCGTGTCATCACGGGACCTTGGACGATTTATATCCTTTGGGTTCTGTCCGAACAGGGTCCACAGCGTTTCGGCGCGACCAAACGGCTGGTGCCTGGAATTTCCACCCGGGTCCTGACTGAGAGGCTGAGAATGCTGGAACATGCCGGCGTGGTCTGGCGCGAGCAGGCCATGACCATCCCGCCCGCTGTCACATACGGGCTGACTGAACGCGGCGCGGAGCTGCGCGGTGTGCTGGACACCCTTGGATCCATTGCACGCCGCTGGGAGGCGGAGGGTGCTTTCGACGGGACGGCACGCTCGGCGGAATGATGACGTCCGTCCTGTTCGCGGAATAATCCCGCGCCAGAAAGCACCGCGAACGGAGCACGGCCCGAAGCTCATGACGAATTGAAAGCCGCGTTGGGTATGCCTGACAGGCGGCACTCACTCCGAACGATCCGCCCAGGTTTGCGGCTTGCCGCCACATAAAAATCAATTTACTGTACCGACTAGACGGTACAGTCAAGTTTGAAATCCCGCAATGCTGCACAGGACAGGAAGAGCGAGATGCGCGAGAGAAAAATGGCCGAGGTTTTGTTCGGCGCGCGGGAGGTCTTCTTCCGGTGCGGTTATGAAGGCGCCACCGTCGATGCCATTGCCGCCGAAGGGAAAGTGTCGAAGGCAACAATGTATTCGTATTTCCCGACCAAGGAGCAGCTGTTTCTGAGCGTCGTGGAATCCGAATGCGGTCGGCTTGCGGAAGAGATCCTCCGACCCTTGTCCGCAGGTCCCGAGCCGCGCGCCCAGTTGGAAAAACTTGCCCTGCGCATGATCGATCTCGTTCTGGACGAAACCTACATCCGCCTTCTGCGGACGTGTATCGGTGCCACCGAGATGCTTCCCGAGGTCGGGGAGGTGTATTTTCGTGCCGGACCGAAACGGGCACGCGAACTCATCAGTAAAGTTCTGGAACGCCTTTCCCGGGAAGGCGCGCTTGAGATCGACAACCCCCCGCGTGTTGCGGATCACTTCATACATCTTTGCGTTTCTGGACTGTTGATGCCACGCCTGCTGGCCGTGCAAAGAACAGTCGAGCGGGACAAGCATGCGGCCGATGCAGTCACTGCATTCCTGCGACTCTACGGGAGCGGACATAGAGTAGAGCTCTGAACTGACCTTGCTTTCCGACAACGGGGCAATGCTCCAAATCTCTCAATAAAATTGCCGAATGGACGGTGAATAATGACCATAGGCGGTATCGGAAGGTTTCTTCGTAGAACCACGCTAAGGGAGAACTTTCGAAGAACATCGTTAGGTTCCCCAGTCTCTGGTTGGCCTGATGTTCAGCGGCCGCGCAATTTTGCGGTCAGCGGCCCCAGAATGCCAATCGAAGTCGCCGGATAGGATGACGTGCTCCCACCCGAGCGGCGAGGTATGCGGAAGCAGCTTGGCGTCGTAGAGCGGGCTGGCCTGTGCGAGGTGGCTGGCCGCTTTGTCCATGTAGATCGTGTTCCAGAACGTGATGGCGGCGATGACGAGGTTGAGCGCCATGGCCCGTTTCTGTTGAGCCGCGTCAGAACGATCATGAATGCGCCCTTGTGAGTGGGCAAAGACGGCCCTGGCCAGCGAGTGCCGCGCTTCGCCCTTGTTGAGGCCTGCGTGGCATTCCATGCGCAGAGCGGCGTTCTCGATCCAGTCGAGCATGAAGAGCGTGCGCTCGATCCGGCCGATTTCACCCAATGCAAGGTAGAGCCGGTTTTGCTGGCGGTACGCCCCAAGCTTTCGCAGGATTTCAGACGGTTTCAGAGATCTGTCGCGGATGCTGGCCGCGAGTCGCATGACGTCGCCCCAATGCTGCCGGATCACCTCTTCATTGATAGGCTTCCCGATCAGAGGCGACAGGGTAGGCCACGCCTTCGCACCACCGAAGCACGCCAACCGCCGATCGGGAAAGTCGCGCAAGCGCGGGGCAAACGTCATCCCCAACAGATGGAACAGGGCAAAGACGTGGTCCGACACGCCGCCGGTATCTGTGTAGTGAACGAGGGGGTCAAAACTGGCCGGATTGCCCAGAAGACCGTCGAGCACAAAGGGCGCTTCGCCCGCCGTCGCCCCGATGACGCTGGAATGGAACGATCCGTACTGGCCCGACAGGAAAGAATAGATTTTCAGGCCGGGATCAGGCCCGTACTTGGCATTGATGAGTCCGCTGCCACGATTGGCAGAGAAGAACTGACCATCCGATGAGCTGTGCGCCGCTGCGCCCCAATGTTGCACGAAGGGCAGGCCATGATGACCATCGACAATGCGGCCCAGGGCATCCGCGAACGTCTCGGGCCGAAGGTACCATGTCTGCGCCCAAGTCAGCTGCGCATGGCTGACACGTGATGAGGCGTGGGCCATCCGCTCCAAGCCGAGATTGGTGGCCCCGGCCAGGATCGTGGCCAGAACGGCGGCGGGCTCATCGTGCTGCTTGCCAGACCGCAGGTCAGTGAAGGCATCGAGGAACCCGGTCTGTGCATTTACCTCCCAGAGCAATTCCGTGATGCGGATGCGCGGCATCAGGGCGTCAATCGCCCGTTCCAAGCGCGACGCAGCGGGCGGTGTGACCGCGTCATGCGGCGTAATTTTCAACCGCCCGCGCTCAATTCGGACACCAGAGATTGCATTGCGCTTCAGGGCACGATCCACTTGGCCCAAGCGTTTCGCCAGCGTGGCCCGCCGATCAGACAACCATGCTTCCGGATCTGTCTCAAAGCCCGCGTCCCGCATGGCAGTTTCCGCTGTGGCCCGTGGCATCAGGTAGCTGTCGAAACGGCGATACTCACGACTGCCGTCGACCCAGACATCCCCGGCACGCAGGCGGTCTCGTAAGATGGACACAATAGCGGTTTCATACATGCGCCGTTGTGGTTGGCCGTCCTGGATGATCAGCGATGGCCAATGCTTGGCGGCAAACGGCATGGGCAGATCATCTGGCAACTTGCGTTTGCCGGTGCGGTTCTGATCCCGCAGCAAGGCGATGGCGTCCTTGAGATCATCCCCCGCATCGGTCGCATTGAATTGGAAGGCCTCCAGAAAGGCAGGGGCGAACCTGCGCATATACGCATAGCGCTCGGCCGCCAGAGAAAGCGGGTCACTGGTTGCCAGCTCTCCGAAGCTGGCGATTTCGTCACGCTTGCCCAGGAGCGTATCCCACCCAACGTCCGCATCCAGCTCAGCAAAGGGATCTTGCCCCAGGTCTTGTGCGCGGGCCATGGCATCAATGGATGCGCCGAAGAGCTGCATCAGCTTGCCAACCTTGGTCTTACCCATACGCCAAACCTCCTCCTGATGGTTGCGGGATCTTGAGAAGAGCTGGCCGGTCAGTCGCTCGAACATGGCGATGGTCGCGTCGGTGATCGTGATGGATAAATCCGCCATCTGCGCCGCGAGTGTTGCGATCCGCCGCCGCTCGCCAAAGTCGTTCAGCAAGCTCACGGGCGCTACAGCACCCTCGCGCGCGAACTTGAGCAGCCGGTCCGGGTGCAGACCCTGGCCAAGATCTGGCGGTGGATTCAATGATCGCAGATATTTCAAACGGTCCAGAAGCGCGGCCATGCTGGCCAGGCTGGTCGAGTGCGGAAAGCCGCGCAACCACGTGAGCCGCGTTTGCCCTACGGACGGGTCATTCACCAAGAGCGCCTGCAAATGGTCACGCTGCTCCATTGAGAGGGCATCAAACAGCGCTGCGGCAGCCTCACGCCGGGCGCGCGCTCGGCCCTTCAAGGCGTGGCGCTCAAGCGTGTCTACGCTCGGTAATACCAGATGGTGCTTGCGCAAATCCGCAATCAGCGTCTCTACAATTTTCACGCCATGATCCGTTGCGAAAGCCGCCCTCGTGGCGATATCCTCTGCCTGCTGCACATGTTCAGGTCCGAAAGGGGACAGCCCCAAATGGCGCATCGCGAGGGCATGGTGTTCATGCCGCGTATTTCGCCTGACGGCATAGTCGTCGAGAGAACAGGTGCCGACCTGAAGTTGTTCGGCAAGCCAGGCGATCAGTTCAGCTGGCGGCATCATACCTTCGCTCCACCCCAAGCCGGGGTAGCGCAGCAAGCAAATATGTACCGCAACACCAAGGTGGTTTTCGGCGCGGCGGCGAGTACGGATCAGATCAATGTCATCTCCGCTCAGCAGATAGTGACGGATCAAGGCTTCAGAATCTGTCGGTACCCCGAAGAGGTCCGCATACGCGCGGGATGAAAGAAGTCTACGGCCCATAAGGTGTCCTCAAAACGTTGTTGCAAGTTTGAAGACACCGAATATTATAGAGACTGATAAAAAGACACATTTGACGTGCCAATCTGGGTTCAGAATGGTCATGTCAAATCAGGCCATAAAACGGCCGTTTTGGAGACACCATGCCACGCACTGGCGACATCCTTGGATACGCAAGGGTCTCAACCGCCGACCAAGACCTGTCCGGCCAAAAAGACCGGCTGCTGCAACACGGTGCCATTCGAGTGTTCGAAGACGTGATCTCCGGCAAGACGTTCAACCGGCCCGGTCTGGCGGCCTTGCTTGATCAGGCCAGACCCAACGATACCCTCGCTGTCATCCGCCTCGATCGCTTGGGCCGCTCACTCAAGGAACTTCTGGAAACCGTTGATGACCTCAAGGCCAGAGAGATCAACCTGATCAGCCTCGAAGAGCGGATCGATACGACTTCCGCCGCCGGAGAGCTCGTGTTCCATGTCTTCGGGGCCATTGCGCATTTCGAGCGCCGCCTGATCTCAGAGCGCACCAAAGATGGCCTGATCAATGCCCGAAAGCATGGTCGCAACCCTGGACGGCCGACATTGCCACCAGAGACAATCTCAGCCCTCCAAGATCTTGTCGGTGCCGGAAAATCCGTAGCCCAGGCCGCAAAACATCTCGGCATAGGCAGATCAACAGCTTACAAGGTCATCAGAAACACCACGCAGTAAGCCATGTTCAGGCTTCGTTCTCCCTTAGCGTGGTTCTACGAAGAAACCTTCCGATGGGGCCCATACAATCCAGAATGCAGGCAAAGAATGCGTCTCCAAGGATCCTCGGCGCTGCGCGGGCAATTGCGCACAGAGAGGGCGCGGGAAAGATTACGATCGACGCCGTCGCGCGTGAGGCCGATCTCAGTAAAGGCGGGGTCTTATACAATTTTCCGACTAAGAGAGCGCTTCTTGCCGGGCTGCTTGATGAGATGCTCGCAGAACATCGCGAACGCCTGGCATCAGTCCCGGAAGATCGCAGATCCCGCACCTTGCGCGGGCACCTGGAAGCGATCGTGCAAGCCAGAGCCGTCGATGACGACCTCTCGATGGCGATTCTCGCGGCTGCCGCGTCAGATCCGCGGCTGCTCGATCCGCTACGGGCTGAACTGACCGGCGACCTTGAGCGTATCCTGTCCGACACACAAGACACTTCGGGTGCTATGGTTGTCGTCCTAGCGATCCAGGGACTTCGGTTCCAGAAACTTCTGGGCCTTCCCGACGGTGGCGCGGGTCTCAGGGGGCGCGTCATCGAGCAATTGAGGGCCATGATTAATGAACTCGAATAGAGAGACACGAAGTTTGAAGCGGATCGTTTTTGTTATTGCGGTAGCGGCCGTGTCGGCCGTTGCCGTGCCGTTTGTTTCGCCGTTCCTGACCGATGTGCTGGCCCAGACCGCGACGAACACCGTGGAGGCAGAAGTCGACACAAGGCCTGCAGCGAGCGTGGAGCGACCAGTCACGGTCGAAGTGACCCGTGCGCTCAATCGCGTCGTAAGTCAGTCTCGCACCGTTGCAGGCCGCGTTGAACCTGCTCGAACGGTGGACCTTGCGTTTCAGATACCCGGGCAGATCATTCGCCTTGAGGTTGAGCCCGGCGACACGATTCGCGAGGGCGAGGTGATCGCGGAGCTCGACCAAATCGATTTCGAACTCGCCGTCGACCGGGCTCAGGCGTCCTACGACCTGGCGAATTCCGAACTCGCGCGCGCCTCGGACCTCGCCGATCGTGGCGTGGCGTCCGACGCGCGCCTCGACACGGCCCGCGCGCAGTTCTTCCAGGCAGAAGTCGCGCTCCGCGAGGCCGAGCGGCGCCTGTCCCAAACGAAAATCGTCGCGCCATTCGACGCGATTGTGGCGCGCACCTTCGTTGAAGAATATGTCAACGTCACGTCGACCGCGCCTGTCGCGCGTCTACAGGATGTCAGCGAGATGCGGCTCGTGATCTCCCTGCCAGAGGAACTTGCGGCCATTGCGCGGTCGGCACCCGATGCCTTCGAGATCGTTGCAACTTTTCCGGCTGTTCCGGGTTACACCGCGCCTCTGGTGCTTCGCTCGTTTGCGACCGATGCCGACCGGACGGCGCAGACCTACGACGTGGAATTTGCGATCACGGGTGATATCGACCCGCGTCTTTTGCCCGGAATGACCGCGGATGTGCGCATCTCCATCGCCGCTGAGGAAGATCGCCGGCGCTCCGTGATCGTTCCGGTTTCGGCGGTGGACACGACCAGCCGAACCGAACCGTCCATCTGGATCTACGAAGAAACGTCCGGCCAGGTCGAGCGTCGGACGGTCCGTCTGGGCCTTCCGATCGACAACGAGATCGTCGTTCAGGATGGCGTGGAGGCCAATGAATTGGTTGTTTCCGGCGGCTGGTGGCGGCTCAGGGACAATCAGACCGTGACAGTTTCTGGGCTCTGACCCCGGTTTTCGGCAGGACAAGAATAAAAACATGGCACTCAGCATCACACGAGCGAGCATCGAGCGTCCTGTGGCGGTCTGGCTCACCATCATCTTCTGCGTTCTCGGCGGCTATTGGGGGCTGAATACGGTCGGCCGCCTTGAAGACCCGAGCTTCACCCTCAAGACGGCACTCATCTTCGTGCCGTATCCCGGCGCCACGGCAATGGAGGTTGAAGAGGAGGTCGCAGACGTCGTCGAAAACGCGCTGCAGCAGATGAAGCAGCTCGACCGGGTGGAATCGAAATCGATGCCGGGCATGGCGCAGATCACCGTCGAGATCGAGATGACCTATGGCCCGGACGAGATCCCGCAGGTTTGGGACGAGATGCGCCGCCGCATCAGTGATATCGAGGGGGATCTTCCGGCAGGGGCGCAACCGCCCATCATCAATGACGATTTCGGCGACGTCTATGGCATGTTCTATGCGGTGACGACCGAAGGTCTGAGCCCATCGGAGCAAAGGGACTTGGCCACGACGCTGCGGCTCGGGCTGGTCACTGTCGATGGCGTCGCCAAGGCCGAGGTTCAAGGCCTCTCCGAAGAGGTGATCACCCTCTCGATCCCGTCTGCACGCCTCGAGAAACTGGGCCTTCCGCCGACCCAGATCCTGGGAATTCTCGCAGACGAAAACCAGGTGTTCTTCAACGGCGAGATCACCGAGGGCCCCGCCCGCATCGGCCTGTCCGTTCCGCCGGGCTATATCAGCCCCGAAGGCATAGAGGAGTTGCGGCTGGGCACGGCCGGAAATGTCGGCCAGATCGCCGTCAGCGACATCGCCACCGTCACACGGGAGGCGGCCGAACAGCCCAGCCAGATCATCCGGCAGAACGGCAAGGCGGCCTTCACCCTTGGCGTTTCCGCGTTGACGGACCGAAACGTGGTCGCTGTCGGCCAGGAGGTTTCAGCGCGGCTGGAACGGCTCAAGTCGGAGCTTCCCGAAAGTGTCGAGATCATTCCGATCTACGAGCAGCATGTCGTGGTGGACGAAGCCGTTTCAAGCTTTCTCGTCAGTCTCGGACAGTCGGTCGCGATCGTGGTCGGTGCCCTGATGCTGACCATGGGGTGGCGCGCCGGCCTCGTGGTGGGCGCGACCCTCGGACTTACCGTTTTCTCCACGCTGTTCTTCATGTCGGTGTTCGGGATACAGATGGAACGGATCAGCCTTGGCGCCCTGATCATCGCGATGGGTATGCTGGTCGACAACGCCATCGTCATCACCGAAGGCATGGTGATCGGCATGGCGCGTGGCAAAAGCGCGGAAGACGCGGCGGCCGAGACGGAATCCTCGACGTCCATTCCCTTGCTGGGGGCAACCGTTATCGGGATCATGGCGTTTTCCGGTATCGGGCTGTCGCCCGATGCGACGGGCGAGTTCCTGTTTTCGCTTTTCGCCGTGATCGCCATTTCGCTGCTATCAAGCTGGGTTCTGGCAGTCACGGTCACGCCGTATCTTGGCAAGCTGCTGCTCAAGGCCCCCAAGAACACCTCGGACGATCCCTACAAGGGCCCGTTCTACGGGATTTACCGCGGGGTTCTGTGGACGGCGCTGCGCGCCCGCATCCCGGTCGTTCTGACGATCATCGGGATCACCGTCTGGTCGGTCATGGCTTTCGCCCAGGTCAAGCAGGCCTTCTTCCCCGCCTCGAACACGCCTATTTTCTACGTCGAGTTCCAGATGCCGCAGGGAACCGATATCAACACGACCGACGAAGAGATGCTGCGGCTTGAGCGGATACTTCTGGATGAGGATGCTGTGACCGGGGTAACGGCCCTCGTAGGGCGGGGGGCAAGCCGCTTCATGCTGACATACAATCCGGAACAGGCGGATGCCAGCTATGGCCAGCTCATCGTCCGGGTTGCGGACGCCGCAACGATCCCGGCGATCGCGAGCAGGCTCAACCGGGATTTGCCAGCCGAATTCCCCCACGCTCTGATCCGTGTCGAAGAAATCGTGTTCGGACCGCCGGCCGGTGCCGATGTTGCAGTTCGTTTCTCGGGCCCCGATCCGGTCGTCCTGCGCCAGCTCGCGGATGATGCGATCAGGATATACGAGGAGGCAGGAACCATCACCAATCCGCGCACCAATTGGCGGCAGCGTGAAATCCTTGTCGAACCCGTCGTCGACGAGGCACGAATGCGGCTGGCCGGCGCGACGCGCGGAGCGATTTCGGATACCATCCGCTATGGAACGTCCGGACTGCGCGTTGGCGACCTGCGCGAGGACGACGTGTTGATCCCGATCCAACTCCGGCTTCCCGAGAACGAACGCGACGGGGTCGACCGCCTTCGTGACCTGTCGGTATGGTCCGATGGGGCAGGGTCCTATGTACCCATGGCCAACCTTGTCGAAAGGTTCGATCCCCGTCTTGTCGAGGCACTCATTCACAGGCGCGACCGAGAGCGGACAATCGCCGCCCTCGGCGGTGCCCGCAGCGATCTCACCGCGGATGAGGCATTCCGAAGCGTCCGCACCGAGATCGAATCCATCCCGCTTCCCGACGGTTATGCAATGGAATGGGGCGGCGAATTCGAAAGTGCGCAGATGGCTCAGGAGTCGCTTGGCAAGCAGCTTCCCCTGGGCTTCCTGGTCATGTTGACGATTTCGATTTTGATGTTCAACAAAGTCCGCCAACCGCTGATCCTGTGGCTCGTGGTGCCAATGTCCGTGACGGGCATGGTCCTGGGGTTGCTGTTCACCGGTCTGCCCTTCACATTTACGGCCCTGCTCGGCTTCCTGTCGCTTTCGGGAATGTTGATGAAGAACGCAATCGTTCTCATCGAAGAGATCGACTTTCTACGTGCACAGGGTGTGCCCGATTACAAGGCGGTGATCGACGGCTCAGTCAGCCGTCTTCGCCCTGTGGTGCTCGCCGCCGGCACGACGATCTTTGGCATGATTCCGCTTCTGCCCGATGCGTTTTTTGCCTCGATGGCGGTGACGATCATGGGCGGCCTCGCCTTTGCTTCGGTCCTGACGCTCGTCGCGGTTCCGGTGCTCTATGCGCTTCTGTTCCGGATACGGCCACCGAAACGGGACGCACAGTCGGACGGCCTAGCGGCGACCGCCTGACACAACGATCCTCCCTAAAATAGGATTTCGAGCCAATTTGAGGATAGCGGAATGGCCCAGAAAAAACAAAACCGGAGTGGATCGTCGCGAAGCTCCGGGAGTCCGACGATCCCAGGGCGCCTCGTGCGGTGTCCTATGGGACAAGCAGGTGGTGCGCCAGCGGCTGGCAGACTGCCAGACGAGGATCGCGGCGGGACGGCAGCTGGTCTATCATGCCGCAGGTCTGGACGCGGCGGGCCACGATTGCGTGCAAGAGGTCTCGATGGTCAAGGCCTATTGCGGCGAACTGGTAAACAGCGTGCTCTACGACTGCGTCCAGTTTCACGGCGGCATGGGCTATATGCGCGAAACCCCGGTTGAACGCATGTCGCGCGACGCCCGTGTTCAGGCCATCGGCGGCGGTGCGAGCGAGGTCATGCTGGAAGAAGTCGCCAAGCGCATGTGAGCTTCCCTATCCAGCAAATCAACGATCTACAGAAACAAGGACGAAACAGATGAATTTGGAAGCCACTCAACGCCAACCGGTCGCAAGACTGACCCGAGAGATCTCAATAATACTCATCGGCACAATACTTCTGACACTATCCGCCAAAATCGCGGTGCCGTTCTACCCGGTACCGATGTCAACACAAACCCTGGTGGTCTTGGGTCTCGGCCTTTTCCTGGGGCCGGTGCGCAGTAGTCTAGTTGTCGCTGCGTACCTTCTGGAAGGTCTGTTTGGCCTGCCGGTTTTCGCTGGCACGCCTCCCGCACCGGCGGGTCTGGCCTATTTTGCGGGTCCCACTGGCGGATTCTTGATTGGGTTTGCGCTCGCGGCGGCGGCTGCAGGATGGATGGTTCAAAAGCTGGCAGGGCTTCCGCCTTCAATCAGAGCATCTGTAGCGGTCCTCTCCGGTTCGATACTTATGTATTGCGCAGGGCTATTCTGGTTGGGTGGCTTTGTCGGCTATGGCGAAAAATTGCTGAACGCCGGGCTTTACCCGTTCCTGCTTGGAGACCTGACGAAGGCAGCAATTGCTGTAGTGCTGTATACAGGTTTCCATAATCGGGGTCACGCTTGACTGCTGGGCTTTGTTGCCTTGTTCCAGCGCCGGTTCTGACCGGCGCTGGACGCCAGCCCGAGGCTTCCAAAGCTATGCAAAGCAAAAGGCGGCTTTGCAAGTCCCAGACTTTTCACTGTCAGAAAGTGGTCGTATTCAATGACAAAACGCAGCATGTTTCACACAGAGCCGGAACCGTGTCGCGCGCGTGCAGAACAGGTGGCCGAGGGAATCCTGAGGATCGTTGCGAGCAATCCCGGGAAGATGACCTATCACGGGACGAACAGCTACATCATTGATACACCTGACGGTCGGTTCATTCTCGATCCGGGTCCAGCAGAAGACAGTGCACATTTCGAAGCAATTGTCGAGAATCTGGGAGGCAACCCGGCCGGAATTCTAGTGTCACACCACCATTCCGATCATTTCGGTGCCGTGCCGGGATTGCGCGAACGGACAGGTCTGCCCGTTTATGTTTCGCGTGCCTTTCCAGACGATGCATTTCAACCCGACGGGTTTTTGGAAGACGGGCAAAGGATTGCCGGTCTTACTGTCCTTCACACACCCGGTCACGCGAGCGATCACCTCTGCTTTGCGAGGCTGGATGGAGTGTTATTCACGGGCGACCACGTGATGAGTTGGAACAGTTCGATCGTCAGCCCCCCTGACGGCAACATGCGTGATTACTGCGACCAGCTTCAACGGCTTATTGATCGCGACGATAGGATCTGCCTGCCGGGTCACGGGCCCGTACTCCAGGATCCGCGCCCTTACATCGAACGGTTACTTGCCAACCGGATGCGCCGCGAGACCCAGATCCTCAAGCATCTCCTAAATACTTCCGATACAGTCCAGAATATCGCCGCTTCAGTCTACAAGAAATCTGACCCGCATATTGCAATGGCCGCCGAAAGGAATGTTGTGGCTCATTTACAGAAACTTCTTTCTGAATCGCGAGTGGCTCAGGAAGAAGGGATCTGGAGGGTAAATTAACATAAACTTCATTACCAGATTTTCAGCGCGTTTTTGGGCAAGTTCAGTTGCGGGTTGGAAACTCTACCTCACCCTATTGCGCCGTTTTTGCAGAGCCGCAACGCTTGCATTAAAGTCCAGCCTTCCTGCCTTGGCTTGACGGATCAGTTCGCGCATCAAACCGCCAGGATTGCGAACAGGGTAACTCGGGTGATCTCGCTGCGCATCAACCAATAGTAGGCAGAAAGCCAACCCGTGGTCGCCCAAGGTGCTCTGGCCCTCGTGCCAAACTGAAGCATGGATATCGAGCATCGGCAGCAACGCCCAGGCAGCCTCGATGATGTCGCGCTCTTTGAGAGGTCGGTTCTGATCTCGGCTCGCGTCAAGCATCATGCGTAAGCCGTCGCCGGCAATGCGATATAGATTCTCTGGCGTCAGAGCGGGTGGCGCGGGGCAGGGAATTGATGATGGCGGTTCACTCTGTGCGATTTCCGCGTGTCTTTCAGAGTTATCCACAGCGGGCGGCGTCTCTACAGTTTGAGTTTCTTCTCTGGTGTTTTGTGTAAAGGGCCGGAAGTTTTCCACTGGCTGGTCGGAAGAAAGCCCATGGTTTTCAAGCCAATCATCAAGGCTGTTGCACAGATCGGAACTGGCCTTCAAATGGGCGTTGAGCCGCTCCAGACCGAGACGGCTTAACGCATCGCTGCGTGGCCATTCATCGAAACTGGCCAGAATCTTGACGATCTCAGGATCGTTGATAGCCGAGGAGGGCAGGGCGGCGATGCACCGTTTCATGTGACGCAAACGAAGGGACCGAAGATCCTTCAAAGCGCGCAAATGCCTCCGTTCCGCACGGAGCCGATCGCGAAGGGCTATGAACTCTTCCAGTCGCGCGATCAGCGGAGTCAGTATCAAGCCTAGGCCAGCGCGACCAAAGCGGGCCCCATTCGCCGCGACACGTTTCACGATCAGCCCAAGCTTGGCCAGCGCGGCCTCATCCGTTCGCAACTGGCGCGACGTCTTGCCAAGTTCGACCGCTGCGAGATCTTGCGCGCCAAAAAACACCGGTTCACGATGGGGAGAGGTCCAGTCGGATGCGCGAGTCCGCCCGATGATGTAGTTCAGAACTGCGAGGCGCGCCGGGCGCAAGCCTATATGCGGGGCAACCTCTGAAATTAGTGCCATAACAGCACCTTTGGTCCAGCCTTCCGGCAGGGTGAGATGGGTTTGGATCACGTTCAATGTCTAGTCCTTGTGAATTGGGACAAGGCTGCAACAGGGCACCCGTGTCCCAGCGAGCGACACGTTTTTTCATTGCCTTGACTGTCGGGACTGCTAGAACGAGACCACGGTTTGATTTGATCTGGCGGAACGCCAATTCCGTTGTTCTTTGAGCCCCTCGCTTGGTTGCTGCCTTGCGGGGGTTTCTTCTTTTTTTTTCGTTTGCCTGTGACTGTTTGAGATCAGTAGTTGACTTGTTCGAAGCCATAGGTGCCCTCAAAATCCTCCCAATCGACGAACACAGCACGGACCCAGATATCGGGGCAGTTCTGGCCATATCGCTCGGCCCCTCGGAAGGCTGGAGGAAGGGCACTTATCGAGCTGTTTTGCCACCGGAATTGGCCGTCCTGATCATACGTGCCACGCCGCACAGAAGCATATCTGTTGCAATCGTCACGGCCCTCCCTCTGACGTGCCGTAACCTGAAAGACATCTATGGAGCGGATGAAATCAAAAGCAGGGTCCGTCACATCGATATCGGCGGCACGCCCGACAGCTTGGGCGAGCTGGAGCGTTTCTCGCTCTCGGGGCAGGGAGACTGCTGGACCCGGATTGAACCCCGCCAACCTGTAGAGGCGCTCAACCGGGTTCGGCGCTTCGAACTCAGCACGCATTGGACAACGCCAGATCTGCAGCGGTGGCTCAATTGGCCAGGGCGTGATCCGGCGGATAAACTCCGCGCGCGCCCGGGCACATGGGACCGAAGGCGGCCAACCGCCTGCGAGGCACAGGAGGATCGCACAATCGATCTGGTAGCCTTGTGCGGCGGCAGGTTTGGCAGCAAGCGGTGTAAGCCCGATCGCGATGATCGCGGCAGTTGACAGAAGCCGCCTCATGACAGAGCGCCGCCGCTAAAGCGTTGTCGTATAATCAGACTTATGTTAATTGTGTCATAATTACTGACATATTTTGCGCGTCGTTTCATTGGAACATCTCCTGGTAAGCGTCAAGCACAAGACGGACTTCGGCCTGCGCGGAAGCTGATGCTGCGGCGAGGCAATTCAGATAGGTTTGTGCCTCATCGAAGTAGGTGTTGAACTCGGCTCTGATGTCGTCGCCGTACTCGTTCAGGAGCGCAGGCGAGGCCGCCAGCTCCGGCCGCAACGGCAACACGCAGTCCATCGCCAGCGTCTCGGCATTTGCTGGGATCGCTAGGGCGATGAATGTGCTACATGCCAGCAACCGCGACATCTGGTGGTCTCCCGACAATCTGGGGGCGAATCGTGTGCCGGACCTATCACCGAAAAAATATCTTAATCAATCAAAAGATATCTATTGACCATCTAAAGGGTTTTCCGCTACGTCGCCGCATATCTTGTGACATGCACTGTTTGAAGCGGTGCAATAGCAGGTTACTTCCGTAGGAACTTCTTTCCTTCGGAGGCAAAATGGCAGGAACAAAATACCCCGTGATCCTAACATCGCACATGCAAGAGGCGATCGAGGGTGGGGCATGGATCGAGGTGGAATGCGTTGAAGCCCCGGAAAAGGGCGGCAACACGCATAGGGGTGGCTGGACGGTTTTCGTCTGCTCCAATGACGGTCAAGGCGGTGTGCACCGGTCGGTCTATGTGACCAACCGGGATCTGAAACCACGCGTCTTCAAGACCGCAGCAGGGCTCATGAGCTTCTGCCTGGAGCTCGACGCAAAGGTATTCAGCTGCCCTCTCCGAGAAGGTGAGAGAGGCACGTGGGAGTTTGAGACGACAAGGTATCCTACCAGCGGCTAGCCTCGTTCTCTGGGGGCTTTCAGGCCCTTCCACTTATGCACAATCCGTTATCGATCTCGATGCTCCAGACCGTGTTGGTCGACTGACCAGTAGCGTTCTCGACTTTGCAAGACCCCAACCCGAGCAAGGCGACATTGTCGCACGGTCTGAGGTCGTCCCTCTTGACTCACCACGCCTTTCTCCGCCTCGGGTCCCATCGGGCCGCCCTGCGGTCGAGACTATGATCC
The DNA here is from genome assembly GCF_056859255.1 of Sulfitobacter sp. L-8. NCBI lineage: Bacteria > Pseudomonadati > Pseudomonadota > Alphaproteobacteria > Rhodobacterales > Roseobacteraceae > Sulfitobacter > Sulfitobacter sp. L-8. The sequence goes on from NZ_JBSXOD010000043.1 coordinate 19,622, forward strand.
TTGATGTGGGTTCGGTCTACGCGGACCACCCGGCCCTGCGCAGGGCCGGGATGTCCTCTCGCGACTGGCTCGCATTCTTTCGCGCCAACATCGCTATCGAAAGCGCATTTGATCCAAGCGCGCGGTCGCATGTCGGCGCAATCGGGCTTGGGCAGTTGATGCCGGACACTGCACGCGTGCTTGGCGTCGATCCGCATGATCCTGAGCAAAACCTGCATGGATCCGCCCGCTACTTGCTGACACAACTTGATCGTTTTGGCACGCCGCAGCTTGCGCTCGCGGCCTACAACGCCGGCCCCGAAGCCGTGGCGCGCCATGGCGGGATTCCCCCCTACCGCGAAACCCAAGGCCATGTCCGCAAGGTCATGGCCGTCTATGCCCAATCCATCGGAGACCAGATATGAAACGCATCGACTATACCCGGGCGGCATTGGCCGCGTTGCTGATAGTGGCCGCAGCCCCGGCGCTCGCACAAGACCTTAGCCCGGTCTCTGACATGATCGACAACATCATCGACGCGGTGACGGGTCCGATCGGTCGTGGCCTCGGTGTGCTCGCTCTCGTGGGATCGGGTGTCATGATGTTTTTCGGGCGCCTCAACTGGCCGATCTTCGTCGCCGTGTTTGTCGGCGTGGTGCTGATCTTTTCGGCCGAGACCATCATCGACGGCTTTGCGGCTCCTTGATCTGACCGACCGCAGAGACCTCCATGCGCGACACACCACTCTTTCTGGGGCTGACCAAGCCGCCACGGATATTCGGTCTCCCGATCGGATATTTTGTGGCGCTGGTCTTCGCATCCGTGATCCCTTTCATTCTGGTTGACGACATGCGGTTCCTGCTGGTTTTCCTCGCGGGCTACCCACCGCTTTGGCTGGTCGCAGACCGCAATCCACATCTGTTTCAGATTTTGAACGTGGTGATGTCGCGCACCCCGCGAACGAGTGTGCGATCCTGTAATGGGGGCGATCTCTATGTCGCGTGAGTTTCGGGGGTTAATTGCCAGCAGCGCTGTTCGGGATGCACTTGGGGACAAGGTTTTGAAAGCCGAGCGTCTTGGGCGGCACCTACCTTACATTGCTGCGGTGCGAGACAATGTCATCCTGACGCGGCAGGGTGATCTAATGGCGTCGGTCACGCTTGGCGGGATCGACAGCTTCACCAGCGATGACGCCCGGATCGATGAGATCAGTGAAGGCTTTGCCCGGATCGTCAGTCAGTTGGGCGAGCGTTTCGGTTTCCACATCAACAAGGTATCACGCCCGGATGTCGCGGACCTTGCTGCGCCTGACGGTATGACTTTTGCAAATGCGGTAGACGCGGCGTGGCAGAGAAGCCTGCGCGCACGTGACCTGAAAGCCCGCACCTTGATGCTGACAGTATTGATGCGTCCGTCGATGCCGCAGGCCTTCTCGAAGGTTCTGGGCGCCCTTGGCGGCGGCCGCGATTTCCAGAAAGACATCGATACGCGAATTGTTGCCCTGGAAGAGGCCATGACGCTGCTCATGGCGATGTATTCCGACGCAGGTGCAGCGCGCCTGACAGTCTCGAGCGGGGACTGGCTTGCAGTGTTGGCCGCAGTTCACGGACAGAGCTACGGCAAAATCATCGCGGCCCCCGGGCAACTGTTGGCTGACACGATGAGCAATTTCGACGTCAGCTTTCAAGGCAAAACCATGCGGCTGGAAAGCGGCGACAGCGCACGATACGGCGCGATTTTCGGGATAAAATCCTATCCCAGTCGCACCTGGCCAACCATGCTTGATGCGTTGGAGCTGCCCTATGACATCACGATCACCAACTCTTTCACGCCGCGGCGCGCCAATGAGATGGTTGAGCGCATTCAACGCACCTTTCGTCAGCGGGGTGCCTCCGAGGATGCTGGTGTCAGCCTGACAGAGCAATTGATCGAAGCCGCCGACGCCGTGGCATCCGGTCGGTCGACCTTTGGGACACACCATGCATCCGTGCAGGTCTTCTGTGACAGCGCCGAGGAACTGGAACAGGCAGCTTCCGAGATCTGGCGGGCGGGGCAAGAGACCGGTGCCGTTCTGGTCCGGGAATCCTGGGCCGCAAAGGCACTCTATTTCGCGCAAGCGCCGGGAAACTGGGCCTACCGGATCCGTGACGGGATCGTTTCGTCGCACAATTTCGCGGAACTGGCCGCGTTTCACAAGACAAGGCCGGGGCGCGGACCCGAGGCCAGCCCATGGGGCAAGACGATCACGGCCTTCCCGACCGTGACCTCCAGCCTCTACCGGTTCAACTTTCACGAAGCGGGGCGCCGGACCGATGAGCCAAGCGTCGGGCACACGCTTGTTCTGGGCCGCACCGGGTCCGGCAAGACACTCGGCACGGCTTTTCTCATGGCGCAGGCCCGCAGAGTGGGTGCGCGGGTCATCGTTTTCGACAAGGATCAGGGGTTGGAGATGGCGATCCGCGCTTTGGGTGGCAGCTACAGCGAAATCAAGGTGGGCCAGCCCACCGGCTTTAACCCGATGACCACGGAGACCGATGCGCGGGGGGCCGCCTGGCTGACAGATTGGCTCGGCGACATTCTGGCCCGTCACCGTCCATTTGAGACGGTCCAGACCGCAGCACTGAACGAGGCGGTTCGTCAGATTGCCGCTGCGGAGCCGGGCCTTAGAACCTTTGACGGTTTGGCAAGCCTCGTGGCATCTACCGATGATGACGGCGACCTGGTGTCCCGCGTGCGGGAATGGACAGAAGCCGGCCGGTACGGTTGGCTTTTCTCAAGGCCCAGTGCCCAGTCGATTGCCATTGGCGAGGATGTCCTTGGTCTCGACATGACCGAACTTCTGGACCAGGACGCAGAACGCTCCGCCCTGCTCGCCTATCTCTTCCGCCGTATCGAGCGCGTGATCGAGGATCGCAGACCAACGATCATTGTGATCGACGAGGCGTGGAAGATGTTGGCTGATGATATCTTCGTCAAGCGCCTCCATGACTGGCTGGTTACCATGCGCAAGCGCAACTGCGTGGTGATGATGTTGACCCAGACACCGGGTCATCTGGACCAAAGTTCGGTCGGCCAGATCATCGCGGAAAGTGTGGCAACCCAGATCCTGTTTCCCAATCCACGGGCAAATCCGGAGGATTACAGCATCCTGCGCCTGAATGCGCGCGAGGCGGATTTTCTTTCCAGCCCGACAGCCGGGTTGCGGCTGGCATTGATCCGTTCCGGCGCCGACAGCGTGTTCGTCAATACGGATCTCGCAGGCTTGGGCGGTCTGGTTACTGTTCTTGGTGGCGGCAAGACCGGCGAGGAAAAGGCGCCTGCCAATTGGCGCAAGAAAGAAGAATTCTGGAAGGACATGATGTGAAAGCACGATTTTTTCTGTTGGTCGCCATGACGGTCCTGAGCGCTTGCGAAGGTGCATCAACAGGCGTGCGATCGCCCTGTTTTGAGCGGCCCGTTATGGCGTTCTCGGCCCCTGCTCCCGACCTTGCTTCACGGAATGCGCATTGTGATTTCCAGAGCTTCTAGAATGGCGATTCCGTTGGCCTTGGGTCTTGGCTCGCTTGCCTCCGCGCAGGGCGTGCCAGTGATCGATGGCTCCAACCTTGCCCGCGCTGTGTCTCGCGTCGAAGAGCTCGCACGCGACGCCTTGCGGCAGGGCCAGAAGCGCGACGCCCGCCAGGAACAAGCGGATATCTATCAAGAGCAGCTTGAAGCCTATGAGCGTTTCCTTGCGGAGACCACCGGTGTCACCGACCTGAGTGGGTTCGAGGCTGGTGGGCCCGGCTGGGCGAGCGCTGCAGAGACTTACCCAGCCCAGGAAGATCATCCTGATGCCGATCGCCTCTTCGGTGAGCCAAGCGACGTGGAGCGCATGATCATCACGGTGGCGCGGCGCTATGAGGGTCATCCCGGTGTTGCGGCCGCCGGTCTGACGCCACTGACATGGCGTATCCTGTTTCAGTCACTGATCAAGCAGGAAAGTCGTTTCAACAATGCAGCCGTCTCCCACGTGGGTGCGCGCGGTTTTTGCCAGCTGATGCCGGGCACAGCATCGGATCTCGGTGTGAACCCGTATGATCCTTGGGAAAACCTGGACGGTGGCGCACGCTACATTCTCACGCAACTGAACCGCTTCGGTCGGATCGATCACGCTCTGGCGGCCTATAATGCAGGTCCTGGCCGTGTTCTCGAGTATGGTGGTGTGCCTCCTTTCGAGGAAACCCAGACCTACGTCCGGCGCATCAACGGCTATTACAACGACTATCTTGGCACCATCACCGGCGTCGACATGACGGGGTCACTGGCGGGCTTCGATGGTGCCTCGGCCGCCTGGGGCAACTGGGCGGATGCCTCGGTCGGCTATGGCGCCTACATGGGCACCCAGATCGATCAGGCGATGACGAGGATCGCGGCGCTTTTGCGTGAAGATCCGCCCGGTAACGCAAAAGAGGCGCTGGACCGCTCCACCTATATGCTTGCTGAACGGGCGCGGCTCATGGCGCTGACGCTGCGTCTGCGCGCGGCCCACGTGAAAGTCGAAGCGGCACAAGGTTTGACCGAGGCCGCCGATCACCTGGAGCAATCCACTTTCTGGAGGTATTCCGATGAGGGCTGACACCCGCATTGCCGCAATTATTGTTGCGGGCACGCTCATGGCGGCACACCCGCCCCCAGCCTTCGCTCAGGGTGTGCCTGTGATCGATGGATCGAACCTCGCGCAGAATATCGAGCAGCTGCAGGCCGCGCTGCGCGATGCAGAAAACCAGCTCCAGCAAATCGAGGAATTGCGCACCCAGATCGAGCGCCTCACTGACATTCAGGGCCTTCTTGATGACGTCCTGGGTTCAATTACCGGCCTGAATGAAATCGCAGCCCTCTACAACGATGTGGAGGACCTGCGTGCCCGTGCCCAGAAGATCACCGATCTATCGGGTTTCATGGACAACCTGTCACTCGGGGATTTTGACAGCCTGCTGGACGATCTGCTCGATGGCGACGTCACCATGGGTGAGCGCCGCGCCGCAGATGCCATGCGCGAGACCATGGCCAGTGCGGGGTTCACCTCGGAAAAACTCACCGAGCTGAACGACGCCGGGAACCCGCAAGGTGCTGCCATAGCCGATCTGGCGGCTGCCAATGCCATGGTTATCGGGCAAGCCCAAATTTCCTACGAGGAAGCCGCCCAGAGCATCGAGCGTATCGATGGGCTGGTGGAAGCGATTGGCGAACAGGAAACGCTCAAGGAATCGATCGATCTCAACACGCGTATGGCCGCAGAGACGAATTACATGCTGGGCCAGATGTGGCGCCTGAATGCCGCCCAAGGCTTGGCGCAAGGTCAAAGCGGCATTGATTTCGCGGCCGAGCAGGCCCGCACACGCTCCTTCTTTGATTTCTCCGGCGCCGAGGACTGACCCTTGAATACATCACTCAAAGCACTTGCAGTTTTCATCGCCCTGGCAGGCAGTGCCTGGGCGGAAGACTTGCAAGACCTGCCCGACGATACGTTGCTCGGGGAGGTCGTCACTGCCACCGAAAATGGGGAGGAAGAGCGCCTCCTCGATCTCATGCGCGAGGTACAGGCAAGAGGGCTCTTGATGTTCCCGAAGCCGCAAACCTGCACCTTCAGCTATCCGGACACTGAGTTTTTCGGCAACGAGATTTTCCGTGGAGCGGTTCGATGGGGCTTCGGCACCGACCTGAGAGAGCTTGCAATGTCGCAGGGCTTCTGCGGCTGCATCTATGATCTCGGGTCGCTCGATGCGTTTACGCAGGAACGGATTGGTAAGGCGGCGCAGGATGCAACTACCAGCGATTTCAGCGTCTTTCGCAAATACCGTCGTAGCGATTGGTCAGATGTAAACGAGCGCTATCAGAACTTCCAATTGGAGCGGTGTGGTAGTTAAGGATGGCCATAATCGCTGAGGTTCTGGCATTGGTAGATGCCACTGTCGCGGGCGTGGCAGCTGACACGTATGCCGATACGGTTGCCGCAGTACGCCCGGTTGTACAGACCGCATCTGTGTTGGTGGTCGTTCTTGTAGGCGCAAATGTGGGTCTGCAAGCCGTGCCACTCTCGGTTTCCACAATCGTGTCGGTAGGGCTGCGCATTGTGCTGGTCAATGTGTTTTTGATCTACGCAAACCTTTCTGTTCCGTACGAAGCGCTGACAAATGCTCCTGCCGAACTTGGTGCAGGTATTCTCAACTCCCTCTCAGGTGGTGATGTCACAAACCTTTATGACGGCATAGACGATCTCTACTCCCAAGCTCTGAATGTCGGACAGGCGATCAGCCAGAATGGCGGCTGGCTGGCCGGTGCCATGACCAGCGTTGTCATGTTTCTTGTGGCCGCCGCCATGGCGACGATCACCATCATCGTTCTGTCGGCCGCCAAGATCATGTTGGCGGTATTGATCGCCATCGCACCTGTGGTCGTGGCTTGCACATTATTCAAACAATCGGCGCCACTGTTCGAGGCATGGGTCAAACTCGCCATCGGTTTTTCCTTCGTGCCGCTTTTCGTGGCTGCCATGGCTGGCTTCACCATAGCGACGGGTGAAGCTGTCGCACCTGATAGCCTCGACAGCGTCGAAACACTCGGGGACGCGATTTCGTTCGTCGTGGTGATGATGATCGGCGCTGGCCTGATGTTGCTCGTGCCAACTTTCGCGCAAGGGCTTGCCGCCACGAACATCGGCCTCGCCTCGATCGGTGCCAATGCCGCGCGGATGCCCGGGAACGCGTGGCGCAATACCGGTGCCGCGATCCGGGGCGGAGATGACATGCGACGGGGCTTCAACGCAGGACTTCAGGGACAAGGCGTCTCCGACCGATCGTCCAGCGCGGCCCGTGCCGGGAGCTATGCGGGCGGTGCGGTCAAGCTCGCCGGAAAGATGAAGAAGGGATAGTCATGAGTGATTTCGATATCGATTTGGTGATGGGTCCGCGCCGGGCAGCGCGCGCCGCATGGATCGTTGCGGGCTGTTCCTGCGCCGTATCCGTGCTGTTGGCCCTGACCATTACGGTTATGTTGCCCCTGCGCGAAACCGAAGTGTTTACGGTCCTCGTCGACAGCACGTCGGGTGCAGCAGAACGCATCTACCAGGTTCAGCCGACTGGTATCACCGATGAGGAAGCGATCAAGGAGTCCCTGCTTGTCAGCTATATCAGCGACCGCGAAAGCTATTTCAGGAACGGCATTCAAGAACGGCTCGAAAGTGTCCAGCGGCGCTCCAGCGGGCCCGCCCGCGCCTCGCTGATAGAACTCTGGACCGCGGGGTCGGAGAATTATCCACCGCGCAGCTACGGCGCGAATGCGCAGGTCGATGTCCGCGTGCGGGCGATCACCTTCCTGCAGGATGAAGTGGCTCAGATTCGGTTCGACAAACGTCTCACCCGACCCAACCAGACCCCCGTCACGCAAACATTCATCGCCACCGTAGGGTTTGAGTTTGCCCCCCGCCGCGAACGCTCCCTGACACGCGTTTGGGAAAATCCCCTTGGCTTCTCGGTGACCGCTTACCGGGTCGATGCCGAAACACTGACACGAGAATAGTTCATGAAAACCTTCATAATTGCCATCGCAACGGTCGGCGGGTTGCTCGGAACGCCCGCCTTGGCCGAGCGCGCACCGGTCACCATGGGTCAGGACGCCCGCGTTCGCCACGTGACCTTCAACCCTACGGATGTGATCCGGATCGACACCCACCTTCGGGTAAACACGTCAATCGAACTCGGTCCCGGCGAACGGATCAATCAAGTCCTGATCGGTGACTCCGCGTCCTATGAAGTGGAGGTTCTGTCAAACCGCAATACGATCTCGATCAAGCCTGTCGAGGCACGGGCCGCGACAAACCTGACGATCTTTACCAACCGCCGCGCTGTCGCCTTCTATCTGACAGAGGGACGCTCGCGGACACAGTCTTTCCGGGTCGTCGTAAACTTTCCCGACGAGCGACCCGCCGGGCGCCAGCTTGCGGCTGGAGGCCGAGATACCGGCTATCAGTTCGCGGGCAGCGGTGCGATCCGCCCGGTGCGGGTCTGGAATGATGGGCGCTCGACCTTCTTTGAATTCCGGCCCGGCGTGCGGCCCTCGATCTTCGGCTTGAACGCCCAAGGCTACGAGATCACCCAGAACAGCCAGACGCAAGGTGCGGTCGTGCGGGTCACCGGCGTGCGGGACGCCTACACGATCCGCATGGGCGACGATCATATCTGCATTACCCGTGAGACTGGCGGGTTCACGACCGAGGCTGCTGCCGTGGCCGCCCTGCGTGGACGGGAGTTCTGATCATGAGCGACGAGAAAACCGGGGAAAAGGAATACAGCTTCGCACCCAAGCGGCGCGCATCTCTCGGGCTCAGGCTTGGTTTGGGTGCGTTGCTTCTGGCAGGGACCGCCATCATTGCCTACCCGCTTGTGCAAGGCAGCGGCATCACGTCTGCCGTTGAAACATCGAAAGCCGACGACTTTCAGGATCAGGTCGACGGTGACGGGTTTGGCCGCATGACAACCGACGCGGAACCGACCGAACAAAGATCAGAGCCTAGGTTCGATCCCGGACCAATCGAGGATGAACTCGCGGCGCAGCGCCAAGCCCTCGAGGAACAGAACGCCAAGCTTGCGAGCGACGTGGTCGCCCTACAAGCCCAGTTGGCAAGACTGGCCGAGGCCCCTGCCCCCGACAATTCCGCCGAGCTGGCCGAAGCGCTGCGCTCGGTCCAAGAACAGAACACGGCGCTTATCGCCCAGATGCAAAGCGAGATGGACACCCGGTTGGCAGAAGCCGATCTTGAAGCGCAAAAGCGTATCGCTGATGAGGTTGCCGCACGCGCGCGTGTTGCCGATGGCCGGATGGAGCAGTTGATGGAGCAAATGCTCGGACTGCAGCGCCAGAACGACGCCCTGCAACAGCAGATCGATGACGGTATGAGTGACGCTCTACGCGCGCAAACCGAGAGGGATCAGCTCGCCGCCGAGGAAGCCGCGCGGCGGGCTGAACTGGACCGTCGGCGTGCCGAGGCGGCGGCGCTGCGCGACACACAAATCCGGTCCGAAGGGGTGATCTTTGATGCGGGCGGACAGACGGGCAGTCCGGCATCTGACCCCGAGAGGGGGCCCGCGGTCGGAGATGCGGCGGCGCGCGCCTTCGTGTTGGACGGTGCCCAGCCCGTTCAAGTCGCGACAGCGGAGGTAATCGCCAATCCTTCCAATACGGTTCTGCAGGGCACGCTCATTCAAGCGTCACTGGAAACCGCCATCGAATCCACATTGCCCGGACAGATTACCGCCATCGTGAACTACCCGGTCTGGAGTTTCGATCAGTCCCGCGTTCTCATTCCCGAAGGCTCCCGCCTCTTCGGGACCTACAATTCGAATGTCTCTTTGGGCCAGGCCCGCATTCTGGTTGGCTGGTCACGCATCGTCACACCCGAGGGGCAATCGGTTCAGCTCGCCGCATTTGGCGCGGACGATCAGGGCCGCTCGGGCGTGACGGGCTCCGTGAACTCCCGCTTTGGGCTGCGCTTTGGCACAGCTGCATTGCTCTCGATCATCGGCGCAGGACCGGCAATCGCCGCATCCGAGGCCAGCTCCGAGACCGGATCAGAAATTGCCGAGGATGTCGCGGGCAGTTTTTCGCAGGCCACCAATGCGGTGATCGGCGAATATGCCACCCTGCCTCCGGTTATCTCGGTCCAGCCAGGTGCTGCGATCAGTGTGATCGTCGACCGTGATCTCGAGTTCTATTGAGTGCGTTTCAGGTTCGACAAAATAATCATGTGCCGAAACACGCGTTCGACCGAAGGGAGAGGCCGCGTGTCTCAAAACAACACAAACCTGAAACGCACAGGCGGCCAGCCATGAACCCGTCGGCAGAAAAGACCAGTTTTCTTTCGACCTATCTAAAACCTCTGGCTGCACCGATCGCCGATCCCTGCGTGGTCGAAATAGCGGTCAATCCCGATGGAAAGGTCTGGGTGGAAACCCGGGGGGCTGAGCATATGGTCGGCCTCGAAGGTGTGTTTTTCTCCCCTTCCCAAGCTCGGGACCTTGCAACATCCATTGCCAGCGCCACCCACGGACAGATCAGCGAGAAAAAGCCGCTCGTCTCCGGCAAGATCGAGATGAACGGCAAGCCGATCCGGGCACAGGTCGTCTATCCACCGGTCGTGGATGGCGGGCCGTCGATCACCTTGCGCCGCTACAGTGAAGACCAACTCACCTTGGGCGACATCGGTCTGTTGCACGGTGCACTGGTGGATTTGGATGCCGAACGACAGGCAAAAGCCGAACGGGTGATCGCACTGACGCAGGCGGGGGATATTCGAGCCGCCATGAAACTCTGCATCGATGAGCGGTTGAACATCATGATCAGCGGCGGGACGTCCACGGGCAAAACGACTTTTGCCCGGGCACTTCTCGCGCTGGTGACCGAGGCGGAACGTATCGTGACCATCGAGGACGCATTCGAGCTCTTTCCTCCACAGCCCAATCGCGCGATGCTCAAGGCTGACCGTATCCCCTCAAGTGAACGCACCGCGGCCAAATTGCTGGAGACCTCTTTGCGCATGCGTCCTGACCGGATAATTCTTGGCGAATTGCGCGGCGATGAGTGCAAGACCTTCCTCGACGCGATCAACACCGGCCATTCAGGCTCTTTCACCACAATTCACGCCGATACCGCGCAGAAGGCGCTCGACCGCCTTGCCCTCATGGTCATGTCGGTGGGCATCAATATGAGTTTTGAGGAGGTAAGGCGCTATGCCGCCTCCAGCATCGATGTCGTGGTGCAGCTTGGTCGGAAAGACGGAAGACGTGGGGTCGAACAGGTGTGGGTGCCTGGTATCTTAAAATCAGAAGTGACCAGCTGAGGGATGTTTGGAAGGGTGCGCATTGAGCACTATCGGACGGTAACCTCTCCCGTCTTGTCACAACATGAACGCGTTTGCGCTTGATCGCATTGATTGCGATGATTACACTCCTCTCAGGAGGACATCATGGCAAGCATTACCATCCGGAACCTTGACGATGACGTGAAGCGCCGCCTTCGCATCCGCGCAGCCGAACATGGCCGTTCAATGGAAGAGGAGGCGCGCGAGATCTTGCGCCACGTCGTCGGCGAAGCGAAGCCCTCCCACGATCTTGCCGCGGCGATACGTGCGCGGGTCGCGCCTCTGGGCGGCGTTGATCTGGACCTTCCGCAGCGTGAGGCCATGCGTGAACCACCCGCGTTCGACCGGGCCTGACGCATGATCATCCTCGACACGAATGTCATCTCCGAGCTTTTGCGCCCGGCCCCGGAGCCCAAGGTCGAACACTGGTTGTCGGCTCAGGAAGGGCTCAACGTTTACCTGACCTCGATATCGGAGGCGGAACTGCGCTTTGGCCTCGCAATCATGGGGAACGGCAAGCACCGCGCCGCGCTGGTTGACGCCGTGGACCGCATCCTGCGCGAAGACCTGGCCGGGCGCATTCTGCCCTTCGACAGCAACGCCGCGCAGTCCTTCGCTACCATAGCAGCGGCACGACGGTCCGCCGGGCGACCGATCGCTCAGGCCGATTGCCAGATCGCTTCCATTGCCCACGCCTGCGGCGCCACCGTCGCCACGCGCAATACGCCTGACTTCGAGGGTTGCGAGATCGACCTGATCAACCCCTGGACAGCCGCATGAACGCCGTTGAAATCGAACAAGCTGTTTCCGAACTCGCCGAGCAGCCCTTTGATGCTGCCGAGTTCCCATATGCCTTCCTCATGGCCTTCGGCAACAAGGACACGACCATCAAGCGGCTGCGCACCGGCGCGTCGAACAAGTCCGACCTCGGCGGCGTCCTGCAGACCAACAACATCCACCTTGCGACCTGTGCGCCGGGCGATATCGCGGCAACGCTCACCGCCTTGCGCGACAGCCCAACCACCACCCGCGCTAAGGCCAAGTTCATCCTCGCTACCGATGGCATTGATCTGGAAGCCGAAGATATCACCACTGGCGAGACCATCGCCTGCCGCTACACCGATTTCCCCGACCATTTCGGCTTCTTCCTGCCGCTCGCCGGTATCTCCACCGTCAAGCAGATCCGCGAAAGCGCCTTTGACATCCGGGCGACCAGCCGCCTCAACCGGCTCTATGTCGAGCTGATCAAGGACAACCCCGATTGGGGCAGCGCCGAAAAACGCCATGACATGAACCACTTTATGGCGCGGCTGATCTTCTGCTTCTTCGCCGAAGACACCGACATCTTCGTCAGCGACAACCTGTTCACCGCGACCATCGACCAGATGGCGAACCGCGACGGGTCGAACACGCACGAAGTCATCGGCGAGATCTTCCGTGCGATGAACACCGCCATCCCCAAACGGGCCGAGGCCAAGCTGCCCCGCTGGGCCGATGCCTTTCCCTATGTGAACGGCGGGCTCTTCTCGGGCAGCACCGATGTGCCGCGCTTTTCCAAGATCGCGCAGCGCTACCTGTCGCATATCGGCAGCCTCGACTGGACTCAGATCAACCCCGACATCTTCGGGTCCATGATCCAGGCCGTCGCGGATGAGGAGGAACGCTCGGTCCTCGGGATGCACTACACCTCCGTGCCGAACATCCTGAAGGTGCTGAACCCGCTCTTCCTCGATGACCTGCGGGCAGAGCTGGATGCGGCAGGCGACAACGCGCGCAAGCTGGCCAATCTGCGCGCCCGGATGGCCAAGATCCGCGTCTTCGATCCCGCCTGCGGGTCGGGCAACTTCCTTGTCATCGCCTACAAGGAAATGCGCGCCATCGAGTATGAGATCAACAAGCGCCGGGGCGAGCCGCTGCGGCGTACCGACATTCCCCTGACCAACTATCGCGGGATCGAGCTGCGGGATTTCTCGGCCGAGATCGCGCGGCTGGCACTGATCATCGCGGAATACCAATGCGACGTGACCTATCGCGGCCAGAAAGAAGCACTGGCCGAATTCCTGCCGCTGGACGCGCAGAACTGGATCACCTGCGGCAACGCCCTGCGGCTGGACTGGCTGTCTGTCTGCCCGCCTACGGGGACGGGGGTGAAGTTTCAGGCCGATGACCTGTTCATGTCACCGCTGGATCAGGCGCAGATCGACTTCGCGAACGAGGGGGGCGAGACCTATATCTGCGGGAACCCGCCCTATCTGGGGTCAACCTGGCAAAGTACCGAACAGAAAGAGGACTTGCAGCGCATATTCGAAGGGCGCACGAAAAGCTGGAAGTCGCTCGACTATGTCGCGGGCTGGTTCATGAAGGCCGCCGATTACGGGCTGCACACGCCCACCGTTTCGGCATTCGTGTCCACCAACTCGATTTGTCAGGGGCAGCAGGTGCCGATCCTCTGGCCGCTGATTTTCAAGACAGGGCACGAGATCGCCTTTGCTCATACCAGTTTCAAATGGGCGAACCTTGCCAGCCATAATGCGGGTGTGACGGTTGCGATTGTGGCAATCTCCAACCATGCAGCGCCGATGCGCAAGCTGTTCACGCTGGCAGATGATGGCGGGTCCGTTGTGAAGGAAGCGGAAAACATCAACGCCTATTTGGTGGCAGCGCCAACAGTTATCGTGGACGGTAAATCACGCTCGCCAAGTGATCGTGGCTACATGGTTTGGGGAAATAAGCCGACCGATGACGGCAATTTGGTTCTCTCATCAGACGAGCGACAAGAGTTGGTTTTGACCTATCCAAACGCTGAGCAGTTCATTCGCCGATACTACGGCGCGGCAGAGTTTATCAGAGGTCTCGAACGTTACTGCATCTGGATCGAAGACGACGAGCGGACCATAGCAGAAGAAATACGACCAATACGCGAGCGAATTCAGAAAGTTCGTGAGTTTCGCTCAAACAGCAAGGCTGCGGAAACTCGGCCTGCGGCAGCATTTCCCCATCGGTTTCGTCAGATACAGTCCGTTGCAGAACGTATCACATACATCGTTCCACAGGTCAGTTCAGAGAGCCGAGATTATCTACCAATCGGCCTACTCCCTGAGCGGTCAATCGTTTCAAACCTTGCTTTCGCCCTCTACGACGCCCCGCTCTGGAACATGGCCCTGATCGCCTCGCGCCTGCATCTTGTCTGGATCGCCACTGTCTGCGGCAAGATGAAAACCGATTTCCGTTATTCCAACACCATGGGCTGGAACACCTTCCCAATCCCGAAACTGACCGAAAAGAACCGCACCGACCTGACAGCGGCGGCGGAAGGCATCCTTCTGGCCCGCGAGGCGCATTTCCCCGCCACCATCGCCGACCTCTACGACCCTGAAAAAATGCCCGCCAACCTCCGCGCCGCGCATGACCACAACGACGAGGTGCTGGAACGCATCTACATCGGCCGCCGCTTCCGCAACGACACCGAACGGCTGGAAAAACTGTTCGAGATGTACACGAAGATGACGACGAAGGTGAGCGTATGAGCAACTTCAATAGCATGACGCTGATGGCAGCGGGCGAGATGATTGCTGAAATGTCGACGCAAGCCGCGTTCTCATCTCTTATTTTAGGGTGGGGTGTAGAGGAATTCTGTGGCTCTGGATCGGTAGCATCGAAGGCCAATGATTTGGTTAGGTTCGCCAAAAGCAGTATGGGACAGCGTTCTGTTCCGACGGTCAATGGGAACTGCGACCTGCGTAGGGCGATGGTTGAACATGCAACTACCGCGTCCGATCGAGACAAACAAAACAAGCCTGACGTCTGGTTGCGTCTTGTTGCTGGTCTGAAAATGGATGGCTTCGAACTTGTGGAAGAAAGGGTTCCGGATCCGATGGGCGGAACTTCAATCTTCGACGATGCTCCAAGGATGATCAAAAAAATCGTCCTAAGGCGGATGCTACCTGAGGATGTGCCTGAGGCAGACTTTCGTGAAGCGACAAGCGAAGTTGAGGCTCTGCTTGATCGGCATGGGTTTAATGTGGCCAAGGGACACTTGGCGCAAGCAACTCAGAATTTTTCGCAAGGGAATTGGTCATCTGCAAACGCGATGATCCGAGATTTCTATCAGGAACTGCTGGACAAAATTGCGGAGTATTTTGGATGTGATCCTAAGGTTAGTGATGATGCGAAGAGGCAATATCTTGCAGATACAAAATCGGGACCATTCCTACTTCACGAATACAATGAGTGGGAGAACGACAGAGGCAAACCCGCATACGTATTGGGGTTGTGGGCAAGATTGCATCCCCACGGCAGCCATCCGGGTCTATCAGATGAAGAAGATTGTGCTTTTCGGTTTCAAATAATCCTGATCACAGCCCGCATATTTTTAAGACGTTTTGATAAGCGAGTGAAAGATCAATGATCAAAGGTTTTCCCTCCATTTCGATTATTTATGCCACCAACGGTAGCCCGGCCAAGCCGAACGATCAGCGTCGTCGGGACATACAGGAATGCGCCTACGAAAAACGCTGCCCGATCGTGATGGGTCAGAAAGTGAACACACCATGACGCTTGACCCTGTCATGAGCGCGGAACGCACCCGCAGGCTGGTGGACGATCTGCGCGCCAAACCAGCGGAAACCACCTGGATCGAGTTCAAGGAAAACAATGCTGACGGACCGTTGATCGGCAAGCTGATCTCGGCCTTGTCCAATGCCGCACGTCTGGCCGATCAGCACTTTGCCTATGTGGTTTGGGGGGTGCGAGACGGTGATCATGCGGCTGTCGGCACGGTTTTTGAGCCGACAGTGAAGAAGGAGAAGGGGCAGCCGCTCGAACTGTGGATTGCGAACCACCTGTCGCCAAGCATCGAGTTTCGTTTCGAAGAAGTCGATCACGATGGGGGGCGCCTGATCCTGCTGACCATCCCCGCCGCCGCAACCGCCCCGGTAGAATTTGACCGCACAGCCTATTTGCGCATCGGCAGCGCCACGCCGCGCCTCTCCGACCATCCGGAACGCCTGCGTTCCCTCTGGGCCAAGTTGCAGCCCTACGCTTGGGAGACAGGGATCGCAGCGCAGTTCCTAACCGGCGACGACGTTCTTGAGCGGCTGAATTACGCCAACTACTTCGATCTTACGGGCCAGCCGTTGCCGGATAACAGGCAGGGGATCTTCGACAGGCTATTGGCGGATCGCCTGATCCAGAAAGATGTAAGCGACCGTTGGAACATCACCAATCTGGGTGCAATCCTGTATGCCAAGAAACTTGCCGATTTCGGCCCCTCTGTAGAGCGCAAAGGCGTCCGTTTCGTGGCCTATGCTGGCACCGGACGTGCAGATGACGTGAGTCACCGCCAGGATGGCCAGCGCGGCTATGCAGCGGGTTTTCAGGGTTTGGTGGACTATATCGACGGTCTTCTGCCCCGCAACGAACTAATTGGTAAAGCGTTCCGCGAGGAGCGACCGCTTTACCCGTCGATAGCGATCCGCGAATTGATCGCCAACGCATTGATCCACCAAGACATGACAATCACCGGCGCAGGACCACTCATCGAGTTGTTCAGTGATCGAATGGAGATCACGAACCCGGGCGCCCCCTTGGTTAGCCCCGACCGGTTTTTGGACTCGCCGCCGCGTTCCCGAAATGAAGCTCTTGCTTCCTTGATGCGGCGCATGAAACTTTGCGAAGAACAAGGCACCGGCATCGACAAGGTGATCTCGGCGGTTGAGCTACACCAGTTGCCACCACCGGATTTCCGCATGGAGGGAGACGCCGTGCGCGTGGTTCTGTTTGCACCACGTCGATTTGCGGACATGACACCGGAAGAAGCCGTGCGAGCGTGTTACCAACATGCCGCGCTCAAATACGTAGGCGGTCAAAAGATGACGAACGCGACACTTCGGGAGCGGCTTGGCATCGACGACCAGAACGCTGCGCAGGCATCGCGGGTTATTCGCGCAACGCTGGATGCTGATCTGATCCGTCCTGCGGATGCTGAACGCCCTCGGGCCGGATATGTCCCCTCATGGGCGTGACAGGGACAACATTTGATCGGGTTTTGATTGTGCGTATGTGGGCTAGAGGGCGTAAATTGGAAAATACATATAAATCATGCTGTTACGATAGGAAGGGTGCGGTATCGTTACTTGATCGGGTTTTGATTGCCTGCCCCAAAGCGAATGATTCCGCGCCCCTCAGAAGGAAAATATCATGACACAGCAGGTTCCTTCCGTCTCTGTAAATTACGCGGCCAATGGAAGCTCGACCAAATCGAACGAGCTTGGCATGCGCGAAATGCAAGAGGGTGCCTATGAGAAGCGGGGCGAGCAATACCTGCTGATCAAGTCGCCCCCGGCCTCGGGCAAGAGCCGCGCGCTGATGTTCATCGCGCTCGACAAGCTGCACAATCAGGGCCTGCGCCAGGCCATCGTCGTGGTGCCGGAAAAGTCGATCGGGTCCAGCTTCAACGACGAGCCGCTGAGCAAGTACGGCTTCTGGGCAGACTGGACGGTGCAACCGCGATGGAACCTGTGCAACGCTCCCGGCGGGGATGATGGCAAAGTGGGAGCTGTCGGCAAGTTCTTGGCGAGCGACGACAAGGTTCTGGTTTGCACCCACGCGACCTTTCGGTTCGCCGTGGACAAGTTCGGGATTGGATCGTTTGATGATCGGCTTATCGCGGTAGACGAGTTTCACCACGTCTCTGCCAACCCTGATAACAAGCTGGGCACGCATCTGGGCGCACTGGTCGCGCGCGACAAGGTGCATCTGGTTGCGATGACCGGGTCCTATTTCCGCGGCGATGCCGAAGCCGTTCTGTCGCCTGAAGATGAGGCAAAGTTCGATACCTTCACCTATACCTACTATCAGCAGCTGAATGGTTACAAATACCTCAAGACGCTCGACATCGGGTATTTCTTCTATTCCGGGTCCTATGCGGACGACATCCTCAAGGTTTTGGATCCGACCGAGAAGACAATCCTTCACATCCCGAACGTGAACTCGCGCGAAAGCACCAAGGACAAGCATCGCGAGGTCGAGCATATCATTGACGCCCTGGGCGATTGGCAGGGAGCGGATCCCATCACGGGCTTTCAGCTGGTCAAGACGCCCGACGGGCGAGTCTTACGCATCGCCGATCTGGTGGACGACGAGCCATCCAAGCGTGACAAGGTTTCCGCCGCGCTGAAAGACTCCACGCAGAAGAACAACCGCGATCATGTCGACATCATCATCGCCCTGGGTATGGCGAAAGAAGGGTTCGATTGGATCTGGTGCGAACACGCCCTGACGGTGGGTTATCGCGCCAGCCTGACGGAGATCGTGCAGATCATCGGCCGCGCCACCCGCGATGCCGAGGGCAAGACCCGAGCGCGGTTCACCAACCTTATCGCGGAGCCCGACGCCGCGGCCGAAGCCGTGACCGAGGCAGTCAACGATACACTGAAGGCGATCGCTGCAAGCCTGCTGATGGAGCAGGTGCTGGCCCCACGTTTCAACTTCACACCCAAGACCGTGAAAAGTGGCCCTGTCGAAGGGTTCGATTACGGCGAGGGCGGCTATGACCCCAACAAGGAGAACGTTGGCTTCAGCGAGGCCAGCGGACAGTTCCAGATCGAAATCAAAGGCCTGGTCGAACCCAAGAGCAAGGAAGCCAAGCGCATCTGCCAAGAGGACCTCAATGAGGTGATCACAGCTTTCGTTCAGGGAGAGTACCGCAAAGTGTGGGGCAGTTGCTCGGGGCAGGCGTTGATGGCAAGTTCGGGTCATGGCCCTTACAGGAGAAATCGTTCAGTTGAAAGTCCGGCTGCTCGGGATCAGTCCCATGATCTGGCGGCGGTTGCTGGTGCCTGCATCGATGACCTTGCAGGAGCTTCACGGCGTTTTGCAAGTCGCGATGGGGTGGGAGGGTATCCATCTTTTTTCGTTCGATATTCATGCAGTGGGGTACGGGTCATTCGAATTGTCGTTGGCGGATCCCCGTGTTGCTCTCGGCAGCTTTGATCTTCGCAAAAATGACAAGGTCTCCTACGTTTATGACATGGGTGACCACTGGGAGCATGAAATCCGAGTTGAGGAGTTCGGAAAGTCTGCGCCAAAGAAATCTTACCCCATTTGCATCGGCGGATCCGGCACGTGTCCGCCCGAGGATTGTGGCGGACCGCATGGCTTTCTTGAACGTCGTGACGAGGCGGACGGCTATGACGCATGGCAGGATATGGGCCTGATGGTGGAATGGCTCGATGATGTGATGCAAACTGCGAACCCACACCAGACCGTTCGCGATGTGCTAACTGACGACATCGAGGCGGCTATGCATCGTGTCATCGCGCGCGAGCCGTATCAGACAGGCAAGTTTTCCCGGAAACTGGTCAACGAGGCATTTCGCGCCGAGCGACACCGCGAATTGATGCATCAGCAGCTTGCCTGACCTGTTCAGAAAGGACCGGTTACGTACATGTGCCCCCGATATATCCTAAAATTATATTGACGGCATATTGAACATGCCTATGGTTCTGGACACCCATTTCTTTACAGTGTGCGTCCATGTCCAGAACCTTTGCCTATACCCGGGTCTCAACCACAGAGCAGACCCCGGAAAACCAGCTTCAGGAGATCGAAGCGGCGGGTTTCAAAGTCGAGCCGCACCGTGTTGTTACGGAAACCGTATCCGGGTCCGTGGCTATTGCGCGCCGCAAAGGGTTCAGCCGGTTGCTGGACAAGATGGAACGAGGTGATGTGCTGATCGTAACCAAGCTGGACCGCCTCGGCCGGGACGCCATCGATGTCAGCACAACTGTGGCCAGGCTCGAAGATATTGGTATCCGAGTTCACTGTCTTGCCCTAGGCGGCGTCGATCTGACCAGTTCGGCGGGAAAGCTGACCATGGGTGTGATCAACGCTGTAGCCCAGTTCGAACGTGATCTCTTGATTGAGCGCACCCAATCCGGTCTGGCGCGCGCCAAAGCGCAGGGAAAACCACTCGGGCGACCGACAGCGCTGACGACAGATCAGCAAGCCCATGTGCGTGAACGGATCGCTGCTGGCGAAACCGTCTCGGCCATAGCCCGCGACATGGGCACAAGCAGGCAGACGATCATGCGCGCAAGGGATGCGCAGCCGACATAAAATAAGAGCAGGCAGGAAAACACATGGACATCGAGATCGAGGTCAAGATCACCGGGCCGGACGGCATGGCACATACGGAGAAGATTGCGACTTTCAGCAAAGGCGCCGAGACCATAGGCGAAATCGGTCTCTCAATCGCCGAAAGCAAAGACCTTTTGTTGCAGCTCCAGCAGGAGATCGTATCCGCGCAATGCGCGGCTCACTGCGCGAAACGTTCCTGTTGTCCGAGTTGCGGGAGAAAGCTGCGGTGCAAGGGGCGCGGGCGTATCCGGTATCGCACGGTCTTTGGAGATGTCACCGTCCCGAGTTCACGCTTCTACCATTGCCAATGTCACGATGGCCCGGCCAGCACCTTCAGCCCATTGACTGAACTTCTGCCGGACCATGTCGCGCCGGAGCTGCTCTGGCTGGAAACAAAATGGGCATCTTTGGTGTCATTCGGCGTGACGGCTGACGTTTTGAAGGACGTCCTGCCGATCGATGCGCGGCTCAGCCCGGACACCATCCGCAGGCACCTTGGCCGCGCCGCGACACGGATGGAAGGTGAGTTGGCCGAGGAGCGGTTCAGTTTCATCGAGACCAGCGCCGTATTGCGGGAGCAGCTTCCCAATCCGGAAGGACCGATCACCGTCGGGATCGACGGCGGGTATGTGAAGTCACGGGAGGAAGGGCAGTCCCACTTCGAGGTGACAGTGGGCAAATCGGTCCCCACGGATCGCCCGAGCCGATATCTCGGCCTCGTCCAGAGCCAAGACGCCAAACCCAAACGCCGGCTACATGAGGTGCTGAAGGACCAGGGTTGGCAGGAAAACCAGCCAGTGACCTTCATGACCGACGGCGGCGACACCGTGATCAACATGGCCCTGCACATGGCTCCGGCCTCGGAGCACATCCTCGACTGGTTCCACATCACCATGCGGCTTACGGTCATGCAGCAATACGTCAAAGGCCTGGCCCACCATAACGAGGCGGATGCCGAGAAGCTGGCCAGGTTGCTCCGCCAGATCAAAGGCTTCCTGTGGAACGGGAACCTGCACGACGGGCAACTGGTGGTCGAGGATCTGGTCATGGACCTGGACGAAATCGAAACGGATTACGCCAGCATCAAGGCGCTGCGCAAAACGGCTACCGAGTTTGAAACGTACATCGCCAACAACAAGGATATGATCCCGAATTATGCGGAGCGCCGACGCTACGGCGAGCGCGTATCCACCGGCTTTGTCGAAAGCACTGTCAACACTGTCGTCGGGAAGCGCTTTGGCAAGAAGCAGCAGATGCGCTGGTCAAAACAAGGAGCCCACCTCATGCTCCAAACCCGGGCCCGCGCGCTTGACGGGACTCTCCGCGCCAAGTTCGAGCAGTGGTATCCCGGTCTGAAATCTCACGAAGAAACGCAAATGGTGGCCTGATTGCCCCGCACTTTGCGGTGCTCTCCTTCAGGACAAGACTACGATCGAACGGGGTCTCTTCGACGAAGAGCTGGTGCCGGAGGAACTGACGCAGGTCCGCATGGGCAAGATTGTCGGTGCCAGGTTCCCAGAGCTAGATGCAGAGGATCAGGAAGCGGTGCGCCAACACGCAGTTGCTGCGCTGAACCTGACCCAGAAGGCGAAAGAGATCGCGCTGTCGAACCGCGATGACACAGAAACAACCGGCAATACCGCCTTGATCGACGGGGTGCGCAAATTCGCAATGGACGTGCGCGAACTCGACATCGATCTGATTGATCGCATCAACCCGTTCGGCGAAGCCTACTCGATTCTGGCAAAGACGATGAGCGAGGAAAGCCTTCGGCAGGTCCAGGCCGTCATCTCTGCGAAAAAGGTGCAACTGTCACCGGACGAGGCGCGAGATCTGGCGAAACGCGCCGTCAAGTTCAAGCAGGAGCGGGGCCGTCTGCCTTCCATCACATCGCCTGATCCGTGGGAGAAGAAAATGGCCGAAGGCGTCGCCTATCTCGCGCGCATGAAGCAGGAGGCTGCCAATGGCTAAGGGTTTCACCGACGAAGACGACGCCCTTCTTGCTGAGCTTGGCGTCGAGGTCGAGGTCAAGAAGCAGTTCAGCCGCACACCACGCGAAGAACGCATCATCGCAGGTTTTGAGGAAATCTTGCGATTTGCAGATGAGCATGGCCGGCCTCCCCAGCACGGGGAGGATCGTGATATCTTTGAACGCCTCTATGCGGTGCGTCTTGACCAGATCCGTCAATTGCAGGAGTGTCGCGACTTGCTGGGCCCACTGGACGAGCACGGTCTCCTAACAGACACCCCTCCGCCTTCAGCGTCAGACTCCGATGACCTCGATGACGATGCCCTCCTCGCTGAACTGGGTGTGGAAGTGGCTAGATCACCCCTCACGGAATTGAAACATGTCCGGTCGACAGCCGAGAAAAAGGCTGCCGATGAAGTCGGAAACCGCGAGAAATGCGAGGATTTTGCCACGTTCAAACCCTTATTCGAGCAGGTACAGAAAGAGCTGGATAGCGGCTTGCGCGAAACCCGCCCGTTCGAGATGAAAGCCGAGATTGAGAAGGGACGCTTCTTCATTGTCAGCGGTCAAAAAGCCTATGTCGCCGACAAGGGCGAGACCATCACCAACGAGCAAGGTCGCACGGATGCGCGTCTGCGGGTGATTTTCGACAACGGGACCGAGAGCAACATGCTGATGCGCTCGCTTCAGCGCGCGTTGAACAAGGACGACGCCGGACGGCGGATCACCGATCCATCGGCAGGGCCACTTTTTTCCGATCAGACACTCGACGGTGATGAGGCGAGCGGGATCATTTATGTGCTTCGCAGCAAATCCGATCATCCACTTGTGGCCGAAAATCGCGACCTCGTACACAAGATCGGCGTCACCAATATGAGCGTTGAAAAGCGGATCGCTGGCGCACATCTGCAACCAACGTTTCTGATGGCGAACGTCGAGGTGGTTGCGACTTATGAACTCTACAACATCAATCGGACAAAACTGGAGAACCTGATCCATCGCATCTTCGAGCCCGCGCGGCTCGAGATCGAGATCATGGATCGCTTTGGTAGGCCCGTGATTCCGAGAGAGTGGTTTCTCGTGCCAATATTCGCGATAAAGGATGCAGTTGAACGGATCAAGGACGGGACGATTTCGGGCTATGTCTATGACCCGAAACAGGCGCGATTGGTATCTGTCTCATAGCTGGCGCATGGCAGAACAGCACAGCCACATTCGATTTCCAGATCATCCCCTCGCCTTTGCGTCCGAAGAGCGCGCCCGACCACCAAAACGTGTTTTCTTTGGCTTTGCCCTCGCGGCTTCTGCGTATCCCTGTAGCGCGCCTGTGTAGGTCTGCACCGCAGTCTCGAATTCCTTGTCGCCCATGGAGACCGCCGCGGGTGCTGCAGGTTCTGAATGCTCGAGGGTGATTTTCTTCGGCCTGTTCGAGACTGGCGCTGCAGCAGGAGGATAGGGCAAGGAATGCCCCTGCCGTGCTTTGTCGATCTCCTCAAAATGCCGGTCCGCATAGTAGCGGATGTGATCCGCCTTGATTGGATATTGCCCCTCAGGCAGGACTAGGACCTTGTCGAGCGGGAAACGCAGCAATTCAGCGGGGGATACCAGCGCCCGTTCTTCCGAGCGACGGCTGATATTTGCGCTCTCCGAGAGCTTGCGCACGGTTGCCTGTGATCTGGTCTTGCCCACGATCGTGCGTTTGCCGAGGGCTGCGGACAGCACGTCTGCGGTGCGATCATCCTGCGGGGTCATGTAGATCTGCACACCAGCGCCGGCCTGCAGAGCGCGGCGGTCGGTTTCGCCGTAGATGCCCTCAAGACCGGGGATCGACTGCGAGATGATAAACAGCCGCCCGCCATAGGAGCGGATCGTCTTGATGCTCTGCAAGACCAGGGGTTGTTTGCCCAGTTGGTCGAATTCATCCATCAGGAACATGACGGGATGTGCCTCGTCCGGTCCGGGATGCGCGCGCTGCAGACATGCGATGGCATCGGCGAACAGGAGCCGGATCAGGGGGGCCAGTGTTTTCAGGTGCTCCGGCTGCACGACAATATAGAGCGACTGTGGCTCTCGTCGGAACGTCCCGAAGTCGAAATCGCTTGCCTGTGTCGCTCGGTCCACCGCCGGATCGAGCCAGAGTTCCAATCCAGCCCCGCGGATCACACTGACATAGGAATCGAGAATCTTGTCCACTTCGTCGGCCATGCTCAGGAAAATCTCTGCCACCACCGGGTTTGCAGTCTGCATCGCGGCCCGTTTGTAGAATTCCTTTTTATTGCCGCCGCCAGTCATGATCCGCAGCGCCTCACCGATCGTCGGCTTTCCGGTCTCGATGGCATAGAGGCAAGACGCCACGAACAGGCTGCGTCCGGCCTGGAAAAAGCTCTGCGCGTTCACGCTTTCGACGATGAGGAACAAGTCCGCCATGGTGTTGACGGCGGTGTATTGCTGCTCGGGGCTGGGCAGATCGGCAATGCGCTGGAGAGGATTGAACCGGTGCGTGCGGGTCAGGACGGGCCCGTTCTTGCCCTCGGGCTGAACGTAGTCATAGGGCGAAAAGTACCAGACCTGATTGTTCAGCGCCTTTTGGCGGTGGATGGATGTCTTCTCGAAATTCTCGCCCTTGACGTCGAGGATCACGGCACTGCCCTGGAAGTGCAAAAGGTTCGGTAAAACGAAGCCTACCCCTTTGCCCCGGCCCGTTGGCGCGATCATCATTGCGTGTGGGAAGCGATCTGGCGTGGCCGACACGAAAGGCGCGCGGGACGCAGGTGACCCGAGCTTGCCGAACAGAAAGCCGTTCTGGGAAAGAGACGCCGACATACGGTTGCGGCGGAGCTCGGGACGCGACTGGAAATGCGCATCATCATAATCGGTGAGCGACCCGCGATGAACGGATGTCGCTCCTGTCGCCGCCAGAAGCAGGGCAGGAAGTGCCGTGATGAGCCACGCAGTATGTTCCACCGCAGGGTTTGCCTTGACCCGTGGATCAGACAGATTGAGCAGCCAAAGTTCGAAAATATCGAACCCACCCAGGTCTTCGCCAAATCGCGCCATCAGATAGAGCGTGGCGATCGCGGCACCGATCCAGGTGCCAACACCGAGACCGAGCAGGATGGCGATTGGATACCGCCAACGGCTTTCCATTGCATGCAGCATGTTTTGAATCCTCTAGAGGCCGTAATCGCCACTGGTATCGTCCCGGTCGCGCCCCCGCACCTCGGCGCGCTCGAAAGCCTCGATCCGGGTCCGGTAGGTGGCGGCTGGTTCGCTGTCGCGCCCGGTAATGTCATCACCCGCATCCACTGCGGCGATGGCCTTTAGCTCCGAGAACACGGCTTGTCGCAGACCAGGGTCTTCGATGCGGTCCATGAGCGGATCGATCCGGCCAGCGGCCAGCTGATCCATATCCCCGTCGCGCAGGTCTTGCCGCACGTCGGAGATCAGCTTGTCCAGCGTGGCGATGTCGGCAAGGCGACTGCCCTGCCCCGCGTCAAGAATATCCTGACGCGCCAGATCCGCCAAAAGATCACGATCCATGTGCAGCCCCGCAAAAACATCACGCGCGCGCGCCTGCAGGTCGCGTTCGAGCCCAAGCCAGTCCGAGCGCTCCTGGGCGTCCACTGGGCGTGAGGCTTCGAGTTGCGCCTCGCTGCGATGGGGTGCGGTGAAACGGGCAGCAACTTCTTCGATACTGCTGCCCGCCTCCTCGAGTCGTGCCTCCATCGGTGCCAGAACGCGCGCCAACTCCGCTCTGAAATGACCCAATGCAGCATCGGCCTCGGCGACGAGCGGATTGCCCTCCTCTGCTGCCCGTGCAGCCAGCCTCGCAATCCCCTGAACACTGTAGGGATCGCGCTCGGGCGACACCGATGAAGAATGATCCGCAAGAAAGTCGCGGCCCAGAAGCGTGCCCATTTCGCGGGCCTTCCCCGCAAAGAGCTGTTCCAGTTCGACCTTTTCGGCACCGGGAGCCATGTCCTGAATGGCGCTCCACGCGGTGTCGGCTTCCGCTTGCAATGTCTCGCGGGCGGCGATCAGACGACCGATCACATCCGCTCCGGCAGCGGGGATATCAACCCCTTCGGCAAACCCTTCTTTCACCGGCATTCCTTTCATCAAGTTGGTGGCGGCAAGCTCTGCTCCCTCCGCGATGCGCCCCATCCATCCATTCGGAGGGGTGTCGGCCTCCAGGCCCATCCCCGCAAGTTGCGCCAGCTGCCGATACCCCTCGGCGTGTCTGCGTATCTCGGCCTCTCGCAGAGCGCGGCTTTCAGGATCCAGCGGGGCAACCACTGGCTCCCGTCCCTCCTTGCGGGCCGCCTGCAAATCAGTGTCCCGCGGGGCGTTTTCCATGATGCCGCGCGACAGACGGGAAGAGGCGTTCAGCACCAGCCCGTGCTCGCCCGCGATCTGCGCATGCAGCTCGCGCATCATGTCATAGCTGATCTCGGAATGGCGGCTGATCGAGAGGAACTTGCCGTCCTCCATCCCGACCTTGTCGACAAGAACATGGGCATGCACATGGTCTGTGTTGCAATGGAGGGCCGCCACATACCGATATCGATCCCGGTAACCCCCGCCGAACACCTCCTGCGCCCATTCGCGCGAGATGGCTTCCGCCAATTCCGCCTCGGTTCCCTTGGGAAAGGACAGGATGATGTGATCGGTGTGACCCCGTTTCGGGGCCCCGCACCAGGAAGCACTCCAATCGGCAATGACATTTTCCATGCCGCGCTCGCCAAAGACACGATCGATGCCGATCTGGTTCGACCAGGCTGCGACCCGCGCCTCGTCGCGCAGAATGTATTTCATCTGTCGGCGTAACTCTTTTGGCGAATGACACCCGCCCGTGCCGACACGCTTCACCACGCTTTGCGGCACCCGCAGCGCGTTCCAGGACATTACCGCAACTGCCCCGCCGGACGTGCCACGCCGACGGCCCGACGATACGCGCGCTTCGCCTGCCATGGCTGCAGACCGCCGCCCCACATGAGGCAGAATCTCGCCCAATACCGCCTGCTGGAGGGTGCGTGTTTCAGCCATCGCGCTGCCCCTCCCCAACGTCACGAAAATCGGACACCCGGACGAAGGACCCGCGCAGCGAGGCCGCGCGCAAAGCCTGCACGGCCCGGGCAACCTCTTCGGCCCGATCCGCAAGCCGACCGACCATTGCCGCGTCGCGCGCGTTCCACCGCAGCTTGCCCGCATGGGCAAGCTTCAGCATCTGGACAAGATTGCGCGCCAAGGCATTGAGCTGATTGGCCGACGCCTTGAGCGCCGTGACCTCGTCCCGGCGAAACGCGACAATGCCGGATGAGAGACGGATCATGTGCCGGAGCAAACCCGACGTGGTCATGCCAGTCTCAGCCACAAGCGCCTCGAATGCTTCGGCCTCACGGGCGGACACCCGAACCTGCAGCACGCGGCCCTTTGTGGTTCGATCCGTCACCACACCGCGCGCCCGCACGCGGGCGACAGTGGGTCGGGAGCAGCCAACACGCACGGCGATCTCCCCATCGCCAAGCCCTTGAGCGGCAAGCCGGAGAACCTCCTGTCGGGCTATGGTGGAGAGGCGTTTCGACATGGGCGGCAAGATTTATCATTAGATAGTTTTTGTAAACACGAAAACTCTAATGAGTCGCCGCACAAGTTTTGTCATACACAATACCGTTCCTGTCAACGTCCCTTCGGTCCGTTGTCGCACCTTCGGTGATCAGCAGGCAGGGCCTTGGCCATGCCTGCTGTAAACCCCACGCGACAACGAACAGACCGAAGGGACACCGCCTCCCCCGCGCCGCGATCCGGGACCCCAGCCCGGATCCTGAACAGGCGCGGGAATGACGTCGGCGCAGCCGACACGATATCCCTTCATTGGCGTTGAATGCTCAAAGGGGTTTTCCCGGAAGGAGAAGAAGACCTTGTGGGATTGGAACGCCTGCGCAGTACCGCGCGTACTACCTCGGCGCTGATACGGATAGTCGATGGTCAGGTGACCCGACACCTCGAAGGCTGATGGCAGCATTGGGAAATTGTCACAACGACGCGATGGAGAAAAGAATGAACGCTGCAATGAGGGTCGGCGTGAGTGACCTGCTGACCGATTGACCGAACGCGTACACAGATGATCGCCGAAACAGCACATCGCCACAGCAGCTGCACATCTGTCCGACCCAAAGGTTGAACGCCTGTATCGCGCAAGGTCTGGACGCCATCCCGAGGCATCGCCATAACGGCACAAAATATACGTTATGGAGACATTGAATGCTTGTTGTGACGGCCATCTCCGCGAAGGGCGGTTCGGGAAAGACAACTCTCATACAGATGCTTGCGTCCGCCATGCTGGCACGCGGCCGCCGTGTGCATGTCATGGATGCGGATGCTGACAAGCAGATCCTCGAATGGGAATCAAAAAGCGCGCGCGCCGACTTCGGTGATCTGCCACGCCTTCCATGGCCCACGGGCTTGACCGTGGCCGATGCCCCCGAGACCGTTGAAGGCCTTTACCACGCGCTGGACAGCTTTGAGGCTGAAGGTGTTGATCTGGTTCTGATCGACACCCGCCCCGGCGAGCATCCCGACACCGAAACACTGGCGCTGGCCTGCGACATGATCCTGGTGCCGGCCGTGCCGGTACAATCGGATTTCGTGGCGGCCCTGAAAACCCTGACATGGGTAATGCGCATGATCGAGACCCTCGGGCCGGATGACCCCGCCCCGCTGTTTTCCGCGGTATTGATGAACGCGGACAAACGCGCGATCGATTTCGTGACCGCAGGCGATGACCTTGAGCGTGATGCGGCAAGACGCAGGGTTCACCGGCAGGACCTTGAGGTCTTCGAGGTGATTTCAACCCTGCCACTTCTGCCCACGCCGGTGCCCCATCTCGCCGCGATCCAGCGCATGCCGCTGACCGGGCCACTGGGATATGTGCGGGACATTTATGAACAAGATCTTCGTCATCGGTTGCAGGCGGGGCATCTTTCCTCCGCCCTCGCCTTGTGCAGTGAGATCCTTGGCGACATCGAGGCCGTGGTGGATGCTGCCAATGGCTAGGAAGATTCCAAACCGGTCCGGGACCGCTGTCTCGAACGAAGACAGGCTGACGCGGTCGCGGCAGTTCGCCACGAGCGCCACGAAATATGCCGCGTTCGATCAGAGTACGGCGGAAGCGGTCGCGACAGAAGGCCCAGCGGTAAAATCAGTGGTCAAGAATGAACCCCGGAAAGGGGAAAAGGCAGCCGCGGCTGAAACGGCGCGCATCAACTCGGGGGTATCCACCCAGCCGGTGGCGGATGATGCTTGCAGCACTCGCACCGAAGGGCAGTCTCGAACCTATTACGTGCGCATCGGAGCTGAGGATCAGGCACGGATTGAGGCGCTGGCAGAACGATCTGGCCTTGATCCGGACTACGTTCGGCGTGCCTTGATCAAAGCGGTTCGCGCCCGCATGCAAAACCTGCGCGACACCGCGACCTGGCATGAGGTTGCCTCCGCTGCACGACCACGCCTGGCCGAGTCCAAAGGCACTGGTGCACCCTTCATGAAATCGATGATCAGGCTCGACGCCGCCCATATGGCGGCGTTGCAGACAAGCATTGATGACCCGCTCAACGTCTATGGGGTGACGCTGCTGTTATCCGCCTTCGGTAAGGCGCTGCTGCACTCCGAGATCGAAGAGCTCGCTCAAAAGATCAGCGGCATCGAAGCCCGGGCAGCGCGTCCTGATCCAGCGTAAAGGCATCGCGTGCGGTCACGACAGCAATCTGACCGCCCGCCTCGATCATATCGATGAGCTGTGCCCATTCGGCAGGATCAGCATCCCGTTGCGTTGCGATCCCGTCCTGCACTGAAAAGGCAGCCTGCTCTCCGGTCGCCGCGAGAAAGACAATGCGTTGTGGCGCTTTGTCATCGCTGTGACGCGACAAAAAGTACGCATGGCTCTCGTTTGGGTTGTAGACACGGTCAGGATCGCAAACTAAGAGCAAGGTCCCGTCGTTTGCAGTCGCAGCATAGGTCTCCAGACCTCGCGACAAGCCGATCTCCCACTCGGCAGCGACAGCCGATGAAGCCGCGCCCAGAAAGAGCGCAATATGTAGAGGCCTGTAAAGCAAGTTACTAAACTCCGTTTTGTGTTGGCCAAGCATATATAGGGACAGGCAGATACCTGCCACCAGATTACTGCGGCTCCGACCAAATGGAGGTCAGGAGAAGAGCATGAAGAAGTATGCGGGATACCCCGTCGAAGTCATTTGGACGACGGTAAACGGTGAAGACGTCGAGGTCGGCGTCGTATTCCAATGGAGCTGCGGCATGCGCCGTACCAGATGGTCCGATGACTTTGATCAGGCGGACGGCGCGAACCTGAGGTACGAGCCCTATGAGGACGCGGGATAGACCGCCTCCAGCCCTAAAATGCTCGCAAGCGACCGGAGCAGGACACGATTGTGATCTGGGCCAATGACACCGAGAGAGGGAACACGCGGGGCAGAGATCGTTGCAAAGGCGACGACGGTTTGTAACGCTGCCAAAGAAGACCGATAGGAGACCCATGAGATGAAAGAGATTTTCAACGTTGGCGAGACAATCTTGCTGGACGGCGCGCCGCTTGCACTGGTGACCCCCGATGGCGTCAAGGCCTGGATCGAAGACGGCGTTCAGCACAGCTTTCGCTATGACCAAGTGCGCGATCCGCTCAGCGGCCAGATGAAATACCGCTGTCTCTACGAGAAGTACGGGTCGGATATGCCGTTCGTGCTGGTAGGCAACCCTGACAGTGAAGAAGGCGCGCACGTTATTCTGTTCGACCAGAAGCCAGACGCATAGCCCTTCGGAGTCTTATGCCAAGTGGCGAAGACTAGAGCCCCTCGGCTTCGCCTGGCGGCAGCGTCCGCCTTGCAAGAGGGATGCAGACCCGTCAGGGCTCAAAGCGGATCGTGAAGGCGACCATGTGGCAAACGTTTTGGGATGGCTCAGGATGAGACAGACCAAGACGTATTGGCACAGGAAGACAGCAAGGTCAGAATTCAGGGCGGAGCCCCAGCAGCCCGGCCCCGCTTGCGGGGCTTGCCCATGTCAAAAAGAGCCCAGCAGCGAAATTCAGACAGGCCGCAGCGTGCAAGGCCGCTTCGCAGGTGAAGCATCGTGCTCACCCAAAAGCCGCCGTTTGGATTCTACAGCACGCCGCAGCGCGGCTTCCCCAGATCGGTCATTCATGCTTGTCGCAGAAAATTGCGCGGTACAATGTATCCCATGTGACTTGAAGCGCTTCCTCTATGCGCAAGTGGATTAAAAGCAATGACTATTGATTACAAGAAAGATGGGTCGGGATGGCATCGGTGGGATCTCCATCTTCACGGGCCAGGAACCAAACTGGCAAATGGCTACGGCGATACCAGTGAGGAAAATCTCCGCGCCTATCTCGAAGTGCTAGAGGGCTCAGACGTTCAAGTATTTGGGATCAC
This sequence comes from Sulfitobacter sp. L-8, assembly GCF_056859255.1. Lineage (NCBI taxonomy): Bacteria > Pseudomonadati > Pseudomonadota > Alphaproteobacteria > Rhodobacterales > Roseobacteraceae > Sulfitobacter > Sulfitobacter sp. L-8. Next base: position 51,069 of record NZ_JBSXOD010000043.1, read on the forward strand.
AGATTATTTCTCCTTTGACTCTTACTTGGCCGTTTCAGAGGCGTATGAGCGCCTTTACCCACACGGCACAAAGGTTTTTATCCCGAATTGTGAATTCCGGCTCATGGAAACCGTGAGTTCGGACGGCCGCAATGTTCACACCCATGTCCTGATCGACCCTGCGCTTGCTTCCGTAACGAAGCTGCGCACCTTGCTCAGCGATCTGCATACGCACAAAACTCGGGAAGGGCTGCGCCTTCGCTGCAGTGAGCTCACATCGCGCGAAGAATACGAACAGGCCACAATCAGCCTGTCCGATCTTCAAACGGCTCTCAAGAAGGTGTTCCCCGACGAGACGGCCTATCTGATCGTCACGGCGGCCGGCAATGATGGTCTGCGCGGCGTTGACACGAAATCCGCCCGCAGCAAATCGATCTCGGATGAGCTAGACAAGGCCAGTCACGCTTTTTTCGGGTCAGACAAGAGCACTGGCTATTTCCTTAGTACGGACCGCTACGAAGACGGCAGCCCTTCCGAGAAGAAGCCCGTCTATTCAGGTTCGGACGCTCATGCGATGGCCGATCTTGGCAGGCTCTCCGGCGACGAGGCAGGATACCCGCCGACCTGGATCAAGGCCGACTTGACGTTTAGAGGGCTCCGTCAAACGCTCTTTGAACCAAAGGGTCGCGTGCATATCGGCGAGCATCCCACCGTGTTGGAACGGCTCAATCAGGATGCAACCCGTTTCATCGCGGGGCTGCGCATTGATCAGATTGCGGGATATGCGGGAGCCAAAGGCTCCTGGTTCAGGAATGTTGCGATACCCTTCAACCCCGAGCTAACGGCTATTATTGGCAACAAGGGGAGCGGCAAGAGCGCCATCGCCGACATTCTTGGGCTCCTCGGGGAGTCGCGCCAGCAAGAGCATTTCTCGTTTCTGACCGACGAAGCCCGCAACCGAAAGTTCCGCCAAAAAGGCTACGCCGAAAATTTCACGGCAACTCTGACCTGGGCGAGCGGAACCGAGCGGACGAAAAAGCTCGATGAGGATGTTGATGCGCTCCGGCCCGAAGCTGTGAAGTACCTTCCCCAGAACTACTTCGAAAGCCTGACGAACGAGATCGAGGTCAAAGCGTTTCGCAAGGAGATAGAAGAGGTTGTTTTCTCGCATGTGGAGGAATCCGACCGCATGGGAAAATCGACGTTTTCAGAACTCGAAGACCTGAAGACCGCGCAGAGCAAGAGCGACATTAGCGCCCGAAAGGTACGTCTGCGCGAGCTAAATATCGAGATCATTGAACTTGAGCAGCAAGCAGATCCTTCGACCAGCGCCCGGTTGAAAGAGCAGTTGAAGCAACGGCGCGAAGAGTACCGCGTCCTTGAGAATTCGAAACCTGCGGCTGTCGAAAAGCCGGAGGAAGAAACGCCCAAGCAGCGCGCCGTGTCCGAGGAGATAGAACGAACGCGAGCCCTTCAAGCGACTATCACAGAACGCGGCAAGCAGGCGGTCGACCGACTATCGGCTATCAAGACCGACCTGACGTCGCTCGGATCGCTGAAGGAGTCCATCAACGCTCTCGACGCTCACGTGAAGCAAGGTAAGGAAGAGCTTAGGCCCATCTGTACAAGCTTTGGTCTGGATATTGACCTCATCGTTTCCCACAGGATCAGCACCGAAAGCATCGATGCCAAGGCTACCGAACTTGCCGCCGAAGTGAAGGCGCTGGAGGCCGAGCACGCTGGCGAGTTTACCGAGGGCACGGACTTTGCCGCGCTCACCAGCGTCCCCTCTCTACGCAAAGCCCACCAGTATCTCGCTGATAAACTGAAGGCCTTGCAGGAAACTCTGTCCGCGCCGCAGCGCCGCTATCAGCGCTACCTCCAGACCCTTTCGGAAATCAATAAGAAGATGGAAGATGTCATGGGGGAAGATGAGAGCCCCAAGCCTGGAACCTTCAAAGACTTGGAGGCCCGTATCCGCTACATCGAGGAAGACCTGCAGGCGCAACTTGATACCCGTTATTCCGACCGCGACGATCTCGCGCGTTCGATTTTCACCTCCAAGGAAAAGGTGCGCTCTTTCTACGAAGGCCTGAAATCCAGCGTCGAAGAGAAGCTGGCAACCGTAAGTTCGGAGGCATTCGATGTATCGATCGACGCGTCATTTGTGCCGTCGCACGAATTTCCGGGGCGCTTTCTGGAACTCGTGACCCAGACGGCGCGCGGGCCGTTTCGCGGTGCTGTAGAGGGGCGCAGCGATCTGGAAAAGCGCATGATAGACGTGAACTGGAATGATGTTGAAACCATCCTGAGCTTTGCCAAGACCATCATTGCCGACATCAAAGCGGAAGATATCTCGAAACAGATCAAGGACGTTAAGCGTCTCTACGATCTGCTTTTCTCGCTGGAATATTTCGAGCCGCGCTATGAGCTTCGATTGGGCGGAAAAAACCTGAACCAGCTTTCCCCAGGTGAAAAAGGTCTATTGCTGCTGGTGTTCTACCTGCATCTCGACAGAGAAAAAACACCGCTGATTATCGACCAGCCGGAAGACAACCTCGACAATGACAGCATCTTTACCGTGCTCGCGCGTTGCATTCGCGAGGCTAAGAAATCTCGGCAGGTGGTACTGGTCACTCACAACCCGAACCTCGCCGTCGGGGCCGACGCCGAGCAAATTCTTTACGTGACGCTCGACAAGGCCGACAACTACAAATTCACCTATGAAAGTGGTTCGATTGAAAACCCGCGCATCAACGATGCCATCGTCAAAATTCTGGAGGGCTCCAAACCCGCGTTCGTTCAACGACGACTGAAATACCAGATAAAATAGAGTGTCCGCGTTGTAACGATGCTGCGGATGCGAGCAAATTGCACGCAGATGCAGCGAACGACTGTAAGGTCCCGCAAAGCCGCCCGTCACTCGGCCTTGCTGAACTCCCGCGCGAGAATTTCCCGCGCATGCGCGACCCCTTCTGGGGTCAGGCTCAGCGATTTCGCCTTGTTTTTGGGATCAAAAATCAGGCCTTTCTCGAAAAGCCGGTTGGTGATGGTCCAATCGATTCCCTTCCAGACCTGATCGCCGTAATGCAGCGTCAGGCTAAGGATCGCGAGAGCCGCATCATCGATCTTGTCAGTGTCGAGTGCCATCTCCCCCTCGTTTTCCGTAACCGCTCCATTGTTACCGCTGTGATCTAGCCTTTATGCGGGCGACAAGTTCAGCGTCATCGACGAAGTCATCAAGGAATTCATACCAGGTTTTGGTGGTGATGCGAGCATCGCGGATCATGTCCTTCAGCTCCGCGATGCCGTCGTCGGTCAGCGCGGTGACGGTTTCGTCAGCACCAGCATAGACGCTGACGGTGTTGCCATAGGTGACGTTGTCGTCGTTGGAGATGATCGCTTCAAGAAGTTCGACATCTTCGTTCAGCATTTTAGCGATGTAGTCGATTGTGCATACATGGGTTATCGCAGCCATCAGGCAGCTTCTGAATGGGCAGCGTTCAGCGGTTCCCAGTTCCATGGCAACAGTTCATCCAGCCGGTTGTTTTTGTGATCGTGGATGCGGTTCAGGATGTCGGCGAGATAGGCTTGCGGGTCGAGGCTGTTGAGCTTGGCGGTTTCGATGACAGTCATGGCCCGTGCCAAGGTTTCCGCGCCGGTGTCGGCTCCTGCAAAAAGCCAATTTTTCCGTCCTATGCCAATTGGGCGCAGGGCGCGCTCGGCCGGATTGTTGTCGATGGCCACACGACCGTCCGACAGGAACAGGCTGAAGGCATCCTTGCGGCTCAACCCATACCTGAAGGCTTTGGCTAGATCACTTTTGCCCGGAATGCGCAGGAGTTGTTGTTCAGACCAGGCAAAGAAGGCATCGACTTTGGGCTTGCTCAACTTTTGCCGCGCGGCATGGCGGACGTCAGCGGGTTGACCGTTGATATCACGCTCAATGTCGTAGATCTTGCCGATCCGGTCGAGCGCCTCGCGGGCGATCTCGGACTTGGTTGAGGCCCAAAAATCATGGAAGTCGCGCCGCAGATGCGCCCAACAGGCTGCTTCGCGCAAACGGGGCACGCCACTAGCTTCAGGCTCATAGAGTTTCGCATAGCCCTTGTAACCGTCCGCTTGCAGAATGCCCCGTGCGTCAGCCAGATGGCTCAGGACATGCTCTTCCTTCCAGTTCGGCGCGAACCGATAGACGGCACCGGGTGGAGATGCCCCCGCCCACGGCCTTTGATCGCGTACATAGGCCCAGATCCGGCCTTGCTTGACCCCTTTGCCAAGCCGCTTGTCGCGCCTTGAGCGGTCCAGCACCCGGATCGGCGTATCATCTGCGTGCAGCAGGTCGCTGCCCATGATGTCGGCCTCAATGCGCTCAATCAGCGGCGACAGGGTTTTCATGGCGCGTCCGCACCAACCCACAAGCGTGCTTTCAGGAATGTCGGCCCCCATGCGGGCAAATATCTCGTGCTGGCGATACAAAGGAAGGTGATCGTCAAACTTCGACACCAGTACATGCGCCAGCAAGTTAGGCCCTGCCATGCTGCCGGGAATCGGGCGGCTTGGCGCGGGCTCCTGCACCATCTTTTCGCAGCGGCGACAGGACTTCTTGATGCGGGCGATCTGGACCACCTTCATCTGGGCAGCGATCATATCGAGCAATTCGCTGACATCCTCACTCACCACGCGTAGATCGCCACCACAGTCGGGGCAGCATGTGCCGGGATCAAGCTCGTGGCGTTCACGCAAGGTCGCATCAGACACACGCGGGCGACGGCGCAAAGCGGGCGCAGAAGGCTCCTCTGGTAGAGGTGCGTCGTGCCCTTCGTCAATGGGCGCGTCATCGTCTTCGGCGACGGCGACCAGTAGATCTTCGAGCGCCAGTTCTAACTGCTCGATTTCGCGCTCGACCTTCTCAGAAGATTTGCCAAAAGCCAGTTTCTGCAACTTGGCGATCCGTAGGCGAAGCGCCTGAACCAGTTGATCATGGACCCGCAGCGTCGCCGACATCTTGGCGTTTTCCGCAGCGATCTGGGCATTCTCTGCCTGCAAAACAGCGATCATCGCCCTCAATTCGGCGGGATCATTCGAGAGGTTTTCAGCAGGTTTCGACATGCGCCCGACTACCAAAAAACAGGCAGAAGCACCATATAAATAACGCTCATACAGACGTAAATCACCCCACACGCGCGGGCGGAGCGCCCCAATCCGGACGCCTCCAATCGATCCCTTCCCAAAGCATCGCCAGCTGCGCTGAGGTCAATCGCGCAGAACCATCTTGGGCACTTGGCCATGGAAATCGGCCGCGTTCCAGAACCTTGTAGTAAAGGCAGAACCCCTGGCCATCCCAGTAGAGCAGCTTCAGTCGATCACCACGTCGCCCACGGAACGCAAACACCGCACCGCTGGCAGGTTTCTGACGCAGCACATCCTGCGCCAGCGTTGAAAGGCCCGCGATGCCCTTCCTCATATCCGTGACGCCACAAGCCAGATAAACCCGAACCCCAGTTCCTGGACCAATCACGCGGCGTCTACCGCTCGGATCAATCGTGTCAACGCTGCTGTATCCACGCCAGTATCAAAACGCAAACAACGCCCACTGGACAACCGTAGCTCCACCGGGCTGGGAGGGCCCGGTTCCGCCATTTCCGCAACATGGAAATCAATCGGCACAAAGACTGCCCCCGCATCGGCGGGCCACAGACCCTTCTTTTTGAGCTCATGACGCCATCTGTAAATCTGCTGGCGCGTCACATCGTGCCGATGAGCAATCTGCGTGACCGTCGCGCCGTCAATTCCAACAGATGAAACAATCGCCAGCTTATCATCATCATTCCAGCGCCGCCGCCGCTCAACACCCAAAACTTCGCCTCGCATAACACCCTTCGCACTAGACACGTCTCTAACGACGTCGCTATGCACGTGTCTTAACGCTTCACGCGGAAATCAGGCAGGCGGTGCCAATCGGGCGGTTACCGTTTTCCTGTGTCTGCCCGCTTTTCGAACCGCGGCCGCGCATCATGCATAACCCCGCCGCTTCTTTATCGCCGCAAGTTTCATCAGCGCGGTTACGGCGCGCCCTTCATCTGGATGCTGCTCAATCATCATCTGCCCGCGCGCGCCAATGCGGCCCCATTCGCGCACCAAGCTGGCGCCCCCAAAGAGATCGGGCTGAATGCTCATGCGGTAAAACCGCCGCATGTTGCAGGCTGGATCGATCCGCCGCATCTGCAGGTCGGTCGGGAACACCTCAAGTTGAGCGACAGAGTGAGACATATCGTGATCCAGCAGGCTTTCTTCCAAAATATCAGGTGGAAGCCTGCTCTTCCACCTCGATTTCCCCGCGAGGGGAAAAGGGGGCTCATGCCCCCTTCTCGAACTTCATGACCGGGATGCCGAGCTTTTTGGCCTTGTCGGCTAGGTTCTCCTGGATGCCGGTGCCCGGGAAGACGAGGACGCCCACGGGTAGCACGTCCAGCATAGCGTCGTTGCGCTTGAAGGGCGCCGCCTTGGCGTGCTTGGTCCAGTCAGGCTTGAAAGCGACCTGCGTGACGCCCCGGGCTTCGGCCCATTTGGCCGCGATGAGTTCCGCGCCCTTGGGGCTTCCACCGTGCAGAAGCACCATATCGGGATATTTGGTCTGCACCTGATCGAGCTTACCCCAAATCAGGCGGTGATCGTTGAAGTCGGTCCCGCCGGTGAGGGCGACCTTGGGGCCAGCAGGCAGCATCACCTCGGTTTCCGCGCGGCGCTTGGCGGCCAGGAAGTCGCGGCTGTCGATCAGTGCTGCGGTCATGTGCTGTCGGTTCACCATCGAGCCAGTGCGGGGCCGCCAGGCCGAGCCTGTGTGATGGACAAACTCGGTGGCGGCGTGATCGCGCATCATGTCCATGCAGTTGCGCCGTTCGATCAGGGTCAGGCCTTCGGCCGTGAGGCGCTCGAGTTCGACGGATTTCACCTCGGAGCCGTCCTGCTCGCGCTGAAGGCGGCGCTGCGCCTGTTCGTTTTCATCGAGCGACCGCTCAACCCTCGCCGTGGCGCGGTGGAAGAGGTTGACCTGGCCCCAGAGCACTTCTTCGAGGTCGGATTCCATGCGGGTGTCTTCCAGGGTCGCGACGAGGGCGTCGAAGATGTCGGCGACGGCGACCGCAAGGCGCTGCCCGTCGGGCATCGGGCGTGGATCGGGCTCATCAAAGGGTCGGAAGCCGTACAGCTGAAGCTCATCGAGCGCGTGGGCGGTCTGGGATGCGGTGTGGGCGGGTTCATACGTGTCGTCGTGAGTGTGGATCGTCATCTGTTTCTTGCCTCCGGGCCTGTCTCGTCCGCGCAACAACCCGCGCGGCCTTCATGGGCTGCGAAAGCTGTCACTGGGGACGCCCCTTCACCCCGCCTTTCGGGGCCGGAACGCATGTGGAGGAGGGCGGCAGGCAAGCTATTTGTTTCGCGATGCAAAGCGGGGGCTCGTCCCCCGCGGCGGAAATAGCTTGCCTGCCGCCCTTGATGGGGCGTCCCCTTTGACGGCCGCCTGCCCATCTCTTGAAGGCCGCTCGGGTGTCGGGTGGATGAGATTTACCCGGGAAGAGGCAAAAGGTGATGATCCACACCCACGACAGGACTGCAGGACCCCTCCCCCCTCAGCCCCTGACAACCCTCTGCGCGATGCGGCTCAGCCCAACAGGCGTTGGCGATCCTCAAGCCCGATCTGCCCTGTCAGATGCTGGCGCAGCGCCTCCTTGCCGTTCGCGCGGAGATCATCGTTGAAATCCCCGAGTTGAGGCTCGAGCACATGGCAATCAATCCCGACCTCGGTCGCTCTGGCGCTCAACCTCTCCGCCGCGCGCTGGCCGGCAGGATCGCGGTCGATCGCGATGTAGAGGCGCTGCAATCCCTCTGGCAGCAGGACGGCCCCGAGGTGACCCGACGAGAGCGCCGCCCAGACGGGAAGGCCGGGGGCCGCCTCGGACAGGGACAGCATGGTCTCGATGCCCTCGCCGACCACGAGGATGTCGTCATGCGGGGTCAGCCTGACGGCATTGCCGAGGAGGTGACCCATAGCACGCCGCTGCGTCTCGACCCGCGCCTTTCCCTGTCCGTCAGGCGCCAGCCAGGTGCGATGCACACCTTGCAAGGCCCCTGCCCCATCGGTGACCGCCGCGATCAGCGCCGGTCTGGGGATGCTTTTGGTCTGACCCTCATCCCGGTGCCAGCACTTCGGGTGGAAGCGCAGGGCGCTCATCACCCCGCCATGGGTGAGGCCCCGGGCGCGGAGGTAGGTGTCGGCAAGCGTGCCTGCTACTGGCATAGAGGCTGCGAAGAGCCGCGCCGCCGCCGCCGGCGTGCCACCGGGGGCCTTGGCTTTTCTCGGCACTGGCACATCCGGGAGAACCGGTTGCGGACGGCCAAGATGCGCGCGGGCCTCAGTGAGAAGATCGGAAAAGCGGGAGATCCCGGTCCTCTCGCGGATGATGTCCAGAAGATCGCCATGCTCGCCGGTTGCGCCATCGGTGAACTTGCCGGCTGCGCCCGGCCCCGACGCAGGCCCGATCAACCTGACAAAGAGCGACCGGCCGGGATTGTTCTGCAGATCGCCGACGATCCAGTAGGACCCTTCCCGCCGCCCGGCGGGAAGGTATGCACGACAAACGCTTTCGGCATTTGCTGCCAGATCGCGGACAAGGTCTTCGGTCTCGGAATACATGAATCAGTTCCCTCCACGATCATGTAGTCCTATCACAGAACAACGTGCAAGCAGACGATCAAGCACTGTGTTGCCGCTGGAGTCTGCTGGACAGAACAGGCGCAGCTTCCAGCTGATGATCTCCGAGAAGAAGCCATCGGCCTTGAGCCGGTCCTTGGCGGCTTCCGTAAAGCCCGACAGTTCGATCCGGTTCACCCCCATGACGCGGGACCGGTGCAATTCCATCCCCTCGGCCAGCCGCACGACGGTCTTGCCCTCAAGAACGAGGGCATGGACCTGCGCGCTCGTAAGCTTTGGCGCATCAGTAGCGAGCGTTGTCGCGACCCAAGTCGGCGAGACTCGACGACCGATGATACGCTGCCCGTCATCGGTCTGAAGCCGATACACCCGGGTCTCATCCTGGGGAAGTTGTTTCCAGATCGGCAGCAGCAGCCCCGCCACGATATGCAGCGTGGATTCCGAGAACTCCGGCACCTCGGCCAGTTCGGCAGACCAGGCCGCACTGAATGCCGCGCGGTCGGCCTCGAGCCAATGTGTGTCCTCCATGATCCTGGCCGGGACCGTGTTCGCCTCGGTGGGGCGGATCAGGCGCAGGCGGGGCTCGATGGTGCCGTCATCCAGCATCAGGCTGGTCGCGGGCACCTGCACCGCAGCCCGGCCTGAGCGACTGTTGACCAGTAGGTGCGCCTTAGGATCGTCGAGCCAGTCCAGCGCATCGGCCAGCGACAGTGGTGTGTTGCGGCGCTTTTCCGCGATGGTGAGAAGCTGGGACTCGGTACCGGAGCCCGGATGAGTGTAGATCACCCGAGCGTCCGTCACGCGGAAACTCTCGGCGCGTAGTGTCTCTAACCCAAGGTCATAGACCCCCGCGGCAATGGCACCTTCGATCCGCTGGTCGAGAAGCTCTTCGAAGACAGTGAAAAGCACGCCCTGCATATCGATCGTCAGCGCCAACAGGCGATTGAGGAAGGTCGTAATCGGCGGCAGGTCATCCTTAAGACCATTGTCGTCGCTCAGGCTGAGACCGGTTGCATCCTCGAAGGCCCCAAGCGAGCAGTCCGCCACATCGCCGCGATAGATGCGCCGATAGAGCTGGCGCAGGGCATCGCGAGCGTAGGGGGACTCGAGGTTGTCTTCGGGCCGAAACAGCCCCTGCCCGCCGGTCTGGCGCTGGCCGCGCGTGATAGCCCCCAGCGTGTCGAGGCGGCGCGCGATGGTCGACAGGAACCGCTTCTCCGCTTTCACATCCGTGGCCACCGGCCGGAAGAGCGGCGGCTGCGCTTGATTGGTGCGGTTGGTGCGGCCCAGACCCTGAATGGCCGCGTCGGCTTTCCAGCCGGGTTCCAGAAGGTAATGGACCCGCAAGCGCTGGTTCTTGGCTCCGAGATCGGCGTGATAGCTGCGCCCCGTGCCACCGGCATCCGAGAAGATCAGGATGCGCTTCTGGTCATCCATGAAGGCGGCGGTTTCCGCGAGGTTGGCCGAGCCCGCCCGGCTTTCCACGACCAGCCGCGCGGCATGCCCCTCGCCCTTGCGCACAATGCGGCGCGACCGGCCCGTGACCTCAGCCACGAGGTCGGTGCCAAAGCGCTGCACAATCTGGTCAAGCGCCCCCGGCACGGGTGGCAATGATGCCAGCTTTTCGATTAGGGCGTCCCGCCTGCGGGCGGCCTCGCGGCATTCCACCGGCTGGCCGTCACGCACCACAGGCCGGGACGAGAGATTACCCTCACTATCGGTGAAGGGCTCGTAGAGTTGCACCGGGAAGGAATGGGCGAGGTAGTCGAGAACGTATTCGCGCGGGGTGATGTCGACACGGATGTCGTTCCACTCGTCAGTCGGGATTTCCGAAAGTCGGCGTTCCATCAGCGCCTCGCCAGTCGAGACAATCTGGATCACGGCCGCATGGCCTGCGGCGAGATCGGCGTCGATGGCGGCGATCAGCGTGGGGGTTTTCATGGAGGTCAGGAGGTGACCAAAGAAGCGCTGCTTTGCAGACTCGAAGGCCGAACGCGCGGCGGACTTGGCCTGTCGGTTCAACGTGCCGTTTTCGCCAGTTATGTTCGCGGCTTCCATGGCTGCTGCGAGGTTGTTGTGGATGATGGCAAAGGCCCCGGCATAGGCATCGTAGATGCTACGCTGCTCAGAGCTGAGGGCATGAACCAACATTTCGTATTCGACGCCGTCATAAGAGAGCGACCGGGCGGTGTAGAGACCAAGGGACCGCAGATCGCGGGCAAGCACCTCCATCGCGGCGACGCCACCGGCTTCGATCGCTTCGACAAACTCGGCGCGGGTTGCGAAGGGGAAATCTTCTCCGCCCCAAAGGCCAAGCCGCTGCGCATAGGCCAAGTTATGCACTGAGGTCGCGCCTGTAGCGGAGACATAAACCACGCGGGCATTGGGCAGTTTGTGCTGCAGGCGCAGTCCTGCCCTGCCCTGCTGCGAGGCGGTGACATCGCCGCGCTCGCCTTTCGATCCGGCGGCGTTGGCCATGGCATGGCTTTCATCGAACAGGATCACCCCGTCGAAATCTGCCCCCAGCCAGTCGACGATCTGGTCGACGCGGGATTTCTTGGCACCACGCTCTTCGGAGCGCAGCGTCGCATAGGTGGTGAAGAGAATGCCCTCGGTCAGCGGGATATCTTTGCCTTGCGCAAAGCGCGACAGCGGTGTCACCAGCAAGCGCTCCTGCCCAAGTGCTGACCAGTCGCGCTGCGCATCCTCCAGCAGCTTGTCGCTCTTCGAGATCCAGAGCGCTTTGCGCCGTCCTTGCGCCCAATTGTCGAGCACGATCCCGGCTGACTGGCGGCCCTTGCCCGCACCGGTGCCATCACCGAGGAAGAAGCCGCGCCGGAAACGGATGACGTCGGGATCATCATCCTTGGCGGCAGAGACCATATCGCCGGTCTCATCGACGCACCACGATCCAGCGAGGTGCGTGCCATGCGCTTCGCCCGCGTAGATCACCGTCTCAAGCTGCGCGTCTGACAGGAGGCCATCACACAGTACAGCGGTTGGCAGCTTGGGGCGATAGCTGGGTTGTGGGGGCGCGACCGAGGCCATAGCGGCCGATTGCACCAGCTTAGTCGGGTGCGGCTCCGCCCCAGGGATGTCGATCGCCTGCAGGCGGAAGGTCTCATAAATTGCATCCGATAGGCGCGCGCTGGCACCGTCCTCGGTCGCGTCGCGCAGGCTATAGGCAAGATCCTCAGCATCGATCTGTGTTGCGGTGCTGGTGGTGGCTGTTGCGGACGTAGCGTGCAACCTGCCATTGGCGGTTCGCGTGGCATGGGCAGAAGTTCCCGAAAAGGGGGAAAGAGGAGTTTGCGCGTGCAATACTGGCGTTTCCAGCGTCAGGCGCGGTGGGACATGGGCAGTGATCAGCGAGAGCAGGCTGGTCACATCAGGGCCTATAGGACGCGTCAGATCAGCGGTGATGCCACCTGCCTCACCACCGCGGCATTTGTCGAACACTGAAATACGCGTCTCGAAACTGGTGCCGTGCTTGGCGAAGGCTGCACCGGACACCGCGCCGGTGAAGACCAGATGCGCGGGCTCGGTCAGGCTTGCAAATGTCTCTACCCAGGCTGGCACATCGGGCGCGAAACTTGCGCCAGTGATGGCCACAAGTCGCCCACCTGGGGCAAGCCGTGCCAAAGCTGAACGGATGTGCTGGGCCGTAGCCATTGTCGTGCGACCATCGACATTGGCCAGAGCGGAAAACGGCGGATTCATCAGGATCACACTTGGGCGGAGGTGCGCGTCGAGGTAATCGTTGATCTGAGCGGCGTCAAAGCAGGTGACAGGGGATTCCGGAAACAGAAGGCGCAGCAGATCGGCGCGGGTCTCGGCAAGTTCGTTGAGCGCGAGGCTGCCGCCTGCAATCATGGCCAAGATGGCCAGAAGTCCAGTCCCCGCTGAAGGCTCCAAGACCAGATCGCGCGCGGATATCTGCGCGGCCGTAAGTGCCGCGAACCCCATGGGCAGCGGGGTGCTGAATTGCTGGAAGCGCTCCATCTCTTCCGATCGCCGGGTATGAGTTGGCAACAGGTTTGATACCTTGGCAAGGATCGGCAGCAAGGCTGTAGGCGATCCAGCCCGGGCCAACAGCGCGCGACCGAATTTCCGCAAGAAGAGGACCAGCGCCACCTCGCAAGCCTCATAGGCCAGCTTCCAGTTCCAGGCGCCTGTCGCATCTGAGCCGCCAAAGGCGTGCTCCATCTCAAGGCGCAGGCGCAGCCCGTCGATTTGGAAGCCCTGTGCCAGGTCGGGTTGCAGCGCTTCGGCAACGGCGATGATCGCTGCAGCAGTATCTGGGGAGGGAATTGAGGCAACTGGCGAAAGCGCGCGAACGGGTGCAACGGGGGCGAGGTGGGTCATCTGGAAACTCCGGAATGAGGGACAGGATCAGGCCCGGACACCCTCTTTCGGGCACCCTCAGGCCTAACCTTCCCCGGCCCTCCTCTTTCTCTCAAACGCCTTGATCTGGACAGCCAGCTTGATTGTGTTCCCGTTATGTTCTATTTTCAAAACTAAGCCAGGAAGGGAAATCCCAGATGGAAAGCACCACTTATGCCCTGCCCGCGACCCCGAAGCAGATCGCCTATGCGCGATCACTGGCACTGCGCAATCAGACCCTATTGCCATGGGATGTTCAGCAGGATCGCCGATCCCTCAGCGCCTGGATCGAGGCGCAGGCCAGGCTGAAGCCGGGCACGCAGGACAGCCGCCCGACATCAAAGCAGGTCGCCTTTGCCGAGCGCCTCGCCGGGATCAAACGCCGCGCCGTGCCGGATGAGTGCTTTCGCGACAAGGGGCTCATGTCAAAGTGGATCGACGGGAACAAGTGACTGTATTCTAATGGATGAAGAAGCAGGAAGCGTACCTGAGTTGTTTCGATTCTAGCTGAGGCCCGTGAAGGATCATCAGGCTTGCAATCCGGTAGCATTGCAAGCATGGACTATCCGCCATGCTGTGGCAGATCATAATTGATATAGTTGCAAATCTATAGCATTGCATAAATTAACTTTATGCCATACTGTGGCATGGCGGTATGGCCGCAAATGCAAGATCACAGGTTGGCAGATGTCGGTTACTCGAGCGAAGCAAAGACAGGCCCAAGAGAGGATCAACCAGGCTGCCAGCCTGGCCAAGTCACTTGCAAAGCCGATCGGCGGCTGGATCGCCACCTTCCAGCAAGCGATCGGGATGAATGCCCCGGCCCTTGCTGAGCGCCTCGGGATTTCACGAAACAACATCTATGCCGCGATCCAGAACGAACAGGCCGGAACCATCTCCGTGAACCAACTGGAGAAGATCGCCGAAGCCATGGGCGGCAGCCTTGTCTATGCAATCATCCCGCGCGAAGGCCCCGTTGAAGAGATCGTTCTGGCCCAAGCCCGTGCGAAGGCACGACGCATTATCCAGCGCACGCGGGCGCATATGGCTCTCGAAGAGCAGACAGAGGGTTTGCGCAGCGAAGCCGAGATGATCGAGGAACTCGCCGCCGACATTATCCGTGAAGGTCGACGGGATTTCTGGCAATGACGCTCGCGTTTCACGAGCCTTACGGCGCCACCCCCCTGACGCCCGACGAGTTGCTTGGCCTCAAGGCCAAGCATATTGCGACGCGCGGCGAGCTGAACGAACTCGAAGGGGAGAACATCATCTCAGGCCTTACCTGGCTCGACCGACGCCCAAAATCGTTTGACGTCCTGACAGATGCCACAGTGCGCGAAATCCACAAACGCCTGTTCGGGGAAGTCTGGGACTGGGCTGGCGTTTTCCGTCTGACAGACAAGAACATCGGGGTACCGGTCTGGCACATCTCAACAGAGCTGCGCACCTGCCTCGATGATGCGCGGTACTGGCGCGACCACAAAAGCTTCGAGCCGCTGGAAGCCACGGCGCGCCTGCATCACCGTCTTGTCTGGATCCATCCCTTTGCGAACGGCAATGGACGTTGGGCGCGGATCATGGCGGACGCCTACTTGGCGAAGATCGATCCGGACATCTTCCTCGACTGGTCTGGTGGTGGAACGCTGAACGCCGAAAGTGCGCACCGGTCAACCTACATCGCAGCACTCAGAGCCGCCGATCAGCACGACTTCGAGCCCTTGGTGGCACTCGTGCGGTCACTGGCAAAGTAGCCGTCCACTCCGACCGGCAAGACAGCGTGGCAGCTCACCCGAACCGACGCCCTGCGTCAGTAAAGGTATATTCATTAAAAATGATCCCTTCCTCGATGGCATCATCCGAGGTGAGGTGGGCGTACTCGGCCTGAAGCTGGCGGTAGAGCCAGCGTGCCAGATCACGCAGCGCCTCGGTCACGATCTCCTCGGCGTCCTCGGTTGGCGGCTGCCAGGTCGGGCTGTCGCGACTGACATCCACGGACATGGTGTATTCGTGGTAGTAGCGGCCGCGGTGACTGGCCTCAGCGACAAGCTGGTAGAAGTTGCGGCGCTGCACCGCCAACAGGCGGTCGGCGATGCCGTGCAGCGTTGGATCCTGCGGAGCATAATTGCGGATGCGGGCGGCCGCGCCCTTGGCGTGGCTGAAGTAGCCCTCGAAGCAAGCTCCATCCCCCTGTGACCAGAACCCTGAAAACCAGATACAGGGTTTCTGCCTTGTCCCGCCGCCCATGAGGCGGACGGGGGTGGTCTTGAGGAGGATGCCCAAGATTTCGCAGATGCGCTCAAAATCCTCGTAGACCGCATCCCACCAATCGTCACGGGGGCCGAGTTCGCGATACCAACTGCGGGCATTCTCCTTGGCGGCGTCTGACAGTTCGGGGAATAGATAGACCGTCGTGCAGATCACTTCAGGCATCGACGTCTTCCCCGTTCAAGGCGGCCGCGAGCCATTCGTTGGTGTTGATCCAACCTGTCGTGGTGCGGTTGCCAAGGTCAATGACATGCGCGCCGCCGCCAAAAGCTCCAAGCCGTGCACGCGAGCAGGTGTTGGCATATTCGAACCCCCAGAGGCCGGAGAGATCAAGGTCTTCGGCAAGGCGCAGTACGAAACGGATGACAGCCTCAATATCACCGTGGTCGTCATCGTGGATCCAGAGGGCACTGCCCTCCGGCGCGTCCTGACGGGAGAGATCAAAGCCCGCGACCTGCGGATCGTCGGCATCCTGATCTTTGTCGCGACACTGCTGGAACAGCGCGAGCGCGCGGTCAGCCTTGTCGGGCGTGCCAACGTCGATCAGGCACGAGAAATGGGTGAAGTAATCCGCCATGGGGACCTCCTGAGATTGAGAAGCCCGGCCAATGGGCCGGGCACTGATTGTAATGTCTGGGACTAAGCCCGGCCGATCAGCCGGAAGGCCGTTCGGTCGTGGCCTGGCGCGCAGCATGCTGGCAGAGCATCTGCCGGTAGAACCGTTTGCGCGCCGTCCGAAAACTGCGGACCGCGCGCGTGTCGGGGTGTAGTGCCCGGACCGCCGCGCGAACGACGGTCAGCGGCGACGCCGTCGGCGGCAGGCCGAGGCGCTGATAAGCGGAGTCGGTCATGTCAGGATACCTCGACCACGGGCGAAGCCAAACGAGGGACCATGTGCGAATCAAGCAATACCTCTATCTTTTCGGCTCGGCCCATCCACGGCTCGGGCCGGATCGCCTTCACCCAGTCGGCAAAGCTTGGGATAAAGCCCAAGTCTTCTTTCACGTGCTGTTCGCCAACCCACCGGGTCGGGATGGCGCGCCCGGTAGACAGGGTGATCGTAGGCCCGAAGATCGTCTCGGCCATGAAGATGCCCTCGGCATGGTGGCGCAAAGCACGGTGCCGGAAATCCGCTGTGATCGATTTCGAGGCGTCAAACCAAGCGTGCACGGCCAAGGTATCGTCGACCGTACCGCCCCATTTCTTCACCGAAGACAGGGCGTGGTGATAAGGATGTGCCATCGTTGCCCCCCTCAGAAGTCGTGGGTGAAGAGTTCGGACGAGGTGAACCGCTCGTTGAACTCCAGATGGATGCAGCGCGCACCCGCGTCGAAGCAAAATTCGCCATAGGCACCGTCGTTGTTTTCCCACCCACCATGGGTGTCGTTGAGAAAATCGTAGACCAGCTGCTCGACGACATCTTCCAGAGAGAGGCTCCGCATTTCGACCTCGGGGGCGTCCCAGGTGATCGCGGCATAGGAGATTTCGGTCGCGGGGAAGTCGACGGCCTTATCAGCGGACCAGGCACCGATGCTTTCGATCTGGCCGCTGTCACCGGCACCATCGAAGATCACGGTGACATGGGTGATGCCGGCTGCCATCAGGCCATCGAACAGGCGGTCCTTGTTGCCGGGCCGAAGGGCCTCGATCCGGGCTGCTTGCTCGGCATGCCCGGCGAGGATCGCGCCGAAATCGACGATGGAAGGCCGCAGAGGTGCTATCAGAGTGGGTTCAGTCTGGCTCATGGAAATCTCCGTTCAATGTGGACTGGTCAGACCCCTCGGGTGGCGCACTCTTCTGCACCCCCGAAGGCTCAAACCCTCCCCGGCCCTCCTCTGTCTCTCGGGTCTCACGCCGCGATCTGCAGCGCCCGGGCAGCAAACGCGCGCCACAGCGGATCGACAAGGCGTGCGTCCAGAAGATCGGCCCGGTGACGCAGCCGCTGCGCGAGATCGGATTCGTCCCATTCGGCAGCGCGGGCGGCTTGTGTGCGGGACTGGCAAGCTTCGGTTACGACAGCGCGGGCCTCGACTGCGTTCGCAACAGGATTACACCATGCGACTGCGCCGTCGCTGGCGGCCCCGGCCAGAACAAGACGTTCGTCGCGATCAAGTATCGCAAGAATCTGCGGGGCGGCATCAGGGCCGATATCTTCGGCATGGTCGATCGCCCCTCGCATGGCTTCGGCCAGCGTATCGAAACGATCCAGGATCTTGGGGTGCGCCTGTCCAGACATCATGGCGGCAGGCGTTCGCGTCGCAGTCGTCAACGTAAAGGATAAACAGGGATCGGCAGGTGGGTTCGGGAGCGCCGTCGCGAAGCCCGTAGAGTGTGTTATCGGCTGGATCTGGAAAGGAAGATCGAACATGTGGGTATCTCCGACGGTGCGGGAAGCCTCTCTCCCCACTTCACCCGTCAAAGACCAAACAGCTGCCCTCTCACTCGAAGGAGGGACAACGATCCGTCATTTGGACGCTGGTAAATCGCTCCACCGAACCCGCAGGTAGCGACCTTCGCGTTTTGGCAATTCCTTGCGGTCGATCATTCTGGCCGACACCTGAAAGTCCTCGTTTATCTTTACGACCAATAGCTTGTTGAAATTTCCATTTGTGTCGACCACGACCACGTCTTTCGTTTTGAACGGCGTAATGGTTTTAACTTCCACGTGGTCGTTGCCAAGCCTTCCATCAGCCCCTTGGGCATAGGTTTTATTCAGCTTGATGCCGTATGTGATAGCGCCAAACAGTTCACCGATATCGCCGTAGACAGAAAGGTGAAGGCCCGTTTCCAGATGATAGCTCTCAGCAAGCGAGATAAGATCCTCAAAATAGGGGATCATGGACCTGATCGCGTTCGGGTATTTTGCGCCCCATTCCTTGTAGCGAAGCTGCTCGTCGATCTCCGACCAGGTAACCCATTCGCCATCATCGTAAAATGCGCGATCCGACCAATCTATTTCTTCCATTTATGTTCGCCCAACTTGAATCACTTCAAGCAAGTAGCAATTCAATTTGGCAATAAAGTGGCCGGAGGCAACAGAGCCTCCGGCACCGTGTCAGCCGACCCGGTCGAGCAGCTTCTTAGCGCGCCCCTCCATGTCGAGGCGGGCATCCTGCTGGGTCTTGTCGCGCGCCAGCCGGGTGATCCCCTGCACGAAGTCAAAGATGCTTTCCGGCGGGCGGCCCTCTTCCATCAGCACCTTTTCGATGATCTTGCCGCTCTCTGCCTTTGAAAAACCCCGCTTGCGCAGAAAATCTGCGCGATCCTCATCGCTGCGTGCCACGATCTGCTGTCGCGCCGCCTTGATGCCGTTCACGAACCCCTGTGGTGAGGAATTGGCAAAGCGGGTGAGTGCCGGGGCCGCCTCATGGGCAAAGCGAGACGCGGCGTATTTCGAGTGGCGGATGCGGATCTCCTGAAAATCCTCGACACCCCAGAGGTTGCGGTTCTGGCACACCGCCCGCAGGTAGAAGCTCGCCATGCCGAGCGTCTTTGCGCCCACCTCGGAGTTCCAGCAATAGAAGCCCCGGAAGTAGAGATCGGGCGAACCGTCGGGGAGTTTTCCTGCTTCGATAGGGTTTCGATCGTCAACCAGGAACAGAAAGACGTCCCGGTCCGAGGCATAAAGCGTGGTCGTGTCACGGCTGATTTCGACATCGGGGTTATAAACCCCAGTCGACCAGTCGAGCACGCCCGGCACCTTCCAGCGCGTGTCTCCGGTGCCATTGCCCGCGATGCGCTGCACAGCTTCGACCAACTCACAATCGTGGATGCGGCCATAGTCGGGGCCAGTCACGGCGCGCAGTTCGGTGCGGCCGTCTTCGGTCTCGAAGGTCTTCACCTGCTCGGCGCGGTGATTAGTCAGACCGTATTGCAGGTTGATCCCCGCCAACGGCGCAGGCAACTGCCGCAGGTAGGAGGCCGGCGCGCCAACGATACTGGCAAGCTGGCCAAACGCCCAATGCGTGGGCGCGACAGGTTCATGCGCTTTCGGTAGGACCAGGTGCAGCCGTTCGGCGCTGTCGCGCGCGGCCTCGACGCGGATTTCCGCCGTCTGCACCATGCGGCTGCGGCTGCGCTCAGACCGGCCCTTCACATTGGCCCAGAGATCATCGAGCGAGAGATACCGCTCGTCATCAGGCCGATTGAACCATTCAGACGATACCCGCCCGTTCCGCTCACCCCGGCTCACATCAACCGTGTAACCACCCGTCCGTGCTGGCTGTACAGGGTCCAAAACTTCTACAACGCCCATCGGCATTCCTCCATGACAGGCACCGGGAGCCACTCTCCCAGCCTTCAACCCATCGCGAAAGCAACCAGCCCTTCTCTGACTCTCTCAGTCCGGGCAGGTTGGGCGGCTATGCCAGACTAGAAGTAAAGCAATCGGAAAACCGATTTCACACGCCGTGGCCAGCTGTTGAACACGATGCGTGTTGACCAATATTCTGCATTTGCATTACCATTGAAAAAAATCAGAACATAAGTTTGGAGTGCCGTTAATGACGACTGACTTTACCTTTGAAACCCACGGCTTTGAGGAGATCGAATCTTCAGAGGGCATGACAAACGCGGCCGCCTACACCAAAGACTGTTCTGGCGGCCGCTCCGACTGCTGCACGCGCACCTGCAGTGCGGACGCAACGTTCGTCGCAAGTGATGAGGACTGGGCCAAGTTTCTTGATGTTCGAGGCGGACAGATCCAGTATTGAACTGCTCTCATGACGATTCCTTCGGGTCACTCCGACTCTGGTTGAGAGACGGGGTCGATGTTTACATTTCTCCTGATTCCGTAGTCCATTTCGTATTTCTCTCCACACGGAAGAGGCTAAGACTAAGGGTGAGTCCACCTTTAGTTGAAAGCTTGGAATGGCTCGACGGCTCAGCGTCGGTCTCTGAGCTTGATGCGCGGTTTTCATCGCGCCTTTCAGCTCTCGATAACCTAAATTACGCATCTTTCCGAGACTTCACTCAATACCTTTATAAAAAGGGGATTCTGGTTCGAGAGAATTGGATGAATGACGCCTTTCCTTCCGAGTTTGTCGCGCGATTTTCGAGGCAACTGAACTTTTTCTTGGATATTGAAGAATCTACCGTTGCCGCTTCAGCCCTTCTTCAGAGAATTCTGGAGCAGAGGGTCGCCCTGATTGGGGTAGGGGCGGTTGGCAGTTGGATACTTAGAGAACTTGTACAATTAGGCTTCCAAAGGTTTGTCTTGGTAGATCCGAAGCCACTGTCACCCGCGGATAGGACAAGAAATGCATTGTTCGATCATACTCGGATCGGTGAGCCAAAGGTCGTCATTGCCGATCGATACATTCATAGCCAAGCAATCTGTCCTGAGACAAGGATCCGACAAATACCCCTTGATATCGACACGGATGTAGCATCGCTCATCGGAGATGATGTGGACTTGATTATCAATACGGCGGACGAACCCTACATCGGTGCAACCAGTATAAAACTGTCACGATATTGCATAGAGAATGGCTTGCCTCTTCTTGTTGCCGGTGGTTTCGATGCACACCTCGCAAGTCTGAGCGAAATGATAGTTCCAGGCCAAACACCATGCTCTGACTGCTATGCAATGCACTTTGAAGAAGCGCTGCAAGATTGGAAGCCAATTTCCCACCCCATTATCGATCGGCGGCGAGGATTCGGAGGCCTACCATCGATGTCGGCGTTTGCGGCATCCGCGGCCGTTTTAAAAATAGTGCGGCTATATTCAGAGAAAGGTGGCGACGTCGAGCAAGGTCGCGGAGAATTCCTATTCGACAAGTACGATATCGATAGTTTCAAGGTGGAAAGAAATCCAAATTGCCCGACCTGTGGCAACTCAATGGCACAGCAGCCACATGAAAACTGAAATCGCCCCATCAACCCACTGGCTGATACGACCTTCTGTCTCCGTCATTCCCTTGGGTGACGGCATATTCGACTTCTTTCAATCCTCAACAAGAAGATCGATGCGTTTTCGACTCCGTCCTGAAATCGCTGGCGTCATTACGAATCTTGATGGAGGAATGTGCATTGAAGATATCTGCGCAGAACACGGCGCATCCGTAGCGCAAGTTGGTAGCCTACTCGGTGTGCTGCACGAACGTTGCGCCGTTGAGCCAAAACTTGTGCGGGAAGCCATCGACAAAACCGATTTTTACAGAGTTCTGAACTTCCTGGGCGACTATTTTCCTGCAGAGGAGTTGTTTGCCGCATTCGACAGAGTTTGCTCCGCCAGAGTTGCGATTCTTGGGTGTGGAGCAGTTGGCAGCTGGACAGCAATGCAGATGGGCCATTCCGGCTTCCAGAACTTCACAGTCATTGACAGCGATACAGTGGAAGAGTCTAACCTTAATCGGTCGATCTTCCTTCGCGAGGACATTGGGCTTCGGAAGGCTCAAGCCATCAAAGCCGCTCTCCACCGGATTTCGCTGAATATTCAGGTTCAGCCAGTCTTCGAGAAAGTCTCCGACGCTGATCGCCTCCGCATGGTGCTTTCTGAAGCCAGGCCGGATATCGTTGTCAACTGTGCCGACGAGCCATCGGTTGACCTAACGAGCGAATGGGTCAACGATTACTGTAGCAAGCAGAACATCCCATACGTCATTGCTGGAGGATACAATCTCCACTTGAGCCTAATTGGAATGACAGTCAGCCCAGGCTTGTCCGCCTGCTTCAACTGCTCTCGCATTACACTGGATCAGCTTGAGGATGAGTCGTTGCGCGGTGTGCGACGTCTTTGGCGCCCTAAACGCAACCTCGGGAGTTTGGCTCCCCTCACTGGTATTACGTCGTCCTTGGCCGCTTCCGAGGTTCTACGGTTGGCCGTAGCTTCGGAGAGACTGGTCCCGGCCATGTGGAATCGCAGGGGCGAATTCAACTTTTTAACGAACGAACTTTCGTTTGTGGACCTTCCTCCGAGACCTGAATGCGGGTGTGTAAGTCACGTGAATGGTGGTTCTCAATTTCGCCCCACACATCCGCTAACCTGATTGAGGTTTAATGGACCTCATTGCATCTGCCAAAAAAACACCCGAAACCGGCGGCTTGCGCCGCCGGGTCCGAGGGGAGACCCCGTTCCTCAGAACGGGATCTCATCGTCGCGGTCGACCAGCTCGGGATTTTCGTTCTCGGCCGACTTCGGGCGGCTCAGGAAGTCGACCTTCTCGGCGATGATCTCGCAGCCGTAGCGGTCGTTCCCCATGCTGTCGATCCATTTGGTGTAGTGGATCCGGCCGTGGACGAGGACCTTCATGCCCTTTTCGCAATGCTCCGCGACCGTCTTGCCGAGACCGTTGAAGCAGGTGATGCGGTGCCATTCGGTGTCCATGACCCGGTAGCCGTTGTCGTCGCGCAGCACGCGACCTTCCGAGAGGCGGGGGCGCGAGGTAGCGAGGCTGAAGTTGGTGATGTTGGTGCCGCCCTGAGTGGTGCGAGTTTCGGGTTTCTGACCGATGTTGCCGGCGAGGATGACGATGTTCTGCATGATAAGCTCCTGTGTTTCCTGTCTTCGGGACCGTCCCTTCGACAAGACCCGGAAAAAGCCCGTCGGATGACGCGTGCACGGTGGACAGCATGGACACCGGAAACCCCCAGAGGACCGGGGTGGAGCGGGCAGGACGCCACGGGCGGCCAACTCGGCCCGGGCTGACGCGGGGTTGCGCGCAGGAGGCCGAACGGGATTAGGGGATTGTCAGTCGAAGGGATGGACCAGAAGCCAGAGAAGCGCGGGGAGCCCATGCCAGACCCTGTCATCTTGCCAATCGGGATTACTGAACTCAAGCCTAGCAACCTAAACTGGCGGCAAAGACTATGGATCAACCAACCCTCGTCAACTGCCCCTGCCTACGGGAGTTGCGGGCTCATGGCCCGGCGGGCTATCGATACCGGAACATTCAGGACACGGATCGCACCAATGGCTGATTACGATCTCGAGGCGTTGTCGCTTCCCGAGCTGAAGAAAATGCAGAAGGACATCGCCAAGGCGATCTCCACCTATCAAGATCGACAGAAGGCGGAAGCCCGCGCCAAGGTGGAAGCTGTGGCCAGAGAACTGGGCTACTCCATGGCGGAACTGGTCGGGGCAGATAGCAAGCCCAAGCGCGCCCCAGTCGCACCAAAATACCAGCACCCTGAGAACCCGGCCGTCACCTGGTCTGGTCGCGGGCGTAAACCGCAGTGGTTCGTAGACGCGCTGGCTGCTGGCACAACTGCTGGTGATCTGGAAATTCGCTGAAAGATCAGCAACCCTGTGGCTAAAGAGCCCGAGGCGGATCGCTGCCCGACCCAGTCATTCGGGCCTGGCGCCGCGTATGATAGGTGCGGCTCATGGGACCTTGACATAGATGGCAAGCTAAGTTGCTCACGTGCTACCCCATGAGGCCGCTGAACCGGCCGCGATGGGTTCGCGTTTCGACTACAAGCACACCATCTTCAATCCCGGCTCGCCGGATTGGCGCCTTGGTCAGCGCGACGCCCAGCGGTCGGCCCGCTTCCGTCAGCACCCGCACGCCCTTGTTCTCAACCAGCAAGATCAAGCCCTCGTCGACCAGCAGGTCACATTTGGTCGTGCAATCCTGCAGCCCCACAAGGCGATCTCCCTCGAGCACATAAAGGCGGGTGAATGTCTGGACGTAGAGGTAGCGATCCGTCTCCAGAATCCGGATAGGCGTGGTACCCACATCGTAGAGGGCAGTCGGCTTGCCAGAACCATCGATGCGCAGGACCCGCCCTTGGGAGGTTCCCAGTAGCACCGTGTCGCCACGCCCTGAGAAGGCCGCAGACTGAAGGCGGTCAGGACCGCCACCGGTCATGAAAGTCACTGTGGCGGAGAACTTTAGCAAGTCCTCGGCGCTTTCCTTGCCCTGCAAGTCCTCGGCGCTTTCCTTGCCCTGCAAGTCATCATAGCTGGCCCCAGTCAGCGCCTCGTAAGCCGCGTTGACCGCCTTCATCCGCTCTTCGTTGCCAGGGTTGAGGTCCGGGTGCAGCTGACGGACCAAGCCGCGGTATTTCTGCCGAATCTCATCCGGCGTGACCGGCAGCGCAAGCTCAAGCTCCTCGAGTGCCCCCTCGATTTCCAAAGCGGTTCCTGTATGCCCGCCGGTGCCGCCCACTTCGAAGGTCTGATGATAGGTCTCCACGGGACGCTCAGGCATGTGGACGCCCCAGAGGCGCTTTCCGTCCCGGTCGATGCACCAAGCCTCGTCAACATGCGTGTAAAGGTAGCGGTCCCGGCTGGGGCTGAGCGCGATGCAGTTGAGCGCCAAGTGGGGTTCACCCCAAAAGACGCCGCCTTCCCCGTCAAGATCAAGACGGCGGCGACCCTCTGCCACTTCAGCCGTGGCGGAAAGATCGGTCTCGAAGTCGACTTTTAGGTCTGCATCATAGACGGTCAGGATATTCGTTTTCGATCGTGTCGCGAAGCCTTGGCCCTCAGGGTGGACATCGAGCGCATAGATGGGGCGCTCCAGTCGTTCAATCACTGGGGTGCCGCCCTGCTCGGAGGTGAACATCACTGCGCCTGGCGCACCGAGGCTTGCCTCAGACTTTGCAAGGTCATCGAAGGAAAGGATGCCGCCACGTGTGGTGAAGTGCTTTCGGAAAGCAGGATCCGGGCGATCCGCGGGCGCTATGGCCTCAACAGTAAGCTCACGCCAAGCACCTTCAGTATCCTCGAATGTTTCAGAGGTCGCAGGCAGCGTAACCTGATTGGCCCAAGCCTCCGGAGATGGTGGCAGTGGCACCAAGGTCAGCGTGTCGAGGTTGAGCTCGATGGGCTTCCCAGGCTTGGATTTCGCCTGATGAGACCCGGGCAGCGATGGCTCGGTGTAGACTGCCGAAGCGTCCTTGGCGCTCATCTCGACGCCATCTACGTAGAGCGCGTAGGTCTTTCCGTTCTTGGCGCGGCTGATCTCACCAGCCTTCTCCAGCCACGAGATCAGGTTGCTGACAAGGCGACCGTCCTCGGTGCCTACTTCCGACTTCATCCTGCTCTGCAGGATGCCGGGCTTCGCTGCGACGACATTGCGAATGACGTCGAAAAGGTCGATGGCGGCGAGATGCTTCTCCGCATCAGCGCGGTATTCCTCGAGATGATCAAATTCCGATACCAGATCCTGCAACATCGTCAGTCCCTTCCGGTCACCGGTGATGGCCAGCATGGTGCCGCCCTGCGTGAGCGCGGGCATGCTCAGGCTGAGCCTCTTGCCATTGCCCTTGGGATCCTCGAGCCACTTGCGAATGAGCGGCAGGCTCTTGCGCGCCGCGGTGGCCGCGTCCGTGTATCTGCGATCCGAGATACTCTCCTGCAGGGCCTGCAATTGGCTGAAGTAAGCCTGCCCCGGCATATCGTGGGAATGTGCCTCAAGGCGTTCCTTCGTTTCCCGTTCAAAGTCCTCAAAGCGGCTCTGGCGCTCATTGCCCGCGCGATCGTTGCCAAAGCCGGCCGCCTCGTAGGCTGCGGGAAGCTCCTTGTCGCGCCCTGCGGCTTTTTCTCCCCCGAACATCTTCCTGAAAATGCCGAACACCATGCCCCCACCTAACTAATCTATATGCGGCGATAGGGGCACCCTTCACTCTGCGTGTCAATCTTCCGCCCTCAATGAGAGATGACGGGCAGGCAACTTTGGGCTTCCTTCGGTCAAACGCTGCTTTGAACACGAATGGCGGATATGGGACCGGACACGTCGATTATCTTGGCGTTGTTGCGGTCGCTTGCGACTGGCACTTCTGCGGCTTCAGGCCGTTTGGCGCTGCGCCATCCGCGATCTGCTGTTCCTCACCGGCGTCGTGCGAGGGCTGCATTGCAGCAGGAGGCGCACTTGCGCCCCCGCGGGAGCCTGCCGAGGTAACCGTGGGCCTAAGCCCACGGGTCAATCTCAACCAGCACCTGAACCTCGTCGCCGTCGATTTCATCGGCGGGGACGGCGCCGAAGGATCCATCCCCTGCCTGGAAGACGACGATCGAGACCATGAGCGTGGCGGCGAGGGAGGCGGCGAAGGCGTGTGCATCTTTGCGGGACATCTGTTTGGCTCCTGTCTTGGAGGCGAGGGACCATCCCCCGCGCGACAGGACCTCGAAGGCCCGAATACTGGCTGACATCACCGGGTGCGTTCGGACTTGCTCCGAATCCGGCCGGCGGCACGGGCTTGCCCGTAGTCCGACCCCTCGTGGGTTGATCTCGAAGACGGGATTCGGGGCAAGGAAGGGAATGGCGAGCGGGGGATGGTGCCCTGACGACTGGAGCCGGTTGTCCCGCTGATGCTTTTGCCTCCAGCCTCCCGGCCAAGATCTTGGTTGAAGACGTCCTTCCTTGGGGATGGCTCCTTTGGCGCCCCGCGTCATAGCGGGACGAGGGTGTGGTCGGTGAGAGGCCCG
The DNA here is from genome assembly GCF_056859255.1 of Sulfitobacter sp. L-8. Classification (NCBI taxonomy): domain Bacteria; kingdom Pseudomonadati; phylum Pseudomonadota; class Alphaproteobacteria; order Rhodobacterales; family Roseobacteraceae; genus Sulfitobacter; species Sulfitobacter sp. L-8. The sequence continues at coordinate 77,783 of NZ_JBSXOD010000043.1, forward strand.
CGCTGAGGCGGGCCCTCGGTTTCAGTTGGGCTCAGGCGGCCAGGTCCGCGCCCCCTGCCCTTTCGCCCTCTTCATCGCCGACGATTTCAAGCCGCGCGTTCGGTATCCTTCTTTGGCGATCCAGAGCTCGGCTGCGGTGACGGACTCCGCCAGATGCAGCAGCTCGGTGTTCCCGCCGAAGTCGAGAAGCACGCGCACCTGCCCGGGCTTCGGGTCCTCGGCCACCTCGAAGACGACGGCGCTGTCAGCGGAATGGCTGCGCATGATGGTGACGAGGATCACCCCGTCCGAAGCGAAATTGCCCTCATGCAGCGTGAACGACGCGGGAGCCGTCCAGGTCGGATAGGACCGGGGTGGTTCCTTTTTCACAAGACGGCCGACACCGTTCGAGCGCTCCCAGGCCGCCAGCTTCTTGGTAAAGCGTGCCGGTAGCTTGGGACTGCCGTCGGTGTAGCGAATGAGCGCCCCGAGGGGTGCAGTGTCGATGATGGTTATTGCAGACATGATTCCTCATTCCGAATGCGAATATTCGCATTCATCCTATTGATATTGTTGCGTTATAGGGTGATTGGGGGGCGGAATCTCCGCCCCCCGCTGGATCACGCTATTCCGCAGCCAGCATCGACGCGCTTTCAACAGGCAAGTCATCCGTCAGGAATGCAGGAAGGTCAGCCTCACTGACGCTGTCGGCCATTTCGGCATCGACATCCGGCCCCTGCCCTTCGGCATGGTCCTCATCGTCCAGCGCCACGAGATCGACACGGCGCAGGACCTCGGGCAACCAGCCGCTGCCCTTCAGCAAGCGCTCGGCCTCACTGGCCATCTCGCCTTTCTTCAGGTGATCGAGGAGTTGGGCAGTCCCCTCCCCCTTGGCCTCACGTACGGCCTCGAGGATCCGGGTCTTGGGCACGCGGTTGAGATAGGTGTCGACCGTCGGCTCCCAGCCTGCCTCGACCATATCGAGATCGACTGCCTGTGCCACGAGATCGGAATGCGCCATACGCCGGGTCAGACCGCCAGCAGAGATGCCTGCCCCGTAGGGGTTCACCTTTTCATGCAGCGCGTTGACGCCGAAGCTGAGGCAATGCGCCAGCAAGGCCAGCCGACTGCCCTGGTCGAGGACCGTCAGATAGTCCCAGAGCGCTGCATCGTCGCCAAGCGGCAGATCGGCTTCCCATTCAGCGTGACGCTCGTCGACCAGCTTTGCCACCACGCTGTCCGTCAGATTGGGCGCCTGCGCCGACATGTAGACGTGACGCACGGATGCCTCGAGACAGCTTCCCGAAGCAGAGGAGGTGCGGAAGGTGTCCGTCACAAGCTTCAGCAGCAGCAGCGTCAGCGCGACATCCGGCGAGCGCCCGATCGCTTCACGCAGCGCCAGCGTCCGGTGGGCCGTCAACTCCATGACCAACCGCTCGGGCAGTGGCTTCAACGCCCCGTCATCCTCATCCTCCGGCAGGTCGCCACCAATTGGCTGGCCACCCGACATGATGACGGTTCCGCCATGAGCGGCACTGGCATGGCCATCGGTGAGATCACGATCAGCCCCCTGCCCCGCCACCGCAGGATCAGTACCATCCTGGACCGCGGTCTCCTCAACGGGCTCATCCTCTGGTCGCACATACCCGCGATGGACTGCCAGCGCGCCGTAGCGGTCGAGCGTGACGAAAGCCCCTGCCCGTCCGATTTCCAAGGGATCGAAGATCAACGGCCGGGTCTCGATCTTTTCCATCTCCGTTTCCAACACGCCAAGCCGCGTGTCGATTTCATCGGGGATTTCATCCTGACCCGCGTATTCCTCCTCGAGCGCCCGGTACTCGGCGAGCAGCTTGGCATGGGTCGCACACTGCTCATCCGTCATAGGTGCCGGATCGCCGGACAAAGACCGCAGGCCGTGGCTGTAGCCGTAGGGCAGGTCAAGTGCTACCTCGATCCACTTCCAGCCCTCAACCGCAACCGTCTCAGCCTCGGCTTGAAGTTTGTCCGTCACCAGCCGATCGAGCAGGGCAGGGTCCTCCAACCAACCGCCATCATCGCCCTGGAAGAGGTCATGCAGCATCGTGCCACCCGCCGCTTCATAGGCATCAACACCCACAAAGATCGCGCGCCGGTCGGAAACCCTGACCGAGGTTTCGGTCAGCATCCTGCGGATCTGGAATGGCTCCTTGTTCCAGGATGAATTGATCACATCCCAGACCTGAACCTGACGCGCATGATCTGGATTCACGGTGAAAGCCATGAGCTGCTCCAGCGTCATGCCATCCTCGGCATAGACCTCAAGCAGGGCAGGGGCGACGGAGGCAAGTTTGAGGCGCTGCTTCACGATCTGCGGCGTCACGAAGAAGGCGGCAGCAATCTCTGCATCGCTCTGACCCTTGTCCCGCAGCGCCGCAAACGCGCGGAACTGGTCGAGCGGATGCAGGGCAACGCGCTGCATGTTTTCTGCAAGGGAATCGTCCTCGGCGAGGATCGCGGACCCCCCATCCCGCACGATGCAGGGAATGGGCGTCGTTTTCGCCAAACGCTTGTGCTTCACCAGCAAGGACAGTGCTTGGAAGCGACGACCCCCAGCCGGGATCTCGAACTTGCCGGTCTCGGTGCCATCATCACCCAACACGGGCCGCACGCTCAGGCTCTGCAACAAACCGCGGCGGGCGATGTCTTCGGCCAGTTCCTCGACGGACACGCCAGCCTTGATGCGCCGCACGTTGGACTGGCTCAGCACCAGCTTGTCAAAAGGGACATCCCGCGAGGGGGACAGGGTGATTTTCTGGACAGCTTTCGTCATCAGATTTTCTCCACGACGGGCGCCGGAAGCCACTCTCCCGATCTCACTTCCCGTCACCCTCAAACCAACACTCCTTTCCCTCTCGATGATCGTATGGTTGGAACTATCCGGGAAAATTTGCCGTAGCATCGAAGACTAAGCTCAATCACGAGCT
>NZ_JBSXOD010000044.1:0-116623 GCF_056859255.1 Sulfitobacter sp. L-8
GATGACCATGGGTCTGCAGAAGGATACCCATATGGGCCGGATGCTGGGTGTGTGGGCTGGCCGTCTGCTCGAAGAAGAAGCAGCGCATGAGTTCAACAGGACGCTGATCGAGACCCTACAGGAAAGCTATGCTGCTGATGTCGAGAACGGTAGGGGCGACGAGTATGTCAACGTGGCCTCCAGGGACATGAAGGATCCGATCATCCGCGACGCATGGGGAACCATGGGCACACGTGTCACTGTACCCTAATTAATCAGATTCTGCGGATTGGACGCGATTTCGACGATTTCTGTACCCTTAATTGCAATATATCCACAGGGCTTTGCGTCAGCGTCTGACACAGCTCTGACGCTTCCAAATTGCATCGGCTCGCACCAGTAGTGCTTGACGATCTGCATCCGACCCAAGCTCAGAGACGGCTTGGCGGGCGGCGTTCAATGCCTCTGAAGATACCATTTTGCGAGAAGGACGCGACATGACCTTGTCTGGCTGACTGACCGGGATACACTGGTGCAACGGCTTTCTCGGAAGCCTCCCATCGAGTTCCAGAGACAGCCTGTGCACCCTATCGATCAGGCCTCTATGCTGAGGAAAGACGCGGCGGAGCTCTCGGAGTGCCTTGTCGTTTCCGTGCAGCAGGATTGCAGCGCCAAGCAGTGGACGGGTGTCGCAAACATCGACTGCCGCGAGCGCTGTGAACCGCTCCATCTGGCTCCGCGATGTGAGCGGCGCGGCGTATGCCAAATCGAGTACCTTCAGGACGGACAGGGTAAGGGAGAACCGGCGTATGCGCTGAAGATCGTTGGCCTGGACCGCGGCTTTCATAGTCGCCGCGCCGCGAGTAGCGCGGACACTTATCCTGTCTGCTATGCCGTCGGTCGGACGCCTCGCCACAAGAGGTCGACCACAGTTTTCGCAAGTCAACGACCAAGCAAAACGCCAGTGGCGCAGGATCAGTCCAGGCGTCTGGCCCGCGCAGCTTGCGCAACTCTGGAAGTCATCGCTCGATACATATTGAACCCCAAGATGCGTCGTATCCGGAAGGGTCATGGCCGCAATCTCATGCCGGGTCAGTTGATGTCACTGCACCCTAATTAATCAGAATCGCGCCTAAAATTGTCCCATAAAATCAATGGCCGCTTGTATCCTTAATTTTCATATTGTACCGTTAATTACCATACTGTACCCTTAATTGCCGTACGGTCGGAACTGTGGATAAGTGTCGACCTGTTGGGGCGGGGGATTTACGTGGTCAGCGAGCGTATTGCGAAACATCGTGCAGCGGTTCTTCGGCCGATCCTGGATCTGGAAAAGAGGGGCGAGCCGATCAGCGCTGCTATCGGTGACGCGGCTTGGGAACTCGGCTTGGCGAAAAGCCACACATGGTCGCTCTACCGGCGTCTGAGAGAGAACGACGCACGTGCCACGGCGTTGGAGTTGGACCGTCGCGGGCCGAAACCGGGGTCGAAACGGATCGCGCAAGACGTTGAAATCATCATCGATGAGAGTCTGCAGCGTTACTATCTGGTTCGCGAGCGCTCGAGCTTTCTTCGCATCTGGCGTGAGATTCGTGCCGAGTGCGAGGCGAAAGGATTTCAACCCCCGACCCGGAAAACGGTCAAAGCCCGTCTCGACGCGATGGATCAGCGAGAGGTCATCAGGAAACGGCGCGGGGCAGAGGAGGCTGACAAGGTCTTTGCCGCGCGTCCCGGGCGTCTTGAAGTTTCAGCCCCGCTGGAAGTCGTTCAGATCGATCATACTACGGCGGACATCATTCTGGTTGATCACGTGAACCGGCGGCCACTTACACGCCCCTTTCTGACGGTAGCCATTGATGTTGCGACCCGGATCGTTCTCGGGGCCTATGTCACCTTCGACGAGCCATCTGTCTTGTCGATCGCCCTGTGTCTCGATCACTGTGTGCGCCGGAAATCGGTGCATGTCCCTGGAACACTGGAAGAGGTGGTTTGGCCGACGGCCGGCATTCCGAAGGCGATCCACGTCGACAATGCACAGGAGTTCCACAGCGATGCCTTCAGAATGGCCTGCGAAGATTGGGGCATAACCGTCGAGTATCGTCCGCTTGGCGGCAAACACTATGGCGGCCATGTCGAACGGCTGATCGGAACGACCATGGGTGCCGTTCATGTGCTGCCCGGGACGACACATTCCTCAATCGTCGAGAAAGGCGACTATAATAGTGAAAAGCATGCAGCCCTGACGCTGACCGAGTTCGAGGATTGGCTTTATCTGGAAATCTGCCGATACCACAATACGGTTCACGAAGCCCTCGGCCGAACGCCGCTGGCTGCCTGGGCTGACCTGGGCGGGGATACTGCGGGGCGACAGGTCGTTGACGTCGAAGCCTTTCGGACAAGCTTCTTGCCCTTCGAGTGGTGCCAACTCGGGCGCACCGGGGTCACGCTCTTCGGGGTCCATTACTGGAGTGATGTCTTCGCGTCGTTGGTCGGACGCAGGCAGGGCAAGGTTCAGGTGAAATACGATCCGCGAGACTTGTCGCAGGTCTGGGTCATCATCGATGATGGCCGCGTGATCCCTGCTCGGTATCGGGATCTGAGCCATCCGCGGATATCGCTTTGGGAAAGTCGTCGTGCGCGGAAAGAATGGCAAGACAAGTATGGGGGGCGGATAAATGAGCGGGGCCTGTTCCATTTGATCGATGCGCAACGGCGGCTGGCTGAGGCGGCACGCCAAAAGACGCGGACCGCCCGGGTCGAAAACGAAAGAGGTGCTCGGCTTCCCCGGCACCAACCGCGTCGCGACCCGTCGCGCGAAATGTTCGCGATTGATACAGGTAATCCTGATCTGCCAACCTATGAGATTGATGAGTTCAATGACCCAAGACGAAAGAATTGACCGTATCCGCGGCGATCACTGGATCGCGTTTGACCGAGCCACCATTGTTCTCAACCGATTGACATCTCTGATGGAAATGCCGCAGCAGAGCCGGATGCCGGGTCTGATGGTCTATGGAAGTTCCGGCATTGGCAAGACGATGATCGCCAAGCGTATGGCGAGCAAATATCCCACTCAATATAACGCGGAACTGGGCATCACGAAAACGCCTATCCTGCTGGTTCAGGCGCCGCCCGCGCCGGACGAGCGGCGGTTCTATCAGCACATCCTGGCAACGATCGCGGCGCCAATGTGGGGCCGCCATACCGTATCCGAGCTCGAGGTCCGTGCGCTCGGTCATCTTCGGGACATGGACCTGAGGATGCTGATGATCGACGAAGTGCATAACCTGCTTTCGGGAAGCTACCGTGAGCAACGCCGTTTCTTGAACATGCTTCGGTTCCTTGCCAACGACCTCTGCGCTTCGCTCGTCGTTTTTGGAGTGAACGAAGCCCTGGAGGCGGTTCGTGGAGACGACCAACTGGCCCGACGGCTGGACGAACACTACCTGCCGCTTTGGGAGGACGACGTAGAGTTCTCTCGCCTGATCCAGACACTGATCGCGGCGATGGCACTTGAGCAACGATCAGGCCTGACGGTCGCATCACTTCGGACGATCCTGAAAGTGACCGGGGGTGTGACCTCGCGCGTGTTCATCATGATCAAGTCCCTGGCTATCGATGCGATCGAGACTGGAGAAGAGCGGATCACGGACGAAGCAGTTCAGGCCTGGCAGCCGGTTTGGACGAAGCACGCGTGGAACATTCCTCGCCAACCCGCCGCTGCATTCGGGTGACCGTCAGACCACTACCGTTCCGGCCACTGCCGGCACGCGATGAGCTCCTGTCCAGCTGGATTGGGCGACTAGCGAAGGCCAATCATTGCTCGGTAGAAGAGCTTTGTGGCTATCTGGGTTTGGGGCAGGGCGGGGTACCAGAGTGTGCGAGTGACTTGCGCGCGGCGAACTGGGCTCGACTATGCGGAGCGGTTCAGCTGTCCCCGGATGAAATCGCTGCCATGTGCTTTCCGGAAGCGATGCATCATTCGCTGCTTATCGTGTCGCGGTATGACTTCCAGCATTGTTGGGCGTGTGTCGAGAAAACGCCCGCTCTGGTTCTTCGCCATTGGCGCTTCGCGTGGTCGCTGACCTGCGAGATCTGTGGTCAATCCCTCGCGGCGAAACATCCAGCCGAAGCCGTATCAGACCGGCTACTTGCGCGCGCTGCACGTGGTGCGCAGTTCCTGGAAACGGCTGTGGCGAGCAAAGATCTCAGGCGGCTGCGCCGGGTGGATTTGACCTTGCATCTCATGGCAGTTCTGAAGATCGGGAACCTGGGGGCGCTCACTTCGGGGAACGAGCGCGAAAGGTTGATGGCGCTTGCCGCGGTTGGTGTAAGCGTGACCCGTCCGATTTTGGGCGTTGCCATCATTCTACGTGGAAACGAACGCATGGTCCTCGAGTTGCGCCGCGCCTTTCCTCAACATCGTCGTTTGATTGAGCGGGTCCGTGGGTTGTCGCTGGAACTCGACCAGCGGCTTCCGGGGCGGAGGGAAACAGAGCATCCGACCGGACAGAAGACGCATGGAACGAGCCGCGCAAGTGCATCCGAGAGCGCTTTGCGAGCAGCCCGTCAGGCCATATCCGAGCTCGGACTCGGCGCAAAACGGGAATCACTTCTGACCCGCGCCGACGCAATCTGGAAACGCTCGAGCGGGACCGAGCACTGACGCGTGTTGCCTGTGGATATATTGTAATTAAGGGTACAAAAACGCCCCAAAATGCCCTGAATCCGCAGAATCTGATTAATTAGGGTACAGTGACAGGTGTGAACGTCAATGCCCAAGACCCCGCCACAGTGCCCCATGGATTCGATTCTGCGCCTGCTCATGGGGCCGTGGACGACCTATATCATCTGGGTCCTGAGCGATCAGGGACCGCAAAGGTTTGGTGCGCTGAAACGTGCCGTGCCAGGAATATCTACCCGCATGCTGACCGAACGCCTGCGAATGCTTCAGGGTGCCGGGGTCATTTGGCGCGAACAGGAGCAGACAATTCCGCCTGCAGTCACCTATGGCCTGACCTCGCGTGGCAATGACCTGCGAGGTGTTCTGGACACACTGGGACATATCGCGGAACGATGGAAGGATGAGGGTGTCTTCGCAGAAGATGAATTGGGGACTGTTTGAATGAACCAATTGGGAAAATGCGCGGGTGTGCAAGCCTTGGGGAAGGCCAGATTATCGATAAAGCGCGTTCGATCCCACGGTTCTGCAGCAGGCGGCCGACATGAGGCAAAGTAAAGTTGCCGATGTGCTGAGCGGAGCCAAGACGGTCTTTCTGAGGTGTGGATTCGAAGGTGCCAGTGTCGATGCGATTGCCGAGGAGGCCAAAGTATCCAAAGCGACGCTTTATGCCCATTCCCCGAGCAAGAACATGCTGTTCTTACGCGTTGTGCAGGCTGAATGCGACAGGCTCTCTGTCGAGATCTCCCGACCGCTTTCACGCAACGATTCACCGCGAGCCGTTCTGGAACAACTTTCTCGGCGCATGATCAGACTGGTCCTGGACGATGACTACATTCGACTTCTGCGTACCTGCACCGGCGCGGTTTCAGTGCTGCCCGAGGCAGGGTAAATATATATGGAAGCGGGGCCAAGGCGGGCCACTAGAATTGTCGGGCAGGTTTTTCGGGTCCTGCAAGAAGCCGGATCGGTAAAAATGCAGGACGTTCAAAGCACTGCAAGCCAGTTCATTCATCTTTCCGTCTCGGGCATCATCATGCCCAGACTGCTGGCGGTTGGCCAGCCGATCGATGCGCCAGCGCATGCCGAAAGGGCGGTTGACGTGTTTCTAGGGATTTACTCAGCGGGTAATACCTAGCGTAACAGGCCTAAATTTAGGCACTTCTGCGGTTTGATGAACGCCTCGGTGCCCTGTTTCAGGACGGATTTGATCAAGACCTTGACCTTGATGCAGCCCCGGACTACCTCTCGCGAAAATCTAAACCGACCGGATGGTACAGTTGTGAATGAGCCAGGGCAGTCAGCGGGATCGAGAAACGCATCTCCGAGAATTCTCGGCGCTGCACGCGCGATTGCTGCGCGTGAAGGAGCGGGCAAAGTTACGATCGAAGCAGTCGCGAAGGAGGCGGGGCTGAGCAAGGGCGGCGTGCTCTACAACTTTCCGACGAAGAAAGCGCTGCTTTCAAGCCTGCTGGATCAGATGCTGGCCGCGCACCGGGAGCTTCTTGCGAATGTACCGGTGCGGCATCCAGCGCGCACTCTAACCGGGCATCTCGAAACTGTGATACACTCAAAAGACGTGGACGACGACCTGTCAATGGCAATCCTTGCGGCCGCCGCCTCGGATCCACGGCTTCTTGATCCGCTTCGCAGTGATCTAACATGCGACCTCGAACGTATACTGACAGACACGCAGGACGCGCCGGCCGCCATGATCGCGGTCCTGGCGATACAGGGTCTGCGGTTCCAACGGCTGTTGAATCTTCCGGACGGCGGCGCGGAAATCAGAGAACGCGTCATCGAACGATTAAGGACTATGATTGATGAGCTCTAATAAGAAGACCAAAAACTGGAAGCGGGTTGCTTTCGTCATCGTGCTGGCGGCCGCAGCGGCCCTGGCCGTGCCGTTCCTTCCGGGGTCCCTGACGGGTGTATTCGCCCAGACGGAAATGAATGCCGGGGAAACCGACGCCGAGACGCAGACAGCATCCGAACCCGATCGGCCGGTGACGGTCGAAGTGACGCGTGCGCTCAGCCGCGTGGTCAATCAATCCCGGGCCGTTGCGGGCCGGGTCGAGCCTGCACGCACAGTAGACATCGCGTTTCAGGTGCCGGGGCAGATCTTTTCCCTCGATGTCGAGCCGGGCGACAGAATCCGCAAGGGCGACGTGATTGCGGAACTCGATCAGGCTGATTTTGATTTGGCTGTCGATCGGGCGCAGGCCTCGTTCGACCTCGCGAATTCCGAGCTTGAGCGCGCTTCAAGTCTCGCCGAGCGTGGGGTCGCAGCCGACTCGCGCCTCGATACTGCGCGCGCCCAGTTTGCACAGGCAGACGTGGCACTGCGCGAGGCCAAGCGGCGTCTGTCGCAGACCCAGATCACCTCACCGTTTGACGCGATTGTGGCGCGTACTTTCGTCGAGGAGTACGTCAACGTCACCTCGGCCGCGCCGGTGGCGCGTCTGCAAGATGTGAGCGAGATGCGGATCATGATTTCACTGCCCGAAGAACTTGCGGCAGTTGCGCGTTCTGCGCCCGACGCGTTCGACATCGTCGCGAGCTTTCCTGCGGTACCGGGGTACACGGTGCCACTCGTGCTGCGTTCGTTTTCGACCGACGCTGATCCGACAGCCCAGACCTACGATGTGGAATTTGCGATCACCGGTGATATCGATTCACGTCTGTTGCCCGGCATGACAGCGGATGTGCGCATCGCCGCCGCGTCCGATGAAAACCGTCCGCAATCCGTCATCGTTCCGGTTTCGGCGGTGGACACGACAAGCCGAACCGACCCGTCCATCTGGATCTATCAGGAATCTTCCGGACAGGTCGCGCGCAGGACGGTCCGGCTGGGACTTCCCGTCAATGACGAGATTATCGTCATGGAGGGCCTGAATGGTGACGAGCTGGTTGTTTCGGGCGGTTGGTGGCGGCTCAGGGACAATCAGGCAGTGATGATTTCGGGTCTCTGATCCAATATTGATAGGACGGGTACAGATCCATGGCACTCAGCATCTCACGTGCGACCATCAAGCGACCGGTGGCGGCTTGGCTGGTTATCATCTTCTGCATGGTTGGCGGGTATTGGGGCCTCAATACCGTCGGTCGCCTCGAAGATCCCAGCTTTACCCTCAAGACGGCTCTCGTCTTCGTGCCGTATCCGGGTGCCACGGCTGTTGAGGTCGAAGAGGAAGTCTCCGACGTCATTGAAAACGCGTTGCAGCAGATGAAGCAACTCGACCGGGTTGAATCGAAATCCATGCCGGGCATGGCTCAGATTACCGTCGAAATCGAGATGACCTACGGTCCGAACGAGATCCCGCAGGTGTGGGACGAGATGCGCCGCCGCATCAGCGATGTGCAGGGGGATCTTCCGACAGGTACGCGCCCGCCAATCATCAATGACGATTTTGGCGACGTCTATGGCATGTTCTATGCGGTGACGACCGAAGGGCTTAGCCCGGTAGAGCAGCGTGATCTGGCGACGACCCTGCGACTTGGGCTGGTGACCGTCGATGGCGTCGCCAAGGTCGAGGTTCAGGGCCTTACGGAAGAGGTGATCAATATCTCGGTCCCATCTTCCCGGCTGACGGAGCTTGGGCTTCCTCCAACGCAGGTCCTGGGCGTCCTCGCCGACGAAAACCAGGTGTTCACGAACGGTGCGATTACCGAAGGTCCCGCCCGTATCGACCTGTCGGTTCCGCCGGGTTACGTGAGTCCGGAAGGTATCGAGGAACTTCGACTTGGTGTTCCCGGTGAGGTCGGTCAGGTTGCGGTTTACGACATCGCAAAGGTTACCCGCGATGAAGCCGAACAGCCAAGTCAGGTTATTCGGCAAAACGGAGCGGCGGCGTTCACTCTCGGAGTATCGGCGTTGACGGACCGGAACGTTGTCGAGGTCGGCGCGGGTGTCTCGGCGCGCCTGGACCGGCTCAAGGCCGCGTTGCCGGCCGGGGTCGAGATCACACCGGTCTACGAGCAGCACGTTGTCGTGGACGAGGCTGTTTCGAGCTTTCTCGTCAGTCTTGGCCAATCAGTGGGCATTGTCGTTGCCGCGCTGATGCTGACGATGGGATGGCGTGCGGGTCTGGTGGTGGGTGTGACACTGGCGCTGACTGTCTTCTCTACACTGTTTTTCATGTCTGTCTTCGGCATCCCGATGGAAAGGATCAGCCTTGGTGCCCTGATCATCGCGATGGGGATGCTTGTCGATAACGCCATTGTCATCACAGAAGGAATGGTGATCGGTGTGGCGCGGGGCAAGTCTGCGGAAGATGCCGCCGCCGAGACGGAAACCGCCACATCGATTCCCTTGCTTGGTGCGACCGTTATCGGGATCATGGCCTTTTCCGGGATCGGCCTGTCGCCTGACGCGACCGGCGAATTCCTGTTTTCGCTTTTCGCGGTCATCGCGATTTCGCTGCTGATGAGTTGGGCGCTTGCGGTTTCGGTCACACCCTATCTCGGCAAACTGCTGCTCCGCGCGCCAAAAGAGACCTCTGACGATCCCTACAAGGGGGCGTTCTACGGAGTTTATCGCAGCTTTCTCTGGCTGGCTTTGCGGACCCGGGTCATCGTCGTCCTGATCATTGTGGGAATTACGGTCTGGTCCGTGATGGCCTTTGGGCAGGTCAAGCAGGCGTTTTTCCCGGCGTCGAACACTCCGATCTTCTATGTCGAGTTCCAGATGCCACAGGGGACCGATATCAATGTCACCGACGCTGAAATGAAACGGCTCGAACAGATGCTGCTCGCCGAGGACAACGTGACGGATGTGACGACCCTTGTCGGGCGAGGCGCAAGCCGCTTCATGCTGACTTATAATCCCGAGCAGGCGGATGCCAGTTACGGACAGCTTATCGTCCGGGTCGCCGATGCCGAGGCAATCCCGTCCATCGCGAGCCGACTGAACCGGGATCTGCCAGCCGAATTCCCTCACGCGCTGATCCGCGTCGAGCAGATTGTGTTCGGGCCGCCGTCCGGTGCAGACGTGGCGGTTCGGTTTGCGGGGCCGGATCCTGTCATCCTGCGGCAACTCGCGGATGATGCGATGCGGATCTTCGAGGATTCCGGTACGATCACCAACCCGCGGACCAACTGGCGCCAGCGTGAGATACTCGTCGAGCCGATTGTCGATGAATCGCGTATGCGTCTGGCCGGTGCAACGCGCGGGGCGATTTCCGACACCATAAGCTACGGAACGTCCGGCTTGCGTGTTGGTCAGTTGCGCGAGGACGACGAGGTGATCTCGATCAACCTCCGCCTCCCGGAGAGCGAACGTGACGGGATTGACCGCCTTTCCGATCTTTCCGTATGGTCTGATGGTGCAGGGTCCTACGTTCCGATGGCCAACCTCGTTGAGCGTTTCGAGACACGCCTCGTCGAGGCGCTTATACAAAGACGTGACCGCGAGCGCACCATTACCGCGATGGGCGGGTCGCGCAGCGATCTGACCGCGGACGAAGCGTTCCGGAGTGTTAGGACCGATATCGAGGCCATTCCGCTGCCAGAGGGTTACGTGATGGAATGGGGTGGCGAATTCGAAAGCGCGGCGGATGCGCAGGCAAGTCTCGGCAAGCAGCTTCCGCTGGGTTTTCTCGTCATGCTGACAATCTCGATCCTGATGTTCAACAAGGTCCGCCAACCACTGATCCTTTGGTTGGTCGTACCGATGTCGGTAACAGGAATGGTACTGGGGCTCCTGTTCACAGGCTTGCCGTTTACGTTCACTGCCCTTCTGGGCTTCCTGTCGCTTTCCGGTATGCTGATGAAGAACGCAATTGTTCTGGTCGAAGAGATAGACCTTCAGCGTGCAGAGGGTGTACCCGACTACAAGGCGGTCATCGACGGATCAGTCAGCCGTCTGCGCCCTGTGGTGCTCGCGGCAGGCACGACGATCTTCGGGATGGTTCCACTCCTGCCGGATGCCTTCTTTGCATCGATGGCAGTGACGATCATGGGCGGTCTTGCATTTGCTTCGGTTCTGACGCTGATCGCCGTTCCGGTACTTTATGCGCTCTTCTTTCGGATCAAGCCTCCGAAAGAGGACACCGCTCCGGAGGGCGCAACAGCCGCAGCGTGATCAGGCCTGGCGCGCGGTGCACGGCAGTGTGCACCGACGCGGTCGTCTCTTTGGGAATCAGGTGTTATTCCCTATTTCGGTAGAAGTCGCTGTGAGCTTGCTGCGCTGGCACAAGCGCACCCGCCCGGAAATATCCGAACGCGGGTACAACTTCGATTGGCGTGAGAGGATCGGCTTGGGTTCGCGAGAAATAGACTGGTTTCATCGCGCGTTCCGGGCCGAAGCGGCACACCCCTCAACGGCACCAGAACAGTTGTAGTCGCCGGGATCAGACCGCCGGTGCTTTTGCGTGGGGCAGGTGGCCTGTCTTGATCCAGAGCCTTGCGCCCTGATCACCGGCTGTCGCCGTCAAAGTCTCACCATCTGGCAGGCGCAGCCAGTCGTTCCGCTTCAGGGTTTCACCGTCAACCGTGACCGCTCCGCCAATGACCAATACCTCTATCCCTCCCGGTGCCTGCGACGTCGTGACCGCGCCGGGCTCCAGCTTGCTGTAGGTCACAACCTCGCGCGCATCCCGGTGCAGGATCGTCGTGGCGACCCCTTCTGTCGGTGCGCCCAGCTCTGCCTCCATATCCTTGTGGAACTGGGTGCGGTCGGCCATGTCGAACTGCCACAGCTTGACGAAGATCGTACATCCTGCCTTCGATCCCGGTGTGTGCGAGGTCGTGGGCGGATTGCGAACGTATGTGCCCGCCGGGTAATCGCCATGCTCGTCCTGAAAGACACCGTCAAGAACGATGAATTCCTCGCCGCCGGTGTGGGTGTGTGCCGAAAAACGGCTGCCGGGTGCATAACGCACGATGGTGGTTGCCCGCGCTACTTCGTCGCCAATCCGGTCCAGCATACGTCTGTCCACACCTTCAATCGGCGAGGGCTGCCAGTCGATCGTGTCCGAATGAACGACGACACGCTGCGAAAAATCGGCATTGAGATCCATTGTATACAGTCCTTTTCTGGCCTCACGCGCTTGGCGGAGGCTTTAGATGATTGATCACTTTCGGATGCCATGAGCTAGGCAGGATTTGTGCATTGGCAAGGAAATTTATCGTGCGTTGGGGCATCCGGCATGCGCGGTGATGTTGCCGCTCAATCCGGTGGATCGCGTCCTTCCGCCGAGGGAGCTTCTGGAAGTTCGAGGCGTTTCGGGCTTGCCTGTTCCACCGCCGAACGGAGCCGGGACATCAATGCAATCGCCTGCGAACGGTCTTCTGCGGAAATTCCGAGATCCGCGAAATTCTGCGTGACAGTCTGGTCGGCGGCTTTGAGAATGGCGAGACCATATTCGGTCGGGCACAAAACAATACGGCGTTCATCCTCCGGGTCTCGCACCCGCTCTATCACCCCGACCCCGGCCATCTTCTTGGCCAGGGGCGATACCGTGTTCGGTTCGACCCCGAGACGCGCGGAAAGCTCGGAAAGCGACATTTTCCCTTTTTCGACAAGAGCCTTGAGCATCACGTATTTTGCGTAAGTAAGCCCAGTCTCGGCGAAAGCCGTCTGGTAAAATCGACCGAACGCATGGTGAAGCATGTAGACCTGAAAACAGGCAAGATCATTCAGGTTGGATTTTTGTACCATACACGCTAACTAGGGCCACCGGGTCGGGATTGAAAGCCGAAACACCGTAAGCCCGATTCGAAACTTCGTATACGAAATATTCTAGAGCGAAAGGAAATGCCATGACTCAGATCAACCGACGCACCCTTTTAAAGGGCGCCGCAACGCTGCCAGCCGCCGCCGCCCTTACCGGAGTAGCAAGCCCAACGCTGGCTGCCGGACACACCGCGACACCGGGCGCGGCCCTCTACTCTGCGCCCCTCGGTCGATATCGCATCACCGCCCTGTTGGATGGGATCGCACCACTGGGCAGGGGGTTCTTTTTCGGCAGCGAAGCGATCGACCCGCTGATGGAGCAGATCGGTATCGGGCCCGATGCGTTGCCTGCGCCGGTTTCTGCATTTCTCCTGCAATCCGACGAGCGTACAATTCTGATCGACGCCGGAATGGGAGAGCAGGAATTGTTGGGGCCTGGCTTTGGCGGTCTGATCCCCGGACTTGCTGCGGCAGGCGTCACCCCCGACGATGTCGACATGGTTGTTCTGACCCATGCGCATCCCGATCATCTTGGTGGTTTGATCCGTGGCAGTGATGCCGTCTTCAAGAACGCCGAATTGGCTTTGGGTGAGGTCGAAGCAGGCTTCTGGACCGATGAAGCGATGATGGCGCAGGCGCCGGATGAGGCGAAAGGTATGTTCCAGTTGGCCCAGACCGTGCTTGGGGCCTATGGCGATCGTGTGACGCGTATCGCCGACGGTGCCGAGGCCGCGCCCGGCCTGTCCATGATGTTGTCTCCGGGCCACACACCGGGCCACTCGATTGTGCGGATCGATGGCGGCGACCGGCAGTTGCTGATGATCGCTGACACGCTTGCCTCGGCCGATGTTCACACTGCACTGCCCGATGTTGGGTTTGGGTTCGACAGCGATCCGGCCCAGGCTGCGGAATCCCGACGCCGCGTCTTTGACATGGTGTCAGCTGACAAGACGCTTGTCGCGGGGAGCCACATCCACTTTCCGGGCTTTGGCCGTATCCTCGCGGATGGCGAGGCGTATCGCTACGTTCCTACTACCTGGATGTGATTTAGCCATCAATAGGGGCGCTGCAAGGCGCCCCTTAATCAGGCGCTTGCCTGTTGTCTCATATAATGCGGGCCATTCAGGCCCATTAAGTTCGTGTACGAAATATTTGCTTGCCAATCAAAATTATTGTTCTAGTTGTAATCCGAAGCAGCGGTGGACCAGCCGCTCTTAGAGAGGACCACATGGATAAGCCTGTCGATTTGAATGAGAAAGCCGTCCGCACCGCGGCGGTGTGCGGTTCCGGACCTGTGCTCATCCGGTTGATCGGGTTGTCCCCGAACATAAACCGTCGGAGCGTTCAGTGATGGTCGAAACTGATACACACGACGCGTCCGGTCTTCTTTGTCTGGACAGCCAGCTTTGTTTTCCGCTCTACGCCGCGACCAACCTGTTGGGCCGCATGTACCGCCCACTGTTGGATCCTCTCGGTCTGACCTATTCGCAATATCTCGTCATGCTGGTTCTTTGGGAAGAGGGGCCGATTCATGTCGGTGGCCTGGCACGGCGTCTTCATATCGACAGCGGTACGATGACCCCGATGTTAAAGCGGATGGAGAAACTCGGCCTGCTGACCCGGACGCGCGACCGGGCCGACGAACGACACGTCATGGTGCACCTGACGCCGGACGGTGTCGCCCTGCGGACCCGCGCGGCGGAGGTGCCGGTCGCCTTGTCCGGCCGGATCGGTGACCGGCTTGGGCCGGGTGCGGCCGAGGCGCTGCGCACCGCCGTGCGCGATCTTGTCGATCTCCTAGCGGCGGACCTTGCGAACATATCCGGTGATCCAGCACCGCAGGCGGCGCTCCCGCATTCCATCAAATGACAACAACGAGGACCAGATGACAGAAACAACTCTCTTCGGCTTTAACGGATCGACCTTCGTGCGCACGGTGCGATGCGTGCTGGCGCGTAAGAGCATTTCTTACAACCAGGTGCCGGTCAACGTCCTGGAAGGCGAAACGCAAGAACCCGATCATCTTGAACGCCACCCGTTCGGCAAGGTGCCGGTTCTCGATATCGACGGAATGCGTCTGCGTGAAACCGATGCAATCGTACGGTACCTCGAAGCGCGCGACCCTGAACCACCGATGTTTCCCAAGGATGCAAAAGAACGCGCGAAGGCGGACGAGAACGCTGCGCTGATCACCAATTACGGCTACGACGCGATCATTGGTTTTGTGGCGTATCACCTGTTCCCCGATGTGGTCGGCGGAAAAAACGAAGAAATGAGGCAGTCCAATCTGGATCAGGCCAGAAAACTGATCAGGCTTGTTCTGGACAACAAGAAAGATGCGCCATTTTTTTCCGGTGACGCGCCCGGTTTCGCCGACTACCTGCTCGGGCCGCTCATTGCGTATGCGACGATGACAGAGGATGGCGCCGCGATCTTGTCCCTCGAGGGCATGCAGGACTGGTGGGACAGATTAAGTAATGACGAAGCGTTCGTGGCCACTGCGCCGGACCTTGGCTGAGAAAAAAGGAGAACCGAGAAAATGATCAAACTTACTTTGAATGGCGAACCGCGCGAGATCGCGGCGGCCGGGGATACGCCGCTGTTGTGGGCCCTGCGCGATGAACTGGGCCTGACAGGCACCAAATTCGGCTGCGGAGTCGCGTCCTGTGGGGCGTGTACGGTGCATGTGGACGGGGCGCCCGTACGCTCGTGCCAGACCTTCGTGGGAGACCTGGACGGGGCCACGGTGACGACGATCGAGGGTGCGCAAGACGCCACGACCGAGGCGATCCGCACAGCCTGGGTGGAGCTGGAGGTGCCGCAATGTGGCTACTGCCAGTCAGGCCAGATCCTGTCGGCGACGACGCTATTGCGGGACACGCCCAAACCAACCGACGACGATATCGACGCGGCAATGGACGGAAACCTGTGCCGTTGTGCCACCTACGCACGGATTCGCAAAGCGATCCATCGCGCATCCGAGATTATGGAGGGTTAAGATGCTCAACAGATTTATTGCACAGACCATGCCGACGCCCGCGCTCACGCGCAGGGGCTTTTTGAAACTGTCTGCCGGAGCCACGGGCGGCCTGATGTTGGGTGCCGCCCTTCGGCCCGTGTCAGCCGCAGCGCAGGGCGGCGTCGACGGGCTTGCCACGCCGTTCGTTCACATTCGCCCCGACAACACCGTGGTGGTGATCGTCAAACACCTCGACAAGGGGCAGGGAACAGCCACGGGTCTCGCCACGCTGGTCGCGGACGAACTTGATGCGGATTCGGCACAGGTCACGACAGAGTTCGCGCCCGCCAATACCGATCTCTATGCAAATACTCTGATGGGCGTGCAGGGCACGGGCGGGTCAACCGCGATGGCCAATTCCTGGCAACAGTACCGCGAGGCCGGAGCCACTGCACGCTCGATGTTGATCGCAGCAGCGGCACAGACCTGGGGCGTCGATCCCGCTGGCATCAGCATCGCGGGCGGTCAGATCACTGACGGATCACAGTCAGCCAGCCTTGGCGACATGGCCGAGACTGCCGCAGGGCAGAGCGTCCCCGAAAGCGTCACGCTCAAGACGCCTGATCAATGGGTCTATATCGGCAAGTCCTTCCCACGCGTTGACGTGGTTCGCAAATCCCAGGGTGCAACCAACATGTACGGGATGGACGTGGCCATGGAAGGGCTCGTCTACGCCGTCAGCTTGCGCAGTCCGCGTTTCGGCGGCGTACTGGCCGGTCTAGACGCCACAGAGGCGCGGGCCATGCCCGGCGTGATCGACGTGATTCAGTTGCCTGATCGGGCGACGGTGATCGCCGAGTCGACATGGCAGGCCATTCAGGCCCGCGACGCGCTGTCAGCGGAATGGGATTTTTCGCAGGCCGAAAACCGGGGAACCGAAGAGCTGCGGGCCGAATACACCGCGCTGCTGGATGAGGAAGGTATCGCATTCCACAGCGCCGTCGTATCGCAGGCCGACACTGAACAGGTGATCGAAGCGGACTACTCTTTCCCTTACCTCGCGCACACGCCGATGGAGCCAATCGACGTTACCGTTCGTTTTGACGGCACCGAAGCCACGTTCTGGACTGGATCGCAGATCCAGACTCTGGACCAGAACATAGGTGCGCAGGTGCTTGGCATTGATCCGGGTTCGGTTTCAATCGAGACCCTCTGGGGCGGCGGATCTTTCGGGCGCCGTGCGATCTACGACAGCCACTATGTGGCCGAGGCCGCAATGATCGCGAAGGCGTGGCTCGAAGCGCACGGGGATGCCCGGCCGATCAAACTGGTCTGGACCCGCGAAGACGACGTGCGCGGCGGTTATTACCGTCCGATGCACATGCACCGTGTGCGCGCCGGTCTTGACGCCGACGGCAATATCACGTCGTGGGAACAACGCGTGGTGGGGCAAGGTATCGCCATCGGAACCGCGTTCGAACAGTTCATGGTTCGGGATGGTGTCGATGCCTCTTCGGTCGAGGGCCTCGGGGAGCATTCGGCCTACACCATTCCGGGATGGTCGGTCGATATCCACCATCCGGAAGTTGGCGTGCCGGTTCTTTGGTGGCGCTCGGTCGGGCACACCCACACCGCGTATGTGGTCGAAACGATGATGGACGAACTGGCGGAAGCGGCCGGTGCCGATCCTGTGGAATTTCGCTTGCGCTATCTTACCGATCCGCGCGCGCGGGGGGTGTTGGAATTGGCGATTGACAAGGCCGGCACGGTACCGGATGGCCTCACACGGGGCATCGCGGTGCACAAGAGTTTTGGCTCTTATGTCGCCGAGGTTGCGGATGTTCGCATCCGCGAAGACGGCACCGTAAAGGTCGAGCGCGTGACCTGCGGTGTCGACTGCGGCGTGCCGATCAACCCCTCGAACATCGAAGCGCAGGTCCAGGGGGGACTGGGCTACGGTCTTTCCGCGATCCTGCGCGAGGAGATCACCCTGACCGAGGGTGAGGTAAACCAGTCGAACTTCTACGATTACACACCACTGCGGATCAGCGACATGCCGCAGGTGGATGTCCATATCGTTCAGTCGACCGAGGCCCCTACCGGCATCGGCGAGCCGGGCACACCGCCCGTTGGGCCCGCCGTGGCCAATGCCGTACGCCGGGCAACCGGCACGATTGTGCGCGAATTGCCATTTTCGCTTCATGGACTAGCCTGACCACGGACTGGCCTGGCCGAACGAATGGTCCATTGACGCGCGCTGCTTTGTGGCGCGCGTCACCTTTTTGTCTGACGCCGTGTGCCTGGATACACCAATCCAGTTTCCTTATGTCATGCCTTGAGAACTCACATTCCTTTCGCTAATAATCTAACGCGTGTTAGAATATTAGCGAAGAGAGCCAATGTCCGGACCCCTACACAACCTCAGAATTATCGAACTCGGCCATGTCATCGCCGGCCCACTTTCAGCTGCCTTGCTTTCTGATTTCGGTGCGGATGTCATCAAAGTCGAAGCACCGAACCGAACGGACATGATGCGTGACCTCGGACCCAAGGCCAAGGACGGGGTTGGTGTTTGGTGGAAGACACTGGGCCGCAACAAGCAGACTCTGGGTCTGGATTGGAAGTCGGACGAAGGCCGGGGCATTCTGCGCAAGCTGGTTGAAGGTGCCGATGTCCTTGTCGAGAATTTTCGACCAGGCGTACTTGAGCGTGCGGCCATCGGGCCGGAAATACTGCATGGGTGGAACCCGGATCTGGTTATTCTGCGCGTGTCCGGCTACGGACAGGACGGCCCGATGCGGGATGTACCTGCTTTTGGCCGTGCGGCTGAGGCCATGAGCGGTCTGGCGCATCTGACCGGTTTCACCGACGGGCCGCCGATGCATCCCGGGTTTCCGGCGGCAGATAGCACGACGGGGCTGATGGGCGCATTGGGGATCATGATCGCACTGCTTGCCCGCGAACAGGGAACCGCACGCGGTCAGGTCGTCGATCTTGCAGTGTTCGAAGCCTTGCTTCGGTTGATGGATTATCCCGTTCCTGCCCTGACGGGCGCTGATCATTCGCCGCGACGCAACGGGCTGCGCCAGCCGATGGACTTTGCGCCGGGGGGTATGTTCCGCACATCCGATGGGGTATGGCTGACCGTTTCCGCAGGAAGCGCGGAGACCGCGCAACGGCTGCTGCGCGCCGTCGGCGGTGACGCCTTGGCCGATGACCCGCGGTTCGCGACCCTTGCCGAGATGTCACACCACATGACCGTGGTTTTCGACGCCATCAATGATTTTGTCACGCAGCACACACTTGCCGAAGTTGAAACGGAATTCGCGCGTCATGATGCGGTGGCCTCGCGGGTGCTGAGCGTCGAAGATATTACAACGAACGCGCAAATCCGCCATCGTGGCGACATTGTATCGGTCGAGGGTGAGCCGACCAAGGTTATCGGCCCGGTCCCGCATCTCAGCGCCACACCGGGCGCGCTTCGGTGGCTGGGACGCGCGCCTGGTGCCGACACGCGCAGCATTCTGTGCGAGCTTGGGTTTGACGACAAACAGATCACGGCCCTTTACGAGGCGGGGATCATAGGACTGGACGGCACGAGAAACACTCCGTGACATTTCCTTTGACGGATGAGCGGAGGGAATTACGCGACCAGATCCTGTGGAGGTGTACCCGGTTCGACGGCGACTATTGATTAGAGCGCGATCGCAACGGTGGGTTTTCTCATGATCTGTACGGGGGCGATGACTGACGGTGGGTGCCTTGGGATCGGCACGCAGGAACAGGTAGATGACGCAGGTCTGGGATTGCCGAGGCGACCGTCATAATGCAGGCAATCGCGGAATTGCGGGCCGGTCTCGGCTGGGTCTCGGTAATCCTGTTGTGAGGTTTGGCACCGATGCGCAACCTGCGCGCACCTTGGAACCGATGATCGGAGAACACAAAAAGCCTGTTTCGAATACGTCCAAGTTCAAGACCGCCGCGGCGTGGCAGGGGCGGTCGACACGCCGTGCATGTGTTGAAAGTCCGGATTTCGACGGCGCAGGTTGCCGACAAGAAGACGGTTTAATCTCGTTCTACACCTCGTAGAGGCGACCACGGCATCACAGATCACCGTTAGGAGATTCGGAAACGCCAAGGTATACCACGCCAAACGGCTGACGAGAGAAACCCTCTTGTTCCGCACCGTACCAGTGACGACGCAAGTGAATTCGTTGTCAACGGGAGGAAAATGTTTGAATTTTTAATAACTTACTCGAAGAAAACGAGTTGCGGAAGTAGGCGAAATTCTTAGCTTGATTATTTTCTAACACGCGTTAGATTATCCGAATAACCCCGAATGGGGGAAAAGGGAGGAAGCGTCATGAATGAGACGCAGTTTGGGTCTTCGCGAGAAGACCTGTCAGCACGCTCGACCGTGTTTGCACGCGATCTATTCGAAGCCAAGACTGTTGTTGTCACCGGTGCGGGCGGTGGATTGGGTTTAGCCATTGCGGCCCTGTTTGCCAAGCTCGGAGCAAATCTTGCGATAAATGGACGTAACGAGGAGAAACTGGCGTCGGCCAAGGAATTTCTCGAAAGTCTGGGTGCCAAGGTCTTTGCCATGCCGATGACGATCCGTGACCCCGAACAGGTCGAAGATTTCGTAGCTGCGGTCAATCAGGAATTCGGGTCGATCGACGTTCTGGTCAACAACGCGGGAGGGCAGTTTCCGCAAGCCGCTCTGGATTTTTCTCCGAAGGGCTGGAACGCTGTCATAGATACCAATCTCAATGGCACCTGGTGGATGATGCAATCCACGGCGCGGCATTGGGTTGCGCAAAAGCAATCGGGTTCAATTGTGAACATCGTGGCCGACATCTGGCGCGGGATGCCCGGCATCGCGCATACCTGTGCGGCCCGGGCAGGTGTGGTATACCTGTCCAAATCAGTCGCCGTGGAATGGGCGCCGCATGATATCCGCGTGAACTGCGTGGCGCCCGGCTGTTGCGAAAGTACCGGTTTCGGAAACTATCCCGCTGAAGGCGCGGCAACTTTTCAGGATTCCAATCCGATGCGCCACGCCGGGGATGAATGGGATGTTGCAGAAGGCGTAGTCTATCTGGCGGCCAATTCCGGGAAATTCGTGACCGGAGAAGTTCTTAACATCGACGGCGGGCAACAAATGTGGGGTGATCCCTGGCCAACAGGGAGACCGGATTATTTCCGGATTTCCTGATACCAAGACCGAACCTAGCGAGGGACAACAGGATCCAGATGATGACGCAAAGAACAACAGATGCCGGTACCGGTGATGGGGCAATACTGGAATGTCGCGGGATCGAGCGGCGGTTTGGCGGTATCGTCGCCGTCACAGGTGTCGATCTTATCATTCAACCCAAAGAAATCTTTGGACTTGTCGGTCCGAATGGCAGCGGCAAGACAACACTTACCAACGCGATCACGGGTTTCTACCCTCCCAACGTCGGGACTGTCCGGCTGGGAGGTAAAGACATCACGGGCACCGCGCCACACAAGGTCGCAACGCTCGGGGTTGCCAGAACATTCCAGAACCTTGCCCTGTTCAACGGGATGAGCGTTCTGGATAACATTCTGCTCGGGCGACACATTCACATGAAGCCGGGGGTCATCCGCACGGCGCTTTATTGGTGGGCCGCACAGCGGGAAGAAATCGAGAACCGCAAGATCGTCGAAGAGGTGATCGAATTTCTTCAATTGGAGAGTATTCGGCACGAACTGGTCGATGGTCTGCCCATCGGACTTAAAAAGCGGGTCGAGCTTGCGCGCGCACTGGTCGCGGAACCGAAGATGCTGATTCTCGACGAACCGATGGCTGGCATGAACCAGGAAGAAAAAGGGTATATGTCCCGTTTCATTCTGGATGCGCGGGCCGAACGGGGCGTCAGCGTTCTGCTGATCGAGCACCATATGGACGTCATCATCGGCATTTGCGACCGTATGCTCGCGTTGAACTACGGTGAAATGATCGCCAGCGGCATACCGAGAGAAGTCGTAAAAGACCCAAGGGTCATTGAAGCATATGTTGGAGGTTCGCATGGCTGAGGGGACGACATTGCAAAATTCCGCCAACGAGACATTTGGAAAGCTGCTGGCGCGGAACGCGGCAAACCATGGATCGGATATCGTGGTCCGCGAGAAAGAGCGCGGCATCTGGAGAGAAAGCACCTGGGCCGACTACGTGGACGAGGTTCTGGCCTGCGCGGCCGGTCTCGAAGTGGTCGGCGTAGCGCCGGGCAAGGCCGTTTTGATACTTGGTGACAACCGTGCACGTCTATATCAGGGCATGCTTGCGATCTCGCTGCTCGGGGCTTACGCGATGCCGGCCTATCCGGGTGCTACGCTCGAAGAACTTCAGCATTTCCTCGGCGAAGTCGAAATCGTTGCGGCCTTCGCAGAAGATCAGGAACAGGTCGACAAAATTCTCGAATTGCGCAGCGCAAGTGCGAGCGGCATTGCCCACGTCATTTACGACGAAACGCGCGGGCTGGGAACATATGAAGATGACGGTCTTATGTCATGGGATCACCTGATCGAGATCGGTCAACGCGAACTTGACGGGGATGCGGGCCGCCGCGAGGCCATTCTGAACAGGGCGAAGCCCGAAGACCCGGCGATTTTCATGCACTCTTCCGGAACGACCGGCAAACCGAAAGGTATCGTGCTGAGCCAGAAGAACGTTCTAGCGGCGGCGAGGAATGGCCATGCTGCGGGCGCCTTCGACGAGAACGAGGAAATCCTCGCCTATCTGCCGATGGCCTGGGTGGGTGACTTTGCTATTACTGTCGGGGCGGCGTTGCTTTGGCGATTTACCGTGAACGTGCCGGAGCGGCAGGAAACGGTCGTGCGCGATATGCGGGAAATCGCACCTACCTTCTATTTGGCGGCACCAAGAAGTTGGGACCAGATGCTGACAACGATCCAGGTCGGCATGGAAAATTCGACTCCGTTCAAGAAATGGCTGTACCATTTCTTCATGGACCGGGCGGTTGCTGCCGAGACGCGCAAGCTGAACGGTAAGAGTGGCGGCGCGTTGGAGCCTTTGGGACGGTTCCTGGGCGAGGCGCTTGTCTTTGGTCCGATCAAGGACCAGTTCGGGATGAGCCGCCTGAAGAATGCGTTCACCGGCGGCGAGGCAATCGGCGAAGATACTTTTGTTTTCTATCGCGCCCTCGGGATCAAGCTTCGCCAGCTCTATGGCCAGACCGAAAACAGCGCGATCAACGCGATACAGGCGCCAGGAGAGGTACGCCTTCATACCGTTGGCAAACCCGCGCCGGGCGTTGAGCTGAAGATCGCGGACGATGGGGAAATCCTGATGCGTTCAGACAGTGTGTTCGAAGGCTATTTCAACAAACCCGAAGCGACTGCTGAAGCCCTCGAGGACGGGTGGCTGCATACTGGTGACGCCGGCTACATTGAGGACGATGGTCATCTCGTGGTTCTGGGCCGTGTGTCGGAAGTCATGCACACAGCCGGGGGGGAACGCTATGTGCCGAACTATATCGAGAACCGGCTGAAGTTCAGCCCTTACATCAAGGATGCGGCAGTTCTTGGTGCCGGACTGGATGAACTGACGGCGATGGTCTGCGTAGATTTCGAGGCGGTCGGACACTGGGCAGAGGTGAACGGTGTGCCGTATGTATCCTATGCCGACCTGTCGCAGCGCGACGAGGTGGCCAAGCTGCTGCACGAGGCGTTTCTGCGGGTGAACAAGGCTCTCACCGAGCCTTTGCGTCTGCAACGCTTTGTCAGCCTGCCGAAGGAATTCGACCCGGACGATGGCGAAATCACGCGAACGCGCAAACTGCGCCGCAAGGTCGTTCAGGAACGCTATGCCGACGTTGTCGCGGCACTCTACGACGGTTCAAAAGAGGTCCATGTAAGCGCCCAGGTGACTTACGAGACCGGAGAAGTAGGGAAGGTCGAAAAGAGCCTTCCCATCAGGGAGGTATGAATGGATTGGGTCTTTCTAGCAGAGCTTGCGATAAACGGCGCCTTGACGGGTCTGCTATATTCGCTTTTCGCCATCGGCCTCGTGCTGATTTACAAGGCGTCCTCGGTGCCCAACCTGGCACAGGGCGGGCTGACAATGGTCGGGGCTTATGTGGTTCTCGCTCTTTCACATGATGCGGGTCTGCCGCTCTGGCTCGCGATCCCGCTTGCTGCGGTGATCATGTTCGGCCTGGGATTCGGCATCGAGCGTGTCGCGCTGCGCCGGCTCGCCGGTCGCCCGGTCATTATGATCCTGATGCTGACGCTGGGTCTCGATATTTTCCTGCGGGGCACAACGCTTGCGATCTGGGGCGGGACGTCCCGGTCGATGGAACTGGGGGTCAGCTATGAACCGCTGTTTCTGGGCGATCTTTTCATCAGTCGGATCCACCTTGTCGGCGCCGGGGTCGCGATCGCACTCTTTGTCGGTTTCATGGTGTTTTTCCGCAGCCGCACGGGCATCAAATTGCGGGCGATCGCGGATGATTACATGGCGTCGTGGTCGGTCGGGATTTCAGTCGAGCGCGGCGTCGGACTCTCCTGGGCCCTTGCTTCGGTGGTGGCCGTGGCCGCAGGCGTCATCTGGGGCGAGATTCAGGGCGTGGACCAGGCGCTGTCGTTGTTGCTGCTCAAAGGTCTGACGGTGGCTGTTCTGGGTGGCCTCGACAGCATTCTGGGTGCCGTGATCGCCGGCATCATCCTCGGTATCCTGGAAAATGTGGGCGCCGACTTCCTCGATCCGCTTGTCGGAGGCGGAAGCCGGGAACTCATCGTCGCCGCCGTGCTCATACTTACAGTGATGATCCGTCCGCATGGACTGTTCGGTCGTCACGAAATTGAAAGGGTGTAAGGGATGTTTTTCCGACTTTCCGGTGTCCATCATGCCAATTATGTCTCGGACAGCCGTGTATTCAAGATACCTGCTGACCGGAACCTGGCCATGTTCGTCTTCCTGTTCGGACTTGCGGCACCGTTCATCGTTCCGTCGCTCTATCTGAACAGTTACATGCTCCCATGGCTGATCTGGACGGCCGCCGCGCTTGGGCTGAACCTTGTGACGGGGTGGGCCGGACAGCTTCATCTGGGGTATGCTGCGGTCATGGCTGTGGGTGCGTATTCCGCGATCCATGCGGTGCGGTTCGGCATCCCTTGGGAATTCGCGCTCATCATCGGCGGGTTGTCATCGTCGGTGATCGGCAGCCTGTTCGCCTTCGCTGCATTGCGGGTCAAAGGTCTCTATCTTGCGCTTACGACGCTGGCGATGCAGTTCGTCATGGACTGGGTGCTGACTCACTCACCCGCGATTACGGGGGGCTCCCACGCATCGCTGCAATCTCCGACACTGGCACTGCTCGGGCAGGAGATCACCTCTGACGCGGGCTATTACTATGTCGCCTTCGGCTGGTGCGTACTGGTGACGATCTTTATGCTGAATCTGAAACGTACCGGACTGGGGCGGGCGTTGGTCGCCGTACGTGAAAAGGACTTCGCCGCCGCGATCCTGGGGGTGAACAGTTTCTACTACAAGATCCTCGCCTTCGCGACGTCGTCCTTTATTGCGGGCGTCAGTGGTGCCTTGCTGGTTGCGACATTCTTCTTCCTCGCCGCGCCGGAACAGTTTTCGGTGACAGTTTCAATCCAGGTGCTGGCGATGGTGATCGTCGGCGGGCTGGGAAGTATCATCGGGTCCTACTTCGGCGTTGCCCTGATCCTGCTCGTGCCGGGTGTGGTGAACGGGCTATTTTCGACGGCGAGCCAGTCGCTTGGAATGCAGATCAACGTCGAAACGCTCGCCCATATCCCGAACGCCGTCTATGGCGCGCTGATTGTCGTAATTCTTCTGATCGAACCTTTGGGGCTTGGAAAGCTCTACGGCAATATCAGGGACTATCTGATGGTCTGGCCCTTCGATCAGCTCAGGAAGTAAAGAGGAATGACGATGGATAAAAAGGTCGAAGCCCAGCCCATACTGTCGATGAACAGTGTCGAGGTGCTGTATGACAACGTGATGCTGGCAATCAAGGGTGTCTCGATTCAGGTGCCGAAGGGCGAGATGATCGCGCTTCTGGGTTCCAACGGAGCGGGTAAAAGCACCACTTTGAAAGCGATCAGCGGTCTTTTGAAAGCTGAAAGAGGACGTGTCAGCCGGGGTGAAATCAAATTCGAAGGCACCGACATTACCGAGATGCTCGCACAAAAGCGCGTGGAGATGGGTATTTGCCATGTCATCGAGGGCCGGCGTGTCTTTGAACACCTCACCCCGGACGAGAACCTGACAGCAGCCGCACCGATGGGCATGTCCCGATCAGAACTGGATGGGGAAAAGGAGAAGATATACAATTATTTCCCCCGCCTAGCGGAGCGGAGCAATTCGCTTTCCGGCTATCTGTCGGGCGGAGAACAGCAAATGCTGGCCATTGGTCGCGCGCTGGTGACCCAGCCGAGCCTGCTGATGCTGGATGAGCCGAGCCTTGGTCTTGCGCCCTTCCTGGTAGCCGAGATCTTTGGCATACTTCAAAAAATCAACCAGGAAGAAGGTATGTCGGTGCTCTTGGTAGAACAGAACGCCCTTGCCGCTCTGGAGATCGTCTCAGAAGGATATCTGATCGAGAACGGTCGTGTTGTCATGAACGGCACAGCGGCGGCCCTCAAATCCAACTCCGACATTCAGGAATTCTATCTCGGAGGTGGTGAAGGTACGGATTTCCACAATGTCAAACACTACAGCCGACGCAAACGTTGGTTGAGTTGAGGTTCCAAACAGGCACTGTTCAGGGAGGAAGAAATGAGATTACTTACTAAGACGTTAACCGTAATATCCATGTTGGGTGGCTTGACTGCCGGGACACAGGTTCTGGCCGAGCCATTCAAGGTGGGTGTCTGCTACGATCTCAGCAAGGCATATACTTTCGCCACACCGCAGGTTTCGCAGGCCGCGTTGGATCTGGCAAAGCTCATAAACAAGAAGGGCGGTATCGGTGGTGAGCCGGTGGAAGTCATCGTGCGCGACCACGGAAACGAACCACAGCGCGGAATCGAATGCTATTCAAGGCTCAGCCGCGAGGGTGTCTTTGTCTTCGATACGCTGTCCACACCGGTGTCCCTGGCAATTCTGCCGCGCGCCATGGAAGACGGACGCATTCTGATGCAGTCGCTTGTCGGTCGCGGCGATGCCGTGGATGGCACTGTCTTTGACTGGGTTTATCCAATCGGACCGACCTATTGGGGCCAGGCCGCCAACGATGTTGCCTACATCAAACAATTGCACGACGGCGATCTGTCCGACGTGAAGGTCGGATTCGTGTATTTCGATTATCCATTCGGTCAGGAGCCGATCGAAATTCTCCAGACCCTGTCCGAGAAAGAGGGTTTTGAGCTGGAACTTTATCCGGTTCCGCTGCCCGGCAGCGATCAGGCCGGTGTCTGGTCCAAGGTGCGCCGCGACAAGCCTGATCATGTGATTGTCTGGATGCTGGGCGGAGCGCATGTGGTTGCGTCCAAGGAGATGCAGCGCAATCGCATTCCTATGGAGAAATACATTTCGGTCAACTGGCTGAACGAGGTCGACATCGCCAATATCGGCAACGAGGCAGCCATCGGTCTCAAGCGCGGAACCAACGTGGTGGGCGGCCAGGACGTTGCCTTGCGCCAAGAGATGATCACCGAGCTCTATGACAAGGGAGAGGGCTCCGGCCCACTGGAGAAAACAGAGGACGTTTTCTACAATACCGGGCTGGCGATGTATTCGATCGTATTCGAGGCTGCGCGCAGGGCGGCGGAGGCCGAGGGCCTTCCGATCACGGCGCAGTCCTACAAGGCGGCTCTGGAGACGCTCGAAGATTATGACGCCAACGGACTGATGGCGCCGATTACAGTGACAGCAGAGGATCACGGCGGCGGCGGCAAGACCCGGATCGAGATGTGGGACGGCGAAACCTGGGTTCCGCAAACCGACTGGATCTCGGAATACAGCGATGTCGTGTGGGATGTGGTCAAGGAAAGTTCCTCGAAATACGGAGAGTGACCACGTTCCCAGAAGGGTCGGCGTATACGAGCGGCAGCGCGCCCGAACAACAATAAGCCGCCAAATTTTTATCAACGGGAGAGAAAAGATGAAGATCAAACAACATATCAAGGCGGTGGCACTCACCGCTGCGCTGGCGACTGGCGCAACGATGGCGTCAGCGCAGGACAAGGAACCGATCCGGTTCGGACTGTGCTTCGACCTCAGCAAGTCGTACACCTTCATTTCGCCACAAGTCGCCCAGGCCGCACAGGACCTTGCGATGTACACGAACGAAAACGGAGGCATCGAAGGCCATCCGGTTGAGATCGTCGTGCGCGATCACGGCAACGAACCCCAGCGCGGCGTGGAATGTTACGAGCAGCTCAAGCGCGACGGTGTTTTCATCTTCAACTTTCTGTCCACACCGGTCACGAACGCTGTACTTCCGCGCGCCATGAAGGACGGCAATGTTCTGATGCAGTCGTTCGTCGGCCGTGGCGACGCGGTGGACGGCGAAGTGTTTGAATGGGTTTTCCCGGTAGGTCCGACCTACTGGCAGCAGGCTGCAAACGACGTCGCCTTCATCAAAAATCAAATGGACGGCGATCTGGGGGACGCGAAGATCGGCTTCGTCTATCTGGACTATCCGTTCGGCCAGGAGCCGATCGAAATCCTGAAAACCCTCTCCGAGAAAGAAGGCTTTGAGTTGGAACTCTATCCGGTACCGCTGCCGGGTTCGGATCAGTCCGGCGCATGGAGCAAGATCCGCCGCGACAAGCCTGACTATGTAATCAGCTGGCTGCTGGCCGGCGGTCATGTGGTCGCCTCCAAGGAAATGCGCCGCAACCGCTTTCCGATCGACCGCTATCTCTCGGTCAATTGGCTGAACGAAGTCGACATCGCCAACATCGGCGCGGAAGAGGCGAAGGGCATCCTTCGCGGGACCAACGTGGCCGGTGGCCAGGAAGTCCCAATCGTGAAAACGATGCTGGAAACCTACTATGCCAACGGCAAAGGCAGCGGACCCGAAAGCCTGGTGCGCGATGTGTACTACAACACCGGCATGGCGATCTATTCCGCTGGTTTCGAAGCCGCGCGCATCGCAATTACCGAGAATGGCTGGCCGATCACACCGGAAAGCATGAAGAATGCCTATGAATCGATCGAGAACTTCGATGGCGATGGCGTCATGGCTCCGGTCACCGTAACCGGCGAGGACCACGGTGGCGGCGGCAAGACCCGCGTTGAGCAGTGGGATGGCGAAACTTGGGTTCCGCTGACCGACTGGAGCGCCGACTACCTCGACGTGGTGTGGGACGTGATCAAGGAAAGCTCCGAAAAGTTCACAGTCGAATGAACCAGACCTTCCCCGCGACAGTAGTGTCGCGGGGAAACCTTTCACCGCCATTCGCATCAAGCAGATGCCAAAGAGACGAAGCAGTTATCATGAGCCCAATCGAAGTGACAATTGAAGACGGCATTGCGACCGTCTGTATCAACCGGCCCGAGCGCAAGAATGCATTGTCCGTCGCCGCGACGAACGGTCTGACCGATGCCTGGGAGAAAATCGAAGCGGATGACTCCATCCGGGTAGCCATTCTGACATCGTCCGATTGCGGTGTGTTCAGCGCCGGACTGGACCTCAAGGAAGCAACCCAGATCGCGCGGGACGAGGGCGTCGATATCCTGAGCAAGATGCGCGATCCGTTTCACGAAACCATGCGCGCTTGCAAAAAGCCGATCATCGCTGCCATGACCGGATCCTTGATGGCCGGTGGTATGATGTTGACACTGAACTGCGATCTTCGGGTCGGCCTCAAAGGCACCAAGGTGGGCATTACCGAAGTGAAGATCGGGCGCGGGTCGCCTTGGGCGGCTCCGGCGCTGTCGATGCTGCCACAGCCCATTCTCATGGAAATTGTTCTGACCGGTGATCTGATGCCGATCGAGCGGCTGCATGATTACGGGTTTACCAATTATCTCGAAGATACGCCCGACGACGTGCGTGCGCGGGCATATGCCCTTGCCAAACGAATCGCCGGTATGGCCCCGCTTTCTGTTGTGGCGGCAAAGGGCAGCGTTCGCGCCACCATGGATCTGGGCTGTGCAGACGGTCTGGAAGAGGGCAAGCGCCTGCATGAGGTCGTTTATGCCAGCAATGACGCGATCGAAGGCCCTAAGGCTTTCGCCGAAAAACGCGATCCGGTCTGGACCGGGACATGACGAAGGTCGACAAGACCGAGCTGATCCGCCTCGAAAGGGATGGCTCTGTCGGCATCCTGCGCTTTCTGCAGTCCGACAAACGCAACCCTTACAGCATTGCCTTTGCCGAGGAATTGGTAACGCAACTGCACGCAGCCGAACGGGACGATACGATCCGGGCCGTGGTGATGACCGGTGGCGATCATTTCAGCAGCGGTGGAGATCTCGTCGGTTTCCAGTCCGAAATCACCAAGGGGGCCAGGGCCACGTCCGAAATGATCGACGAGGTTCATGAAGGCGGGCGGGCTGCATATCGCTTTCGCAAACCATTGATTTCCGCCGTCTGCGGGGTGGCCTATGGTGCCGGTCTGAGCCTGGCGCTGTCGGCGGATATTGTCGTCGCGGCCGAAGACGCCCGGTTGTGCGAGGTTTTTGCCCGTGTGGGCGGCTGCCCAGACACCGGGTCGAGCTGGTTGCTTCAGCAACGCGCCGGCGCGGGGGTGGCGCGCATGCTTGTGCTTACCGGTCGGGAGATCGACGGTCGCACCGCCAAAGATCTGCGGGTTGTGGAAGAATGCGTTCCGGCCGATCAGGTCGAAGCACGGGCGCTTGACACCGCCCGCGAGATTGCCCGACATCCAATGTTCGGAGTTCAGACAGCCAAGCGGGTGATGCGCGCCGCGGCGGAATGCGGCTATCTCGAAGCATTGGATATCGAGCGGGATGCCCAGAGTATTCTGCTCTGCGCGCATGACTTTCCGGAAGCCATGAAGGCGTTTTCCGAAAAACGAAAGCCTGAATTCAAAGACCGGTAAAGCCGTCGAATAAACGTCAGGAACGTGACAGGACCGCAGATGAATGTACCCGTACCGGGAAGCCGGGACGGTGAACCGGAAGAAACTGCAGTCGAATTGCCGCCAAGAAGGAAACGCGGTTGGAAAACGGGGCAAACGCAAGCGCCCTGTGCGCATCAGCGCGCCGATGCGGTTCAAGGTTGTGATCGACAGGGATGGGGAAGCACATGCCTTCGAAGACAGGGATTTTGATCCGGTCCCAAGACACTGACCCCCAATACCAAACACTTAAAGAACGCCCGCTGATCGCAGCGAGTCTTTTTGATAAGGTGGTAGGGATATTGGTATCAGTTTCGAGATTTTCGTGAGGCGCAAGTCTGCGCAAGGCAACTGCTTTGCTCACACGGGCTCTCGATCGTTGTCAAAAAACAAAACACTTGTTAGATTCCGGCGGGATACCAACAAGGCTGAACAGGAAAAGAAACATGTCACTGATCAAGGACACAACAACTTGGGCTTCCGATGAACATAAGATGTTCGCGGACAGTACACGCAAACTGTTTGAGGCCGAAATGGCCCCGAATGTCGATAAATGGGCGGAACAGGGTATTGTCGACCGCGCGTTCTGGAAAACGGTTGGCCAGCAGGGCGTTATGGGTGGCGCGATCGCCGAAGACTACGGCGGGTCCGGCGGCGACATCGCATTTGATGCGATTGCCATTTACGAGCAGGGGCGCGTCGGAGACACGGGTTGGGGCTATGGCATCCAGACCATCGTTATCCA
This sequence comes from Sulfitobacter sp. L-8, assembly GCF_056859255.1. Lineage (NCBI taxonomy): Bacteria > Pseudomonadati > Pseudomonadota > Alphaproteobacteria > Rhodobacterales > Roseobacteraceae > Sulfitobacter > Sulfitobacter sp. L-8. Next base: position 31,094 of record NZ_JBSXOD010000044.1, read on the forward strand.
TTACATCAACGCCTACGGCAGCGAAGAGCAGAAATCGAAGTGGTTGCCGCGGCTGATCAGCGGCGACAGTGTTGCGGCCATCGCCATGACCGAACCGGGAACGGGGTCCGATCTCCAGAACGTCCAGACCTATGCTGAAAAGGACGGCAACCACTACAAGATCAACGGCTCGAAGATCTTTATCACCAACGGACATACCGCCGATCTTATCGTGGTCGTGGCCAAGACGGATCGCGGCGCCGGTGCGAAGGGCGTGTCACTGATCGTTCTTGAAACCGAGGAAGCGGAAGGCTTTCGCCGTGGGCGGAACCTCAAGAAGCTGGGCATGAAGGGATCCGACACAGCCGAGCTTTTCTTTGAGAATGTGCGCGTGCCCACCGCCAACTTGCTTGGCCCGGAAGAAGGGCAGGGGTTTTACCAGTTGATGAAGCAACTGCCGTGGGAGCGGCTGATGATCGGCATCACGGCGCTTGGCTTCATTGACTTCGCAATCGCCGAAACGGTCAAATACGTTCAGGATCGCAAGGCGTTCGGTAACCGGATCATGGATTTCCAGAATACCCGGTTCAAACTTGCGGAATGCAAGACCAAGGCCGAATTGCTGCGCACGTTTGTCAATGACGGCATAACGCGGCTTGAGGCAGGCCAGCTTGATGCGGCGACGGCATCAATGGCGAAATGGTGGGGTAGCCAGACACAAAATGAGGTCATGCATGAATGCCTACAGCTCCACGGTGGCTACGGCTTCATGATGGAGTTCCCGATTGCCCGTCTTTATGCCGACAGCCGGGTCCAGATGATCTACGGTGGTACAAACGAGATCATGAAGGAGCTGATCGCGCGTTCAATGGACGTTTGATTCCGCCGGGTCCGGCCCCAGAATCTCTTTACTATGCTCGCCCAGGCGAGGCGCAGGACAGTGATCGTGCCGCGCAGGTGTCGCCGAGAAATGAATCGGCGGGCGTGTTGTCCAGATTGTACCTTCGGTCGGATGATCAATTTGCTGAAAGAAACCGGTCGCGGCAAGATGCGGGTCGCTTGGCAGGTCCGACAGGTTGCGGACCGGCATGGCGGGAATGTCTGCTTGCTCCATCAGGGTAAGCCACTCTTCCGTCGATCGTGTCAGTGCAATCTGGGCCACCATATCGTATACCGCGCCGATGTTGCGGCTGCGGGTATCCATATCGGTCACCCAGGGATGTTCGACCATGTCGTTCCGATCAACCACTTGGAAGAACCTGGTCCACTGTACGTTGGTGTAGGGTAAAATCGTGATGTAGCCGTCTGTCGTCTGAACCGGGCGGCGGTGGGGCACCAGCATCCGTGAGTAACCAAAACTCTGCGGCGTGTCTTCGAACGTGGCCGCATCCATATGTTCGGCCAACAGAAACGCCGTCAAAGTCTCGAACATCGGCACTTCGACATGCTGGGCCTCGCCGGTGCGCTGACGGTGGAACAGCGCGGACATCACGGCATAGGCCGCCGTCACCCCGCCAAGCTTGTCGGCGAGGATTGTCGGCGCATAGGCCGGCGCAGCGTCGGGGTCGCGCAGCGTTGCTAGGCTGGCGAACCCCGAAACCGACTGGACAATGTCGTCGAAGGCGGGTTTGGCGGCATAGGGACCGTCCTGGCCGAAACCGGTGGCGGATACCGTGATCAGGTCCGGATACGCGCGACGCAGCGTTTCGGGATCCAGCGATAATCGGGCAAGCGCCGCAGGCCGGATGCTCGAAATCATTACGTCGGCATCTTTCAGCAGCTTGCGCAACTGATCTTGCCCGGTTCTCTCCTTCAGGTCGAGAACCACACTACGCTTGTTACGGTTGGCACCCAGAAAGGCGGCCCCCATCAACTTGTTGTTTGATGGCTGGACCTGCCGCAAAAGATCGCCCTCAGGGGCTTCCACCTTGATCACATCAGCCCCCAGATCGCCCAGCATCTGCGTAGCCAAGGGGCCGAACACCACTGACGTCAGGTCGATGATCCTGACACCCTCCAGGATTGCGGTGTTCTTTGCGGTGGTCATTTGCAGTGATTTCCAGTTCTAGGAGTGAGAGCCGAACTCGGCGCGAAGGGCGGTTCCGTCGGCATCGAAACCTGGCGAAGGGCCAAGCGTGGGCTCGGACCCGTTGCGCCGTATCGGAGGCATTGCGACGCTGACCGGACCGGAGGGCGTCCCGACGGTCGAACGGTCGAGTTGGGGATGATCCGACAGCGAGCCCACGTCGTTCACTGCCGCCGATGCGATGCCCGCACTATCGAGCAGCTTCAGGAGCCCGGCACGTTCGTGCGTGCCGAACACGGTCTTGATAAGGGCTTCGAGCTCGGATTTGTGCTGAATCCTGGCCGAATTGTCGTGGAATCGTGGATCACTGGCCAACGCCGGGTTCCCTAGAATCTGGGTACAGAACCGTTTCCATTCGCGGCTGTTCTGGACAGATATGACGACCAGATCACCGCCCTGGCAGCGAAACGCGCCGTAAGGGCAGATGACAGAGTGCCCAAGGCCGGTCCTCGGCGTGGGTTGATTGGCGTAGTCGTGAAAGAGCAGAGGAACCGCCATCCAATCGGCCATGACGTCGAACATCGCAACCGACACACCGCTTCCTTCGCCGGTGCGATCACGCCCCACCAGCGCTTCGCAGATTCCGGCGTGTGCCGTCATTCCGGTGGCGATGTCGCAGACCGAAACGCCAACCCGGCCCGGCGCGTCCGGCGTACCGGTCACCGAGGCGAGGCCGCTTTCACATTGCACCAGAAGGTCATAGGCCTTGGCATTTCGCATTGGACCGTCCTCGCCGTATCCGGTGATGTCGCACGTCACAAGGCGCGGAAACTTCTGCCGCAGCGTGGCAGAATCAAGCCCCAGTTTCTTCAGCGCTCCGGGAAGGAGGTTTTGAATGAACACATCCGCGTTTTGCAGCATTCTCAGCAAAATTTCACGGTCTTCCGCGTCCTTGATATCCAGCGCGACCGACTCCTTGCCGCGATTCAGCCAAGTGAAATAGGCGCTTTCGCCGTTTGCGGCCCTGTCATAACCGCGCGCGAAATCACCTGCGCCCTTACGTTCGATCTTGATTACACGCGCGCCGGCATCGGCCAGCCGGGAAGAGCAAAAAGGTGCGGCAACCGCCTGTTCGAGCGCAACGACGAGTTTGCCTGAGAGGGGGGCTGCATCTGAACCTGACATGGCGACCTCGCGTTTGTTCCAAAGAGCTTGACAAAATCTAACAGATGTTAGAAATAAGAGCAATACGCTCAATCAGATAGTGGATCATTTGAAGGAGACCGCAGGTGCCGAACACCAAAGGGCCAGACCAGATTTTTCAGCGCGCTCTAGCCGAACAGGAAATCCTGCTTCCAAAATGTGATGACTGCGGGGCCTTTCACTTCTTTCCGAGGGTCCTGTGTCCGCACTGCCATGGCACTGCAATTTCATGGCAACGTGCCAGCGGCAAAGGCCGGGTCCACACCACCACTGTCGTGCGCCGCAAGCTCGAGCGCGGCGGCGACTACAACGTGTGTATGGTCGAACTGGAGGAAGGCGTTCGGATGATGAGCCGGGTCGAGGGGATCGCCCCAGGTGATGTCGTCATTGATATGGCCGTGACCGCCTTCGTGGGCGAGGCCGAGGATGCCCCGATTGTGCTTTTCAGACCGGCGAAGGTATAACGCATGACTGATCAACTTCGGGGAAAATCCGCGATTGTGGGCACCGGACACGCCGGTTTCGGCGAGGCGCACGGGCTGACGTCCTTCGATGTAATGGCACAGTCCGCGCTTGCAGCGCTTGGGGATGCCGGGCTGAAGCTATCGGACGTGGACGGGCTGTTCTGTACCATGATGGAAGACAGCATGCCGGCGCTCATGGCAGCCGAATATCTTGGCATTCAGCCCCGTTTCATCGACGGTACCATGTCGGGGGGGTCGTCATTCGTGAATTATCTGACATCCGCGACCATGGCGCTGGACGCCGGTTTGTGTGATGTCGCGCTGATCGTCTACGGCTCCAACCAACGCACCGCGTCGGGCAAGCTGGTGACGGCTTCGCGCCCGCCAGCCTATGAAGCCCCGTATAATCCGCGCTATCCGATTTCCGGTTATGCGATGGCGGCGGCACGTCACATGCATGAATACGGCACCACCCGCGAACAACTGGCCGATGTGGCGGTGGCCGCCCGGGCTTGGGCGCGGCACAACCCCGAAGCGTTCGAGCGCGGCCCGCTGACCCGTGAGGACGTGCTGGGTGCGCGCATGGTAGGTGATCCGCTGACGGTGCGCGATTGCTGTCTGGTGACAGATGGCGGCGGCGCCATCGTGTTGGTCCGTGCGGATCGAGCAAGGGATTTCCCCAAGCCGCCCGTCTATGTTCTGGGCAGTGCGGCGCAAAGCGCGCACAGGCAGATTTCGCAAATGAAGGACTTTACAGTGACCGCGGCCCGCGAATCGGGCAAACGCGCCTTTGCGGCGGCGGGGGTGTCTCCGGGCGATATTCAGGCGGTTGAGCTATATGACGCCTTTACCATCAACACGATCCTGTTTCTCGAAGACCTTGGTTTCTGTGCCAAGGGCGAGGGCGGTGCCTTTGTAGAGGGCGGACGCATCGCGCCGGACGGCGTCCTGCCGGTGAACACAAATGGCGGGGGTCTGTCCTGCGTGCATCCTGGCATGTACGGTATTTTCACCGTCATCGAGGCGGCGCGCCAAATCCGGGGCGATGCGCCCGGCATTCAGTTGAACGATATCGACGTGGCTCTGGCACATGGCAACGGCGGCGTGCTGTCCAGTCAGGTCACGGCCATTCTGGGCTCACAAGCCACGCTCTGACGACGATCAAGGGAGGAAAGATCATGCCACTGGATTTCGAAGCACTTTCAGACTGGGATTTTGAAGAGATTCGGCAGTCGCTGACCGAGCGGGATACCATACTCTACGCACTCGGCCTGGGATTCGGGGAGGACCCGACCGACAAGAAGGAACTGGCTTTTGTCTATGAGGACGGCCTGAAGGCGGTTCCCTCGATGGCCGTCACGATGGGGTATCCCGGCTTCTGGCTGCGCGACCCCAGGACCGGCGTGAACTGGCAGCAGGTGCTGCACGGCGAGCAATGGCTGGATATCTACAAGCCGTTGCCCGTGAACGGCAATATCATCGGCCGCAGCAAGATCGACTTTATCTCCGACAAGGGCGAGGGCAAGGGTGCGGTCATCTATCAAAGCCGTGAAATCATCGACGCGGACAGCGGTGAAAAGCTGGCACGCGTCGCGATGTCGGCGTTCTGCCGGGGCGATGGTGGGTTCGGCGGCGAGAACAAGCCCGGGCCCGCACCCGCTGTGTTGCCGGACCGCGCGCCAGACCACATATGTGATATCGAAACTTTGCCGCGTCAGGCGCTGATCTACCGTCTCAGCGGTGACTACAACCCGCTGCATGCGGACCCTGATGTTGCCCGCTCGGTTGGGTTTGATCGGCCGATCCTGCATGGCCTGGCGACCTATGGCCTCGCAGCGCGGGCGATCCTGAAGACCTCGCTTGACTATGATGCCTCCCGACTGGTCGGACTGGACGTCCGGTTCTCTGCACCCGTCTATCCCGGCGAAACCGTGCGGTTCGAAATCTGGGAAGAGGATGGTCAGGCCCGGTTCCGCGCGTCCATACCGGAACGCGATGTCGTTGTTCTGAACAATGGCGCCGCGCGTTTCGCGTGAGGTAAGGCAGATGACGCAACCGCTCAAGGATATACTGGTGCTGGATTTCAGCACCCTTCTTCCCGGTCCGATGGCGACGCTCATGCTGTCCGAGGCCGGCGCCGAAGTGGTCAAGTTCGAGCGTCCCGGCACAGGTGAGGACGCGCGCCATACCGATCCCATGATCGACGGTGAAAGCATCGGGTTTGCCGTGCTGAACCAGGGTAAACGGTCGGTAGCGCTCGATCTGAAGGCAGAGAACGCGGTGAATATATTGCGCCCCCTGCTGGAAAAAGCAGATGTTCTGGTAGAGCAGTTCCGTCCGGGCGTGATGGGACGGCTTGGATTGGGATACGAGGCCGTGCGAGCGATCAATCCGGGAATCGTCTACTGTTCGATCACTGGCTATGGCCAGACCGGGCCAAAGGCCACCGCAGCGGGCCACGATCTTAATTACGTGGGCGACGCGGGCGTCCTGTCGCTGAGCCGAGGACCGGACGCCCACCCAACGATGCCGTTCGGGCTGATCGCGGATATCGGGGGTGGCACTTACCCCGCTGTGGTGAACATCCTGCTTGCGCTGATAGCGCGGCAGAAAACCGGCAAGGGCGCGCATCTGGATATCGCGATGGCCGAGGGCGCGTTTGCCTTTGCTTATTGGGCCCATGCCGAAGGCGTGATCGCCGGGCAGGACATCGAGAACGGCGGCGGCCGTCTGACCGGAGGATTGGCGCGCTATCGGCTGTACTCAGCCGCAGATGGCCGGCAAATCGCGGTCGGAGCGCTGGAAGAAAAGTTCTGGCAGGCATTCTGTGATGTCATCGATCAGCCTGCGGACCTTAGGGACGACTGGAGCGACCCGGAAGGCTGCAGCGCCGAAGTGGCACGACGTTTGGGAAGCCAGCCTTCGACTCACTGGGAACCGCTGCTGGTGGCGGCTGATTGTTGCTGTTCCGTCGTGAAAACGCCCGCCGAAGCCGCGACCGATCCGCATTTCAGTGCGCGTGGCGTGTTTGACCGGAAACTGGATATCTCCGGCAAGTCCGTGCCCGCGCTTCCTTTGCCGATTGCGCCGGAATTCCGCGTTTCGAAGGATGTAGCGGGGCGCGCTGCCTCTTTGGGAGAAGACAATCTTCACTATGGTGCCGAACCACGGGATTCAGAGTGAATCCCGTTGACGGACCATCCTTCATTCATTAATCTAACAGATGTTAGAAAAGGGGGATCCTATGCCACAGTCCGTAGATGACCTGCCTGCCGAAGCAGAGCGCTACGTCATGCCGGCGCATTTTGTCGAAAGCGACAGCCTTGAAGTCCAGGGGTTCGTGTCCAACGCCTTGCGTGATATTCCCGCCGACGCGTCCCGCCGTGACAAGGCGATCCGGCTTTTCGAGGCGGTTCGTGATGACATCCGATACGATCCCTATTGCTTCGCGCTGGATGAAGATTCCTATCGCGCCAGCAGAATCGCCGGTGCGGAGGCGGCGTTCTGCGTGCCCAAGGCAATCCTTCTTGCGGCCTGTCTGAGAGCCGTCGGCATCCCCGCCGCAGTGGGGTTTGCAGATGTACGAAACCACCTGAACACGCCCAAGCTGCAAGAGTTGATGGGCACTGACCTCTTCATCTATCACGGCTATGTCCAACTTTGGCTTGATGGTGAGTCCTACAAGGTCACGCCCGCCTTCAACATGGAGCTGTGCGAACGATTCGGGGTGAAGCCGCTGGTCTTCGACGGGTATCACGATGCTCTCTTCCACGAATTCGACGAACAGAACCACCGGCACATGGAATATGTGAATGACCGGGGTCTCTACGTCGACGCGCCGATCACGGAGTTCCTCCAGGCCTTCAAGGAAACCTATCCAAAACTGGAAGAGTTCAACCGCGTGCGAATTTCCAGCGATTCGGCCGGGTACGATGCGGGTTTCTCAAAGGAGGGGACATCTTGAAATATCTGGAGGACTTCGCGCCGGGCCAGGTTTTTCGCTTTCATAGCGAGCCGATGAGCAAGGAGGCCATCATAGCCTTCGCCGAGGAATGGGACCCGCAACGGCTGCACACCGACGAAGACTATGCGACCACCGTGCACGGTGGACTGATTGCCTCGGGCTTTCAGACGATGCTTGAGGTGTTCAAGCCGATCATGACCGAGTTCATGGTTGGTGTTGCCAACATCGGCGGCATCGGATTCGATAACCTGCGCTGGTTGCGTCCCGTGCGCCCGAATGAACCGCTCGATATCGAATTGACGGTAAACTCGGTCACGCCGTCGAAAAGCAAACCCGACCGTGGCGTTCTGAACTATACACTCAGTGCAAAAAACCCAAAGGGTGAGGTCGTTTTTTCGACCGATACGCCCGTAATGATCCAGCGAAAACAGAATGACCCAGACTGATATGCAACCAAGCGACCAACAAGACCTTCGCATGCTGCGTGAAAGTGCGCGGACCCTGTTCGAGCGCGCGGGCGGTAGTGGACGGTCCAGAAAACTGCGCGATGCCGGTGGCGGCTGGGATGCGGGTATGATCCGCGAAATGGCCGAGGCTGGCATTTTCGGGGTGACCGTACCGGAGGAAAACGGCGGGCTTGGCATGGGCCTGGCTGCCGGCGGCGTCATCGCCGAGGAAGTGGGCCGGGTGATTGCCCCGGAACCGGTCGTGGTGACGGTCGGGCTGAGCCTTGGACTTCTGCGCCGTCTTTGCCCGGACCATGCCATGATGGAACAGCTTGTTGAGGGGGCCACCGTTTTGGCCGTCGCCTGGCAGGAGCGCGGACCGAACGGTGGTCCCGCCGAGCCGAGTTGTCGTTACGCCGACGGAAAGCTGACCGGCAGCAAGGGATGGGTTGCCGGCGCTGGCGGGGCACGGGGTTTCCTCGTCGTGGCCGAAGGGGATGCCGGTCCGGTTCTTGTGCTGGCGGAGGCCGGTGCGGACGGGCTGTCCGTCGAAGAGCGCAGGCAGGCCGATGGCAGCGCGATGGGCGAGCTTTCGTTCTCGGGCACGCCTGCGGGAGAATTGGCCAGTGGGGGTGCGGTTCGGGCCGCGCTCGCCGAGGCGGTCAATGACGCAACGGCGCTTGCCGCCGCCGAGCTTGTCGGTCTGAGCGAGCGCGCCTTCGAAATCACTCTGGATTACATCAAGACCCGGGAGCAATTCGACAAGCCCATCGGATCGTTTCAGGTCATCCAGCACCGTGCTGTCGACCTGAACGTGATGTGCGAGGTTGCACAATCGGGGGTGCGCGAAGCTCTCGGGCTGATGGATCGCGAAACCGATCCGAAAGCACGGGCGCGACTTGCCAGCCGGGCCAAGGCTCGCGCGGTCACGGCTGCCAAGAAGATCACGCGCGACGCGATCCAGCTGCATGGTGCGGTCGGGTATACGGACGAGTTCGAGATCGCGCTTTACCTCAACCGGGCGCTGGTTCTTTCCGCGTGGCTGGGTGACGACGCCTATCACAGACGGCTTTGGTTCGAAGCGCGAGAAGAGGAAGGAGCCGCACAATGACCGATTGGAACGCGATGAGCGATGCGGATTTCCGCAAGGAAGTGCGCGGTTTTTTCGAAGCGGAATATCCCGAGGAGCTGCGTAATCTGCCGCACCGTCCCAAATTTGCCGAGATCGAACATTGGCATCGCAAGCTGCACGCGAAAGGCTGGGTCGCACCGGCCTGGCCAGCAGAATACGGCGGTATGGGGCTGAACGCGGCCAAGCTGCTTATCTTTTACGAAGAGCAGCAGCGCTGGGGCGTGAATCGCGGGCGCGATATGGGCGTGCAGATGGTCGGCCCGTTGGTTATCAAGTTCGGTACCCAGGAACAGAAAGACTATTGGCTGCCCCGTATTTTGAGTTGTGAAGACATCTGGTGCCAAGGCTATTCCGAGCCGGGCGCCGGGTCCGATCTGGCCAATCTGCGCACCCGCGCAGAGACCGATGGCGACGACTTCGTCATCAACGGGCAGAAAATCTGGACCACGATGGCGCATGACGCAACCCACATCTTCATGCTGGTGCGGACCGATCAGGCCACCCCAAAGAAGCAGCAGGGCATCAGTTTCCTGCTTGCGCCGATGGATCAGCCGGGTGTCGAAGTGCGTACGATCACCACCTTGTCGGGGGAGACTGAGTTTTGCGAGGTGTTCTTTGATGATGCCCGGACGCCGCGCGCGAACCTGGTCGGTGAGCTTAACAAGGGCTGGACGATGGCCAAGGCGCTGCTGAGCTTCGAGCGTATTTTCATCGGGGCGCCGAACCTGGCTCAAAATGCACTGGGCCAGCTTGAGAGCTTTGCCCGTGGACGGGGCGCTTTTGAAGACCCTGTCTTCCGCGACCGTTTTGCCCAGGCCGCTCTCGATGTCGAGGATCATGCCGCACTCTATTCGCGTTTCGCCGATCAGCTCAAGCGTGGCGAAACGCTGGGCGCGGATGTCTCGATGCTCAAGATCTGGGTGACCGAATGCTTTCAGCGCATCACCGAACTGATGATCGAGGCGGCTGGCCCCGATGGCGGCACGGTCGGCCCACTGCAGGTCGGCAATGTAAATGTCGACGTTCTGGCGAGCTTTTACAAGGCCCGACCGACAACGATCTACGGCGGATCAAACGAAATTCAGCGCAACATCCTGTCCAAGGCCGTCCTCGGATTGCCTGGCTGAACCCACATCAATATCAAAACAAAGGAAAAGAAGCATGTCTGACCGCTATGCGAAATACCACAAGATGAAATTCGACTACCCGGCGGACCGTGTTCTGCGTATTACGTTCGACCGGCCCGAGACTTTTAACTCTGTCGACTCTGAGATGCATACACAGATGACGGATATGTGGATCGATATCGACCGTGACCCCGACATCAACGCGGTCATCGTAACCGGCGCGGGCAAGGCGTTTTCGGCCGGTGGCGATTTCAGCCTGATCGAAAAGATGATCGGGGATTCGCACGAGATCATGAAAACGTGGAAAGAGGCCAAGGACCTCGTCTACAATATCATCAATTGCAACAAGCCGATCATCTCTGCAATCAACGGCCCCGCCGCCGGTGCCGGGCTCGTCGTTGCCCTTCTTGCCGACATCTCGATCGCAGGGAAAAAGGCCAAGATCGTGGACGGCCACCCGCGTCTGGGCGTTGCCGCCGGGGACGTCGCGGCGATCATCTGGCCGTTGCTGACCTCAATGGCGAAGGCGAAATACTATCTGATGACCTGCAAACCAGTGTCGGGTGAAGAGGCCGAGCGCATCGGTCTGGTGTCGATGTGTGTCGAGGATGACGAATTGCAGCAGATTGCGCTCGATACGGCGACGGAACTGTCGAACGGCTCGCAGAGCGCGATCCGCTGGACCAAGTATTCGCTGAACAACTGGTTGCGTCAGGCCGGGCCTATCTTTGATGCGTCGACCGCGCTGGAGATGCTTGGCTTCATGGGTGAGGACGTCAAGGAAGGCGTTCTGTCGCACCGCGAGAAGCGCGCGCCGAACTTCCGCAAAGACTGCCCGATTTAACTCACGAATGGTCAAGGAGGCATGGACATGTCTGAAGACATCTACCGGGACATAGCTCAGGCCTATAGCGCCGCGGCCGAAAAGGCCCCGGGACTGAAATCACGATTTGCGGCTGCCGGATTCGATCCGGCAGCCGTCAGGTCGCTGGCGGACTTGTCGGGTCTGCCGGTGATGAAGAAAGAAGACCTCTTGAAGATTCAGCGTGAAAACCCGCCCTTCGGCGGTTTCCTCGCTTCTGATCTGAAGGATGTCGCGCGGATATACGTCTCACCCGGCCCTATCTTCGAACCAGCGCTCGCGGGTGGCGGTGGACATGGCCTTGATCTGCTTTTCAAGGCGGCAGAAGTAGGCGCAGGGGACATCATCCTGAACACCTGGATGTACCACCTTGTACCGGCTGGCCTGCTGTTCGACGAAGCGGCACAGGCCGCAGGTGCCACCGTCATTCCCGGCGGCGTGGGCAATACCGAGCTTCAGGCACAGATCATCGTGGAAACGGGCGTCACCTCGATTTGCGCTTCGACAGCGTTTTTTCTCACGCTGGCGGACAAGGTAATCGAAACCTATGGCCGCGACGCGTGGAAAGTGAAAACCGCCTTTCTCGGTGGTGAGATGGGCGACTGGATGGCCAAGCGCCGCCGGATCGAGGCCGAGTATGGCGTGTCGACCTGGGCCGCTTATGCCACTGCCGATCTGGGCCTCGTCGGCTATGAAGATGGCGGCGAAGGCTATGTGGTCCACCCAGACCGTGTGGTGCAGATCTGCGATCCCGTCAGCGGCGCGCAGGTGGACCACGGTGAACCAGGTGAGGTCGTTGTGACCGCACGCGACGCCACCTGGCCGATGATCCGGTTCGGCACTGGCGACAGTGCGTTTGCGTTGGAAAGCAACAAGGATGGCAGCGTCAAACGCATTTCAGCGTTGCAAGGCCGGGTTGGGGCGGCAGTGAAAGTGCGCGAGATATTCGTCTATCCGCGGGTCATAGAGGAAGTTGTCATCGCCACGCCCGGCGCCAGTGCCGCCCAGGCCGTCGTCACCCGAGATAACGACCGCGACATGGTCAAGATCTCACTTGTCCTGGAAGATGGTGCAGACGTATCCACTGCCGAGACAGCCGCCGCCGAAGCCTTCAAACTGCATTCAAGGATTCGAGCCGACGCTGTGAGCGTCATCTCGGAGTTGCCGGAGAATGCGGATCTGATCGTCAATCAGAAAGACAACTGAGGTTGCTTCAACTGCATCCGAGTTCGGTCGACCGCACCCCGAAAGGGGGACAGGACAACCACTGTCTCCTTCATGCGTCAGGCGCGGAGCGTCATCTTCGCGCCGAGGAGTTCCCTGCCGAGACTGGTCAACTACGCAGCTGTCATCGCCGCCGCGTGTGCCGCGCCGATCCCCCGCTGGTCACCTCATGCGTCGCGCCGGACATTCGGACGTACCGACGGTTTGAGATAATTGCCGTTCATTCTGCTGAGATAACTGGTACCCGGAATGGCATCGGTACCACTGGGCCGTCGAACCCGCGCGGATCTGCAACAGCCGCCAGCACGCCCGCACGACGACCCTCGTTGCCGTGATCAGCTGTCAGCCCCAGTGTCGATGGATTCCCGTCAAAAGGGCGGTTGCGGATGTCGTGAAACACGACAGGACCACCACTATGCATCGCATGGCTCACATCTTCTCGGCCGTTGATTGCCCAGACGCGGAAGTAAGGATACCGGGATACGGTCGGAGCACCACGCCGATTGCCCACGATCAGAACGTCTCGGCCCGGATCATCACCACTTGCGACAGCGACGAGTTGAAGCGTGCGTTCCTGACGAGTTTTGCTGCGGCCAGGATCGAACACGCGAGAATCCTCAGCAGGATCACCGCGGACCCTACGGTTTGCTGAGGTACCAACATCAAAGTTGAACACATGCAGTGCGTTTAGCTGCACACCAATAGCCCTGTTCGATCTTTGCACCCAACCCAAAGTTCTGAAAGACCTTGTCGCTCGATGAACGTGAACCATTCGCCAAGAATCTGGCCATGGCCCAACCAAGGATATATTGCGAAACCGAGAATCCGGAGGCGCTGATCGAGAAATGGCAGGCTCTGATGGTGCCGCCTTTATATTGGGTCGATCCGTTGATCAGAGCGTCGACTCGGTGCCCAGAATATTCGTGACCTGGCTGGACAGGACACCGCCGTTGCCGTGCGCCATTGCCAACTCGGCCCCGTCGATCTGGCGGTCTCCGGCGTCGCCGCGCAGCTGGCGCACCGCTTCGACCAGCGTGAAGATGCCGTACATGCCAGGATGCACACAGGACAGCCCGCCGCCGTTGGTGTTGACCGGCAGATGGCCGCCGGGCGCGATGCCGCCGTTTTCAACAAAGGCACCACCTTCGCCTTTCTTGCAAAAGCCCAGATCCTCAAGGAACAGGATCACGTTGATCGTAAAGGCGTCGTAAAGCTGCACAACGTCAATGTCGGCGGGCTTGACGCCGGCCATTTTCATCGCCGTCGCACCGGATTGGGCCGCGCCGGTCACGGTCAGGTCCGGCATCTCGGAAATGTCGCGGTGCGTCGTACCTTCGCCGCCCCCCAGCAGATAGACCGGGGGCCTAGGGTGATCTTTGGCCGTCTCGGCCCGCCGCATCACCAGCGCGCCGCCGCCGTCGGTGACAAGGCAACAGTCGCGCACCCGCAGCGGATCCGAGACCAGCCGCGAGGCAATGACATCCTCGCGCGTCAGGGGATCGCGTATGAACGCCTCGGGGTTCTTTTGCGCCCAAGCGCGGGCAGCTACCGCCACATCGGCCAGCTGTTCGCGCGTGGTGCCGAACTGCGTCATGTGACGGTCTGCGGCCAGCGCGTAGGACGACAGCGGGAACATCGGCTGATAGGGCGCTTCATAGGTTGGCAGATCGAGCGCGGTCATCAACTTGCCCGAGGCAGTGCGCTGGTTCGATCCGTAGCAGATCAGCACGGTGTCGGCGAGCCGCAGCTCCAGCAGCATTGCGGCCCAGAGCGTGTGCGACAGGAACGACGATCCGCCCATGCGGTTGTTCATGGTGAACTTGGGGTTCAGCCCCAGTTCCTGGGCCAGCGTAAGCCCCGACAGCGTGTCCAATGGCTGGCAGGTGGCAATGGCGTCGACGTCGCCAAGCGACACCCCGGCATCGGCCAGCGCGCCATGTACGGCCTCGACAGTGATTTCCATCGCGCTCTTGCCATGAGCCTCGCCACAGCCGGCCAGCGCCGCTCCGACGATGGCGGCTTTTCCCCGCAAACTCATGATGCACCTCTTTCGGGCCGGAACACCACTGCAGGTCCGCCGTCCGCCCCTTCGCCAATCGACGCGCTGACCTTCAGTCCGGCGGCGATTTCGTCATGCGCGATGCCGTCCACGCGCGACATCATGCGCACGCCTTCTTCAAGGTCCACAAGCACCACGTTGTAGTCGCCGCCCCTTTCCGGCTTTCGACGCACAACCGTCCGCGCATAGATCGTTCCCCGCCCCGTGGGTGCCACCCATCCAAGGTCTGCGCTGCCACATGTCGGGCAGATCACGCGCGGGTGAAAGACATGCGCACCGCAGGCACCGCATTTCTGGATCTCGAAGACGCCCTCGGCCAGCTTGGCGGCAAAGACGGCGTCCGGCCCCGGGCTGTTTTTCATATCAGTCATCTCAGAATCCAATGTGATAGCCGCCATTCACGCTCAGGTGCTGGCCGGTGATGTAGGATGCCGCGTTTGACAACAGGAAACAGACCGGTTGCGCTACTTCTTCGGGGGTGCTCATACGCCCCATCGGGATCTGCGCCATGTACTTGTCGGCGAACTTGTCCGAGCGGATCGTTTCGGTCATCGGCGTTTCGACCATTCCGAAACAGACCGAGTTGACGTTGATCCTGTAACGGCCCCATTCCCGCGCGGCGCTCATCGTGAGGCCGAGCACGCCGGATTTGGCGGCACCATAGTTGATCTGGCCGATCGTGCCGCGGCGGCCGGCATCGGAGGAAATATTGACGATGGCACGCCGCGCCGCGCTGTCCGGGTCTTTCTGGGCCTGGTACCTGTAATAGGTGCCTACAGCCTGCAAACAGGCGAAGACGCCGGTGAGATTGACGTCGATGACCTGCTGCCAGGTGGCACGGTCCATCTTGTGGATCATCGCGGCGCGCACGATGCCGGCGTTGTTCACCAGCCCATTGATATCCCCGAATTCGTCTAGCGCGAATTTCACCAGTTTCTCGGGAAAGTCCGGGTCAGCCACGTTCCCGACAAGGGCGCGGGCATTGCCGCCGATCTGTTCAGCAGTTTCCTTGACCCCGTCTTCGTTCAGATCGTTCACGATGACCCTGGCACCCAGCTGGGCCGCCAGTTGCGCCACGCCGCGGCCAATACCCTGCCCGGCACCGGTGACTATAATTACCTGATTTTCCAATGACATCGGATTGATCATTTCTCTCTCCTCATTTCGTTTGCTGGTCACGGTTCAGTTGCCCCGCTTCGTCCGGGTTCGCTGGACGATGGCGCGACCCGCTTGATCACCGCATCGCCGTGGGCCAGACGTTGTCCGTTCTGATTGACGATCTCCCCCTGCACGAACACCAGTTTGCGCCCGCCACCGGCATTGCGCGCGCGTGCCGTCAGCACGTCGCCCTCGACCGCCGCGCCGACGAAGCTCGTCGTGAGCGAGAGCGTCAGGCAGCGATGACCGGGGCGGCCTTTGCCCGCAAATGCTGCGCAAAACGTGACCGCGTTGTCCAGCATGGTTGCGTAGACCCCGCCGTGCACAGCGAAAGCGCCGTTCAGGTGGTCGCAGGTGATCTTCAATTGCAATTCCGCCCTGCCCTCGGACCAGGAAACGAAGCGGACGCCCAGCAAGGCGTTGAACGGGGCGGGCACCTCGGGTTTGCCATCCTGTGCACTCATCTCAGGCGGCCTTTCGATCGCGCGAAAACGCCACAATGACCGCCCCAAGCACCGTGATAGCGACACCGGCCCCAACCGCGCCGGGGATCGGAACGGCCAACATCGGGGTCGAGGGCAAGGCGAAGGCCAACCCGGCAATCCCGAGCAGAATCCGTGCGACCGCGCCCGTGGGCCCGGGTTCGATACGGCCGACACCCAAGAGATACCCCTGCAATCCAGCGCAGATCAGCAGGACACCGATACCCGCGCGCAGGACCGTCAAGGCACTGTCAACCAACCCCGCCTGCAAGGTGTACGCGGGATCGAGCACAAAGAAGAAGGGCACGATATAGATGATGGTGCCCAGCTTCATCGCCTCGTAGGCAGCAGCGAAGGGCCGGGCCTGTGCAATCGCCGCTGCGGCGAAAGCCGCCAGCGCCACGGGCGGGGTAATGTAGCTCAGCATGCTCCAGTAGAGGATGAACAGATGCACGCCGATTGGATCAAGCCCGCCGGCGATCAGGGCCGGGGCCAGAGACACGGCAAGGATGACATACGCCGCTGTCACCGTCATGCCCATCCCGAGGATGAAGCTGGTCAAAGCCCCCAGAAGCAGCAGCAGGAAGGTGTTCCCCCCGGCGATGAATAGCAAGTCGTTCGAAATCGTGCCGGACATGCCGGTCACCGCCAGCCCGCCGACAATCAGCCCGACCGCCGCGAGGATCGCCACCAGTTCGACAAACAGCCGCCCCGTCGCCACCAGGAAGTTCATCAGTTCCTGCCGCCCCCAGCGCGATTTCGACAGCAGTTGGTTCAGACCGATCAGCAGCGCGGTCGCATAGAACGGGGCGATCGCTTCGCGCTTGAGATAGAGCAGCATCCAGATGAGAAGCCCGAAGACGGCGAGGAAGTACCAGCCTTCACGCAGCACCTTGCCGAACTTGGGGAGTTCGGCACGCGGCACGCCTTTCAGCCCGTTGCGCGCCGAATAAGCGTCGATCTGGGCGAACAGGGCAAAGAAATAAAGCAGCGAGGGCAGCACCGCCGCAACCACGATGTTTGTGTAGTCGGTCAGCAGAAAGCTCGCCATGACAAACGCCGTGGCCCCCATGATCGGTGGCATCAGCACTGCCCCGGTCGACGCCGCCGCCTCGATCCCGGCGGCATAGCTGGGCCTGAAGCCCACCTTTTTCATCGCCGGAATGGTAATCGAGCCGGTGGTGAGCACATTGGTAATGACGCTGCCGCTCATCGAGCCGGTAAGCCCGCTGGTCAGAACGCCGACCTTGGCAGGTCCGCCCCGGACATGTCCGAGCGCGGAAAAGGCGATGTCGATAAAGAACGGCCCCGCGCCGGTGTGCTGCATCGCGACCCCGAAAATCATGAAGCCGACGACAAGATTGACGAAACTGCGCATCGGGATGCCCAGAACGCTTTCGCCGCTCATGGCGTGGAAGATCGCCGTTTCAACCGGCGGGCGCTGGAACCCCTGAATTGGCCCCGGCGCATAATCGGCGATCATCGGATAGACGGAAAACATCAAGATGATGCCGAAGAGCATCCATCCGCCGGTGCGCCGCGCCGCCACCAGCAGCAGGAACCAGAAGGCGAAGCTGGCAATCACGGCATGGGTGGGGGCTGCAAAATCCCATCCCTTGTTGACCACGCTGCGCCCGTAATAGGCAAAGAACGCGCAGGTGATCAACGCCAGAAAGGCCAGGAAGTAATCCCACCACCGCGTTGACCCATGCGGGTTTGTCTTGCTGCACGGAAAGATCAGGTAAACGAGGGGTAACGTCAGCAGCAGCATCACGTAGAGGTAATGAATCTCGAGCAGGCGGATGTTCATGAAGAACCCGAGATTGAAGAGATGGTTGATTGACGCCATCGACAACAGAATCGCCGACGCGGCAAGCAACCCGCGAAGGGAGGGGGGCAGGGTGCCCATGCCCACCGGCTGTGCCGCTTCGTCCTGTATTTCCCGTGGCATGCCCGATTTCCCTATGTTGTTCCAGCCAATCCGATGATACGCGGCGCCAGAAAAGCGCCGCGCCGTTTCAGCGGAAAAAGACCTCGTGACCGCCGGCTTCCAGCGCTTCGGCGCGCACCTTCATCCAGGCAGCGGTGAACTCTTGTTCATCATCCGGGGCGCCGTCGACGAAGCCTTCCCAGGCGTCCATCAGAACCTTCTGCCGATCGACCATCACGTCCTGATTTTCCTGAGCTTCAGCCGTCCAGAGGCCCTTTTCCTTGAAATAGGCAACGCTGCCATCGCTCCACGGCATCACCCAGGACAGGATCTGGCGATCTACCCCGTAGGCATTCGCGCCGGGGGCGGCGTCCTTGTATTCGTCAAATCCCGCATCGAGGGCGGCAACGATGTTTCGCACCTCGGTGGCGCTCTGATCGGCTTCGGTGACAAGGATCGGGTAGGGGTACAGCGCCATGGGCAAAGGCGAGGCGGGGTCGATTGCTGGTCCCACAGACACCGTGTGCGGCGTTACGAAGGGCGTGACCCCGGTATAACGGGCCCAGGCTTCGGCATCGTCCGCCGGTGTTTCAAGCCACTTGAGGCCCCGGGGGCTGGATTCGATCTGATAGTTCACGGTGGTTGTCGTCAGCGCAAAGGCGGCGTCCACGCGATCCTCCAGAATGCCCTTGAGAGAATTCACGTAGCCCGAAAACTCGACTGCATCCACATCGTCCCATGTCAGGTCCGCAAAGGCCAGCAGTCCCTCCATATTGACATCAATCGCGGGTGAACTGGCGGCGCGGCCAACCCGTTTGCCCTTGAGATCGGCAACCGTCTCGATACCGGCATCGGCCGCGACGGCCACACCCAGACCGTAGTCGCCCACGGCCTGAAGCACAGCGCGGATCGGCTGTGGACCCCATTCCGGTGCGGCGAACAGGAACACCCCTTCGCCGGCGAAGTAGGACGCGATCCCGCACAGGCAGTAATCCACCGTGCCATTCTTGAGAGGCGTCATCCGCGAGACGTCGTTGCGCCCCGGAAGCACCCGAATCGTCGTGCCGAACCGGCTGCGCATCATGTTACCGATGGCAATCGAATGCGCGTGGCCCGCCGATCCCGTGTCATAGGCCGACCAGGCGATGACGTCGGGCAGCTCGATGTCCTGCGCGCCGACCGGCGCGGCCATCGCCAGACACCCGGCAGCAGCGATACTTGTCCATCTGAAGTTCATGTTGATCTCCTCCTTGTTGGTTTATTCCGGCACGACCGGGCGGTAAGCTTAAAGCTCCGAGAATGGCGCGCTCTTATCCAGGCGAATGTCGGGCGGCAGCCCGAGAATGCGTTCGCCGATGATCGTGCGCTGGATCTCGTCCGAGCCGCCGGCGATGCGGTTACCGGGGGCGGTCAGATATTCGTTGCGCCACCGCGCCGCATCGTCTCCGGCTTTGACCGAAATGCCCGCCGCCGTCCCGGCCAGTTCCATCCCAAAGGCGCCCATCTCCTGCCGCAGCTTGCCCAGCAGCAGCTTTCCGATCGAACTTTCCTCACCCGGAGCCTCACCGCGCGAAAGCGACGTCATGACCCGGTAAGAGGTGAATTCCAGTCCGCGCTGCCGCGCGACGAAATCGGCAATACGTGAGCGCACCTCGCCGTCTTCGATGGCCGGGCGTCCGTTGCGTTCGACACGGGTGGCAAGGGCTATCAATTCCTCCGCGCGGGCCCCGCCGCTGGCACGCCCGACCGAGATGCTGAACCGTTCGTTCATCAGCGTCGTCAACGCCACCTTCCAGCCTTCGGATTCGCCGCCCAGGCGGGCGCTGTCCGGTACGCGCAGGTCGTCGATGAACACCTCGTTGAAGCTGGCACCGCCCGAAATCTGGCGGATCGGACGGGTTTCGATGGCCGGATCTGACATGTCCACAAGGAACATGGTCAACCCCTTGTGCTTGGGCACCTGCGGGTCGGTGCGTGCCAAAAGGATCCCGTGGCTGGAATAATGCGCGCCCGAGGTCCAGACTTTCTGGCCGGAGATCACCCAGTCGTCCCCGTCGCGCCGCGCACGGGTGCGTATGCCTGCCAGATCAGATCCGGCAGCGGGTTCGGAAAACAGCTGGCACCAGATATCCTCACCGGTCAGGGCGCGCGGGAGGACCGCGGCTTTCTGGGCCTCGGTGCCGTGGATCATGACCGTTGGCCCGACCAGACCGATGCCGATCAGGAAGGCGTTGGGCGGTACGGCATAGCGTCCTTCTTCCTGATTCCAGATCACCTGTTCGATCGGCGTCGCGTCGCGTCCGCCGAAGGCGCGCGGCCAGGTCAGTCCGGCCCAGCCCGCTTCGGCTTTGCGGGCCTGCCAGTCGCGCGCCCGGGCGACCTCTTCGGCGTCGCGGGCCATGAAGTGATCCTGAGCTTTCTCGCTGCCGTCCCGCAGGGTTGCGTTGGCATCCAGCCAGCTCCGCGCGTCTGAGCGAAAGGTCGCTTCTTCGGGGCTGTCGCTAAAATCCATGTGTCTGATTTCCCTGTCAGCTTACGGCCCGTAGAGGTGTCGCGAGATGCCCGAGGAGCCGCTCGCGCCACATGTCCGCCGGGCCGAGTTCTGCCTTCAGCTGCCAACCACGCCGCAAGAACAAATGCGGGTCGGCGGCCCATGTGAACCCGATACCGCCGTGCAGCTGGATCGATTCCTCGGTGGTGAATTGCACGGCATCGAGCGCAGTGAGGCGCGCGACGGCGGCCGCTTCGGGCAGTCGGCTGTCGCCGCTTGCCAGCGCCCAGGCACCGAAAAAGGCATTGGACCGCGCCAGTTCAATCTTGGCGAACATGTCCGCGAGCCGGTGCTTGACCGCCTGAAACCCGCCAATCGGACGCCCGAACGCGTGCCGCTCGCCGGCATAGGCCGTGGTCAGGACAAGGGCGCGCTCCGCTAGGCCGATCTGTTCGAAGGCGGCCAGCACTGCGGCGCCGTCCAGCAGCCGCCGGATCGCCGCAGGGTCCGAGCCGGGCAGCAGCTCGACCGGCGCGTTGTCGAAGTCGATTCTGGCCGCCGAGCGTGTACGGTCGATCGGGTCGAGCGCACCGATTGTCACGCCCGAGGCGGAAAGATCCGCAAGATAAAGACGCGGGGTGCCTTCCTCATCGGTCGCAGCGACAAGAGCGTGGGTCGCCTCGGCACCGAACGTGACCGGCGCTTTCTGTCCCGAAAGACGATCCTGCACCACTTTTGCCGATACGGTATCGGGTGCGAGCCCGCCGCCCTCGGCAAGCGCCGTGGCTATGATCGTGCGGCCTTTGGCTATGCCGGGCAGAAGCGATGTGCGCTGGTCTTGCGTTCCGGCGGATTGAAGGGCCGGAACCGCCATACACAGGGCCGGCAGGTAAGGTACTGCGGCCAGACTGCGACCGATTTCCTCGGCAAGGATCGCCAGTTCCACCGCGCCCATCCCTGCGCCACCCTCCGCTTCCGATATGGCGAGGCCAAGCCAGCCGCCATCGGCCAGTGCGGACCAGGTGGCCGTATCGAACCCGTCGGCGCCGTCGAGCCGGTTGTGCGCGCTCTTCAGGGTGGCGTGATCGCCCAGCATCCGGGCCAGTGTTTCGCGTATGGTATCCTGCTCCTCGGAAAATCCGAAATTCATGCCGGAGTACCTCCTTGCAGTTGTGAAGATCGAGTGGGTGTTGGCCGACGGTAGGTTGGCTATCGGGCCTGACCAAACACTAACGCCCGGTGGTCGTGCAAAACCACATATGTGCAATGTCGCATCGAGAACGGCGAAACGGACCGCCAAACCGAATTCATCACGGATGTGCTTGATTCGAGTGCGCCCCACAAAAGTGGCCGCTTCGATTGATTAGTCTCGCTGTTGCACCTTAACCTGCGGAAAGCGGGGAATGTTCAGGTCGCGGGACTGGCGTGGCCGTAGCTTCGCACCAGATGGGACTCGACAGGAGAAAGAGCGGCATGGAAACTGTGGGCCTTGGATTTTGTTATGAAGATTTGCCGGTGGGGCGCGAATTTCGGACCATCGGCCGTACTGTGACCGAAACAGACATCACGAATTTCGTCAGTGTCACCGGCATGCTCGAAGTGTTGTTCATCAACAGCGACTTTCGCGAAAAGGAATCCAATATCGACGGCTTCGCCGCCCCCGGCGCGCTTGTCTATACCTTCATGGAGGGTCTGCTGACCCAGTCCACGATGCAACACACGGGCTTTGCCTTTCTGGAAATGGAGCTGAAGGTTCTGGGGCCGACCTTCGCGGGGGACACGATCCATTGCGAGGTCGAGGTCATCGAGTCGCGCCGCTCGAAGAGCCGGCCGAACCGCGGCCTGGTTCGGACCCGGAACAGGGTTTTCAAACAAACCGGGGAGCAGGTGCTGGACTACACGCCCCTGCGGATGATCAAGGCACGCACGGCGGACAAGGAACCGGGAGAGGACTAGACCTTTTTTGGTACGCTGCGCAGGTCCGATCCCGGCCGAATATGGGTGGACTGCCGCGTTGGTTTTGCCAATACCTTGTCGCATCGCGAAACTGGAGGCGTCGACCATGAAAACCGCGCAATCTGACAGAATTGGATCTGCCGGACGCACATCGGAAGGGCCACGGTCGCTGAACCGCATTCTGTCGCTTTTCGATCTGCTCGCGCAAAGCAACCGGCGCATGTCCCTGTCCGAACTCAGCAGCGCGCTGGATTGCCCCAAGAGCAGTTTGCTGGTGCTGCTACGCCCTCTCACTGAAATGAGTTACCTGATGCGCGAGAACGACGCGTATTTCCTCGGGCCACGGATTTTTCAGTTCGCCCAGTCCATCCTGGCCAACCACCCGTTCGGGTCGGTCCTGCGCGGGGTAATGAACGACCTCGTCAAACAGACCGGCGAGACGGTCCTCTACGCTGTTCGCGATGGCGATCGTGTGGTCTATTCGTCGGTCATCGAAAGCCCGCAGCCCGTGCGGTACGTGGCCCAGACGGGAGTCGACCGGCCTTTGTTCTGTTCGGCATCGGGTCTTGTCATGCTGGCCTATGACACCCCAGAGGAGCTTGATGCCTACTTCGAACGGACGGAACTGACGCCGCTTACCGGCAATTCGATCACCGACGAAAACGCATTGCGGCACATGGTTTCGGAAATTCGTGAAACCGGTTACGCCAGAACGGTCGGTACGGCGCATGTCGATGCAGCGGGCTTCGGAGTTCCCGTGTTTCGTGCCGATGGAAACCTCGCAGGGGCTTTGGTGATCGGCGCGCCGCTGGAACGCGCCGCCAGGAACCGGAAACTGTGCGTGACAGCGGCCAAAGCGAGCGCCGAACAGCTCTCTCTTGCGCTAGGCTATCGTCCGGACCAGACCGGAACTGCCCTGAATTAGGTGCGCGCCGATCAGTCCGGTCGACCTTTCGTTACCGCAGACCCAACCCGCGTGCGATGATGCCGCGCAGGATCTCGCGGGTGCCCCCCCGGAGCGAGAACGACGGCACCGCAAGTTCGGTATAGGCCAGCACCGCCGCATAGCTGTCGCGTCCTCCGGGCACGGCCGGACGTGAAATCAGGCTTCGGGCCAGACGCGGGATATCCTGTTCGAAGAGCGCGCCGAGATCCTTGACGATGGCGGCCTGAAGCGCGGGGTTCTTGCCCTCGTTCAGCATCCCGGCGACCGAGCGCGACATTTGCCGCAGCACCATCAGATGCGCGGACAGGCGGCCGATCTCGGCCTGTTGGGCCTCTGTGGCGTCTTGCCGCAGCAATCGGATCAGTTCCTCGATCAGGGCAAAGGACGACAGGAACCGTTCCGGTCCGCTGCGTTCGAAAGCCAGTTCGCTCATGACTTGTGACCAGCCCTCGCCCTTTTCGCCCAGAAGCGCGTCGGATGGCAGGAACGTGTCATCGAAAATCACCTGATTGAAATGATGCTCTCCGGCCATGTCGATGATCGGGCTGATCTGGATATTCTTCGTGGCCTTGAGGTCGACCAGAAGCTGGCTCATCCCGCCGTGGCGGTCGTCGCTCTTGCCGGTGCGGCAAAACAGGATCATGTAATCGGCGACATGGGCGTAGGTCGTCCAGACCTTGGTGCCGTTGACGCGGAAACCGCCCTCGACTTCGGTGGCGACGGTGCGCGTCGCCGCGAGGTCTGAGCCGGAATCGGGTTCGCTCATCCCGATGCAGAAACACAGCTCGCCCGCAGCGATGCGCGGCACGATCGCGCGTTTTTGCTCTTCGGTTCCCTTGGCCAGAATCAGAGGGCCACTTTGGCGGTCGGCGATCCAGTGCGCGATTACCGGCGCGCCGGCGGCCAGCAGTTCTTCGGACACGACATAGCGTTCCAGCGCGCTGCGCGCGTGGCCGCCGTATTCCTCGGGAAAGGTCATACCGACCCAGCCGCGTTGCGCCAGCTTGCGGGAGAAGTCCCGGCTGAACCCGTTCCATGATTTCGCACGCTTCTCGGGCGGGAAATCGGACAGTTCCTCAGCCAGGAACGCGCGGACCTCCTGGCGCAGGTCGTTGTGATCGGCGCCGGACGGGGGCGGGGGGAATGCGGTGAGTGTCATGTCAGAACGCCTTGTGCAGTGCTGTCGGTGATGAAGTGCCAGAAAGTGTCGTGGGGGCTCGACAGGGCGGCACGCCCCAATTCCCTGTTCCAGTCCAATTCGGTGCCGAACTCGTCTTGCCAGCTCCAGATCCGTTTGGTGAAATGGTGCAGCGCATGTTCCTCAGTATAGCCGATGGCCCCGTGAATCTGGTGGGCCAGCGCACCGACCGTCTGCGCAGCTTCTCCGGAGCGGCTTTTGGCGGCGGCAACGGTCAGCGCGAAGGCGGCGGTGTCATAGCTGCCGGCCGCCATTTCGGCGGCCGCACGCGCTGCGGCGGTTTCTCCGGCCAATGTCGCAAGGTACTGTTGTATCGACTGAAACTTGCCGATCGGCCGCCCGAATTGAACCCGGTCGTTGGCGTATTCGACGCTCATCCGCAGGATAGTCTCCAGCGCGCCGGCCGTGGCCAGACTGCGGACAAGCGCACCAAGCCCGCGCATCCCGCCCATCGATCGGTGCGCGGGAGCGGCATCGGCGTCCGTTAGCGCAAGGTCGACCGCAACATCGTCGCGCGGCATCCCCGCGAGATCCTGCGCCGGCGTGACTGTCAGATCCTTGACCGGCAGGGACAGAACATGATCGACGCCGTCCAGCGCGGCGATGGTCACGATCCGGTCCGCCCAGCGGGCAAAAGGCACCATCGCCATGTGCCCGCTCGTATGGAGTGCACCGCCGCGCCGTTCCAGCCGCAGGGCCACGCCCTCGGCGATGGTCAGCCTGCCGCGCGGCAGCGCCAGACCCGCGCCCGCCAGTACCGCATTTGCAATCAGTGTTTCGGCCAGAGGCAACGGCAAGCCGTGCGCACCGGCAATGCGCACCAGCCCAAGCGCCTCGGCGGCGGGCACGCCAAAACCGCCAGCCTTTTCGGGCACCAGGGCCATGTGCAGCCCGGCCTCTTCGATCCGAGTCCAGAGCGTCTCGGGGCATTGCCCTGCAGCGGCATCCGCGCGCAGGCCGTGGCTGACATGGTCGCGGAAAAGCCGCTCGGCCATGTCATGGATCATTGATTCCATCAGGTGGTCCTTTCAATAGGTGCTTGGTTGGCGGCAGCCGCGCCCTGTCCCGGTGTTCTGTTCCGGGACCGGTCCGATTTGCCATCGGGGGTCGCCGGATCGCGCAGCGGCGGCAAATGAAGACGTGTGCGCAGTTCCTTACGAAACGCCCCCGTGGCGGGTGGCGTGCCACCGTCCTTGCGGTATTTCTCAAGACAATCGGCGATCTTCTCGCCGATCTCGGCGGGATTTGCCGGGTCTGCGGGCGAACCGGGATGCGCCGCGACCGAGGTTTCGGCAAGAGTTTCGTTCCCCCTGCGCAGGCGGACATGGACCGCCCCGTGGTCCACCCCGACGCGATCCGGTCCCGCGTCCGGTTCGGTTTCGATGATTACCATGCTCATGAGACGGCGGATCTCGGGGCGGTGAGGGCTGTCGTCCTCGAAATCCGCAAGCCCGACCCGGCCCTGATGCAGGGCCGCCGACAAGGTATAGGCGGCGCAGAACTTGGCTTCTGTTCCGTCGTTGGGATCAACGATATGCAAGGGCAGCATCACGCCCTTTGGCACTGTCATTTCGATCACAGAGCCATCGGGCACCGCGTTTCCTCCGCGTTGGGCGTAAAGGTGCCGCCCTGCGGCGATCATCCTGTGGGTGAAATAGCAGCAGGGATAAAGCTTGCGTGACACGCTGCCGAGATCAATTCTTGGCTCCACCTTGGCAGGGTCGGCAGCAAGCCCGTCCGGACCGGCATAAAGATCGAAGAATCCGCGCGGCGCGAAAATATCGGGCGCACCGGTGATTCCGGCCTCGGCCATGCGGGCGGCCCGCACCCCGACGAGGGCG
This sequence comes from Sulfitobacter sp. L-8, assembly GCF_056859255.1. Lineage (NCBI taxonomy): Bacteria > Pseudomonadati > Pseudomonadota > Alphaproteobacteria > Rhodobacterales > Roseobacteraceae > Sulfitobacter > Sulfitobacter sp. L-8. The sequence goes on from NZ_JBSXOD010000044.1 coordinate 57,582, forward strand.
GTATTGCCAGCCTGAATCGGCTTGGCCATCGCGCCGAAATTGATCTGCAATCCACCGGCCTGCGATGCGGCCAGCGCCAGCGCGTTGCCGGTTGCCGCTTCGTCAAGGGCAAGCTGATGCGCGACCGCCGCCGCAGCAGCCACAGCCCCGATCGTCGATGTGGCGTGCCAACCCTTGGCGTAGTGACCAAAGCCCAGAACCTGTCCCAGTGCGACATTGACGGCTGTTCCCACCGCAAGGGCGGGGGCGACGCGGGCGGTCGTCTCCGGTCGAGCCTCTGCCATGGCCAGCAGCGCGGGCACCAGCACTACACTGGGGTGGGTGACGCTGAGGGTGTGGACATCGTCGAAATCCAGCGCATGACCGGCGACGGCGTTGAGGAACGCGACCCGTTCGACGCCGCGCTTTCCGACGGAACCCACCGGTGTTGCGGCCTCGTCCCCGTCAAGTGCCGCCAGCCGGCGGACCACCGGCGCGTGCCAGCCGCCGTAGATAACAGCCACCGTATCTTCCACGCAAAGCGCGGCCTGCTCGGCATTTGGCGTGTCCAGCCGATGCCGCGCGGTGATGAACCGCGTCAGACGGCGGGTGAAATCGCTGACCATGTCCTGATCCTCTCTGGTACTGCACATTGCCCCAAGTCAGGAGGTGCTATCAATTCGGATGACCCCCTTTTCGCACATATGTGTTGAACTGGGCTATCGCGTTGTGATCCCCGCAGGGTTAAAGCAGCCTGAAGGCCATCCTTCATCTGAACCCTTTGGAGATCAAACGCCGGACGTGTCGGAATAACGTCGAAGCGAAGCGCAACTGCGGTTGGGGATGTCTGCGCGAATGGTCTGGAAGGCAAAGGCGCATTGCGGGCCGCTGCGGATGAAGCTGGCATCCAGGACATCACAGCCCGACCAGCGTGTCCGGAACTGGCGCACCTTTGCAGGCACGCCAAATGCCTCGTAACAGCGGATGCAGATGCCGTCCATTGATGCTTTGAAACGGCCCGCCGCACGCAACCCGGCTGGCCGGGGGTGCTTTTTCTTGGGGGGTTGTTCGACTCGGTCGAATGGTGACGTCCGCCGTCGGCGCGCGGCAGGGTCGCGCCCCTGACCGGGGACTTGCCGGGCTGGGCCCGTTGGTCGGTCGTGATCGTTACGGGTCATATCCTTATGCTGGGTGGCATCGTCGTGATACTGGACAGAGCGACGGAATACAGTTTCCAGACCGCCCTGATCACCATCGTGCCGGTTTATGCGCTTCTCTGGTCGGGTCTGCGCAAGGGCGTCGGCAGCATTTGCCACATGTCGTGACGGTTCGTGAAACGGGCACCGGGATTCGCGACCGAAATGAGCGTTATCGCTTCGGCGGGGTTTATTGGCCTCGTTGCACTTGAGGTCGTCCCGTCGAATGGATTGCCGACCCTCTTGGCTGGATCGCAACGCGGCCTGACGTGACCGTTGTGCTGTTGATCATGACGGTATTCCTGACGGGGCTGCTGGGTATACACCCGATGATCTCGGTGGTGTTGCTGGCGGAAGTGGTCATTCGCATCGGCGTGGATGGTTTGTCACCCCTTGCTCCGGGCCTTGCGCTGGCCGGTGGATGGAGCAGCATCATTTGTATGAGGCTTGCCATCACCGCCGTCGTTTATGCGTCTTCCATCGTCAGGGAACGGCCCCTGACCATCGGTTTGAGATGGAACGGGCTGTTCGGTCTGGTCAGCATCCTTCTCATTGCTCTCATTGTCGTCGGCAGGCCCGCTCTGATGTCCTGATCCTGCGCCATGCGCCCTGCGCGGCCAATCGCACATATGTGTTCGATCATCCCCGTCACATCCCGGAAGGTGCTGGATCGCGTGCGGTCGAGTACAGTTGTTCTGCGAAAACTCCCCGGCGGTCGGCCCGGTAAAACAGCAGCATCGGAGCGACGTACCGAACAATGGAAGGCCAAACGACACTCACGCGCCGCAGCAAGGTCACGGGGCTGCAGGACGCAGCGCGCCGGGCCCGGGACGCTTTGCGGGAACGTCCGGACCTGTGCCTTGGCGGGCTGTTCAAGCAGGGCAGGCCGGTCGCTCTGGTGCGCGGGCTGCTGGCGGTGGGGGCAAAGGGCCTGCATATCTATTCCTCGCCCGGTGCGGGCTATGACGTCGATCTGATGATCGCGGCGGGCGCGGTCGAGCAGGTGTTCATTCCCGGCGTCACGCTGGAAAACCGTCTCTGCCCCAATTTCCGAAGCGCGGTCGAGGCGGGGCAGGTGACTGCACATGCACTTGATGCCTTGACCGTGGTTGGGGGGCTGATGGCGTCGGCCCACGGTGTGCCGTTTCAGCCGATCGACGCGTTGCGGGGGTCGGACGTGCTGAAGCACAATCCGCTGATCCGCGAAATCGACTGTCCGTTTTCGGGCCGCCGCATCCACGCCGTCGGACCGATCCGGCCCCGCGTGACCTTCCTGCACGCGCAGGAAGCCGACCGCTGGGGGAACCTGCGCCATCTCAGCACGATGGTCTATGCCGATCAGCTGATGGCGCGCGCCTCGGACATGGTCATTGCCAGCGTGGACAGGATCGTGCCGGACGAGGTGATCCTTGATGACCCGTCACGGGTCACGGTGCCATCACACTATGTCGACGTCGTAGTCGAGGTGCCTTACGGCGCACACCCAACCGCGAGCTTCCCCAATTACGCGATGGACGAGGATCATATCGACGCCTACGCCGATCTGGGCGACGCCGCCCGGGCCAGCGACCGCGCGGGACTGGATGCCTACATCGCGCGCCATGTGACCGGGCCGAAAGATCAGAAAGACTATATAAAAACAGTCGGGGGCGCAGAATATCTGGCGCAGCTTAACGCGGAGGCGCGGAAAGGATGAGTGCTGCGATTTCCCCCCTTGAGCAGATGGTCGTGGTGCTGGCCCGCGACCTGGCCGATGGCGAACTGGGGGCGGCGGGTGCGGCGGCTCTGGTGCCGATGGCGGCGATCGCGCTGGCGCGCGAACTGCACGCACCCAACCTGACAGTCGGCGGAGAGATGTTCTTCAACCCCGAGCCGGGACGGCTCTATCCCTCTATGCTGGACGACCGCGCCCTGGGCCGCTGCGAGGCCGCCGAAACCTTCATCGAGCTTTTCGGCCACAGCCATCACGGGTTGGATTTCTTCTTTCACAGCGGGTTGCAGCATGACGCTTATGGCAACATCAACCTGCATCACGTCGGTGGCACGCTGCACGCGCCCAAGGTGCGCGGACCGGGGGCGGCCAACCTGTCCTACTGCCACACTTCGACGCGGTTCTACATCTGCCCGACGCTTCATACGACGCGGAATTTTGTCGAAAAAGTAGATTTCGTCACCATACCGGGGCACCTTTCCGGCCCCGAGGCAAAGCGCGTCGCCGGCCTGACCAACGAAGGGCCGCGGTTCGTAGTGACACCCCGCGCGGTTCTGGATTTCGACCCGGCGACGCTGCGGATGCGACTGAAATCTGTCCACGCGGGCCATACGGCCGCAGAGGTTCAGCGCCACACGGGGTTTGACCTTGGGATCACTCAGAACGTGCCGCAAACGCCGCTGCCAACAGAGGAGGAACTGACGGCTCTGCGTGAGCGGATCGACAAGACCGGAACTTTGCGCGCCTGACGCGCAAGTACGGGTAATTCTGAACAACAACTGGGAGGAAGACATGTTCAAACGCAAAACAATCGGAAGCAGGGGGCCCATCGGCACCGCAGTGGCGCTCAGTGCCCTTCTTGTGGGCGGCGCGGTTTCGGCCAAAGACCTTACGATGGGGACCACGAGCCCGACGTCCAGCCACTTTACGATCTCGGTCGCGATGAGCAAGGCGATCGAGACCGGTATGGAGGATACCACCGTCAACGTGATCGAAACCGGCGCCAGCGTGGACAATGTTCTGCGCCTCGCGCGGGATGAAATCGATCTCGGCCTTGCCACCACTGACATTCTGATCGCTGCCCGAAACGGAACCGGCAAGTTCGACGGAAACGCCATTTCCGATACGGTGGCGCTGTATCCCTACAGCGCGTCGGTGCTGCTGATTGCCGCAACCGAAGCATCGGGTGTGACCACGCTTGACGATCTGGATGGCAAGAAATTCAATCCAGGTATTCGCGGATCGGCTGCCGAGAACCTGACAACCACCGTCCTGTCGATGTTCGACATCAATGCCGACCTCGTGCACGGAGCCGTCGGGGACGCGGTGGAAGGCATCAAGAACCGCCAGATCATCGGTTACAGCAAATACGGGGCCGCAAACTCTGTCGATGCGACCTTGCAAGAGTTGATGACCAGCACAGAGATGCGGTTGATCGGTTTCTCCGAAGAGCAGGAGAAAGCGGCGACACAAGCCATGGAAGGCGTCGGTTTCACAACCCTTCCGGCAGGCCTTATTGCGGGGTCCGAGGAGATGCGGGTGCCCAAGCTCAACGTCTTTTTCCTGACACGCACCGGCGTCATGGACGACGACACGGCCTATGACATCTCGCGCAGCATCCACCAGAACATGGACCTGCTGGTCGAGGCCTGGCCGCAATTGACGGAGTACGACATTGCAGCCGATGCCGTCGCGACGATGGAGGCCGGTATCGTCTATCATCCGGGCGCGGCGCGCTACTGGAAAGAAGCCATGGGTAACTGATTCCGCACTGCGGACGGTCACGCTGCCGATCGGAAGGACCGGTCGAGTGGGGCGCCATTTGCGCCCCGCCGCCTGAAAGGGAACACGACAATGAGACACTCATCGGCCGAGGCTTCGCCCTGGCAACGGCGCGGAACACAGGCGCTCGGCGCGCTGTTTGCGGCATTTGTCGCTTTGCATTTCTACAATGCCCTGTTCGGACAGTTCGAACCGCTGGTTCAACGACCGATCTTTATCGGCTTCGGTCTGGGCGGTGCCTTTTTCCTTTACGCCGCGCGTGCAGCGCGGACCGGCGGTCGAAACGGGCTGGAGCGGACCATCGACATCACGCTCGGGCTGCTGGCCTTTGGCGTGTGCCTCTATGTGATCCTCAACCGGGATCGCTTTTCCGACATCATGGTGCAGTACGGGCCGCTCGACAAGGCGGCCGGGTTGCTGGCCGTCTTGCTGACGCTCGAAGCGGCCCGGCGGGTGATCGGGTGGTTCCTGCCCTTGCTGGCACTGATTACCGTTCTCTATTATTACTTCGGGTACGATCTGATCGACGGGGGCTGGCGCCCGCCGCGCGTTTCGGCCCGCACGGCGGTCGAAACCTTCTACAGCTCGACCACCGGTATTTTCGGCTATCTTGCGGATGTGGGCGCTCGGGTCATCACGATCTATGTGCTTCTGGGGGCATTGCTTTTGTCCACCGGGGCGACCGACGTGTTCATGAAGATGGCGACATGGATCGCCGGGCGCACCTTCGGCGGCCCTGCGAAGGTCTGCGCGCTGTCCTCGGCGATGTTCGGGACGGTGACCGGATCGGCGGTGGCCAATGTGATGGCGACGGGGTCGATTACGATCCCCACAATGAAGCGGCTGCGCTACCCGCCGGCCTTTGCCGGCGCGGTCGAGGCGGTTGCGTCTTCCGCCGGTCAGTTGACCCCGCCGGTGATGGGGGCGGGGGCCTTCATCATGGCTGAGTTCCTGAACATTCCCTACACCCAGATCGCTGTGGCAGCGATGGGCCCGGCGTTTCTCTACTACCTCGCGATATGGCTCGGAGTGGACCTTTATGCGCGCCGCACGGGCCTTCAGCCCACACCGAAAAACGAAATGCCGAAACCGGCGGATTTCCTGGCACCCGACAAGGCGATCCCGCTGTTCCTGCCTATCGCAACGGTGGTCTATTTCCTGTTCCAGGGCTACACGCCAAGCTTTGCCGGTGCCGCGTCGATCATCGTTTTGATCTTGGCCTGTGCAGCCGTGCGCCCCTTTGGCCGCGACACACGGGAGCAGGGGCTGAAGGCATGTTGGACCGGGTTGGTCCGCGACGTTTACGAGGGGATGGTCGAGGCCGGTCGCGCGCTGGTGATGATTGCCGCGTTGCTGGCCTGTGCCGCGATCGTCGTCAAGGTTCTGACAGCGACGGGCGCGGGGGTCAAAATCTCGAACCTGCTGTTTTCAGTGTCCGATCAGGGCCTGATCGTCGCCCTGCTGCTGGCGGCTGTGCTGTCGATCGTGCTGGGAATGGATGTGCCGACCACGGCCTCTTATGTTCTGGCGGCGGCGGTTGCAGCACCCAGCCTTGTGCGGCTTGGCCTGCCGGAACTGACGGCGCATCTGTTCGTCTTCTACTACGCGATTCTGTCAGCCATCACGCCGCCGGTCTGCGCCAGCGTCTATGCCGCCGCCGCGCTGGCCGGGGCCAATTTCTGGAAAGTTGCCGGTCGTGCACTGGTGCTTGCCGGGGCGGTTTATGTGGTGCCCTTCCTGTTTGTGTTCAGACCGGGCATTCTGGCGCAGGGCGGGACCGGTCAGATCGTTCTGGATCTGGGCGTGGCAAGCGCCGCCGTCTTTGCGGTCAGCGTCGGGTTGAGCGGTTACTTTCGGGGAACGCTGTCCATACCTGGGCGGGGGGTGTTTCTGGCGTCGGCTGCCTTGCTGTTCTATGCCGCGCCGATGGCCGATATTATCGGTGGGCTGGCATTGACCGGTCTGATCGTTTGGCGGTTTATGCGCGGAGAGCGGCAGACCCTCAGCACCGGGTGACGCCACTGCTCTTTCAAAGAACGGGGCCGCCGAAAAATACCTGCGGCGGCCCTTTTACGATTGGTTGCGCGGACCTGTGCCTGCTGTCTCAGGTCATCCTGAAGTAAGGAAAGCTGATCTCGTCGCTGGCTTTCACGAAGGTCACTTCGACCTTGGCCCCGATATGCACTTTCTCCGGGTCGTCGGTCTGGATCCGGCTCATCATCCGCGGGCCTTCTTCCAGTTCGATCAGCGCGACAACATAGGGAACGTCGTCAGCAAAGGCCGGGCCCGCCGGGCGGCGGGCGATGGTAAAGGTATGCACCTCGCCCCGCCCGCTGACCGTATCGAAATTCAGATTGTCGGAATGGCAATACGGGCAGATCGCCCGTGGATAGAAGTGATGCTTGCCACAATCGCCGCACAGCGGGATGTCAAGGCGGCCCTCGTGTGCGGCCTGCCAATAGGGGGCGCTGTCGTGGTCGATCACTGGAAGCGGTTTTTCAGTGCTCATCGGCTCAGTCCTTCTGCAAAATCACGGTCGCGCCAGAGGACAGCGTGCCCCCCGTGCCATGCACCAGCGCGGTCTCGGCACCCGCGACCTGCCGGTCGCCGCAGACGCCCCGCAACTGGCGGGTGGCCTCGATCAGCAGGAATATCCCGTACATGCCCGGATGCAGCGCGGACAGGCCGCCGCCATTGGTGTTCATCGGAAAGGCACCGCCGGGTGCCGTGCGTTGGCCGGAGACAAAATCGCCGCCTTCGCCGATCTTGCAGAAACCCAGCGCCTCCAGCGTCAGCAGGACCGTGATGGTGAAACTGTCGTAGACCTCGACCACGTCAATGTCGGAAGGACTTACACCGGCCATTTTCATCGCGGTTTCGCCGGCCTTTTGCGCCGGCAGCAGACGGGCAAGGTCGGGCATCTCTGCGATGGCCCAATGGGTGTGCGCCTCGCCATAGCCCTTGACCGCAACGGGTTTGGTCCTGAGGTTCTTGGCGCGTTCGGCGGTGGTCATAACGATGGCGCCCGCGCCGTCGGTGACAAGGCAGCAGTCGAGCAGGTGCAGCGGTTCCGAGATCATCGTGCTGGACAGAACGTCGTCGACGGTCAGCGGATCGCGCCGCGTTGCGGCGGGGTTCAGCTGCGCCCATTTCCGGGTGGCGACGGCGATCTCGGCAAGGTTCTCGGAAGTGGTGCCGTATTCGTGCATGTGCCGCTGCGCCGCCATCGCGTAGCCGCCCACAGGCGTCGGCATCCCATAGGGGGTTTCGTGCTGCATCGACAGCACCGATGGACGTCCGCCCAGATTGCGGCTGCGCAGGGATTTCTGGTCGGAGCTGTAAACGATCAGCGCAACCTCGCAATAGCCCTCGCGCAATGCCATCGCGGCGTGGGCGACATGCGCTTCAAAGGCAGAGCCGCCGATATTGGTACCGTCAACGTAGGTCGGCATGATGCCCAGATATTCGCCCAGCGTTACAGTGGCGAGCTGTCCCGGCCCCGGCACGCCCCACATGCCGGCGGTCAAAAGACCATCGACATCATCCAGCGTCAGACCGGCTTCTTCGACGGCGGCCTTTGCCACCAATGCGGCATGGCCCAAGACCGACGCCTTGGTGACGAATTTCCCATCCTCGATTGGCGCGTCGGCAAGGCCGACGATCACCGGGTCGCGTCCGTTCTTCATATGCTCTTTCTCCCTGTTGTCCCGTCGTTCCGATGCGGTCCCGACGTCAGTTCGGGCGCATGGTCTTGGCGATCAGCGTGCGCTGGATCTGCGATGTCCCGCCGCCGATGGTGCTTTGCATTCCTTCGCGGAAATACCGTTCCATATCCGCGTCCGGCAGCATGGAATGACCGCCGAGGATCTGCATGCCGTTGCGTGTGACGGTTTGCAGGGTCTCAGAGGCAAAGAGCTTTGCCATCGACACTTCGCGCGTGCAGGGCGTTTTGGCCGCGGCAAGGTTGGCGGCACGATAGACCAGCAACCGCGCGGCGTCGACCTGGGTCTGCATATCGGCCAGCATGTGGCGGATCACCTGAAAGTCGAAGATCGGCTTGTCGAACTGTATCCGCTCATGGGCGTAGCGCAGAGCGTCGTCCACCGCTGTCTGGGCGTTGCCGACATAGGCGGCGGCCACGGCGACGCGTTCCAGTTCCAGATGGTCGGTGATGATTTTCCAGCCTTCGTTTTCGGTCCCCAGCAGCGCGTCGGCGGGCAGTTTCACATCGTCGACAAAAATCTCGGTGGTGCCCGTTGCGCGCCGCGCCAGGGTCGGCAGCTTGCGGATGTCCAGCCCTTCAGCGTCGTTGGGGATCAGGAACACCGAAAGCCCTTTGTGCTTGGGGGCGTCGGGGTCGGTGCGGGTCAGCATGGCCAGAATCGCATTGTCGGCCTTTGCGCCCGAGCACCAGAGCTTTTGCCCCTTTACCACCCAGCCATTGCCATCACGCCGCGCGCGGGTCTTGGTTGAAGCCGCGTCCGACCCGGCGCCGGGTTCGGAAATCGAGATCGAGAAGCGGATGTCGCCATCGAGGAACGGCTGGATGTAGCGCTCTTTCTGTTCGGGCGTGCCGAATTTCTCGATGTTCATCGCGGTGAAGGTGGCGACCATCAGACCGGTGGAAAAATCGAAACCGTATTTCGCCAGCCCCTCGCACATCAGGGCGTAATCCACGATATCGCCGCCCAGCCCGCCGCTTTCCTCGGAAAAGAGGATGCCAAGCCAGCCCTGCTTGGCGACCTTTTCGTAGGCCTCATAGGGGTATTCGCGCTCACGGTCGCATTTGCGGATGTAGTCGCGGCCGATCTCTTCGTCGATGAAACGCGCGACGGTGGTGCGCCACATCTCTTGTTCGGGTGTCAGAAAGTTCATGCGTTCTCTCCGTGTGTTTTGTCATGCGCGGCGCGGATCTTGGCGGGCTCTCCGGGGCGACCCAGACGTGTCTTGCGGATCAGCAGACTGAATTCGCAGCGCAGGACCGTTTCGTCGCGTTGGTTGATGCCTTCCAGCTTGCTGGTCACGACGCCGTGCTTTTCGTCATGGTCCTTCAGATTGACGATTTCCACGCGCGCCCAGAGGGTGTCGTTGATGAAGGTCGGCCGCAGAAAGCGCAGCTTGTCGCAGCCGTAGAAGGCGGCGAGCACGGAGCTGTCGAAGGGGATCATCGCATTGACGATGGAAAACACGAGGCTGCCCTGAACAAGACGCTGGCCGTAGATCGCCTCCTTGGCATGCTCAATGTTGGAATGCAGTTCAAGCCAGTTCCCGGTAAGCATGCAGAAATTAACGACATCGGTTTCCGTCATCGTTCGCCCGCTCGACACGCCGGTCTGGCCCAGTGACAACTCTCCGAAAGGGTGACGTATCACGTTTAACTCTCCTGTTCATCCGCGTTAGGTGACAACACGATCAAGGCATCGGCAGCGACCAAACCTTTCCCGTCCGCCCGAACCATCACAGGGTTGATTTCAATTTCCGAGATCAGATCGGCGTTTTCGGCGAAGAAAACAGATATGCGCGAAATCAGGTCCGCCAGGCCCCCCCGGTCGGCCGGTTCCGCGCCGCGCAGGCCAGCCAGCATCCTGGCGCCCGGACCCGAGCGCACCATAGATTCGGCGGTTTGTGGCTTTGCCGGAGCGAGCCGGATTTCGGCCGTGTCGATCAGTTCCACCAGAATGCCGCCGGGACCGGCCAGAACGATCGGGCCAAAAGTGTCGTCGCGTTTACAGCCGATGATCCATTCGGCCACGGACCCGTCTTCCATTTCCTCGATCAGCGTCGTGCCGCCCGGGAACCGTTGCGCCATTTCGGTGGTGGCTCGCTTCGCCTCTTCGGGCGAGAGACCCAGCCGGACAAGGCCATGATCTGACTTATGTGGATAGTCGTCGTGACACAGCTTGGCGACACAGCGCCCTTCAGCGGGGTTGCGTTTCGGCACAGGTATACCGATCCGCTGCAGCAGGTCCTTCGCGTCGGCCTCGTGCACCACTTTGCGCCCGGCACGGTGCCAGCTTTCCAGTGTTTCTCTGGGGGTCATGACACTTCTCCCGTCGTGGCTGCCAGCGCCGCAAGGCCCGACGCCGCCCGCGCGGGCGAATCATACACCGGAACAGCCCGTTCGCGCAGCGCCTCGCCCGAGGCATTACTGCGCGCAGCGCCGGTCCAGACGATCAGGATCGGCTTGCCGGTGCTGTCGAACGCTTCGGCCAAGGCTTCGATGAACTGTTGATCCGGCACAAATGTGATGATTGCGATAGCGATATCGACGCCCGGATCATCGGCAACGGCCTCCAGACAGCGACCCACATAGGTGGGATTCGCCAGAACCACGCCGGTCAGGTCGACCGGGTTCGAGACCGACCCGTAGAACGGCACATAGCGCGATAGTGCGGTCTGCGTCGCCTCGGCCAGCACCGGCACCTCGAACCCCGCGCTTTCGGCCAGATCGGTCATCTCGACGCCAAGCCCGCCGGTGACAGAGATGATGCCGACCCGGTTGCCGGCAGGCCGCCGCCCCGCGGCGAGCGCCGTGACGGCATCGACAGCGGCCACGGACTCGCGCGCGCGGATTACCCCGGTTTCACGAAACACCGCGCTGATCACCCGGTCGTCTCCGGCCATCGCGCCGGTATGCGACTGGACCGCGCGCGATCCGGCGCGGCTGCGCCCGCCCTTGACCGCAACGACGTGTTTGCCTGCCTTTGCCAGTTGGCGTGCAACTTCGACGAACCGACGCCCGTCGCGCAGTTCCTCGACATAGCACAGAACCACACGCGTCTGCGGGTCGTTTCCCAGGTAGTCGAGCAGATCTGCCGCCGTCAGATCGGTTTCGTTACCGCTGGAGACGATGGCATTGATCCCCACGCCGCGTTCGCCCAGGCGCAGCGCCATAAGACCCGCAAGCGCGCCGGATTGGGAGATTATCGCTACCGGGCCGGGGCGGAGGTCGTTGAACATGGGGCTGAAGGTCAGTTGCAGGTCCGACGCGGGGCGCACCACGCCTTCGCAGTTCGGTCCGACCAGGCGAAAGGGTGCGTTCTGCATGATTCTGCGCAATCGCAGTTCGTTTTCCTGCCCGTCTTCCCCGGCTTCAGAAAACCCCGACGTCACCCCGACCACGACTTTGACATCGAGCCGCGTGCAGCTTTCCAGCGCATCAAGTGCAACACCGACCGGGGTGGCCAGAACGACCACGTCAATCGGACCGCCGATCTCTTCCAGGCTGCGCACAGCCTCAAGGCCCTCGATCTCGCCGCCTGAAGGGTTCACCGGGATGATCCTGCCGCGATAGCCGTTGCTCTTCAGCAGCGCCAGCACGGCTTGTCCGAGCTTGCCTCTGGTGCGGGACGCCCCGACCACGGCGATGGTACCCGGATCGAACAGACCGTCCAATGCCTGTGCGACCGAGCGTCGGCGTTCAGCCATTCGATTCGTGTCTAGCTCAACCATTTCTTCCTCCGTCAAGTGAAAACGTCGTTGCCTTTTTCAGAGATCTAACGGGCGTTCGATTGTTCTCGCAATGTATTTCGGTTCCGGGGAGACTGAGAGCGCTTGACCTGGCGGTTGGGGCTTGACGACCGGGAAATGACAATCTGGGAGACGACCGAATGAAGGTAAAAGACGGGCCGCTGAGCGATCTCAGGGTGATTGAACTGGGGCATGTGATTGCCGCGCCGATGTGCGGCGCGCTGCTCTCCGATTTCGGTGCCGAGGTGATCAAGATCGAACGACCGGGGCAGGGCGACATGCTGCGGGTTCTGAGCGCGCGCGCCAAGGACGGTGTAGGTGTCTGGTGGAAAACACTGGCGCGAAACAAGCGGCTGGTGGCGCTGGATTGGAAGACCGACGAAGGCCGCGAGGTTCTGCGCCGCCTGATCGAAAATGCGCAGGTTCTGATCGAGAACTTTCGTCCCGGTGTGCTTGAAAGAGCGGGATTGGCGCCGGAGGTTATGCATGAATGGAACCCGGATCTGGTGATCGTGCGGATCTCGGGCTATGGCCAGACCGGGCCGCGGTCCTCCTGGCCCGGTTTCGGTCGGGCCGGCGAGGCCATGAGCGGACTGGCCCACATGACCGGCTTTGCCGACAACGCACCGATGCACCCCGGCTTTCCGGCGGCGGATTCAACCACCGGCCTCATGGCGGCCTACGGCGCGATGATGGCGCTTCATGCGGTGCACAATGGCAGCGCACGGGGGCAGGTGGTGGATCTGGCCATCTTCGAGCCGCTGTTGCGTCTGATCGACTATCACGTTCCAACGCGGACCGGCGCGGGACTGCCGGTTGATCGAAACGGGCTCCAGGCTCCCAACGCCTACGCCCCGGCGGGCGTATTCCGCGCTGGGGACGGGAAGTGGGTTACGGTCAGCGCAGGCAGCGCGGCGACCGGTCGACGCCTATTGGAAGCCGCGGGCGGACAGGAATGGGCTGAACAGCCGCAATTCCAAAGCTTGGATGGCTTTGCGGATCATACGGAAGAGATCGTCGACCGGCTCGGCGCATTCGTGGCACAGCATGACGCGCAGAAAGCGATCGACATCTTCAAGTCCCACGATGCCGTGGCGGCGATGGTCTATGACGTCGATGACATCCTGGCCGATCCGCAGATCGCGGCGCGCGGCGACATCGTTGGGGTCGAGGGAGACGACACGAGGGTCGTCGGACCCGTGCCAAAGCTGGACAAGACGCCGGGACGATTGCGCTGGCTCGGACGCGGCGAACTGGGGGCCGACAGCCGTGCGGTGCTGGAAGAGCTTGGTTTCGACCCCGAACAGATTGCCGCTTTGGTTGACAAAGGCACGGTTGGCGAACCGGACTCCTGATCGGGGTTTGCGAGAATGAAGGAGAATAATCATGACCTATCAAATGACATCGGAGCAGCAGGGAATTCGCGACGCGATCTTTCGGATTTGCGAAGAGTTCGATGATGAATTCTGGCTCGACCGGGACCGCGAAGGCGGCTTTCCGCACGAATTGCACCAGAAGCTGGCGCGCGATGGCTGGCTGGGCATCGCCATCCCCGAAGAGTACGGCGGCGCCGGTCTGGGCATCGTCGATGCTGCCATCATGATGCAGGCCATCGCGGAATCGGGGGGCGGCAACAGCGCGGCTTCGGCGGTGCACATGAACATCTTCGGCCTCAATCCCGTTGTCAAATTCGGCACCGACGACCAGAAGAAAAAGCACCTTCCGCCGCTGGTGGCCGGCGCGCAACGTGCCTGTTTCGGCGTGACCGAACCGACCACCGGCCTGGACACGACCAAGCTGAAGACCCGCGCCGTGCGTCAGGGTGACCGCTATGTCGTGCACGGGCAGAAGGTCTGGATTTCGACCGCCCAGGTCGCCGACAAGATCCTGCTTCTGGCGCGTACCACGCCGCTGGAAGAGGTCAAGAAACCGACCGAAGGTCTAAGCCTGTTCTACACCGATCTCGACCGGACATTCGTCACGGTGCGCGAGATCGAGAAGATGGGCCGCAAATGTGTCGATTCAAACGAGCTGTTCATCGACGGCCTGCCGATTCCGGCCGAGGATCTGATCGGCGAGGAAGGTCAGGGCTTTCGCCAGATCCTGCACGGGTTGAACCCCGAAAGGGTTCTGATTGCCGCCGAAGCAGTTGGCATCGGGCGCAACGCGCTGCGCCGCGCCGCGGATTACGCCAATGAGCGTGTCGTGTTTGGCAGGCCGATCGGCCAGAACCAGGGTGTGCAGCACCCCTTGGCCGCCTGCTGGGCCGAACTGGAAGCGGCCAACCTCATGGCAATGAACGCCGGCGCGCTTTACGATGCTGGCAAGCCGTGTGGAAACGAAGCCAACGCGGGCAAATACCTGGCCGGCGAAGCGGCGGTGAAGGCGACGCAGACCGCGCAGCTGACATTCGGCGGTTTCGGATATGCCAAGGAATACCATGTCGAGCGTCTGGTGCGCGAAGCCATCCTGTTCCGCATCGCGCCGGTCACACCGCAACTGGTGTTGTCGTTCATTGCGGAGCACGCGCTTGGCCTGCCGAAATCCTATTAATACGAACATCAAAGGAAAACCCATGCGAATTGACGGAATGGATGCCATTTTCGCCCCTCGTTCTGTTGCCGTGATCGGCGCGTCGAGTGATCCCAAACGCATCGGCGGACGGCCGGTGGATTTTCTCAGGCGGCATGGGTTCCAGGGCACGATCCTGCCGATAAACCCGAAAACGTCCAAGGTGCAGGGGCTGACGGCATATCCGTCGATCACCGAGGCTCCGACGGCACCGGATCTGGCTGTAATCGCGCTGCCTGCGCGACTGGCGGTTCAGGCGGTCGAGGATTGCGCGGCGCGCGGCGTGCGCGGCGCGGTGATCTTCAGCTCGGGGTTTTCCGAGGTCAACGACGAAGGTGCAGCGCTTCAGGCGCGCATGGTCGATATCGCGCGCGAAAGCGGTATGCGGCTTGTCGGGCCGAACTGCCTTGGCATCGCCAACGTCCGCCACAACCTTTACGCGACCTTCACGCCGGGGGTCGAAAAGCACCTGCCCAAGCCGGGCGGCGTGTCGATCGTCAGCCAGAGCGGCGCCTTCGGGTCGTATTGCATGACGCTCGTCAGGATGCGCGGACTGGGCGTTAACCTGTGGGCGACGACGGGCAATTCCTGCGACGTCGATTTCGCCGATGCGGTGGCCTATTGCGCACAGGATGACGAAACCCGCGTGATCATGGGATACCTCGAAGGCGCGACCGACCGCGACAGGCTGGTCGAGGCCCTTGAACTCGCCCGCGCCCGCGAAAAGCCAGTGGTCATGATGAAGGTCGGACGCAGCGCGGTTGGCGCCGAGGCCGCACAGTCGCATACCGCGTCACTGGCGGGGTCCGACGCGGTCTATGACGCGGCTTTCCGGCAATACGGTGTCTACCGGGCGCACTCTGTCGACGAAATGTTCGATGTGACCTATGCCTGCGCCGAATCCGCGTCGATGATGCAGGGCGACCGGCTGGGTCTTGTGACGGTGTCCGGTGGCGTTGGGGTGCTGATGGCCGACGAGGCAGAGAAACTGAAGCTGGATGTGCCCGCGCTTCCCGATCATGCGCAGAAGAAACTGAAAGCGGTGCTGCCCTTTGCCGGTGTCCGAAACCCCGTCGATGTGACGGCGCAATTGGTAAACCAGATCGACCTCCTGGAAACCAACATGGATGTGTTGTTTGGCGACGGCGAAATCGACGGTGCCATCATCTTCATGTCCACGGTCGGTCTTGTTGCCGACCTGAACGAAGCCATCCGGACCGGGCTGGAGCGCATCCGCGAGAAGTACCCCGGCAGGCCGATGCTGTTTTGTTCGCTGACCGAACCCGAGGGTCGTGCCGCATATGAAAAGTCGGGGTTCATCGTGTTCGAGGAACCGACCCGTGCGGTCCGCGCGATGGCCGCATTGCGCTATTTCGCCAAATCCTTTGCGCGCGCGGGCGAAGACGACCCGATACCCGAACTGCCGGACCTGTCGCCGTTGCCGGACGGCATGGTGAACGAGATCGAGGCCAAGGCGCTGCTTGCCGAGGCCGGCATCGGGATCGTGCGCGAAATTCTGGCCAAGACCCCGGAAGCGGCAGCCGAGGCGGCGCAGGAGATGGGCTTTCCGATCGTGCTCAAGATTGCCTCGCCCGACATCCTGCATAAATCCGATATCGGTGGCGTGGCGTTGAACCTGCGCTCGGTCGAAGAGGTCCGCTCTGCCGGGGCGCGCATACTGGAACTGGCGTCAGAGAAAGCGCCCGATGCGCGGATCGACGGGCTGGTTGTGGCAGAACAGGCCGCACCGGGGCTGGAGGCCATACTCGGCGTGACCCAGGATCCGGCGTTCGGCCCGGTGGTCATGTTCGGTCTGGGTGGGGTGCTGGTCGAGGCCCTGGGGGACGTGTCCTTCCGGGTTGCCCCTTTCGGCCCCGCCGAAGCGCGTCGCATGATCGACGAAATCCACGGTCGCAAGCTGCTGGACGCATTCCGCGGCGCGCCCGAACGCGACATCGACGCGCTCGCTGACGCGCTTGCGCGCCTGTCAGCCTTTGCGGCCCATCACGGCGCCGCGCTTGAGACCATTGATGTGAACCCGTTGATCATCGGTCCGAGTGGCCAGGGCGCCGTGGCCGCAGATGGCGTAATTATCCCCACGAGAAGAGGAGGCCACTGACACCCGTACCCGACACCTTCCCGAGCCTCCGACGCATGTGGCGGGCTTTGTGTAATTTTCTAACAGTTGACAGAAATCACATACGCCGCCATTCTACTTTCTGAATACTGTTCATATAATAGTATGCCGGGAGGGGATTATGGATGACGCGCATCGGGCTTCGGTGAAGGCACGCGGGACCCCCATCGTGAAATCGGTCGCACGCACTTGCCAGACCTTGGTGTATTTCGACGAGGTTCGTCGACCGCTATCGGTCGTGGAGGTCTCCAAGGAATTGGGGTATCCGCAATCGAGCACCTCGGCGCTCCTGAAAAGTTTGGTCGAGTTGGGGTTCCTGACCCACGACGCTAAACGGAAGAGCTATTTCCCCACCGAGCGGGTTCCGCTCTTGGGGTCATGGATGAATCCCGACCTGTTCGGTGAAGGCATCATTCAGCGGCTGCTGAAGGCTATTTCGGAACGGACCCGGCATGTGGTGGTCCTGGCAACCAAGAACGGTGACGACGCGGAGTATGTGCACCTGATCCGTCCGAAAAAGTCGCCGATCCACCACATTTCACTTGGTACGCGACGACCGCTGGGAATTTCGGGGCTTGGGCGGGTTCTGATGAGCCGCTTCAGCGATGAAGAAGTGTGCCGTCTGTTGCGAAGAATCAATGCCTACCGTGCGCCCGACGAACCGGCAGTGGACGTGAAGGCCTTCGTCGCCTCGTTGGCCCAGACCCGCGCCAAGGGGTACTATCTTTCCACCGATCAAGTTGTCAAAGGCGCGGGATTGATCTCCATGCCTTTTCCCAGCCACCAGAGTTCTCGTCTTTTCGCCGTCGGGGTTGGTGCCCCAACGGATGTCATCCTGCGATCCGAAAACGAGATTGTTAATATCATGCGTGAAGAAATTGTTCGGAATCTGGGAAAGAAAGGTCATGACCCAAGAGTCTATGGATCATCGGGGTCCCGTCTGTCGTGATTTCCGATACACCCTTCCCAAAGATGAGTCTCGAATGGACACGAGCAGGTCTGCAGTCGACGATCACGCTATAGATACATTTAAAGCGGCCCGTCATTTGATGCGGCCAAACCTCCCCGGTCGCGGACGTGGCTTCGGTTCTGAATTGGATGAACGCACGGATCAGCTGACCGGGTTTGCTACACCACCGCGGGTTCGCATCCTCGGATGTGGCTATGCTCGGTGGTAACGCCGTGCGGCAAGTTTGACCCAATTCGCCCGCTTTCGTACCATATCAATGTGTCTTCAGAGTCGGGATCGACGTTGCCGAACCTATGCACGGTTGGCCCGGACCTCATCCGCATAACGAGCAGCCGGGCTGAGAGTCGAAGTAAACGCGCCCACCGGCAGGGATCTGAGCGTCTTTGGTTGCCCAGTCCCACACAGGAATGGGGCCGTCCGTCAGGCCTTGGGGGTTCTGCGCAGTGCGGGCCTGATCGAAAGCGCACTCGGACTGGGCATCTTTGTCATCGCGCAGGCCGAGCAGATCAAGCCGCGCGCGCCCGCCCACGATCCGCTGGCGCTTTCCGATCTTGGCCGCGACCTGACGGGGATGGAAACGCCGCAGCTTCATGTGCGCAAGCACCATTATACCAAGGCGCAGCCCTATTTGCTGGCCGATCTGTGGTTGCCGCAACACTATTTTGACATGCTGCCCGAGGGTGCCGACGAAACGCAGCTTTATTCGCAACTGTCGCGCGATCATACCGGCCTGACGGACCTGTCGGGCTACCAGATCATCACTATCGTCCGGGCCGATGTCGCCACCGCCCACTTGCTGGGCGTCACCTTCAGCGAGCCGGTGGCCCGTGTCGTCTCGCGCCTGTTTGATCCCGAAGGCCGACCGGTCATAGCCCATATCGCCCATATCCGCTGCGACGTTTTCACCGCCGAGATCGCAAAGGGCGGCTTCTATGGCGTGCCCATGGAAGAGCAGTGGGGGATCGGGTCCCGGCATCAACAAGGCATCTCTGGTCATGCAGGAGATCGGGCGCTACGGTGCGGCGGCCAATTCTGCGGTGCAGATCAACATTTTCGGGCTGCAACCTGTGGTCGGCTTTGGCACCGACGAACGGAAGGCCCGGATGCTGCGGCCGCTGATCCGGGGGGCACACCGCTCCTGCTTTGGCGTCACTGAACCGGACGTCGGCCTTGACACCACGCCCATATTCACCTTTGCGCGTCGCCGTGCTTCAACGTCCTGCTGAACGGGCGGAACGCCAAGCGGTTTGTCGTCACTTCGGCAGCGGTCGGGTTCGGAATATACGTCCTGGAAAAGGCGGCGGCCTATGCGCGCGAACGCATCGTGTTCGGCCGTCCGATCGGTCAGAACCAGGCGATCCAGCATCCGCTTGTGAGAACACCGCATTGGTTTCGGCCAGCGCAATCGCATGAAGCTGCAATCGCCCTTCGATAACCGGAGAACCCGATGTGCACGGGCCAAAGGCCCGACGACGTCTGTGGCAGGTGCGCGCAGCCGCGCGAACCTTGTCACTTGCGCGGTCCTACATCGTCAGGGCAGGGACCGCTTTCAGAACGCGTTCAACCCTGTCAGGTTCCGCCCGATCACCAGCTTCTGAATCTCGGTGGTCCCATCCGGGATCGGCATGACTTTCGCATTGCGGAAGTGGCGTTCGACGGGAAACTCCTTGGTGATGCCGTTACCGCCGTGGATCTGCACCGCTTTTCCGGCGATTTCGACGGCCATCTCGGTTGCATACCATTTTGCCATCGAGGTCTGGGTGTCGCAGCGCACGCCCATATCAAGAAGTTGCAGCCCGCGCTGGCACAACAGCCGTCCTGCATCTAGATGGGTGGCCATGTCGGCCAGATACCCCTGGATCAACTGATGCCCGCCAATCGGCTTTCCGTGCTGCTCGCGGTCCTGCGCGTATTTGACGGCGCATTCCAGCGCGGCCTGGGCGATGCCGATGCTGGTCAGGCCGACAAACACACGCGCGCTTTCGAACAGCTTCAGTGTCTGGAACAGACCGCCGCCGGAGTTCCCCAGAACATGGGCGTCCGTTGTTTCGGCCCGGTCAAAGAACAATTCGCAGGTCGAGGCACCGACAAGCCCCATCTTGCGCAACTCGCGGCTTTCGTAGCCGCCCTTGTCGCGATCGACGATGACCATGGAGATCCCATCGTCGAGATTACAGACCACGATTGCGAAGTCCGATTGCGCCCCGTTGGAAATCCAGAGCTTTTGGCCCGTAACAAAAATCTTGTCCCCCTTGCGTTCCGCGCGGGTCTTGACCTCTCGCACGTTCGAGCCGACTTCCGGTTCGGAAATGCAGGTGGCACAAATGCGCTCACTGCGCAGGAGCGGCTTCAGATATGTCTCTTTTTGCGCCGCGTCGCCCAGCAGGTTGACCGCGAAAACAGCATGGCTCTGGATCAGCACCGCAATCGCCAAATCGGCCCAGATGCGGGCCAGTTCCTCGTAGAGGATGCCGTAGGTCATCCGGTCGATCCCGGCACCGCCGTCTTCCTCCGGTATCAGTCCGCTGATCAGGCCGAATTCCTCGACCTTGGCGAACAGGGATTTCAGCGTGTCCGCATCCGGCGGGTGGCCGAGATCCTCGTATTTTTCTGCCAACGGCGCGAACTCCGCTTCGGCCATCTTGCGGAAGTTTTCCAGCAACATGCGCTGCTCGTCTGTATAGATTGCCTGAGCGGCGGCGATCACGTTTTCCATATTCTTTTCCTTGTTTCAACGGCCCAGAATGGTGACACAGGCAGCGGCCTCTTCGACGCCGTGCAGGCCGCCACCGTTTTCGGCGATGGCATTCTTCGCACCTTCGACCTGACGCGCGCCAGCCTCGCCCCGCAGTTGCGTGACCAGTTCGAAAACCTGTCCGATCCCGGTGGCCCCGACCGGGTGCCCCTTGGATTCCAGTCCGCCAGAGGGGTTTACCGGGATCCGTCCGCCGATTTTGGTTTCGCCACGCAGGCTGGCCGGGCCACCCTCACCGAACGGGACAAAACCGAGGTTCTCGATCTGGATGACTTCGCCCACGGCGGTGGCGTCATGCACCTCGGCGATCGACATGTCTTCTGGGCCAAGCCCCGCCTGTTCATAGGCCTGAAGTGCTGCAAGGCGGGTCAGGTGGTTTTTGTAATCCTCCGGCGGACGGTCTGTGCCTGAGCGCAGGATCGCGGCCTTGACCTTGATCGCGCGGGATGAATCGAGACCCAGCCGCTTGAGCCCTTCGCCGGTGCACAGAACCGCCGCGGCCGCGCCATCGGAGATCGGCGCGCACATCGGAAGGGTCAGCGGGTAGGTGATGGGCGGCGCGTGCAGAACCTGTTCAACTGTCATCGCATCGCGGTATTGTGCCAGCGGATTATGCGCGGAATGCGCGTGGTTCTTGGCAGAGACGGCCGCGAACTGTTCCTGCGTCGTGCCGAAGGTCTTCATGTGCAGCCGCGCGAAACCGGCATAGACATCCATGAACACGCTGTAGGGCTTGGGCGATTTCGACCCTTGCGGTTCCTCGACCCCGGCGCCCAGATCGGCCAGACGCCGCGCGACTTCTTCGCCATTACTGACGTCCCAACCGCTGTCGAAGGCCGAAAACATCAGCGCGCGGTCATCCGAATACATTTTCTCGGCACCTACGGCCAAACAACAATCACCGTTCCCTGCCTTGAGAAAATCCACGGCCAGCTTGAACCCGGTCGAGGCGCTGGCACAGGCGTTTTCGACGTTGACCACCGGAATGCCCTGAATGCCCATCTCGCGCAACGCGATCTCGCCCCGGATCATGTGCTGGCCCTCCATATGACCCTGCACCGCGTTCGAGAAGAATGCACCGTCGATGCGATCAGCGGTCACCCCGGCGTCCGAAAGCGCGGCGGTGACGGCTTCGCCCGTCATGTCCTTGATGGTCTTGTCCCGGAATTTCCCGAACGGCGTCATCCCGACGCCAACGACATAGATATCCTGCATCTTGCAGTCTCCTTGTTCAGTAGCCGCGAAACTGCGGTTTGCGCTTTTCATTGAAAGCCGCCAGACCTTCGCGCATATCCCACGACCGCATGTGCGCGCGCAGATTCAGCATTTCTTCAGACAAGGCGGCAGCTTCGTCGACGTTCAGTGACCGGTTCGCGACCGCTTTCATGCGGCGCAGCACGGCAGGGCTTTTGTCGGCCAGCTTGTCGGTGAAGGCTTGGACGGCGTCGTGCAGTTCCGCATCCGGGACAACCTTGTTCACCAGTCCCCAGTCCATCATGTCCTGCGCGGATACGTTTTCGCCCGAGAACAGCAGGTATTTGGCGCGGTTCAGACCGATCCGCCGTGGCAGAATCGCTGCGCCCCCGGCCCCCGGAAATACGCCGAAATTGGAATGGGCATCGCCCAGTTTGGCGCTTTCAGCGGCAAAGACCAGATCGCAGGCCATCACCATTTCGAGCCCTCCTGCCATGGCAAGCCCGTTCACAGCGGCAATCACGGGTTTGGGGCCGTCGCGCATCAGGCCGAAGGTATGATCGACCAGATCGAGCAGGTCCGGCTGGCCGGGTTCATGATTGGCACCGGCGACTTCCTTGAGATCCGCACCGGCACAGAACGCCCGCCCCGATCCGGTCAGAACGATGGCGCGGACTGCGTCGTCGGACATCGCGTTCTCCAGGGCGGTGGTCATCTCATGCAACATCTGCATGGACATGGCGTTCATCTGGTCAGTCCGTTGGAGGGTAATCCATTCGGTTCTGGACATACGTTCGACGGATAGGGTCGGGGGTGCTTCAGTCACGTTAACCTCATGATTAAAAACAGGTTTTTAGGTTTTCGGCTTGCTTTTCTTGCTGAAATACGCTGCTATGAGGCGGACCCGCTCGCGCGGAAAACGACAGATGGAGCCTGATATGAGCACTGCACCCCTGGCCGGCATGAAAATTCTCAGCCTCGCCGAACAATTCCCCGGTCCCTATGCAACAATGCTGCTCGCGGACATGGGCGCCGAGGTCATCATGGTCGAAAGGCCGGGTATCGGCGATCCGGCCCGGCAGTTTCCACCCCTGTTCCGGGCGCTGAACCGGGGCAAGCGCAGCGTTGCGCTCGACCTGAAATCGACCGAAGGAATGGCACAGTTTCACGATCTGGCTAAAGGTGCCGATGTCATCGTCGAGGGGTTCCGACCCGGCAAACTGGCGGCGCTCGGCGCCGGTTTCGAAGACATGCGCGCGATCAATCCGCGCCTCGTTTACGTGTCGATCTCGGGATACGGGCAGGATGGTCCCTATCGAGACCGGGCGGGCCACGATCTGAGCTACGAAGGTGTCGGTGGGCTGCTGGCCGATCAGGCGGATGCCGGACAGCCCGGACCGCTGCCGACCATTCCACTTGCGGATGTCGGCGCGGCGCTGTTCGCGGCCATTGCGATTCTGTCGGCGGTCGTTTCCAGCGAGCGCACGAGGCAGGGGAGGTACGTGGACGTCTCGATGTCGGACGCAGTGGTCTCCATGCTCACCGCCTTCCTCGTTCCGGCCGCGAATGGCACGCCGTTGGGCGAATTCATCTCCGAACCGGCCTATGGCGTTTTCACCTGCAAGGATGGCAAGCTGATGACGCTGTCCATCGCGCATGAGGACTGGTTCTGGAAGCCGTTCTGCAATGTGATCGGCAAGCCGGACCTGGCCGGATTGAAAGGCCGTGACCGCGTCGCCCGCAAGGACGCACTGCGCGAAGAGATCGCGGCGGTGCTGGTCAGCAAAACGCGTGCCGATTGGGGAGTTTTGTTTGACACCGCGGGCGTGCCTTGGGGGCCGCTCAATTCGTTGGTCGAAACGCTGGACGACCCGCATGTACGTGCACGGCAACTGCTGCGCACCGTCGCGCATGACAGCGGCAAGACCGAGACTTTCCTGGTTCAGCCCTTGAAATTCAATGACTTTGTATCCGGAATTTCGGGCCTTCCGCCCGAGCTTGGCGCTGACAATGACAGCGTGTTCGCGGGCGGATCCGACTAAAGTCGCCCGCCCACATTCGGCCCTAGCAGGCAAAGGAATACCCCCCATTCACCGGATAGGTCTGTCCGGTGATCCAACTCGCCGCGTCCGAGCACAGAAACAGGATCATGCCGGCAGGGTCTTCCGGCTCTCCCAACCGGCGGATCACATATTGCGACAGGGCCCGCTTCTCGGTCTCTGCGTCGGGGATCAGATCGGCGACCGCCGGCGTGCGTGTTCCGCCGAGGGCGACGCAATTCGCGGTGATCCCGAACCGGCCACCGGCCTTTGCAATGGCCCGCATAAAGCCCGCGGCTCCCGCCTTGGCACCGGAGTATACCGCCAGATGCGGCTCTCCGACGCGGCCCGCGTCGGATATAACGGTCACGATCCGCCCATAGCCGCCTTTGACCATCAATGGCATTGCGTGGCGGGTACAGTTCAGCACCCCGTCGTAATTCGTGGCCATCCAACGGCGCCATTCGGTTGGGTCGGATTCCCAGAACGGCACAAGATCGTCAAGCCGCGACGTCGGCCCGGCGTTGCCCGCATTGTTGACCAGGATATCAACGCCGCCAAAGGTTTCCTGCGCTTCGGCAAAGGCTGCGCCAACGGCCTCGAAATCGGATACGTCAAATGCCAGCGGAAGCGCCTTGGCGCCTGCGGCCTCCACCTCTGCAGCAACGCTTTCTGCGCGTTCGGCGTGGAAATCATTGACCACAACGGCGCCAGCGCCGTGCTGCGCCAGATACAGCGCGACCTGACGGCCCACCCCCTGTCCGGCACCGGTTACAAATGCGGTACGGCCCTTGATGTCGAGGAGTTCACTCATAGTCTGTCCCTTTCTATCCAAGCCACCTTTTGCGACGCCGATAGTGTTTGATGTCGCGATAGCTTTTGCGTTCGCCCGACGCGGTGACACCGAGATAGAATTCCTTGATGTCCTCGTTGTCCGCGAGTTTGTCGGCGGGGCCATCCATCACGATACGCCCGTTTTCCATCACATAGGCATAGTCCGCGATCGACAGCGCCGCGGCGCTGTTCTGCTCGACCAGGAAAAAGGTCGTCCCTTCGGATTTGAGTTGCCTAAGCACCGCGTAGACATCCCGGATCATCATCGGGGCGAGCCCGAGCGATGGCTCGTCAATGGCGATGATCTTGGGTTTCGCCATCATGGCGCGACCGATCAGCAGCAGCTGTTGCTCGCCACCGGACATGAATCCGGCGGTTCGGCTGCGTAGCTCGGTCAGGCGAGGGATCAAAGTATAGACATGCTCCAGCCGGTTTTTCAGCTCAGCGGAGTTGGGCACCATATGCCCGCCTACGATAAGGTTCTGCTCGGACGTGAGGTGGCGCAGCACGCGCCGCCCTTCCATCACATGGATGAGACCGGTCTTGACCACGTTTGACGCTTCCATGTTCTGGATCGGCGTGCCGTTCAGCGTGATGGAGCCCGCCGAAACAGTTCCGTCCTCCGACTTCAACGTGCCTGAAATAGCTTTCAGCGTCGTGCTTTTCCCCGCCCCGTTGCCGCCGAGCAGCGCAACACACTGACCTTCGCGCACATTCATCGAAACGCCCTTGAGCGCCAGGATGACATCGGAATAGGTCACTTCTACGTTGTTGAGTTCCAGCATGGTATTGTGCCCGGGGTTAGGGTTCAGAACGGGCGCCGCGATCGCGGCGCCCGGTTGTGTTCACCACTTCTTGACGTCGGGAACATCCACGCCCGTTGCTTCGATGGTGATCTTGCCGTCCTTGACGGTGCCAACATTCACTTGAAGACCTTTCAGAGGAAATGGCGCATCGGGGGTGAAGGTCAGCGTCGGCAGGAACCCTTGGGTTTCCTCCGCTGTGATCGGCTGGGCAAAGAGCGCCTCGCGTACTTTCTCGCCGGTCAGACCTTCGGCCCCGTTCTCCTCGATCGCGTGGCCGATTACGGCGACGGTATACAGCCCCTGCGAAATACCCATCGCGGTGACCACGTTCCAGGGTGCTTCCAGGCCATAATCCGCAGCCAGCGTTTCATAGAATTGCCGCGCGGGTGTGTCTTCATCCGCAGCAACTGCCATGCCGTAGGCCTCGTAATCGCCTTCGAGCTGATCAAGTCCGCCAAGCGCGCCGCCCGAGGCAGGCAGCCCGTTATGCGAGCTCATCATGATCGGGATGTCGGCACCGTTGGCCTGCAATCCACGTTTCGCCGCAACCACGATAGAGGTGTTCGTCTGAACGATCAGCGCCTCGGCACCTGCCCGCGCGACGCGGCGCATCTGGGCCGTCAGATCCGTTGGTTGCACCTCGGTATAGATGATCTCGACCAGATCGAGCTCTTCTGGATGTTCTTCTGCGTAGAGTTCCAGGCCCTTTGCCATGTCGACGTAGGCGGGCGAGGCTTCGGACGCCAGGATTGCGACCTTGAGGGGTTCGTCACCGCCGCGCTGTTCACGCATCCAGCTCAGGAAGCCAGCGCTCTCGTGCGAATAGGTCGGACGCGGATTAAAAATCCACGCGTCGGATTGCCAAGCATAGCCGTAGGCGGCTGTCGCCATGAACATCGGAATCTTGTCTTCCGGCAGGCGCTCGGAAAGGGCGGCAACATCCGGTCCGCCAAGGCCGACGACCGCAATCGGGTCCAGTTCCGATTTGATTCCCGGCCAAAGGCTCGCCACCTGGGCGGCGTCATAACGGGTTTCGTAGTTCTTATAGTTCAGCTTCACACCAAGTTTCTGACCGCTGGTGGCGTTCCACCAGTCGAAAACCGCTTCGCGGCTCGAAGCCAGTGTCGGCATGATATCGGCATAGGGGCCGGAGAAATCCGAAAGGAGGGCAAGGTTATACGTCGTTTCGGCCTGTGCCTTCAGCGGTATGGTCGCCGCGAGGGCCATGGCACCTGCGGCCAGCATGCCGCGAAGCCCGTGTCGTGTCTTGTAGGTCATTGTTATTCCTCCCAGGTTGAAAGCCGTTCTATCGGTCAGTAGGGGAACGGCCAGATACGGTAAGACGATTTCATAATATTCCAGCGGTGCATCAGCCCCTTGGGTTCCAGGATCATGAACAATGCGATCACGCCGCCCAGAATGACGTTCATGCCCGCGAACACGATGTCGCCGCCCAGAAAAGATACCGAATCGGCGATATTCGGGCCGACGGTCGCGATGATTTCCTGGATGATGCGGATGACGAACACCCCGACCAATGCGCCCACAATGGATCCCATGCCGCCGACGATGATCATCGCCACGAAAAAGATTGAATGGAAGAGGGTGAATTGATCGACACCCACAAAGCGTATCATATAGGCCCAGAGAGCCCCGCCGACCCCGGCATAGAACGCCCCGATGAGAAAGGCATTCGCCTTGGTGGCCGCGACATTGATCCCCATGATCCCGGCCGCCACATCGTCGTCCCTGACCGCCACGAAGGCACGTCCGAAGCGCGAGCGCACGATACCGAACGCACCTGCGATCATAATCGCAGTGACCGCGAAATTCATGTAGAATTGCGCGGTTTCGCCAACGAAGCGCAGCCCGAATAGCTCTGCGGGAGGCACGGTGATGCCGTTCGACCCGCCCATCCAGTTCGAGGGCAGGTTCAGGACGGCAAAGTGAAAGATGAACTGCGCCGCAATGGTGGTGAGGGCAAGGTAGAACCCCTTGATCCGTGCCGCGGTCAGCCCGAAGAGAAAACCGAACAGCGCAGCAGATAACCCGGCCAGCGGGATCGTCAGAAGGAATGTGAGACCCGTTTTCGATGCCAGAATCGCGGCGGTATAGGCCCCGACACCCATGAACGCGGCCTGGCCAAGGTTGATTTGCCCCGCATATCCGGTGCAGATCTGAAGCCCGACGGCGATGACCGCGCTGATCATCATCATGTTCAGAATCGCGACGATGCGTCCGCTCACGAGGTAGGGCGCTGCCAGCATGAGACCGACGAAAAGCGCGAGAGCAGCCATTTGCCAGCGCGTACGGACAACACGCCTGTCGGTGCGATAGCTGGTGGGGAAAATGCCGGAAGGATCCATGACTTACACCCTCTCGATCGTGCGCCAGCCGAACAGCCCCGTGGGCCGTACCAGCAAGATGGCGAGCATGATTATATAGGGCACGACACTGCCCAGCGAACCGCCGATCATCGGATCGAGGTAGTTTGTGGTCAGACTCTGCGCCACACCGATGATCACCCCGGCAAGGATCAGACCGCCGATGGATTCGAGCCCGGCAAACAGCGCAACGGGGAGCGCCGCGAACCCGATATCGGACGCGAGGAAGGTCAGTGACTTGCCGCTGAGAAAGATCATCGCACCGATCGTGGACAGGATCGATCCCAAGATCCACGCGAAGGCAATCGACCCCTTCACGGAGATCCCCATCGAGGAGGCGACGACATGATCCTCCGCCACGGCGGTCATCCGGAGCCCCGACCGGGTCCGGTTAAAGAACCACGACAGGCCAACAGCCGCGACGACGGTGATGATCCCTCCGATCAACAGGTTCATCGGGATCAACATATCTCCGAGAAAAAGCGGCTTTAACGGAAAGATGATCGGAAAGGGCCGGACAGCGGGGCCGAACAGCAGCAGCACAAGCCCGCGCAACAAGATCAGCAGGCCGACGGTGACCATGACCATCGAAAACACAGATTCACCGATCAGCTTTGTCAGGAAGATCCGTTCAATCGCATATCCGACCAGACCCGCCAGAACCAGCGATAGAGGTATCGACAACCACAGGCTTAGCCCGACCTGCATGGTCGTGAACCAGACGATGAAACCACCGATGATCACAAGTTCGCCCTGCGCGAAGTTGAACACCTTGCTGGCGCGGTAGATCACGACAAATCCCATGGCGACCAATGCGTACAACAGGCCGATCAAAGCCCCGGTTATGATGTCATTGATGAAATAGACCATTCTTGTCGACCTCCCTTAGGTTTGCGACTGCCGACCGGCAGCCTTCGATGCATTTTCCACATCCGATACCCGAACCGTGGCCTTCAGCACGCCTTGCCGACCGTCCTGATAGGTCACGGCGATTTCAAGGTCGGTCTCCGCCTTGCCGTCATAGATCGCCTGAACAAGCTTCTCATACCGCTCTTCGAGAAACGCCCGACGGAGTTTCCGGCTGCGGGTCAGCTCGCCTTCGTCCGGGTCGAGTTCCTTTGGGAAATTAGCGAACCGGGCAACGCGTGAACCTTCCGGAAGAAGGGTGTTGATCCGTGCCACTTCGCCTTTGATAAGATCCAGAATCTCCGGCTTCTGCGACAGGTCGGTATAGGTTGAAAAACTGATCTTGTTCTCTTCTGCCCAACGCCCGAGAACTTCCATGTCGATATTTATCAGCGCGCTCACGAAATCTCGGGTCTCGTCGCCCAGGGTCATCAGATCCTTGATGAAAGGGCTGTAGCGCAACCGTGTCTCGATGAATTGCGGCGGATAACTGTGCCCGTTTGCCAGCCGGCGCATGTCCTTGACACGGTCAAAGAACAACAGCTCGCCGTCGTTTGTCATCGACACGGCGTCGCCAGTTTCGTACCAGCCGTCATCGGTCAGCACCTCGGCTGACTTGTCAGGTTTGCCGTGATAGCCTCCGAAACCCGATCCGCCGCGAACCTGAAGCTCGCCCTCGGGGGAAACCCGGTATTCCAGCGGTTCGCCATAGGCGGTATTGCTCGGCATCCAGCTGCCGCTCGTCTCCAGCTGATAGCTGTCGCCCACATGCGCGGTCAGCAACCCGATTTCTGTCGCCCCGTAGACATTGCGCAGCTTCACGCCCATGGCGTGGAACATGCGAAAGACGTCCGGTGCCATCAGGGCACCACCGCTCAGCGCATTCCGGGCTTTGCCGAGACCGAGATTGTCGCGCAGGTGGTGCAGGACCAGCGCCTCGGCGAGAGGCAGTTGCAACCGCGCGGCAAGACTTGGGCTGCGCCCTTCCAACCGTTCGACGTGAACCGCGCGACCAACCTTCATACCCCAATCGTACATCGCGTTGCGGACCTTACCGGCCCCCAGCATCCGGGCCTGAACGATGGAGGCAAGGTTCTCCCACTGGCGCGGGCTGAACACGAGCGCGTCGACCGCCAGTTCGCGGATATTTGTCAGCACGTCCTCCGGGCCTTCGGGAAAGTTCACCACCATGGGCGCGATCAGTCCGATCGACAGGCCAAAGATCTGTTCCGTCACCCAGGCGGGAGAAATGTATGTCAGGTATTCCGTCCCGGGCGCGATGTCGATCGCACCCATCACCCGAGAGCAGTTATCGAACAGATAGCGATAACTGATGACGACACCCTTCGGCTTGCCCGTCGTCCCGGACGTATAGGACAGTAGCGCGGTATCTTCTGCTTTTCCGCGCTTGACGTGCTCTTCAAAGCGGGTTGGGTCGCTGTCGTGGATCTGCCGCCCGGCGTCGCTTACGCTTTCGAAGGAATCCAGCAGCGGATGGTCGTAGCCCCAAAGGCCCGACCCGTCCCAGTACACGATCGCAATGGCACCGTCATACTCATCCGCGACCTCAAGACATTTATCGACCTGTTCCTGATCCTGCGCCAGAAAAACCCGGGTCTGCGAATCCTGAGCGAGATAGAGGATCTCCTCGGCGGTCTGGTCGGGATAGACAGACAGGACTTTCCCGCCCAGCGACTGTACCGCGTATTCCGCCCAGAAATGCTCCGGCTCATTTTCCCCGATCATCATGACGGAATCGCCGGCTTTCAGGCCTTTGCTCTCCAGCCCGAGCGCCAACGCACGGACCCTTTCCAGCACATTTGCCCACGTGAATTCGCGCCAGATACCCAGACGCTTGTGCCGTTCGGCAAGCCCGCTAGGCTCGGAAAGCGCGCGGGCCAGCAGGACCTGGGGCAGGGTTTCGCTTTGCGTCACTGCCGGGTCGGAATAAACCATTGCTGTTCGTTGCTTGACCATTCCGCTACCCCAGATATGCCTTGATCACAGCCGGGTTTTTCTGAATCTCCTCGGGCGTGCCTTCGGCAATCACCCGTCCGAAATCCAGCACCACGATCCGGTCGGCAAGATCCATCACCACGCCCATGTCATGTTCGACCAGAACCACCGGTATCTTGCGCGCCTCGCGCACATCGAGAATGAAGCGCGCCAGGTCTTCTTTCTCTTCCGAGTTCATGCCCGCCATCGGTTCGTCCATCAGCAGGATTGATGGTTCCTGCGCCAGCGCACGCCCCAGATCGACCCGCTTGCGCAGCCCGTAACCCAATGTGCCCACGGGCCTGTTTCGGATCGCCTCGATCTCCAGAAAATCAATGATCTCCTCGGCCGCTTCTCGATGCTCCGATTCCTCGCGCATCACGGGACCAAACTGGAAAAACGCCTGGATCACATTCGATTTCATCAGCATGTGCCGACCGATCATGATGTTTTCGACCACGGTCTGGCCGGCGAAAAGATGGGTGCCCTGAAAGGTACGCGCCAGACCGCGCCGGGCGATCTGATCCACGCGCAGGCCCGTCACGTTTTTGCCGGAGAGTTCGACGTGTCCCTTCTGTGGGCGGTAAAACCCTGCCGTGACATTTAGAAGCGACGTTTTGCCGGCACCGTTCGGACCGATGATTGCAAGCAACTCGTCGTCATTCACAGTGATGCTTACGTCGTCCAGCGCGGTCACACCGCCGAATTTCAGTGTCGCGCCGCGAACCGCCAAAGGCGCCAATTCCGAAGATGTGGTCACACCGTGATCCACATCTGCCTGCGACAGCATGTTGTGCGGTCAATCGACAAGGCATGAACTGCCACCCGATTGACGTCGAGGTCTCCTCGCATCAACGCTCCTCCCCGCGCTTTTCCCGGAATCTTTGCCGGAAGTTTGCCCGGCTTTTCCACCGAGCGGTTATCTAAAACTAACACATGTTAGAAAAATAAATCAACAACTGACTCTGATAACTTCGCATAAATAATCAGGTCGCGGAGTAATCGGCGGAAGAACAACGCACGCCGGTTTCGTCCTGACACCAGACCGTACCTGTGGTGCCATCGGGTCGGCAATTCAGCTGTATTTCACAGGGCAGGGTGAGCGGAGCGAGGCCTCGGAATAAAAATCCTTGAGGAGCCTTGTTCAAGGCATCCGCTGCAAGGTTCAGGAGCAGCGTTGCCTGCAGGGGGCCATGCACGACAAGTCCGCGATAGGCTTCGACTTCGGTCGTATAGGGCTGGTCATAATGGATACGGTGGCCATTGAACGTCAGCGCCGAATAGCGAAACAACAGCACCGAATCCGGGGTGAGGCGCGATCTGAGCGTCGTCGGGTCCGGGGCTACGAACGTGTGCTTTTCGGATTGCGATCGGCTGATGTCTTTATAGACAATAGTCTGCTTTTCCTGAATGCAGACCTTTTCGCCATTCGAATACTCGTGATTGACGGCTACAAAAACCAAGGTTCCGCTGCGCCCTTGTTTGGCGGTTATGTCCCCGATGGTCGAACGGCGCGTGACCGTTTGCCCGACAGTGAGCGGCGCGATATGCGTGACATCGCTCCCGGCCCACATCCGCGAGGGCAACGGAACAGGGGGCAGGAACCTGCCTTGTGGAGAATGCCCATCGTCCGAGAGAGAGCCTCCCGGTGCAGAATCGAGGGTCAGACACCAGTGAATTCCCAGCGGGACGTCGCCCGCACCGGCCCAAAGATGCGCGTCGAACGTGGCGCGGAACCTGTCTATCAGGCTCGGCGTCAGGATGTCCTCTTTGGTTTCGGTCCGTCCCAGCCAGGGCTTGAGCGATTCAAGATCGATCTGCATCAGGCGTTCCTCAGAAAGACCGCGGCATACCGAGAATATGCTCGCCGACATAGGACAGGATAAGGTTGGTCGAGATCGGGGCCACCTGATACAACCGGGCCTCCCGAAACTTGCGCTCGACATCGTATTCCCGCGCGAAGCCGAAGCCTCCGTGGGTCTGGATACAGGCGTTGCCCGCCTCCCAGCTGGCATCGGCGGCCAGCAGCTTGGCCATGTTTGCCTGCGCTCCGCATTCCTGCCCCGCATCAAAACGCCGACAAGCCTCAAAGCGCATCAGGTTGGCCGCCTCGACGTTCACATAGGCCTTGGCGATGGGAAACTGCACACCCTGATTTTGTCCGATGGGGCGGTCGAACACGATGCGCTCGCCGGCATAGGCGCGGGCCTTGTCCACAAACCAGTAGCCGTCGCCGATACACTCCGCCGCGATCAGGGTCCGCTCCGCGTTCAACCCGTCCAGGATATGGTAGAAGCCGCGCCCTTCGGTGCCGATCAGGTTCTCGGCGGGAATTTCGAGGTTGTCGAAGAACACTTCGTTGGTCTCGTGTCCCGGCATATTGGCAATGGGACGGACCTCCATACCATTGCCGATGGCCTCTTTCAGATCGACCATGAAGATCGACAGGCCCTGTGATTTCTTCTGGACGTCCTTCAACGGGGTGGTCCGCGCCAACAGGATCATCAGGTCAGAATGCTGGATACGGCTGATCCAGACCTTCTGACCGTTGATCACATAGCGGTCGCCTTTTTTGACAGCTGTAGTCTTGAGCTTGGTGGTGTCGGTTCCGGTGGTCGGTTCGGTCACGGCCATGGATTGCAGGCGCAGCTCGCCGCTGGCGATACCAGGCAGGTACTGCTGCTTTTGCGCGTCCGAGCCGTGCCGCAAAAGCGTACCCATGTTGTACATCTGCCCATGACAGTGACCCGCGTTGCCCCCACAACGGTTCACCTCTTCCATGATGATCGAGGCTTCGGTCAGGCCAAGACCCGATCCGCCGTACTCCTCGGGGATCATTGCAGCGAGCCAACCTTCCCGGGTAAGGGCATCGACAAACTCCTCGGGGTAGGTGTTATCCTCGCCGAAGTTGCGATGGTATTCGGGCGGGAACTGCGCGCAGAGCGCACGCAACGCGTCGCGCAGATCATTATGTGTTTCAGGGGCCGATGTTTGCATGGCTCAGGATGCTCCGGGGCCGGAGGTTTCGAGGATTTCCTCTTCGGCGCGCTGCCACAGCTCATAGGAAATCGGGTTCTCGCTTTCTTCAAGGATATGACCGACCAGCCCGATGGCGCGTGCCATGACACCGAAACCGCGCACGATCTTCCAGGGAAAGCCGAATTCGCAGCAGATCGCACCGATTGCACCGGTGGCATTGATCGGCAGCATCTTGCCGGACTTCTCTTCGGCAACGGCCTGTATCTTCTGGATCAACTCGATGTATTCACCGGATTTGCCGTTCTGCGCCGCAATTTCGAACAGGCGCGGAGCACGCGGATCGACCGGCTTGTGCACAGGATGGCCCAGGCCCGGCACGATGGCCTTTTTGGCGCGGAATTTCTCGACGGTCTCCAGCGCGATGGCGTCCAGATCGGCGCCGGTGCCAAGCTTGTCCTCGGGCAGCGCCTCGTAAAGCATCTTCGATGCGCCCTCCATCGAGCCGACAAACACGGTGCCCAACCCGCACAACCCAGCCGCGACAGCCGCCTGAAGCGACTCCGGCGCACCCATATAGGTCATGCGTGCGGCCAGGGCTGACGGCGTGATGCCATGTTCGACCAGGGTAATCACGATGGCGTTGAAAACGCGGCTTTCTTCGGGCGTGGCCTTGCGGCCCGTCAGTTGCAGAAAGGCGAGATCGCCGAGATTCATGTGGCCCAAAATCTCATTCGGCAGGTCGAGCCCCCGCACACTGATTTGGTCGGGGGTGCTCCAGCCGATGTCGGAGGTAATTTTCTCTTTGCGTTTAGCCATCAGACCGGATCCCACGGAAAGACATCCGCTGATACTTCCAGCGGTGTGAATTGCGACTTGAGCGCGGGAATAGCGCGCTCGGCGATTTCATCTGCGGTCCAGCCTTCACCGGAATGGACGGAGCGCAGGGGGCGAGGCTGGTTGAACAGGAATATCTCGTTCTTGCGCACCGCGAAGATCTGCCCCGACACATCTGCCGCACGGTCGCTCATCAGGAAACAGGCCATTGGCGCAACCTTCGCCGGTGTCATCTCCTTGATCTTGGCGACGCGCGCCTTCTGTTCCTCCGTGTCGGTCTTGATCGACGAGATCATCCGACTCCAGGCGAAGGGCGCGATGCAGTTCGACCGCACGTTCCAGCGCTTGAGGTCCAGCGCCACCGATTTCGAAAAGGCGGCGATGCCCAGCTTGGCGGCGGAATAGTTCGCCTGGGCGAAGTTGCCGATCAGCCCCGAGGTCGAAGTCATATGCACCAATGCCCCGCTTTCCTGTTCGCGGAAATAGTCGGCGGCGGCGCGGCTGGTGTTGAAGGCACCGTAAAGATGGACCTTCACCACCGCGTCGAAATCCTCGTAGGTCATCTTGTGGAAGAAGCAGTCGCGCAGGATGCCGGCGTTGTTCACCACGGCGTCTATGCGGCCGAATTCCTTGACGCCAGCCTCGATCATCGCGCGCGCGGCGTCCGGTTCGGTAACGCTGCCGGCGTCAGCGATTGCGTCGCCGCCCGCTGCCTTGATTTCCTCAACCACCTTTTGCGCCGCGGTTTCCGTCTGGCCGGTGCCTTTCAGCGACGCGCCCAGATCGTTAACCACCACGGCGGCGCCTTCGGCCGCAGCCATCAGCGCAATATCTCGACCGATCCCGCCACCCGCTCCGGTGATCAGAACAACCTTTCCATCAAGTGCCTTTGACATCTTCGTCCTCCCTCAGCTTGTCTTGCGGTATTTGTCGAGACCGCCGGTATGCATGACGCGGCCCATGAGCGGCGCTTCGATGATCTCTTCCGCCTTGAGCGCGGCCGCGATCAGCTTGTCCAGGTCGATGCCGGTTTCGATGCCCAGCTCATGGCACAGGAAAACCGCGTCCTCGGTGCAGACATTGCCAGCAGCGCGCGCATGGCCGTGGCCCGCGAAAGGACAGCCCCCAAGACCGGCGACCGAGCTTTCGAACATGTCCACGCCCATCGAAAGGGCGGCGTGGAGATTGGCGATACCAAGCCCGCGCGTGTCGTGGATGTGCATGCCGATCCGGGCGTCCGGGGCCAGTTCGCGCAGGGCACCGATCATCCGCTTCACTGCTTCGGGGTTTCCCCACCCCATTGTATCCGCGACGACAAGGATTGGCACAGGGATCTGTTCCTCCTCGCAAAGCGCGAGGATAAACCGGAAATCGTCGAGAATGCGCTCTTGTGAAATCGGGCCTTCGAAGTTGCAGCCGAAGGCCGTCATCACGTAGGCGGCGTCGACGGTATAGCCTTCTTCCTTGTAAAGCCGGACCCAGTCACGTTGCTTCTCGCGCATTTCGGCGGAAGAACAATTGTTGTTCGATTGCGCAAACGCCTCGGATGGATAGAATAACAGGCGCGGGTCGATATCGACCTCATGCGCGGTCAGTGCCTTGCGAAACCCCTTGTCGTTCAGCCAAAGCGACGTGTAGTTCACTCCCGGCTTGCGCTTGATACGCTGGAACAGCTCGCCGGTATCGGCCATTTGGGGCACGTATTTCGGGCTGACGAAGCTGCCGACCTGAATGCGTTTCAAACCGGTTTCGCTGAGCATGTCGATTAGTTCGATCCGCTTTTCGATCGGGTAAATCTTCTTTTCGATCTGAAAGCCCTCGCGCGGGCCTTCTTCTCTGAACTCGACGAATTTGGGAAAGTCGCTCATCTTATCACTCCTCGGATGGCAGTATCTCGGCGATGACCTGGCCGCGATCGACCATGTCCCCATTCGAGACGGATATGTTGCTGGCGATCCCTGCTGCGGCAGCGCGGATCGATATTTCAAGTTTCATAGATTCCATGACCGCGATCACGTCGCCTTCGGCCACGGGTTGACCATCGGCCACCTTGATTTCGACGATCATGCCGGTAAGCGGTGAGGCCACGGCCCGATCCGCCGCCGCATCGCCTCCAGCAAAGTCCAAAGGCGCGGCCGGGCGGTAGACGAGCCGGCCCTCGGGTGTGGCCATCTCGATTACGCCTGCGTGAATCCGTGCGTCGATGAGGTAGACCGTGTCACCCTCGCTCACGCGCCAACGGCCCGGCGCGACTTCACGCATCGACAGTGTCGCCGCAATTCCGTTTTCCGTCAGGACGGTGTACCTGCCGCGTGCTTTAACGGGTCCGACACGCAATTCCTCGGAGGTGTCGGCGGAATCGGTCAGCGTGACACGCTGTACCACCTCGATCGGACCGCCACCCAGGCCAAGCCGCCAACCGGTAAAGGTGTCGCGGTTGGTCCATGGATTGGCGCTTGCGTCGCTGCGCGATGCCGCCACGAAAAGAATGGCCGCGGCGGCCTTCCATAATTCGGGGCGGGCAAGGGGACCTGATTGTGTCAGCGCGTCGAGTTTGCCGTCGATCCAGCGGGTATGCACCTGCATCTGTTCAAATTCAGGGTTGCGCGCCAACGCCGTCAGGAAAGCCCGGTTGGTTTGCACACCTTCGACCGCGACATGATCAAGCGCCGTCGCCAGCCGGGCCAGGGCGGTTTCCCGGTCAGGTGCGTGAACGATCAGCTTGGCGATCATCGGATCGTAGAACGGCGTTACCGCGTCGCCTTCTTCGACACCGCTGTCGATGCGCAGACCATCCGGCAGGCTGAGTGTCGTCAGCGTGCCTGTCGAGGGGGCGAACTGCATTGCCGGGTCTTCGGCGTAAAGCCGTGCCTCGACCGCATGGCCGTTGATTGCCAGATCGTCCTGAACCAGGCCAAGGCCCGCGCCTTCGGCGATGCGGAGATGAAGCGCGACCAGATCAAGCCCGGTTATTGCCTCGGTGACAGGGTGCTCCACCTGAATACGGGGGTTCACCTCAAGGAAGAAATACTCCTCCCCTGCGACCAGAAATTCGACCGTGCCCAGACCGCGATAATCAAGCGTTTCACCCAGGCGCACCGCGTCCTGCGCGATTTGGTCCAGCAGCGTGCGGGGGAGCCCCCATGCCGGAGCTTCTTCGATAACTTTCTGATGACGGCGCTGTAGCGTGCAGTCGCGTTCGAACAGATGCACCACATGGCCCTTGCCGTCGCCCGCGATCTGCACCTCGACATGGCGGGCCTCTGGCAGGAACCGCTCGAGCAACAGCCCTTCGGAGCCGAAGGTGGACCTTGCCTCACGCAGCGCGCCTTCGATGTCTTCCTCAAGTGTGGTCTCGTCGGTCACCAGCCGTTGGCCGCGCCCGCCACCGCCGCCGACAGCCTTGAGCAGAACAGGCAGGCCCATCGCACGCACCTCGGTGGCAATTTCGTGTGGATCGGACCGCGCGCCTTCGGCACCTGAAATGACCGGGACGCTGGCCGCAACGGCGGCTTTTTTGGCGCTGGCCTTGTCGCCGAAACGGTCAAGCGTGTCGGGTGTCGGCCCCATAAAGATCATTCCGGCGGCTTCTACCGCACGGGCGAATTCGGAGTTCTCTGCGAGAAAGCCATACCCGGGGTGGATCGCATCCGCGCCGACCGATTTCGCGGCGTCGATCACCGCGTCGATCTTCAGATAGCTTTCGGATGCCGGGCCGCCGCCGATACAGACGGAGTGTCCGATCTCGCGGACATGAAGGGCGTTGGCGTCGGCCTGCGAGTGCACGCCGACAGGGGTGATACCGCTGGCCCGCGCGGTGCGCGCGATCCGGCAGGCAATTTCGCCGCGATTGGCGATGAGAAGCGTTTTGATTTTCATTTCTCGGGCCTCACATCCTGAACACGCCGAAATTGGTTTCGACCTTGGGTCTGCGCGACGTCACATCCAGCATCAGCGCCATGACATCGCGGGTTTCACAAGGCTCGATCACACTGTCGATCCACAGGTTCGAGGCAAAATTGTAAGCACCTTGGAAATCCTCGTATTCCTTGCGGATGGGCGCCTTGAAGGCTTCCTCCTCTTCCGGCGTCCAGCTTTCGCCTTCGCGTTCGTTGATTTGGGCGCGGACCTGTGCCAGTACGCTGGCGGCCTGTTCCGGACCCATGATCGCCGATCGACCGGTTGGCCAGGCAAACATCGCATCTGGTTGGAACGGGCGGCCCAACATCGCCAGATACCCGGCCCCATAGGATCCGCCGGTGATGATGGTGAATTTAGGCACCCGTGCCGAGGACATCGCGGTGATCATCTTTGCACCGGCCTTGGCGATGCCCATCTGCTCGACCTCACGGCCCACCATGAAGCCGTTCACATCTGCCAGAAACAGTAGCGGAATATCGCGCTGAACGCAGAGGTTGATGAAATGGGTGGCCTTCAGCGCAGCCTCGACGAACAGCACGCCGGTATTGGCGATAATGCCGACTTCGTGGCCGTGGATGCGGCCCCAGCCGGTCATGATCGTGTCACCGTACAGCGGCTTGAATTCGTGGAAATCGCTGTCATCCACCAGACGCGCGATGATTTCGCGGTTCTCGGTCGGCACCTTGGGATCGCGGCTGATGATGCCGTAGATTTCCTCGGTCGGGTAAGCAGGCGCACGCGGTTCGGTGGGTGTCTTGCGGGGCAGGGGCTTTTCGCCCAAGTGGCTGACGATATCGCGGGTGATCGCCAACGCATGCGCGTCATCCTCGGCCAAATGGTCGGTTACGCCGGAGACGGAGGAGTGCATCTTGCCGCCGCCCAGTTCTTCGGCTTCGACCTTTTCACCGGTTGCGGCAAAGGTTAGTTCCGGCCCGCCCAGATACATAAAGCCCTGACCGCGCACGATCACCACTTCGTCACAGAGCGCGGGGATGTAGGCGCCGCCCGCCGTGCAGGGCCCCAAGACCACGGCGATCTGCGGCACACCATCGCCCGACATGCCGACCTGCTGATGGAAGATCGAACCGAACTGGCCTTCGTCGGGGAACAGATTCGCCTGATCGGGCAGAAACGCGCCACCGGAATCGACCAGCGTGATGACGGGCAGGCGGTTTTTCCAGGCAATTTTCTGCGCGCGCACATGTTTGCGACAGGTGATCCCGAAATAGGTGCCGCCCTTAACAGTGGCGTCATTGGCGATAATCATACATTGGCGGCCTTCGATCACACCGATCCCGGTAATGATGCCGGCACCCGGCGGCACGCCCTTGTGCATGTTCAGTCCGGCCAGTTCGCCGAGTTCAAGAAACGGCGTACCCGGATCGACCAGGCGTTCAATGCGCTCGCGCGGCAGAATTTTGCCTTTTTCGATGTGTCGATTCCGCACCTTCTCAGGTCCACCAACCCGCTGCGTGAGCCGAAGCGCATGCAGTTCGTCGATTTTTTCGCGATACTGCGCGTTGTTCTTGCGGAAATCATCAGATCCGGTGTCGAGGAGGGATTTCATTTTCGTCATGGCAAGTCAGGGTATTCTCTCAGAACAAAGGCGACCTTGGCGGCGCCGGGTTTTTCAAAGGTGTCGGCGGCCACGAGATGAACGTCGGCCTTGAAGACAAGGGCGTCACGCAGGCGCTGTTCAATCTTTTTCTTGAGGCCAGCATCATCTGCCGTATTGCGGTCAGGGCCGCGTTCCACGATCACCGTCAGCGCGCCTTGCGTGGTATGGCCTTCGAAATCGGCCACGATGCGCATGACTCCGTTGGTTTCGGGCACCATTTCGGTGATCACGCTGTTGATGGCCGACGGGAACACGTTGGCCCCCCGCACGATCAGCATGTCATCGGTCCGTCCGGTGCAACGGATTTTCGGACCGGTGCGGCCGCAGGTGCATTCGGTGTCGATGACCTCGATATAGTCACCTGACCGAAAGCGCACGACCGGACTCGCCTGACGACCGATTGCAGTATAGATCATTTCGCCCTCGGCGCCTTTTTTCCAAGGAATGATTTCGCCGCTTTCGGGGTCGAGCAGTTCGGTGATGATATAATCCATATTGACCATATGCATCCCCGATTGGGCATCGCATTCGGCCCAGTAAGTCACGCCCAGATCGGTGCCGCCCAGCATCTCGGTGCATTTCGCGCCCCAGGCCGCTTCGATCTTGGCACGGATGGCTGGAATACCGCCGCCGGGTTCGCCGCCGACGACGATCTGCTCGACGCCCAGTTCGCTGGCCTTGCAGCCCAGCACTTCCGGCGCTTTTTCCGCCAGGTGCAGAACGAAATTCGGGGCCCCGACAATGCAGCGCGGGCGTGTATCGGCACAGGCGCGCAACAGCCGTTCCGCACCGCCGTCGGCCCCGACCGGTACGTCGATTGTGCCCATGTACTGCAGGCCCTGCATCACGGGAATGCCCCCGACAAAGCCTTTGGCCAGCGAAAACGCGTGCAGTACCATGTCACCGGGACGCACGCCGTTGGCGAAGAAACAGCGCGCCGTCATCTCGTGCCACATCTCGGTATCCGCTTCGGTCAGCGCCACATAGGACGGGTTGCCGGTGGTCCCGGACGACGCCTGCATCTGGATAATGTCCGACATCGGCGCAGCACGGTGCTTGCCAAAGGGCGGTTCGGCGGCCAGGCTTTCTCGGATTTCGGTCTTGTAGGTGAAGGGGAGTTTCTGCAGGTCCTCGATGGTGCGGATGTCATCGAAATCCACGCCCGCCTCGGCGAACTTCTCCTGATAGAAGGTAGAATTCGCCTTGAGATAGGCCATCTGATCGCGCAGCCGTTCTTCCTGAATACGGCGCACCTCATCAAGCGGCTTACCCTCGATCTCGTGCCAGAAGCGGTCGTTCACCTTGTCGGCGGCGTCCTGCCGCCGGAAGCGCATTCCAAATTGCATGTCGTCCTCCCTTCCCGGCCGCGCGATCAATAGGATCGCGGCAGCCCCATGACCTTTTCGCCAATATAGCTGAGGCAAAGTTCGCGGTTCACCGGTGCCGTGCGCAGCAGGCGGACCAGCGGATACATTTCGTAAAGCCCCGTATCTTCGGTAAAGCCCGATCCGCCATGGGCCTGAAGCGCGGCATCCACGGCTTCGATCCCCGCTTCGGCGGCGGCGTATTTTGCCATGTTCGAAGACGCTCCGGCAGGCAGCTTGTTGTCGAATTCCCACGCTGCACGACGGGTCATCAGGCTGGCCATCTCGACCGCAGTGTGCGCCTTGGCCATCGGGTGCTGTACACCTTGATGCGCGCCGATGGGCTGGCCGAAAACACTGCGCTCGGATGCATAGGCCACACCCTTGTTCAGCGCGAACCGTCCGATGCCGCAGCACAACGCGGCAAGGATAATCCGTTCGGGGTTGAGGCTGTCGAACAGGATCGAGAATCCCTCGTCCACCTCGCCCACCACATCTTCGGGGCCCAGATCGACCTCGTCGAAGAACAGGGTCCATTGTTCCTCGGGCAGGGGGATCGAAATCTTCACCCGCTGCTTTTCGACGCCTTTTTTCTTCAGGTCCACGGCAAAGAGTGTAAAGCCATCGGTCTTGCGGCTCACTTCATCATGCGGCTTTGTCCGCGCCACCACCAGGCAATAATCGGATACCTCGGCGCCGGTGATAAAGGTCTTTTCGCCCGACAGGCTGAACCGGTTGCCCCGGCGCTTGGCCAGCGTGGTGGCCTTCATCGTGTTGGATCCGGCGCCCGGTTCGGTGATCGCGAAACAAAACTGGATGTCGCCGCGACATGCTGCCGGAAGAAGCTCTTTCTTGTGGAATTCGGACCCGTGGCTGGCGATATGCGCCAGCGACATGGTCGGACCGACCACCATCATCAGCAGCGGTATGCCGTGGTTGGCGGTGCCTTCCATGAACAGGGCCATTTCAGTCATGCCCAGACCTGCGCCGCCGTATTCCTCGGGCACCATGATCCCCAGAAAACCGTCATCGGCAATCTGTTTGAACATGTCGTGAGGGAATTCATGCTTGCGGGCGTGATCCAGCCAATAGGCATTGTCGTATTTCTGCGCCAGCTGACCGCCGTATTCGTAAATCTGGCGTTGTTCGTCGTTCAGGGTAAAATCCATGGTGTCTACTCAACTCTTGAAAGCAGGTTTGCGGCGGTTCTCGAAGGCGTCGAGCCCCTCTGCGACATCATCACTGGGCAGGGCGCGCACGGCGGCGTCACGCTCAAGCCGCATTTGCTGGTCGATGCCAAGGTCTGCACCTTCGCGTGCCAGGCGCTTCATCTCGGCGATACCGTTGCGCGAGCGGCCCGCGATCGTCTGGCAATATTCCAGCGCGACCTCGTGCAATTCCGCATCGGGCACGACATAGTTTACCAGACCGGCCTCTTTGGCTTCGCCCGACTTCAGCCACCGGGCCGAAAACATCAGATCGAGTGCCCGGCGTTGGCCCATCAGCCGCGTCAGCCGCTGCGACCCGCCCCAACCCGGGATCAGGCCGAATTGCGCGTGCTGATCGCCGAATTGCGCGCTTTCGCCCGCAAAGCACACGTCACAGGCCAACATCAGTTCGATCCCGCCGGCCAGACACAGCCCCTGCACCGCCACCACGACAGGGAGGGAGGACGTTTCGAGCGCGCGCAGGTTCTTCATGCCGAAGGCGATGAAGTGGTCCAGCGCGGCGGGATCATTCAATTTACCTTTCACTTCATTTAGGTCGGCACCGGTGCAAAAGTGCTTGCCCTGCGCGCGAATGAGGATCGCCCGAATGTCCGGGTTCGCCTCGAATTCCGCACGCGCGGCAGCGATGCGCTCATGCACGTCCAGTGACAGGCAATTGAACTTCTCGGGGCGGGCCAGATCAATGATGCCGGTCGCACCCTCGATACTGGCGATGACGGGATCGCTCATTTCGAACCTCCCTTCGCCCTCTTATCGTATTGCAGCGCCATCCGCCCGACTTTTTCGCGGGCGATCACCAGCTTCTGGATCTGCGCGGTGCCGTCACCGATCTGCAGGCCGAGAACGTCGTTGTAGCGTTGATGGTGCGGCAGGTCGGTTGTGTAGCCATAGTGCCCGTGCAGGATCAGACACTGGTGCAGGATCTCGCAGGCGGTCTTAGGCAGGTACCACTTGCACATCGCCGCTTGCGACGTGTGGGGCAGGCCACGGTCGCGCAGGTCCAGCGTATAATAGCAAAGCTGGCGCATCATGGTCAGCTGGGTCTCTGCCTCGGCCAGCGGAAAGCTGACACCCTGATACTGCACGAGCGGCGCGCCGAACGCTTCGCGCTCCTGGACATACGCCCATGTTTCGTCAACCGACGCCTGCGCGGCACCCAGACATTCCAACCCGATCAGCGCGCGGGAATAGTCGAACCCGGCCATGATGGTACCAAAGGCGCGATCTTGCTCGGCCATCATGTTTTCCGCCGGTACAAAAACGTCGTCGAAAAACACCGATCCGCGCCCGACAGGTTTGGTGCCGATGTCGTCGAAATGGGTGCGCTTGATACCCTCCTGGTTCAGATCAACGAAAAAGGCGCTGACCCCACGCGCGCCTGCGTCCGGATCGCCGGTGCGGGCAAAAACCACCGCGGCATCGGCTTGACTGGCAAAGCTCATAGATGTCTTTTCGCCGTTCAGCCGCCAGCCGTTGCCGGATTTCTCGGCCTTCAGAATCAGGTTCGCCGCGTCCGACCCGCCGCGTGGTTCGGTCAGACCCAGCCCGATGACCGCTTCGCCGGACACAACCTTGG
The DNA here is from genome assembly GCF_056859255.1 of Sulfitobacter sp. L-8. Classification (NCBI taxonomy): domain Bacteria; kingdom Pseudomonadati; phylum Pseudomonadota; class Alphaproteobacteria; order Rhodobacterales; family Roseobacteraceae; genus Sulfitobacter; species Sulfitobacter sp. L-8. The sequence goes on from NZ_JBSXOD010000044.1 coordinate 101,832, forward strand.
GCACCCATTCCGACGCAATCTCTTTCGAAGCGTGCTGCGCCACCATGCCGCCCATGAGAGAGCCCAGAAGCTGCACATAGCTGGCGTTGAAATCGGCATAGGCGATTTCTTCGACGATCAGGCCGGACGTGACCGAGCTTTCGCCAAGCCCGCCAAACTCCTCGGGCAGATCGGCACCGATCAACCCCAGCGCACCCATCTGTTTGATCAGCGCCCGGTCGAAGGTGTGGCCGCTTGCGCGCTCTTGATAACTCGACGCCAGCTTCTCGGTGGCAAACCTCTTTGCCGTTTCGCGAAAGGCCTTTTGATCTTCTGTTGGCTGGAATTGCACCCGCGATCCTCCCCATGACCGAAATATGTTCTTCCCTAAAATCTAACAAATGTTAGAATACAGATCAAGCGGAGTTTTAGGAGGATCCTCACAATGACAGACATGCAAAAGAAAAGCTTCGGAACCATGCTTTCGCCGATACGCGCAGGGCAACACATGTTGCGAAATCGTGTCATCATGGGCTCGATGCATACCCGGCTGGAAACCGAGCCCGACAGTATCGCGCGGCAGATTGCCTTTTACGCCGAAAGGGCGCGGGGAGAGGCGGCGATTCTGGTTACGGGCGGATTTGCACCCAATGCCGAGGGCATGTTCGATCCCGAAGGGCCACGTATTGACGACCCGGAGGACGCGCGCAGCCTGCGTCCGATCTGCGAGGCGGTCCAGGCCGAAGGCAGTCTGATTTGCGCGCAGCTTCTGCACGCCGGGCGCTATGCAAAAATTGAGGGCTGCGTCGCCCCAAGCCCGATCCGCGCCCCGATCAACCGCTTTGTTCCGCGCGAGATGACCGATGCCGATATCCGCCGCACTATCGAGGATTTTGCGAAAGCTGCCGAAAACGCGCAGGCAGCGGGGTTCGATGGCGTCGAGATCATGGGCTCCGAAGGATACCTTATCAATGAATTCACAGTCACCCATACCAACAAGCGTGACGACGAATGGGGTGGCAGCGCCGAGAACCGCCACCGTTTTCCGGTTGAGATCGTGCGCGCGGTGCGCGAACGCTGCGGGTCGGACTTTCTTGTCATCTATCGAATTTCCGCCGCCGATCTGGTCGAGGGCGGCGCGCCCGCCGAGGAAATCGCAGACCTGGCGCGCAAGATCGAGGCAGCGGGTGCGGATATTCTGAACACCGGCATCGGCTGGCACGAGGCCCGCGTGCCGACGATCGCCTATCAGGTGCCGCGCGGCGCCTGGCGTCAGGCGGCGGCCAACGTGAAAGCTGCGGTTTCCATTCCGGTGGTCGCCTCAAACCGAATCAACACGCCCGAGATCGCAGAGGACATACTTGCTTCCGGCGAGGCGGACATGATCTCGATGGCACGGCCCTTTCTGGCCGATCCGCATTTCGTCAAAAAGACGCGCGAGGGCCGCGCGGACGAGATCAATACCTGTATTGCCTGCAATCAGGCCTGTCTGGATTTCATCTTTTCGGATCGACCGGTCGGCTGTCTGGTCAACCCACGGGCCGGACGCGAAACCGAATTTCGGGACAGTCCGACCGAATCACCCAAAAAAGTGGCCGTTGTCGGCGGTGGCGCCGCGGGCATGGCCACAGCTTCTGAGGCAGCAATGCTGGGCCATGACGTTACCCTGTTCGAAGCGCAAGACAAACTGGGCGGTCAATTGAATCTGGCGCAAGCGGCACCGGGCAAAGACGAGTTCAACGAGACCTTGCGGTACTATGGTGGCCAGTTGCAGAAACACGGCGTCAAGCTGCGCCTCGGACAGCGCGCCGGGTCGGACGATCTCACTGACTTTGATCATGTGGTCATCTCGACCGGGGTCACGCCCCGGATTCCCGATCTGCCGGGCGTCGACCATCCCAGTGTCGCGACCTATGCCGAGATCCTGTCGGGCAACCGCGCGGCCGGTGACACCGTCGTGGTGATGGGGGCAGGGGGCATCGGGCATGACGTGGCCGAGTTCCTCGTGACCGAACCCGCCGAGACCCACAATACCGACGCGTTCTGCGAAACCTGGGGCGTGGACCCGCAGTTCACCACGTCGGGGGCGTTGGCGGGCGATCCGTTGGCCCCGAAACCATCACGCCGCAAGGTCGTCATGCTACAGCGTAAAACCTCGAAAGCGGGCGCGGGTCTTGGCGTCTCGACCGGTTGGATCCTGCGCAATGCGCTGCGCAAGCATGGGGTCGAGGCTCTGGGCGGCGTGGTCTACGACCGCATCGACGACGCGGGGTTGCATATTGTCATGGACGGCGAGCCAAAGATCATAGCCGCCGATACCATCGTGCTGTGCACCGGTCAGGAACCGGAACGGGCTTTGGCTGAGGAGCTCATTGCACAGGGTGTCACCGTCACGATGATTGGTGGTGCAAAGGAGGCGGCAGAACTCGACGCTCTGCGCGCTATTGATGAAGGGGTGCGTTTGGCGCAAAGTCTCTGAGGCTCAAGAGCGAGGGAGAAGACAATGCTGCCCGAAGTGATGCGCGCCGGCCGCGCCGATCTGTACTCAATCTTTCGAACCCGTGTGCGCAACTGCGCGGAGGCTCTGGCCGTGGAGGACGGCAGCAACCGGTTGACCTATGCCGAATTGCACGACCGGGTTGACCGGCTGGCGTCCGTGTTTCTGGCCAGGGGCATAGCACCGGGGGACAGGATTGCGATTCTGTCGCACAACCGGGCAGAGTACCTGGAGCTGCAACTGGCTGCGTCGGGGATCGGCGCGATCGTTGCCTGCCTGAACTGGCGGCTTGCGCCGGACGAATTGCGGCATTGCGTCGAATTGGTCGAACCGGTTCTGGCGCTTGTCGAACCCGGCCTCAAGGCGGCATATCAGGATATTGCCTCAACCCCCTGTCTGGAAATCGGGCCCGAGCTGGAATCAGCCCTGGCCGGGGCACGGCCAGACGCGCGCGTCGGCACCCTGGTGGACGATCCGGAGGCGGGGCTGACGATCCTTTACACTTCGGGAACCACCGGATTGCCCAAAGGGGCGCTCATCAGCCATCGCGCGCACATCGCGCGGTCCATGGTCTTTGCCGCGCAACTGGCGCTTGATCCCGGCGACGGATTCATCGCCTGGGCACCGATGTTTCACATGGCCTCCACCGATCATGCCCTTGCGACGCTTTTGCGCGGCGGTACCGTGGTCATGGTGGACGGGTTGCAGTCCGCGGTCATCAACGCGGCGCTGTCACGCCACAAAGTCGGTTGGTTCGTAATGATGCCGGGCACACTGGAGGCCTTCATTGCGGAACGACGCGCCAATCCGCTGCCCGTAAAAGGGATCAAAGTTTGCGGCGCGATGGCCGATCTGGTGCCCCCACATCAGATTGCGGAGCTGACAGGCCTTCTGGACACACCCTATCTGAATTCCTTCGGGGCCACCGAGACCGGGCTGCCGCCGGGAACCGCCGACCTGATCGCCCCCGGTGTCGTGCCAAAGACATTGTCCAAGCGCGTCAGCGCCTTCTGCGAGGTTCGGTTGGTCGATCCCGACGGCGACGAGGTGCCGGTTGGAATGCCGGGCGAAATGGCGGTGCGGGGTCCGACCCTGTTTTCGGGATACTGGAACGCCGACGACACCAACGCCCGCGACTTTCGCAACGGGTTCTTTCACATGGGCGATCTGTTCCGACGCAATTCCGATGGCACCATCGACTTCGTGGACCGGGCGAAATACCTGATAAAGACGGGCGGCGAAAACGTGTATCCAGCGGAAATCGAGCGGGTGCTTCTTGCGCATCCGCGTGTGGTCGACGCTGCAGTGGTGCGCGCCTTCGACGCGAAATGGGGCGAAAGCCCGGTGGCCTTCGTCGCCTGCGTCGATGGAGGTCCACAGGCGCAAGAACTGATGCAGCTTTGCCGGGAGTATCTGGCCGGATACAAGCGGCCCCGCGAAATTCGGTTTATTTCGTTCGATGATTTCCCGAGATCGACCAGTGGCAAGGTTCAGCGCCATGTGCTCGAAGCCCGTCTGAATGATGAAGAATCTTGCACCTGAAGAGTGACCCGGCGCACAATTGCTGTGCAGCTGCGCTCAGAACTCGGCCGGAGACCCGCGGTCGTGATATTATATTTTTATTTATCAATAGCTTAGTAAGCTACGAAGTTGATTATCAATGACGGGCCTTCGGACCTCTGATCAGGTTTTGAAAAACAATCAGCTTTCTTTTAGTAACCGTCTTTCCTAAGTCATGGCTATTCCAAATTAAGCAAAAGGTGTACCGACCATGACGAAGCTAGCGATTGTCTATTACAGCGGATATGGCCACACGGACGTTCAGGCCAATGCCGTCGCCGAAGGGGCCAGGGGTGTCGAAGGCGCCGAGGTCGAATTGCTGAAACTGTCTGAAGACGGAGAGTTGGACGCGGCGGCCTGGGCGGCGCTCGATGCGGCCGATGCCATCGTCTATGGCAGCCCGACCTACATGGGCGCCCCCGCCTGGCAGTTCAAGAAATTCGCCGATGCCAGCTCGAAGCCCTGGTTCACGCAGAACTGGAAGGACAAGATTGCCGGTGGCTTTACCACTTCTGCGACGGCAAATGGTGACAAGTTCTCGACCATCCAGTATTTCATTACCCTGTCGCAGCAACACGGCCAGCTCTGGTGCGGCGTCGGTCTCATGCCCGCCAACACCAAGGCGGACGGCCCTGAAAAGCTGAACTGGACGGGCGGATATTCCGGTCTTCTCGCGATTGCCCCCTCCGACAGCTCCCCCGAGGAATACCCGACGGGCGGCGATCTGGACACGGCGCGGTCCTATGGTCAGCGGTTGGTTGAAACTGCGAAACGCTGGAACAGCTGATCCAGCTTTCCGATGAAACGACCCGGTCGCCAGGATGTGCGGTGGCCGGTTCACAGGCGTCGGCGCAACACCGCAGCCGTTGTCGGGGTGATGGTTACCCGGCAACGCCCGTCCGTCCCACCAGCGCCATCAGCGTTCCGGTCATCGTGGCAACAAGTTTTTCATCCTGCCCCTTCACTGCGTAGGCGCGCGCCTCGCAGACCGTGAGCGTTCTGCCCGGTTTCACCACGTCGGCGACGAATCGAAACCGCTCCCCGTCGGCGGGGTTGAGCAGGTTGATCTTGAATTCCGCCGTCAGCACTGCCGCGTCTGCGGGCATCAGCGAAAACGCCGCGTATCCGCAGGCGCTGTCCAGCGCGGTCGAGACAATACCGGCATGCAGAAACCCGTGCTGCTGGGTCAGCGCATCGCTGTTTGCCATCTCCAGAACGATATGACCGGGCGAGAGGTCGGCAATGCCGATCCCCAGCGTGTGCATCACCTTCTGGCGTTCGAAACTTTCGCGCACGCGCGCGTCAAAATCTGGGTTCCTCGGATCGAATTGTGCCATACTATGATCTCACTCCTTTCATTCATCCGTGATGAGCAATCGTAGCCGATTCTTGAGGCGTGCATCTTGTAACGAAAGGCCAAAAGGGCGCGGGGTCGCCAGAGACCGCAGCGCACCCGGCGGTCTGCCGGCATAGGCCCGGCAGACCGCCGACATATGCGATTGATCGTAGTAGCCCGCGTCCAGCGCCAGATCGCTCAACGGCGGGGTGGGGCCCGCGAGCTGTTCCAGCAGCCGGCGAAATCGCCGGGTGGCGGTGAGCCGCCGTCGTGAAATCCCGGTATCGGCGCGCGTCCTGCGCCGTTCGGTCCGATCGCTAACCGCCTTCGGACGCGCCGCGAAGCTCAGCCTACATGCAACATCGTCCAGCGCTGAAACAAGCGATGGCAGGCCATCATCGCTCTCCCGAACGCGGGCCAATGCCAATGCCAAGGGCGTCAGCGTTGCGGCCTCTGGCATATGTTCCGGTCGGGCCGACAGCCGTAGCCCGGCCACGATGCCGCAAAAGGAAGACTGTCGGCGGGTAAAATCCGGGCGGGGTGGCGCAAGCGATATTTGCGTCCTGTCGCCACCTGTCACCGAAAGGGTGAAGAGATCCGTAGCGAAACGCCCGCTGCCGCGCCCGCTCAACGCGCCGGTGTCGCGGAACACAAATAGATGGGCGACCTGCGCCGCAGCGTCCGCAGGCGGCGCCAGCTCAAGATAGAGCGGCACCGCCACCCAGTTATCGGACGAAAGCATCACGATTCTCGGCAACGAAATCGCGGAAGCAGCGCGCCGGACGACCGAGCACGTCGCTCACGGTGGTCTCGATGCCGCCGAGGTAACCTTTGGGCGCGATGGAAGCCAGTTCGACCATGGCCGCAGCGACCTCGTCCTGCATCCCGCCGGCGACCATCGCGGCCTTGGCGTCCTCGGCCGACAAGGGCGCTGAGGTGATGGAGCGTCCGGTCTCGTCTGACAGGATAGCGGCAATATCTTCGCCGGTCAGGGCTTCGGGCCCGGTCAGGCCATAACCCTTGCCCGCGTGGCCTGCGCCGGTCAGCGCCTCGGCAGCGACCTCGGCAATGTCGCGGGCGTCGATCCAAGACACCGGCCCGCCAAGATCATCATGATAGACGCCGGTCTTCGCGATACTGTCGGCCTGCCACAGCAGGTTCTGCATGAAATAGGTCGGCTGGATAAAGGTCCAGTCCAGCCCGCTTTCCTTCAGCAGCTCCTGAGCTTCGGAATGCCACTTGCCAAAGGTCAGCCCTGCCTTGGGCGATGCCCCAAGCCCGGTGGCCAGAACGACGTGCTGCACGCCTGCTGACTTGGCCGCCGCAATCGCGTTTGCTTTCCATTGGCGCATGTCCAGATGCGCAGGCGTGACCAGATAGATCCTGTCCGCCCCGGTGCAAGCCTGTTCGAGCGCGGCAAGGTCGGAGAAGCTTGCAGTGACCGCCTCGCATCCCTTGTCCCTGAGTTTGTCGAGCTTGCTCGGATCGCTGGTGACAGCACGCACTTTGGCGCCCTTTGCCAACAGTGTATCGACAAGGGGGGCGCCGGTGGTGCCGGTTGCTCCAAATACAGTAATCATTCCGTTTCCTTTCAAAGGGCCGTGATGGCATTCAGGGTTTCGGTATAGCGCGCCGGGTACTCGGCGGTGGTAGTGCCAGAGCCATCCGAAAAAGCGGCAACCGCGCTGAACCGCTTAATCTCGGAGGCTACCGGGTTATTTGTCATCTTTCGTCAATGAAAAAAGGCCGCACTGAAGGCGCGACCAGTTGGGGAGGTAACTTCGGAAATGGCTTGGCAGCGGCGCATTAGAGCAAGCACGGCTGCCAGGCGATCAACCGTGCATCGACAAGCCACCGGAAACCGAAATAACCTGGCCGGTGATAAATCCGGCATCATCCGACGCCAGGAAACAAATGATCCCGGGATAGTCACTTGGCTGGCCAAGGCGTTTCATCGGTATGGCCCGTTTGAGGCCTTCGGCGATCTTGGCACCGGTATCGCCCTGGGCGAATTGGGCAAGAAGCGGTGTGTCGGTCGGACCGGGTGCAACTGCATTCAACTGGATGCCCTTGCGAGCCAGTTCACGCGCGACAGTCTTGGTAAATGCAATTATTCCCCCCTTGCAGGCTGCATAAACGGACTCTCCCGATGATCCCACGCGACCGGCGTCGGAGGCGATGTTGACCACGCGGCCTTTACCATTCTCGACCATACCGGGGAGTACAGCGTGATGCATGTTCAACGGCCCATATAGATTGATGTCGATAAGCTTCTTCCAGTGTTCTGCATCGCTGTCGAGGAACGGCTTGACCACATCCCAACCTGCGTTGTTCACAAGGATGTCGACCGGCCCGCCGGCCTCGAACTCGGCCACCGCCTTGTCGACCTGAGCACGGTCGGTAATGTCCACTTTGAACGCCTTCGCTTTGCCTCCGGCGTCCAGAATATGCTGGACAGTTTCCTGCGCCCCCTCTTCGTTCATATCGAAAACGGCGACTTCGGCACCTTCTTCGCCGAACCGTTCACATACGGCCCGACCGATGCCGCTACCGCCACCTGTCAGGATTACACGTTTTCCATTCAACCCTCGCATAGAGAGATCCTCCTCTTCCGCTTACATCTTGGCAAAGAACTTGATTCGAAGCCTTCTTTGGTGTATTCTAACAGTTGTTAGATTTATTACAATGGACAGTGTTGTGACTGTTCAGTATCGACAACGAATGGTGAGATATACTGATGCCATCAAGAGAACCGACGATGAAATGAGCAAGTCGGAGCGGACACGAGGCGGTATCCTCGTTGCGGCCGCTCGCCTGTTCCGGCACGAAGGCTACAACGCCACGACGATGCGCGACATTGCGCAGGTATCCGGCATAGAAGCCGGAAGTATCTATTACCATTTTCAATCCAAAGACCAGATTCTGAGCGAGGTTCTGGATATTGGTGTGCGGCAACTCTACGAGAAAGTCAGTGAGATCGTCCGGTCGACGAAGGGGGATTCCCATGATTTTCGCAAGACCTTTGCATTGCTCATCGAAACGCACCTGACCTATCTGCTGACCGACAGCGACTTTACCTCTGCCAATATCCGCAACTACCCGATGTTGTCCGATGAGGCACGCGCTCCGCACCGTGAGTTGCGCGCGGCTTATGCGCGGGTCTGGAGTTGCTTTTTGAATAATGCGAAAAATGCGGGCCACCTGAGGGTCGACATCTCCGTGGCTGCAATCCGCCAGTTCATACTGAGTGCCATGAACTGGACAGTGGAATGGTATGATGTGGATCGGTATCCGGTGCATGTTCTCGCCGAACGCATGAGCAAGCTGATACTTGATGGAATGTGTTCCCGGCACATGGTCGTTACGACAGGACTAAAGACGAACGCCGCCAACTCTGTCGACATCCCCGACCCCATCGGCAAGGCCGAGAAAACCCGCGCGGAAATCCTGATCGCCGCGGCGCGCGTTCTCAGGGACAATGGTTACAAAGCAACCACGCTGAGACAGATTGCCGACGAAGCGGAGATGAAGGCGGGCAGCGTCTACTACCATTTCAAGTCCAAGGAAGCTATCGTGGACGAGGTTCTGAACGCCGGGTTGAGCGACCTTCTGACGGGTGTCAGCGCAGCAGTTCAGGAATTTGAGCCCCCTTACGATCATCACGCAAGGATAGCGACAGCAATCTGGACGCATCTGGATTTTCTTTTCAAGGCGAGCGAGTTCACGTCTGCGAACATCCGAAGCTATGGGATGCTACCCAACAGTTTCAGGGAACGGCACAGAGGAATTCGTCATGAATACGGAAGACTGTGGGACAGGATCCTGCGCGAAGCGCAGGATGACGGTGCCATCCGGTCGGATATCAAGATCGTCCCATTGCGCCAGGTGATGCTGGGGGCATTGAACTGGACGGTGGAGTGGTTCGACCCGAATGAACCCGCAAAAGACGGGTATCTTTCGCTGCCCGAATTCTCCGGCATGCTCATCAAATTGCTGCTCGAAGGGGTTTGCTCAAGAGAGGCGACCCCCTACACCGAACACGAAACGGCCAACTGACCGTTCAACGGTTGTGATCAGACCAACAGGAAGTGATACAGTCCTTCTGCAACCTGTTTTTCCCGACCCGTCTGCCATGTAATTACACTGACACTCGCGATACGCTTGCCCTTGCGGGTGACATTCGCACGGGCATAGAGCGGACCCTTCACACCAGGCCGAAGATAATCCACGGTCAGATTGATCGGCTTGGCCGGAACTTCGGTGAAATCAGGTTGGACGGCAATAGCGGCTGTCGCTTCCATGAAGCTGGCAATGATGCCGCCATGATAATGCTCCATGATCGGGTTTCCGATATGATGAGCTTCAAAAGTCATCTCGGCTTCGGCATGAAAGTCGTCCATGCTCTGAACCTCGAAATTCAGAAACCGGAAAAACGGCACCCTGGCCACGTTGGCATTGACGGTTTGCAAGTTCATTACGAGGCTTTTCCTTTGGTCATCGCTTCTAGAAGGCTGGTGTCACCGCGGGTCAAAGCGAACGAGGCGGTTCCACGGGCGATTTCCGCATCCTCGTGGCCATCGAACCAGATGTTGCCGGCATTAAAGGCGATATGGCGGGTTTTCCGAAAACAATGCGCGCTGACGATGACGTCTGCGCGCGACCGCGCGGCCCGCAGATAATCAACCCTGAGGTCCAGGGTCGCCATCGAGCTGACCCCCTTGATGGTCACAAAGTTCGCCAACCCGAAAACACTGTCCAACAAAGCGGTCAGAATGCCACCGTGAAGCAGGGTCTGATCCTTATCCACACAAAAGTCCGGATTGAACGGCATCCGCACCCGAACGCCTTCGCTCGACACCTTTTCGATCTCGAGCGCCATGTGGGTAATCAGACCCTTGCCGCGCGCATTCCACATTTGCGCGATCTGCTCCATATATTCTCTGCTGATATCAGCCATGCGTTCTTTCCTTAACGCCCCGTGAAGTGGGGTTTTCGTTTCTCGATGAACGCAGAGACTGCCTCATGGTGGTCCTCGGTCTGATGCATCAAGGCCTGATAGGCCGCCGCGGAATTCAGGAAATCCGGCAAATCCATCCGTTCGGCGTTGCGCATCAGGCGCTTGGCGATCCGTACCGCCCGTGGCGGTTTCGCAGCAATCACCGCTGCACGTTCGCGGGCACGCTCCAACAGGGTGTCATGCGGCACTACCTCCAGCACCATGCCGATCTCCAGCGCCTCATCGGCCGCGACCATGCGGCCCGAAAACGTCAGATCGGCTGCCCTTTGGTGGCCCAGACGGCGCAGTAGAAACCAGCTGCCCGCGTCGCCCGGAATGATCCCGAGGTTCAGAAACACCTCGCCGAACTTCGCCTTTTCCGACGCAATGCGCATGTCGCACATCATGGTCAGGTCACACCCCGCACCGACCGCCGCACCGTTGACCGCTGCAATGGTCGGAATATCGAGGTTGTAAAGCGCCTGCGGCAATTTCTGCACGCCGTCGACATAGCTTTGCGCCGCCGCCAACGGCTCCTTTCGAAAAACACCGTCGGGGTCGTTCATCTCCTTGATGTCGCCGCCCGCACAAAAAGCAGAACCAGCACCCGTGAGGATCATGACGCTGACTTCGGGGTCGGCCTGCACTTTTGCAAACTTTTCCAGAAGTGCCTCGATCATATCGTTTCCGGTAATCGGATTACGGCGTTCCGGGTCATTCAGGGTAACAGTCGCGATGCGGTCTTTGATATCCAGAAGGACATTGGGTTCACTCATTTTTCCCGTCTCCGCGCTCTCGTTTCTCGAACATGTCCGGATTGATCATGTCGCGGGCATCGTGGCCCATATGTAGTGTTTCACCGCCGTCAACATAGATATCCTCGCCGGTAATGAAATTCCCTAAATCGGACGCAAGAAAGATGATCGTACCCGCGATGTCCTCTGCCGCGCCCATGCGATTCAGGACCGACCGGTTCAGATCCTTCCACCGGTCTGGCGGAATGGGATAGCGGCCGAGCGCGTCGGTCTTGATCGTGCCCGGCGCGACGCAGTTCAGACGAATCCCGTATTCGCCCCATTCGGCGGCCAGTGTCTTCATCATCCCGGTCACGCCGGCGCGTGCAGCAACGGTATGCGCGAAACCGGTCAGGGCGGTACGGCCCGAAATCGCGGTAACGAATACGACCGAGCCGCCGGAGTCATACATGAAATGATCCGCCGCCGCGCGGGTCATCTGCCACGACCCGATCAGGTTGTTGCGAATCACCGCCTCGAAACCCTTGTTCGTGATGTCGCGAGCCGAGGCAATATACTGACCACCCGCATTGTTCACCAGAACGTCAAGCTGTCCGTAGTGCTCCTTGATCCGCCCCATCGCGGTTTCGATACTGTCCTCATCGCGGGTGTCGCCGGGCACGACAAACGCCTCGCCCCCCGCGGTGCGAATCATCTCGGCGGTTTCTTCCAGCGGTTCCTCGCGGCGTGCGAACAGGGCCAGCCTGGCCCCGCAAGACGCCATCTCAAGCGCCGTGGCCCGGCCCATGCCCGATCCGGAACCGGTGACGAGGGCCACCTGACCCGCCATGAGGTCAGAGGCATAACGCGGTGTCTTTCGGTCGCTCATGTCTTTCCCCTCATTCCTTAAGAAGCTCGCCGGCGATGATCAGCTTGCGCACTTCCTGAGTGCCCGCACCGACCTCGAGCACGCGCCCGGTCCGGTAAAGCCGGTTCACTTCCGTATCGCGCATATAGCCCGATCCGCCATGGATCTGAACGGCCTTGTCCAGCACAAATGATGTCGCCTCGGCAGCCTTGAAGATCGCCGCTGCCGTCAGCTTGTGAATTTCGCCGCGCCCGCCTTCGCCTTCTTCCAGACCTTCGCACATGGCGACGGTTTTCAGTGACAGACTGCGCGCCGCCTCGATCCGTGTGTACATGTCGGCCAGCATCGCCTGCACCATCTGGAAACTGGCGATCGGCTTGTCGAACTGTTTGCGCGTCTTGGCGTAATCGATAGAGATATCAAGCGCCCGCTGCGCAATGCCCAGAGCATTGAAACAGACGATAGCGCGCTCCAGGTCCAGCCCCGACATTGTCACCGCAACACCACCATCCAGCTTGCCGACCATGTTCTTGGCGGGCACACGGCAATCCTCGAACACCAATTCGCCGGTCGGCGATCCGCGGAACCCCATCTTGTTGAGCTTCTGAGCCACCTTGAAGCCGGGCGTGTCGGTTTCCACGATAAAGGCGGAAATGCCCTTGGCCCCCTTTTCGGGCGAGGTCTTGGCATAGACCAGCACCAGATCCGCAATCGGCCCGTTGGTGATGTAGATCTTGGCGCCGTTCAGAATATAGTCGTCGCCATCCTTTTTCGCCGTGGTCCGCATCGAGCCAAGCGCATCGGAGCCGGCACCGGGTTCGGTCAGGCCCAAAGCGCCGATCAGCGTGCCGTCGCACAGCCCGGGCAAATACTTGCGGCGCAGATCCTCACTGGCGTTGCGATAGATATTGTTGACGCACAGGTTATCATGCGCCACCTGGCTAAGACCGATCGCGGCAGAGGCGCGCGACAATTCCTCGCTTATGATGCAGGCCGACGTGAAATCGAGCCCGGCCCCGCCGTATTCCGGCGGCACGTTGAGGCCAAGATACCCCATCTCGCCCAGCTTGGGAAAGACCGAAGGCGGCAGATCATCGGTGTCGTCCATTTCCGCGTTCAGATGATGAAACTCCGACATGAAGAACTTGCCGGCCTGATCGGCCAGCGCCTGCTGTTCATCGGTCATGAAATGTGTTGGAAGGTCGATGTCGTTGCGTAATTGCTTGTTCATGGCTGGGTCCTCCCTCAGGCGCGCAAAAGTTCTTCGGCGATGATGATCTTGCGGACTTCACTGGTGCCCGCACCGATCTCCAAAAGTTTGTTGGCGCGGAACAACCGGTTGATCTCGGTGTCCTGCATGTAACCCGAACCGCCATGGATGTGGCAGGCTTCGGTGACGGCCTTGTTGAACGCTTCGCCCGCATAAAGGCAGGCGGCGGCGGTCAGCTTGTGAATCTCGCCACGTCCTCCGGCCCCCTTGGGCAAACCGACACAGGCCGCCAGCGCGCGATAGCTGAAGGCGCGGGCGGTTTCGACCTCGGTGTAAATCTCGGCCAGTTTCGACTGAACCATTTGGAAACTTGCGATGGGTTTGCCGAATTGTTCGCGGATCTTTGCATACTCCAGACCCAGTTCCAGCGCCCGCTCGGCCATGCCGACGCAGACAGAAGTGACCATCGCGCGCTCCAGATCCAACCCGCTCATCACCACTGATACACCGCTGTTTTCGGCACCCACCATGGCAGACGCCGGCACGCGGCACTCGTCGAACACCAGCTCGCCGGTTGGCGAGCCGCGAAAGCCCATCTTGTCCAGCTTCTGCGCTACCTTGAACCCGGGATTGTCGGTTTCGATGATAAACGCCGAAATGCCCTTGGCGCCCTTGGATTTGTCAGTCTTGGCATAAAGCAGGACCACATCGGCGATCGGCCCGTTCGTGATGTAAATCTTCGAGCCGTTGATGATATAGTCGTCACCGTCGCGGCGCGCGGTGGTGGCCATGGAGCCAAGCGCATCCGAGCCCGCGCCGGGTTCGGTCAGCCCCAGGGCTCCGACCAGATCACCGGAACACAGGCCAGGCACATACTTCTTTACCTGCTCCTCGGAGCCGTTGCGCAGCAGGTTGTTCAGACACAGGTTGTCGTGTGCCCCGTGCGACAGACCCACCGCCGGATTCCATTTCGAGATCACTTCGGACACCAGCGCCTGGGTGAATTCATTCTGACCGGAGCCGCCCATTTCCTCGGGCGCAGTGATCCCCAGAAGGCCAAGCTCTCCCATCTGCTTGAACAGATCGTCAGGCCACCAATCCTCAGCGTCCATACGCGCCTGCAGCGGGTGCAGCACCTCGCGCGATACGCGATCCACGTGATCGACGATCTGTCGCTGCTCGCTGGTCAGCGAGTAGTTTGCCCTGATGGCTTGCAGATCGGCCATCACCGTACTGTCTTGACTGTTCATGGTTTTCCTCCCGAGCAGAATGTCAGATTGACCTGTTGACCAAAATCAAACATATGTTATAAATATTTGCAAGCCGCGCTTTTTGCGATTTGACGCCGTTGCGCGCGGTGCGGAAACGGGAGCCATCGGACGTAATCGAAAGAGAGCGTCCTTCGGGATTTCTGCAGCTACGGGCGGCATTCACGGCTTTTCGGGCCGGACAGCGTGCTGTTCGTGACACAAAGCGCGCGCCGGAATGGACGGGCAGATAGGGGGGTATATGTCGGATCGACAACTGCGCATCGGGTGCGCTTCGGGTTTCTGGGGTGACACGCCGGAGGCCATTGGCCAGTTGGTGTCCAAGGGCGACATCGACTATCTGG
>NZ_JBSXOD010000045.1:0-280549 GCF_056859255.1 Sulfitobacter sp. L-8
AAGCCCAGATTGCGGCCTTCGTGGATCAGTACAATCATCAGCGTTACCAGGAGACCCTAAGCAACGTCACACCCGCCGACGTCTATTTCGGGCGCGACAAAGCCATTCTAAAACAAACGGAAAGGATCAAACGTAAGACGCTCGAAACCCGACGCTTGCATCACCCACAGCACGCCGCATAATCAAACCAACCAGATGAGCCGAACCCTGTCTTAGTTTAGGCCGCCATTGGTCCCAAAAACCCTGACGACGGACAGCGCATATGTTGGAAGCCGTTCCTTCACCGTTTCCGGCTTAAGGCGTGATAAAGACGCACCAAACGCCCCCTTGAATTTACCGAGTCCGCGGTATCCCATAACGTGAGGCGTCAATCCTTCGAGTGGATAGGTCGCTCCAAATTCCATTGCCCATATCGGGAAGGATGGAATGTGCTCTTCTTTAGGGAGCGCGGCGATGAAGTCCTGCCACGTTTCAATATACCGAATATGATTTTTGTTCAGGGCGTGGGCATCATCAGGTTCGTCGTCCAGAACAGACCGAATGGACGTCGCCTCGATTACATCTGGGATGGGCCAAGCAAAGCCATCCAGACCTTGCAGGTCACCTACGATGAACGCGCGCTCACGCTTTTGCGGAATGCCAAACATGTGCGGAGAAAGCCGCTCAAATGAAATATCGTACCCAAGGTCTCTGAGTTGGTCGCAGATGATATCCCAAGTTTCACCGCCTCGGTGCCTCATAAGATTCGGCACATTTTCGACGATGAAGTATCTCGGTTTCTTCTTCTGCAAGATAGCGACTACGTAGTCAAAAAGATTGCCCCACTGAGGACACTCAAGCCCTTTTTGGTCACCGGCTTTCGAAAACGGCTGGCAAGGAAAGCCAGCGCAAAGAATGTCGTGTTCTGGGATCGTGTCGAGATCAACGGCCCGAATGTCACCCGCCGGACGAACACCAAAATTCTTCTCATACAGATCAGCAAGATCAGAATTGAGTTCGGAGGCGAACACGCACTCACCGCCGCGTTGGCTGAGCGCTTGGTGGAATCCGCCGAGTCCTGCGAATAAATCAATAAATTTCATGTGCTTGCGTCTGCTCGTTAGTTTTTTTCAGCGTACACGCATCAACGAGTGGTTGCAAGAAAATGAGGTTGCCAAACCACACAATATGGTTGGATTGCATCGTGCAGGCACGAGATCGTGTTGCAAGTGTGTAGCTCGGTGCAACAGAATGCCCGCGCCGTCATAAAACACGAACTAGATTCTGGGACTAGTGATCGGGTTCAGCGCCGACGCGTTGGCGGCATCCAATCCGCGCAGGGTTGGTCAGGGTTGCAAGGGGCGCGAAGGCTCTTGCTCAATGGGATGGTTCCAAGGTAAGGGCAGCTATGAAATGCTCCCTTCTTCGGTCTCGATGAAGTCGTCTCCATGAAATGGTCAAGGGGGTTTCGGAGGGAGCAGGAACGCTCCCCTGATTGGTGATCGAACGTCCAGACGTTTGTGCATGGTTGAGGTGCAGGATGGAGAGGCACTTCTCCAAGGTCTGCGAGTGGGCTCAGGGGGCGCGATAGCCCCTGATCATCCTGAAAGGATCGATGGGTGCAGGGAGAGCGAAGTCTCCCGCGAGTGGTTGATCGGCGATACGATCTGTTGGCTCTGGAATGGGTTCAAAACCCTGAAAGAGCCGCGGCCTGGGGGATGCAACGGGGGCGCGCAGCGAGCCCCTTGCCAAGATGTGTTGTAGTACAACACACATCTTGCGTAACCGCCTTACGGCTCCTGTAGCTCTTTGTACTACAATTATGTTGCAGCGCATCAAGTTGCGCCAATGGTGCAGCGCATCACACTCACCTGTCGGCAAGGATGCTCGCTAGACGGGGTTCAACCTTTTCCCGCAGCAGCTCGATCAGAGCCGGATCGCCGCGTTCGTACTCGTCAGGATTGTGCAGGGTAATGATGCGGCTGTCTGGCGGGCGCTGCTTGTACTTTTTGCGGATGCGCTCGCGGTGGTGGGTTTCCATGGCGAAGATCACATCGGCGCTGGCAACAAGCTCCTTGGTCAGCGGTCGCGGGGCTCCAGCATCTGTGCCAGCGGAAACCACTTCGATGTCTGGATAGTCGCGGAAGACATCCTCGGCGGTCGGGCTTCGCAGCTTGTTGGCGGTGCAGACGAACAGGACTTTCATGACAATTTCCATTCAGAAATTGACCCTATGTTGCAGACGGTACAACGCGGATGGGCTTGGCTCTCAACCATCCAGAACGAACCAGCCGTACGCCCACATCAAGAGCGTGATAAGGAGTGCGCCCCAAATAAAAAGGATAACACCGACGACAATTCGATTGGTCGGCAGTTTTCCGAGTTGAGTTGCTGTTTGACGAAATTCCTCCAGTAGATCGACTGGCATGAGTTTGATTACAAGCATGATTCCGATTGGTACGATGATCAGATCATCAATGTATCCAATGATCGGGATAAAATCTGGAATAAGATCGATTGGACTAAGGGCATATGCGGCGATGACGATTGCGATTGTCTTAACGAGCAGTGGCGTGCGTGGATCGCGCCCTGCAACATAAACCAGTAACACGTCCCTTTTCAGTTTTTGCGCCCATATTTTTAGTCTCGCGATCATTCTTGAATCTTCTCGTTTGTCGAAATCCTATCATCTTGTTGGTGCCATAAAAATGGGGAGGTATTCCTGTGCCAGAGATTTCAGTGCAGAAACTGATCCAATCTTGTTTTACAATTCGCCAAAGCCCAGTTCAGCCAAAATATCTACGGTGATATGTTCGTGCGGAGGTCTGAAAATCCCCATATCGATATTCTCCCACTTGTCAGAGGTGCGACTGGCAACAAACTGGTAGCTCAGATGGGGTCCCATTCCGTTAATGCCCATCATACTTCCTATCAGTTGCTGCACCTTTACGCCTGCCTTGGGCAATGGATAGTATTTCCAGCTCGTATAGATTTTACAGCCATGACCGTCGCGACCAATTCCGAAGAAGACAAAATTTCTGCCCATAGTCAGAACAGCACCATCATCGGTCTGATCGATTTTGATATTTGGGGAATCTGGGTCTTGATAGTTCTGGTACTCTCTAAAACGCGTGAAACCGCCGGAGGTCTCGATTTTCAGGCGCGAGATCAATATGCGCTCATGGCTTAACTTTGGAATTGTCCAAGCGGGTCGAAACACGCGATAAACCCCGTCCAGACTCGAAAGGTCATCTGCGAAGGGCTCTTTAATCCTGTCGCTGAATTGCGCAGCAAAGGCAGCCAATCCTGCGGGCAGGCCGTCAGCGGGCCGATAGAGCGAAGTGCGCGGGGTGGCTGTCCGCTCAAAGAACTCATAGATGACCTGCTTTTTGTGAGAGCGCGCCTTGGTAACGCCATTTGCGTGCCAACGGGCGAGCGTGCCGTCATCGATAACGCTCTTGCTTCCGTCGCCCCAGGTCTTGATGGCTTCAAGTGCCCGCTTATCATTGTTGATCGCTGCGGCAAGGCGCTGTTTAGGCCAGCCCTGCCGGTTCAGCGCTTCGTCGAGCGCTTGCCAGAGCTGCTTATCCTGAGCACCCGTTCCTTGCCACGGCATGGCCTCTCGCCCCCCGATTCAGCCAAAGATGTGTTCTTCGCATTAGCGCGCATCCACACTCTCATATGCGAAGTTCGTGCACGCAAGTTAATTTTTAGCAGCGATTTTTGTGCAGGTTGGCGGAACACAAATGACAATCATCGAAGTCAGACAAAGGAGATTGTTATGACTGTAAGTACCCAACTGGCGATCAAAATCGGTCAGTCTGGAGGCACCGTGAATACCAACGGTATGACCTACCAAGAAAAGCAGCGCATCGATGCCGCTGTGAATGCCGGAAAGAACGGCAAGTAAACTTTTCCCCTAAACTGGGCGGGGGTGGCGCAATCTGCCCCGCCCCCCTTAACCTAAGCAAAGAAGCTAGAGAGGCAATGCCATGCGTATGCAGCGGCAACCGAACCCGCTTGGCAAGTTGCTAGGCGGCGGGTCAATTATTGCGATGTCAGTCGCTATGGGGCGTGCGCTTGCTGACCCGCACGATCCTGTCGGCGCGGTTGCCTCGGGCTTTCTTATGTTGTGCGGCGTTTGGCTTGTTGCAACAGGTCTCTATGATCTTTTGCGCAAACTCTCGGTGCGAGTTGCGCGGATGAAGGCAGAGCGCCCCACGGGGGTTTTCGGCACAGCGTCCTTCGCCAATCTTCAGAATTGTGCCGATGCGGGTCTGACCGATCCGCACGGGTTGTTCCTCGGTGCGCTGAAAGGTGTTCCGCTGTTCTTCAATGGCAAGGCGCATCTGTTGACGGTTGCACCTGCACGGCAAGGCAAGGGAACCTGCGTCGTGATTACGAACCTGCTGCATTATCCAGGTTCAGTGTTTGTCACCGATCCAAAGGGCGAACTTGCCGCCGTTACATCGGCACATCGTCGCGAGCGGTTCGGCCACAAGATCATCTATCTCAATCCGTGGGGGCTGCACGGCCTGCCGCGCAATCGCTACAACCCGCTGCAGCCTCTGATCGAGATGGCCGCCGATCTGCGCCGTCATCACGAGCTTGGCGATGCTGCGAGGTCACTTGCCTCGCAACTGATCCCCGAACCTGCGGGCGGTGACAAGAACCAGTATTTCAGGGACGCGGCGCGGAACCTACTTGAAGGGCTGATCCTGTATATTGCCACGCGCGGCAGACCGCAGAAATGCACTTTGCCCGAGCTGTGGCGGATCGTGAAGAGCACTGACCTTCTGGAAATGACGTTCGTTGATATGGCGAAGTCGAACGCGATGGATGGTGTGGTCGCCGCTTACGGGCAGGAATTCCTGACCCAGTTCGAAGAAGGCGCGCGTCAGTTTGCCGATTTCCGCACGGGTGTTTCAAACGCTCTCCAGATTTTCCGCCCTGGTGGGCTGTTAGCCGATGCCGTGTCGGGTTCGGATGTCAGCCTGCAAGACCTCAAGGCAGAAGGCACGACTGTCTACGTGATGATCCCTGCCGAGAGGATCGCCGATTATGGCGTCCGGCTGGCGCTCGTCACGCGCCATGCGATCAGCGCCGTTGCTACGCATCAAGGCGGTGAGCGTGTTCTGTTCCTGCTCGACGAGTTTGCGAACATGGGACGCATTGCCGGTCTGGCCGAAGCGCTGACGCTGTTGCCTGGCTACGGTGTTCGTGTGTGGGCGATTGTTCAAGACCTGTCGCATCTCGTCCAAGTCTATGGGCGCGAGACAACGAACATCATCTTAAGCCAATCCGAAATGAAGCAGTTCTTCGCGGTGCAGGACATGGAGCTGGCGGTGCGCCTGTCGCGGCTGATGGGCGAGAATTCGATCATCACCCGAAACTATAATCTCGGGCAAACCGATGATGACGAACTCGGCGTCAGCGTGTCCGAGCGCGGCGTGCCGCTCATGCTGCCGCAAGAAGTCATGGGGCTGCCCGAAGATCGGCAACTCCTGTTCGTGAAGGCCGCCCCGCCGATCATCGGCGAGAAAGTTCGCTACTGGGATGTCGCCCCGTGGGGAGACTGGGCTGAACCAAATCCGATGGAAGGCGATCATCCGCGTGGCGGCAAGCCGCAACTGCGTCTTCGGTATTCCCGCAAAGGGGGCAAGAATGACTAAGTTCAAAATCGACGTTCTGGGCAAAAAAGCCCCGCGCCCGAACAAGCACGGGCCGAAGGTCAGCGAACGCATCGCAACGGCGCAAAGCGAGAGAAGTCTCACGCGCAAAATCGCGGGCTGCATCTGGTTCGTTGTAAAACCACGCCGCCCGACATGGGCGCTCGGTGCGCTGGCGTTCGTGGTTGTCGCCTTCGGCACGCCGCATCTGCTCGCTTGGCACAACTGCACAGGCACAGGCACAGGGTCGCGCTGCTACGAGTGCCGCTATCTCGGTTTCCAAGGTGTGTGGAGCCACATGGGACCAAATTGGAATTGTCCCGTGGTCGCCATGATCCCCGTGAATTGGGGCGTCTTGGCAAAGCAAATCGGAATTCGGTGAACGCCATTTAGAATTGAGGAAAAGAGAAATGAACATCTTTGAAACGATCAAACATAAGATAACTGGCAAGCCGCGCGTTACGCGAAACGATGGGCGGGTTATTCTTACCGCCTAGCACCGCCTGCCATCCAGCGGCAATGAAGAGCTGACTTTGCTGCGCATTGTCAGTGTTATCGGAACCGCTGGCATTCTGGTTGCGCATTATCGCCCCGAAACGGCGTTTGTTGCGGATAGCAATGTTCTGTTGGAACAAGCCAATATTGTCATTGTCGGCCTTGCGAACGCATTCGGAAAGCTCCGCGATGTAGTAGAACAGCAAACGCTTGATGTTCCGCTTGAAAGCCTACGCGGGTGGGCTGTTGCACTGGCCTTCTTGGGCGGAACATTCGTGTTTCGGCATTCCGGCCTGTTTGATCTCTACACATGGCTGACCAATCGCGAGCATGTCAGGCTCACTATCGACAAAGACCATTTGAACTTGGGGCGCGGGATGTTCCGCTTCCCAAAGCAAATTGCGCGGGGCGAGATTCAGGATGTCCTGATCCTCCCCAACCACCGCACAGGCCATGACGTGATGGTGCAGCATAATGGCGATTTGCTTCGCGTTGCGAGCATCTACGGCGATCTGACCAGACCGACGCTGCTGCGGCTGCGTCTCATGGAAACAATTTCTTAAACGGGAGACGAACACATGTCGGGTTCAAATCAAACAAGGGACAACTCATTCGGATCGGAATGGTTTTGGCCAAGCTCACAAGGGGTTTCAAGCGAATCACACACGCGCCTCTTTTTGCATTCGCGCCGAATAACGCGGTAAAATAAGGAAAGAGGCATCGTTTAGCGGATTTTACTCGGGAGTGAACCGATGAAAGACATGAATAGTGCCAACAAGACACCTACGATCTCCAAGACCTTTGCTGCGTCCGCGCAGCGCGTCTTAACGGTCGATGTCGAGCGATATCAGTCCTATCTCGATGGGATGAACGTGAGCGACGAACGCAAGGAAGAGTTTCTGCGCGCCATGCTTTCCATTGTCATGACGTTCGTTGAGCTTGGGTTTGGTGTTCACCCGATTCAGCAGGTGGAAGGGCGCAAACCCTGTGGAAAAGACGAAAAGTGCGAAAATCAGCGTCCCAAGGACGCCTTCGATGGGGTAACATCAAAAGCGAAACCCAAGATAGAACCCAAGAGCAGAACCGGCCCCAAAGGTCGGCAGGAGTTAGAATGACGAACGGAAGCAACAAACAAGAGGACACGCGCGCGGTCATTTACTGCCGCGTGTCCAGCACGCGTCAGAAGACCGAAGGCAACGGCCTTGAGAGTCAGGAGCACCGCTGCCGCCAGTTTGCGGCGGCGCAAGGTTATGAAGTGGAAGCCGTATTCCCTGACGATGTCTCGGGCGGCGGCGACTTTATCAAGCGGCCTGGCATGGTCGCGCTCCTGAGTTACCTCGACGCACAACCAGACAAACACTACATAGTTATCTTCGATGATCTAAAGCGCTTTGCCCGTGACACGGAATTTCATATAAAGCTGCGGCGCGAGTTTCAGACGCGCGGCGCGCGGATCGAGTGCCTGAATTTCAAAATCGATGACTCGCCCGAAAGTAAGTTCGTCGAGACGATTTTTGCGGCACAAGGTGAACTTGAACGCGAACAGAACCGCCGTCAGGTGATCCAGAAAATGCAGGCGCGTGTTGAGAAAGGCTATTACGTTTTTCACCCGCCTGTGGGTTACTGCTACGCCAAGGATCGTGTGCATGGCAAACTGCTTTTCCGTGACGAGCCTATGGCGTCAATCATTGCCGAAGCTCTGGAAGGATATGCTGACGGGCGGTTCGCGTGCCAAAGCGAGGTTATGCGCTTCTTCGAGTCCAAACCCGATTTCCCGAAATCTTCCGCAAGCGGCAATGTTCGTATCACAAAGGTTAGGGAAATCCTCGAACGCCGGACATACGCGGGTTTCGTTGAAGCGCCGGACTGGGGTGTGTCCCTGCGAAAGGGTCACCACGAGCCGTTGATCAGCTTTGCAACACACGAGCGCATTCAGGAACGACTTCATGGCAATTCGAACGCTCCGACACGCAAGGATATCAATGAAGACTTCCCGCTGCGCGGGTTCGTGCTCTGCGATGATTGCGGCGAGCCGATGACGTCATGTTGGTCCAAGGGGCGCAAGAAGCTCTATCCCTACTACCTCTGTGACACGCGGGGTTGCGCCTCCACGCGCAAATCGATTCCTCGCGCAGACATCGAAGAAGGCGCGGAAGCCATCCTTCGGGCCTTGCAACCCGCCAAGCAGCTCTACGAGCTGGTCAGAGTGATGTTCATCGATGTTTGGGAAATGAAGCTCGCAGAGGCGCACAGCGCGAAAAAGACGTTGAATGCCCAGATAAAGGATGTCGAGGAACAAACCGATGCTCTTTTGGATCGGATTGTTGATGCATCAAGCCCTACAGTCATTACGGCATACGAAACGCGGATCGATAAGCTTGAGCGTCAGAAGATCAGGCTGCGTGAGCAAGCCGAAAGAATTGTGCCGCCGCGCGGACGCCTGGAGGAGTTTATCGAACACGCACTAAGATTTCTGGCAAATCCTTGGAATCTTTACGAAAAAGGAGAGTTTACCTTAAAGAGAACAGTGCTGAAATTGGCCTTTACTGAGCCACTTCGGTATAGCCGTTCTGAAGGTTATCAAACCGCTAAAATCACCTTTCCGTTCAAGGTGTTAGCGGATATTTCAACCCACAAATGCGGGATGGTGGAGCCTAGCGGGATCGAACCGCTGACCTCCTGCATGCCATGCAGGCGCTCTCCCAGCTGAGCTAAGGCCCCATCGTGGATCAGAGATCCGGGTCGTGTACCGACCAATCAAGGCCGGTGCGCCGCTGAATAGGCGCAAGCGAAGGCGGGATCAAGAGGAAAATCCATTCCCGCCTACGCAAAGTTCAATCAGTCGTCGTCGTCGGACGCAACGTCGGCGATTTCGTCCAGTGGGACTGTATCATCTTCGTCGTCGTCGTCATCCAGAATGTCGTCGTCCAGATCCACGTCTACATCATCGTCATCTACCAATGTATCGTCGTCATCGACATCGCCCTTCTTGGACTTGGCTGTGACGGCGTCTTCGGCATCGGCGGCAATCATGCGCGATTTGGAATTGTCGATTTCGACCACTTCGCCGGAATAGGGGCTGATGATCGGGTTTTTGTTCAGGTCGTAGAACCGTTTGCCCGTTGTGGGGCACAGGCGCTTGGTTCCCCATTCTTCATTGGGCATCGAAGTCCCCTTTTTTGAAAATGTTGTTACGTATAGATGATTCAGGCCAAGTGCCATATGAGATAGGCACTGTCAAAGGCTATTGCCACTACAACGTTATCCGGAAGCCTAAATGCCTGATCCCTTCCTGCCCGGCGATCCCCCCATACCGCTGATTTTGCGGCGTTCAGCCCAGGCACGGCGGATTTCGTTGCGCATATCTCAGCTTGATGGACGCGTGACCCTCACCATGCCGAAAAGGCTGAAGGAGGCAGAAGGGCTGGCGTTCGCCCGAGAAAAGGAAAGCTGGATTCGCAAGCATCTTGAGGCCCGAGGTGCCGATGTGGCGATTGGAATCGGCGCGCAGTTCCCGCTGGGGGGGAAAATGGTGCGTGTAGAGGCCGGGCAGGGCAGGCGCATACAGCTGGGCACGGAAACAGTGCGGGTACCGGGCCGCGAAGATAGGGTCCCGGCGCGGCTGGCGGCCCATTTGAAAGAGCTCGCTCGCGATCGACTTTCGGGCGCGTGTGACGATTATGCGGCGATACTGGGCAAGCCCTACACCAAGCTGACCTTGCGCGATACGCGGTCGCGGTGGGGATCGTGTACCGCCGACGGCGGACTGATGTTTTCGTGGCGGCTTATCCTCACCCCGCCTGAAGTGCTGGATTACGTAGCGGCGCACGAGGTCGCGCATTTGGCGCAGATGAACCATTCACCTGCATTCTGGGCCGAGGTCGAACGGATTTATGGGCCTTACAAGGATGCGCGGGCATGGCTACGGACCCATGGCAGCGATTTGCACCGGTACCGGTTTGCTTAGGTTTTCCAGAGTTTGGTGGCCAACTGGCAAGGTGGGATTGACGGCAGGCTGGCATGTGATCACAAAGACTGTATGACACAGACTCCGCGCCCCCTTGATACTCATCTTCTTGCGCATGATCGCGTGTATCGCCATCTGCGCAGCCGCATCATGTATGGCGATCTGGCACCCGGTCAGTCCCTTACCCTGCGGGGCATCGGCAAGGAATTTGGCGTATCGATGACACCAGCACGCGAAGCCGTGCGACGACTGGCGGCCGAAGGCGCGTTGACAATGTCTGCCTCCGGGCGCGTTTCCACCCCAGCTTTAAGCAACGAAAGAATCGAAGAGCTTGCGGCCCTGCGGGCCCTGATCGAGGTGGAGTTGGCCAGCCGGGCGATGCCAAGAGCGCATTATGCATTGATTGACCGGCTGCAAACCATAAACAATGCCGTTTCCGAAGCCGTGGCCCATCGGGATGCTGTCAGTTACATCCGGTCTAATCTGGAGTTTCACCGGACTTTATACTTACGTGCCCAAGCGCCGGCCATGCTGGCGATGGCCGAAACGGTTTGGCTGCAACTGGGGCCTACGATGCGCGCGCTTTACGGGCGGCTTCGCCGGACCGAACCTCCGCATTTCCATAAGCTTATCATTGCTGCGCTAAGGGCGGGCGATGAACCCGGTTTGCGTCTGGCGGTGAGAACAGACGTCACACAGGGCCTGCGTATGCTGGCGACTTAACGGCGTGGCTGTCAATGGCTGTGAAACAGGCTCAGGCCGCCAGTCCCTTACCGCCCAGATCCATAAACTTTTTGCGGCGATCAGCGATCAACGCCTTGCGATCAATGCCGCTCAGGTCCTTGAGCAATGCCGCGATGGTTTCACCGACAGCGGCAATCGCGGCTTTCGGGTCACGATGCGCGCCGCCGCGTGGTTCGGGGATGACGTGATCATTTACCCCAAGTTGCTTGAGATCCTGCGCCGTCAGGCGCAGGGCTTCGGCAGCTTCGCGCATCTTCTCTGCATCTTTCCACAGGATCGAAGCACAGCCTTCGGGCGAGATCACCGAATAGACAGAATGCTCGAGCATCGCTACACGGTTGGCCGTGGCAAAGGCTACCGCACCGCCTGACCCGCCTTCGCCGATGATGACCGACACCAAAGGCACACCGATCTGCAAGCATGTCTCCGTTGCCCGGGCAATCGCCTCTGATTGTCCACGCTCTTCAGCGCCTTTGCCGGGATATGCGCCGGGAGTGTCGACCAGTGTGATGACCGGCAGCCCGAATTTATCGGCCAGTTCCATCAAACGTACGGCTTTGCGATAACCCTCCGGCCGGGCCATGCCGAAATTGCGCTCAATACGCGATTTGGTGTCATTGCCCTTTTCATGACCGATCACGACCACGGGCGTGTCATTAAATCGCGCAAGCCCCCCCATCACCGCATGATCATCGGCAAAATTCCTGTCACCGGCAAGGGGGGTGTATTCCGTAAACAGCGCTTCGATATAATCTTTGCAATGAGGCCGTTCGGCGTGGCGGGCAACCTGACATTTTCGCCATGGCGTCAAGGACTTATACAAATCATCCAGCATCTGGTGGGCTTTGTGGTCAAGAGCTTTTGCCTCTGCACTGACGTCCATACCTTCAGACGACCGCGCCAGGGCACGCAGCTCTTCTGCCTTGCCTTCGATTTCAGCCAAAGATTTTTCGAAATCCAGATACTGTGTCATCACCTGCTCCGCTCTCAGTTTATCGCTATATGGCGCTGATTGGATGCTATTGCAATGTGACCGTCAGGGGTGAGGCTAAAGAACCCGTGATCAGCCCGCGAGAAGCTGAAGGTCAGTCGCAAGGGCGGAACGGGGAGACTTTGACAAAGGTCCGCCCACAAACTGCCTCGAAGGTCACCGCGGCACACAGGCGGATAACCTTGGGGAGGTCGCACCGTAAACGGCGTGAACGCGCAACAAACAGATGAATTCGCCGCGCGTTGGCAGGTTACCGGGACCCGATCATTTCGGATTGACGCACGATGACTTCGGCCTGCTTGATACTGGCGATATCCACAAGGCGGCCCTTGTAAACGGTGGCACCTTCGCCATTGGCCTTAGCAGTTTCCATCGCGGCCAGAATTTCGCGGGCTTCGGCGACGGCTTCTTCCGAAGGGGTGAAGACCTCGTTCGCGACAGCGATTTGCTTGGGATGGATCGCCCACTTTCCCACCATGCCAAGGGTCGCCGACCGTCGTGCCTGGGCCCGGAATCCGTCGTCATCCGAAAAATCGCCGAACGGACCGTCAACCGGCAGCACACCGTGGGTCCGGCATGCGGCGACGATCGCAGCCTGCGCCCAATGCCAGGGATCTGACCAATGCTTGGCACCTTCGCGCAACATGTAATAGTTTTCCTGCGTGCCGCCGATACCTGTGGTCTGCATCCCCATAGATGCGGCGAAATCCGCGGCGCCCAAGCTCATCGCCTGTAAGCGAGGGCTGGAAGCGGCGATTTCCTCTACGTAAGCTATACCGGCAGCCGATTCGATGATCACCTCGAACGAGATCTTTTTGCTGCGACCTTTCGCGGTTTCGATAGCGGTGACCAACGCGTCCACGGCATAGACGTCAGCCGCACAGCCGACCTTGGGGATCATGATCTGGTCCAACCGTTCGCCGGCTTGTTCAAGCAGATCAACCACGTCCCGGTACCAATAGGGTGTATCCAGCCCGTTGATCCGCACGGACAGTGTTTTGTCGCCCCAGTCCACATCGCTGATCGCCTTGATGATATTGGCGCGGGCGCTGTCCTTGTCCGTGGGGGCCACGCTGTCTTCCAGATCAAGGTTGATCACATCGGCGTCGGAACTTGCCATTTTTTCGAAGATCGCCGGGCGCGAACCGGGGCCGAACAATTGGCAGCGGTTGGGACGTGCAGGTGCTGTAGGCTGGATGCGAAAGCTCATATGCGGAATCCTTGAGTAATAAAGTTACGACTTGCTTGCCTTGGGTGGTATTAAATTGCGCTGCGCCCTGCAAGGGTGATCTCGCACCTGCAGCATCGGCGGCTGAATTTCTGTGCACAGTTCTTGCTTGGATGGCCGAATACCCGCAAAATTTCTGCGCCATCTCTTGCCCCTACCACTCATTTGCAACCTTATCGCGCCGAAAGGCTGCGAAACTGAGCCAAAGCCAAATTGCAGGAGCATGTGATCATGATCAAAACACCTTATCTTCTTTTTCTGGGCGACGCGCCGGATCACCTTGCGGTTAAAGTGGCGCAGGGCATCAAGGACTGGCGTCCTGAAAATGCCGTCGGTCAGCTGCGGCTGGACGGGTGCAAGGCGGATCTGGGTCTGACCGATATGACGCTTGCGCAAGCGAAAGAGGCAGGCGCGCAGACCCTGGTGATTGGCGTCGCCAACCGCGGGGGCACCATCAGCGCCACATGGCGCGCCGTGCTGGTCGACGCGCTGGAGGCCGGCTTCGATCTGGCATCCGGCTTGCATAACCTGCTGCGCAACGAGCCAGAGCTGGTTGCGGCAGCGCAACGTGCCGGACGCAAGCTGCATGATGTGCGTGTCCCTTCTGTTGAATATCCTATTGCCAATGGCGTGAAACGTAGCGGAAAGCGCGTTCTGGCGGTGGGCACGGATTGTTCTGTCGGCAAGATGTACACGGCCCTGGCGCTGGACGCGGCCATGCAGGAAAGAGGGATGAAAAGCAGTTTCAGGGCGACCGGGCAGACCGGTATCCTGATCACCGGCGAGGGTGTGCCCCTGGATGCCGTGGTCGCCGATTTTATGGCCGGATCGATAGAGTATCTGACCCCCGATAATGACGACGATCATTGGGATGTGATCGAAGGGCAAGGCAGTCTGTTTCACGTTTCATATTCGGGTGTGACCCTGGCCCTGATCCATGGTGGACAGCCCGACGCGCTGATCCTGTGTCACGAACCGACCCGCAATACGATGCGTGGCTTGCCGGATTATGAACTGCCCACGCTGGAAGCCGTGCGCGACGTGGCGTTGACTTTGGCCAGGGTCAGCAACCCGACCTGTCGGGTGGTGGGGGTATCCATCAACACCCAGCATATGACCGAGAATGAAGCAGAGGCGTATCTGGCCGAGATTGAGGAACGGTTCGGGCTGCCCGCGGTCGATCCGTTCCGTCAGGGGGCCGCAAGATTGGCCGAGGCTTTGGCTTGCCTTTGATCGACCCTTCGGGGAGAGTTTTTTCGGCAAAATGAAAGGGTGGATATGCATATAGATATCAGCCGGGATGTCTTTCGGCTGGCGCAGGTCTTTACCATTTCGCGTGGGTCGCGGACGGAGGCGCAGGTGCTCACGGTGCGGATCACCGATGGCGGCGTGACGGGGTGGGGCGAATGTGTGCCCTATGCCCGGTATGGCGAGACGCTGGAGTCGGTCGCGGCAGAGATCGAAGCGCTGAGCGGGCCGCTGACGCGTGATGCGCTGTATGATCTGCTGCCGGCCGGGGCCGCGCGCAATGCAGTGGATTGTGCCCTGTGGGATTTGCAAGCCAAGCAGGCGGGTAAACGGGTGTGGGAACTGGCGGGGCTGGCGCGACCGGGACCCGAGATCACGGCCTTTACCCTGTCGTTGGATAGCCCCGAAAAGATGCGCGAACAGGCGGCCTTGCATGCGCATCGCCCGCTGTTGAAGATCAAGCTGGGCACGCCGGATGATATGCCCCGCCTTGAAGCTGTGCGCGCCGGTGCCCCTGACGCGCAGATCATCATCGATGCGAACGAAGGCTGGTCGGCCGCGGTTTACGCCGATCTTGCCCCGCATCTGGTGCGGTTGGGTGTGTCATTGGTTGAACAGCCTTTGCCCGCAGGGGATGACGATGCGCTCGTCGGGATGGAGCGGCCCGTGCCGGTCTGTGCCGATGAAAGCTGTCATGACCGTGCGAGCCTTGCTGCGCTGAAGGGCAAATACGATGTGGTCAACATCAAGCTGGACAAAACCGGTGGTCTGACAGAGGCGCTGGCGCTGCGCGATGCGGCTGTCGCGCAGGGCTATGAGGTCATGGTGGGGTGCATGGTCGGGTCGTCGCTCGCGATGGCTCCGGCGGTGCTGGTGGCACAGGGGGCAAAGGTCGTGGACCTTGACGGCCCGCTGCTTCTGGCCGAAGACCGCGAGAACGCTTTGACATTTGACGCCGCCGGGGTGCATCCGCCTGCGGCCAAGCTTTGGGGATAAGACATGCGGACTGTATATGTGAACGGCGAATACCTGCCCGAGACCGAAGCCAAGGTTTCGATCTTTGATCGCGGGTTTCTGATGGCGGACGGGGTCTATGAGGTCACCAGCGTGCTGGACGGCAAGCTGATTGACTTTGACGGCCATGCCATCCGGCTCAGCCGGTCGTTGAACGAGCTACAGATGCGCAACCCGATCTCGAAGGAGGACCTGCTGGAGGTCCACCGCGAACTGGTGCGCGTGAACGAGATCGACGAGGGGCTGATCTATTTGCAGATCACCCGCGGATCGGACGGGGACCGCGACTTTGCCTTCCCCGATCCCGAGACGACAGAGCCGACGATTGTCTTGTTCACCCAGTCCAAGCCCGGTTTGGCCGACAGCCCTGCTGCCAAAAAAGGTGCCAAGATCATCAGCATCGAAGACATCCGCTGGGGCCGTCGCGACATCAAAACGGTGCAGCTGCTGTATCCGTCGATGGGCAAGATGATGGCCAAGAAAGCGGGCTGCGACGATGCCTGGATGGTCGAGGACGGGTTTGTCACCGAAGGTACCAGCAACAACGCTTATATCGTGATGGGCAACAAGATCATCACCCGCGCGCTGAGCAATGATATCTTGCACGGCATCACCCGCGCTGCGGTTCTGCGGTTTGCCAAAGAGGCGCAGATGGTTGTGGAAGAGCGCAATTTCACCATCGAGGAAGCGCAGCAGGCGGATGAGGCGTTTACCACCTCTGCCAGCGCCTTTGTCATGCCCGTGGTCGAGATCGACGGCGTGCCCTTGGGCGACGGGACACCGGGCAAGGTCGCGCCGCGTCTGCGCGAAATCTATCTGGATGAGATGCGCAAGGCGGCGATCTAACCCGCCTTGCCACGGGGTTGGCTGCGCGCGGTCAGCCCTTTTCGCCGACGTTCTGTTCGAAGGCGACCTTGAACGCTTCCTTTTGCGAGTCCTTCGCGTCGGTCTGATAGTTGTCTTTCCATTCTTCCATGGTCATCCCGTAGAACAGCTCGCGCGCCTCTTCCTTGCCCATCTCGATCCCGCGTTCGTTCGCGGCTTCTTGGTACCAGCGCGACAGGCAGTTGCGGCAGAATCCGGCCAGGTTCATCATGTCGATGTTCTGCACGTCCGTGCGGTCTTTCATCAGGTGGTGTTGCAAACGACGGAAAGCTGCGGCCTGAAGTTCGATTTCTTGTTGGCTGGTCATGCTGATGTCTCCTTGGGGTATTCGTTGAGTTCTAAATCTGGGGTTCCACACGCCCTTGTCAAACTGCCACAGGCCGGACGGTCGCGGAGTCCGTAACCTATGTCCGTGTTGGAATGAAGCTCTGAACCACTTCGCCACCCGTGTCAGTATTATTGTGCAACCGAGCCTGGGACGTTTGATCATGCAGAGGCACGGCGAGTGCGATAGGCCAGATATTCACGCAATAACAGTTATCGCTAACATTTTTGCTATCCCTTCCTGGGGCTGAGCATGTTAAAGCGGCTATAAAGTTCGCTAAATAAGGGCCGAGGCCTGTTTCGGAGACAAAAGGAAAGTCTAAGCATGAAACGCACGCGCAATGTTAAGATAGTCGCTACTCTTGGGCCAGCGTCGGATACACATGAAGTGATTTCGGCGTTGTACAATGCGGGGGCGGACGTTTTTCGACTGAACATGAGCCACGGCAGCCACGATGAAATTCGGGCCAAACACCAGATCATCCGTCAGATCGAAGAGGAAACCGGTTCGACGATCGGCATCTTGGCGGATTTGCAGGGCCCCAAGCTTCGGGTCGGCGTCTTTGCCAATGAAAACGAACAGTTGGTGGAAGGGGCGGATTTCAGGCTGGATCTGAACGATACTGCCGGCGATGCGGAACGTGTTTGCCTGCCACATCCTGAGATCTTTCAGGCCCTGGAGCCGGGTGCGAGTCTGTTGGTGAATGACGGCAAAATACGGCTCAAGGTCAAGGAATGTGGCTCCGACTTTGCGGATTGCGTCGTGGTGACCGGGGGCGTCATATCAAACCGCAAGGGCGTCAATGTACCTGACGTGGTTTTGCCGCTGGCAGCGCTGTCGAATAAGGATCGTGCCGATCTGGAGTTCGTGTGCGAATTGGGCGTGGACTGGCTTGCATTGAGCTTCGTGCAACGCCCGGAAGACGTGATCGAAGCCCGCGCTTTGGCCAAGGGACGGGCGGCGTTGTTGTCGAAGATCGAAAAGCCCTCTGCTGTACAACGATTTGACGATATTTTGGCCGTTAGTGACGGTATCATGGTCGCCCGGGGGGATCTGGGCGTAGAATTGCCTGTACAGAATGTACCGCCCATCCAAAAGCGACTGGTTCGCAAATGCCGTGCGGCGGCCAAGCCGGTGATCGTTGCGACGCAAATGCTTGAATCAATGATTGAAAGCCCGATGCCGACCCGGGCTGAAGTGTCCGACGTAGCGACCGCGATCTATGAAGGCGCGGATGCTGTAATGTTGTCGGCTGAATCTGCGGCAGGGTCTTATCCGATCGATGCGGTACGCACGATGGACAACGTTGCCACCGAGGTCGAGAAGGACCCGACGTATACACAAATTATTGAATCTTCGCGTAAGGCAGACAGGGTGACCGTAGCGGATGGTATCGTTGCCGCCGCCCGGGAAATTGCCGAAACTGCGAATATCAAGGCAATTTGCTGCTTCACGCACAGCGGAACCACTGCGGTTCTGACCGCGAGAGAGCGCCCTCGGGTGCCAATCATTGCACTGACGCCGCTGGTTAAGACCGCAAGACGATTGGCGCTGAGCTGGGGGACAAACTGCGTCCTGACCGGGCGGCTTGACCGGTTCAAGATGGCTGTCGTCAGCGCGGCCCGTGCCGCGCGTGAAGAAGGATATGCCGGCCCCGACGATCTGATCGTCGTTGTCGCCGGTGTGCCATTCAACGTCGAAGGTAGTACGAATATCCTGCGTGTCGCCCCATGTGACGAGCGTTTGATTTTCAACACCGATCCAGAGTAGCGTTGCCGGAAAACGTGAAACCGGATTTTCAAGGGCGTGCTTTATGGATTCTGATTTGATCTTGGTGATAGGTCTTGCTCTTGCGTTTCTTTCCATTCCATCGGCGTTGTCTGCGTTTTCAGATGGGCGGGTGCCGCGCGTTTCCGCGCTGACCATCGTCATCGCGGGGGCGATGATCATTTATGCATTTCGCAGCCACCCCGAGGGGTATACGTTGCAGGATATTCCCATGGCGATCACGCATGTGATTGCGGGGTACAGGTTTTGGTAGCATGACGGGCGCGTTTTTGCGCTTGCCTTGACCGCTTCTCCCTCCTATACGCCAGCTTCGTTCCGCGCGTCCGGCCTTCGTGGCATGCCGAGTCGCGCACTTACCGAACTCAAGTTAAGGAGACGGAAATGCCCAAGATGAAGACGAAATCGAGCGCCAAGAAGCGCTTTAAGATCTCGGCGACCGGCAAGGTCATCGGCGGTCAGGCTGGCAAACAGCATGGTATGATCAAACGGACTAAGAAATTCATCCGTGACGCGCGTGGGACAACAGCTTTGTCTGCCCCCGACGCCAAGATCATCAAGGGCTTCATGCCCTACGACCGCTAAGATAGGAGAGCCGATATGTCCCGTACAAAAGGTGGTGTGGTCACTCACGCCCGTCACAAAAAGGTCATCAAAGCCGCTAAAGGTTACTATGGCCGTCGCAAGAATACTTTCAAGGTCGCCCGTCAGGCGGTCGACAAAGCCAACCAATACGCCACGCGCGACCGTAAGAACCGCAAGCGGAACTTCCGCGCATTGTGGATCCAGCGGATCAATGCCGCAGTGCGCAGCCACGACGAAGCACTGACATACAGCCGCTTCATCAACGGCCTGTCCCTGGCTGGTATCGAAGTGGACCGCAAGGTTCTGTCCGATTTGGCGGTGAACGAGCCCGAAGCATTCGGTGCCATCGTGAAGCAGGCACAAGACGCGCTGGCCGCGTAAGCGCCTTTCGTTGTTGAACGTTAAGAACGCCGTCCCGCTATCGGGGCGGCGTTTCGCGTTCAGGGTGGGGTCAGATCAGGGCGCTGCATCGTTCCGTCGGCACCATATGCGATGCCGGTCGGTCGTTTGGCGGCATCTGCCACGCCGACGAAGCGGGGGCACTCCTGCATGAGATGCGTCAAATTGGCGGTGCTGCTTGTATTCGGGCGCAATTCTGCTAGCACCAGCGCAAGTTCAAGATATGATATGAGGCCGACATGGACGACCTGAAAGCGAAATATTTAGGCCAGATCGCTGATGCCTCCGACGAAGCTGCGTTGGAAGATATCCGTCTGACAGCCGTGGGTAAAAAAGGCGAAGTTGCGCTTAAAATGCGTGAATTGGGCAAGATGACCCCCGAAGAGCGTCAGACCGTAGGCCCTGCCTTGAATGCTCTCAAGGACGAGATCAATTCAGCCATCGCCGCCAAGAAGGCCGCGTTGAGTGACGCCGCACTTGATGAACGTTTGCGGTCGGAATGGCTCGACGTGACACTGCCGACACGGCCCACACGCCAAGGCACGATCCACCCGGTCAGTCAGGTGACCGAAGAGGTTACAGCCATTTTTGCCGAACTTGGGTTTTCGGTCGCCGAAGGGCCGCGCATTGATACCGATTGGTATAATTTCGACGCGCTGAACATCCCCGGCCACCACCCTGCCCGTGCCGAAATGGACACGTTTTACATGGCCCGTGCCGAAGGCGACGATCGGCCACCGCATGTGCTGCGCACCCACACCTCGCCCGTGCAGATCCGCACGATGGAGGCGGAAGGCGCGCCGTTGCGTATCATCTGCCCCGGTGGCGTCTACCGTGCCGATTATGACCAGACCCACACGCCGATGTTTCATCAAGTCGAGGGCCTTGCGATCGATAAAGACATTTCGATGGCGAACCTCAAATGGGTACTTGAGGAATTCTTCAGCGCGTTCTTCGAAGTCGAAGGGATCAAGACGCGCTTTCGCGCTTCGCATTTCCCGTTCACCGAACCCTCTGCCGAGGTCGATATCCAGTGTTCCTGGGTCGACGGACAGTTGCGCATCGGCGAAGGTGATGGCTGGATGGAGGTTCTTGGGTCTGGGATGGTTCACCCCAAGGTGTTGCAAGCGGGCGGAATCGACCCGGCCCATTGGCAGGGTTTTGCCTTTGGCATGGGAATCGACCGGATAGCGATGCTGAAATACGGAATTCCCGATTTGCGCGCCTTCTTCGAGTCGGATTTACGCTGGTTACGCCACTACGGGTTTGCAAGCCTTGACCAGCCGACGCTGCGTGCGGGTCTAAGCCGATGAAACTGCGCGTCGTCGCCACCGGGTTCATTTGGATGTGCCGGGACGGGGCGACGCTGACTGGTGGTTTGCCCGGATGAAGATGTTTCGAAACGAACGGCGGGACAACTCCGAAGCACACCGTCGTCTGTATGCGCGATTCGAACTGGCCTACACGGTGGTGGATTTCTTGGCCGCCTTCTGCTTTGTGGTCGGGTCAGTGATGTTTTTCAGCCCGGATTGGCAGACTCCCGCGACGTGGTTCTTTGTGATCGGCTCATTGCTTTTTGCGGCCAAGCCCAGTCTGCGTCTGGTGCGCGAGATCAAGCTGTATCGTCTGGGTGACGTAAAAGACCTTGCTTCCAGGGCCGAAAAATAAAGAACCCTCCGCGTTTATGCGGCATGCGATAGTTTCGACAAAGGTTAGAATATGCGCCTGATACGCGGCCTGCTTTTGGTTTCTTTCATTCTGTTCTTACCGGGGGTGAGCGCCGCGCAAACCTTAGAGCCGTGCGGCGGCGACGTTGCCTGTAAGATCGGGGATCGCAGCTATAACATCCTGATGCCAGACAACTGGGATGGGGTGACGCCTTTGCCGGTATTGATGCATTTTCATGCGTTCTTGAGGCGCGGCCGAACCGTCATTCATCATCCAAGGATAGGAAGCGAGACACAGCCGCGTGGTGTCATGTTGGTCGCACCTTCCGCGCGCAACCGGGCATGGCGGTTTTGGCAGGACAACCCCGAGGATATCGACTTTGCCGATGCGGTTTTGGCAGATGTGGCCAAGCGCTATCCTGTGGACCAAAGCCAGATCTATGTGTCGGGTTTTTCGTTCGGGTCTGCGATGGCGTGGCGATATGCCTGCGCGCGCGGTGACAGGATCGCGGGATTGATGACTATGTCCGGTACAATCAAGCAAGACAGCGATTGTCCCAACCCACCCAAACAGGTGCGCCATGTGCATGGTCTGGGCGATATATGGATGCATCTTCCGCGCGGGCCGGGGCACAATGTGACTACTGCGGTGGCTTTGTGGCGCAAGGCTTTCCGATGTGGCAAAGGGCGGCTTGAGGGCGTGATTGAACTTGCCCCTGGTCTAAACGTCACCCATTTCGTCTGGGATAATTGCATGCCGGGTCGCAGCGTGACGCTCGATGTCCATTCAGGCGGTCATTTTATCCCGACAGGTTGGCTGGGCCGCCAGTTGGATGGTCTCATGCCCCAGAGGCCGGGTTGAGAGAAATGGCACCTACACCGGATTGAAACTGCACCGATTAAACGCTACCCCCTAGCGCAAGCGACTGCATGAGGACCATCACCATGAAATTCACCTTGTCCTGGCTCAAGGAACATCTCGATACGACCGCGTCGATTGATGAAATCACCTATGCGTTGACCGACCTGGGCCTCGAGGTCGAAAGCGTCGAAGACCGCGGGGCCAAGCTGGCGGACTTTACGCTTGGCTATGTGAAATCGGCCGAAAAGCACCCTGATGCCGATCGCTTGCAGATTTGCCAGGTCGAGACTGACGAAGGCGTTCAGCAGATTATCTGCGGTGCGCCAAATGCCCGGCAAGGTATTACTGTAGTCGTGGCCAAGCCGGGGGTTTATGTTCCGGGCATTGATACCACGATCGGGGTCGGAAAAATCCGCGGTGTCGAAAGCTTCGGGATGATGGCGTCCGAGCGCGAGCTTGAGCTGTCCGAAGAGCATGACGGCATTATCGAATTGCCTTCTGGCGCTGTCGGAGACCGTTTCACGGATTGGTTGGCCGAAAATGACCCTGCCAAAGTTGATCCTGTGATTGAGATAGCGATCACCCCCAACCGTCCTGACGCTCTTGGCGTGCGCGGTATCGCCCGCGATCTGGCGGCGCGCGGGTTGGGCACGCTCAAGCAACGGGATATTCCGGCGGTTGAGGGGCAATTTCCCTGCCCGATCATGGTAACAATTGACGCGGACACATTGGCGCAGTGCCCGGTGTTTTATGGGCGTGTTATTCGGGGCGTCAAAAATGGCCCTTCGCCCGAATGGTTACAGGACAAGCTGCGCGCCATCGGGTTGCGCCCAATCTCGTTCCTGGTCGACGTGACGAATTTCTTCACCTATGATCGAAATCGGCCTTTGCACGTCTTTGACGCCGATAAGGTCGCCGGCAATATGCTGCGGGTTCACCGTGCCGAAGGTGGTGAAACACTGGTTGGTCTGGATGACAAAGAATATACCTTCAGCGAAGGAATGACGCTGATTTCGGATGCGGAAAAGGTCGAAAGCATTGCCGGCGTCATGGGCGGTGCCGAAACCGGCTGTTCGATGGAAACGGAAAATGTGTTCATTGAGGCGGCGTATTTTGACCCGGTTCGCACCGCATATACCGGCCGCGCTCTCAAGATCAATTCGGACGCGCGGTACCGCTTTGAACGCGGGATTGATCCTGAGTGGACACCGTACGCCATCGAACATGCAACCCAGATGATACTGGATATCGCAGGGGGTGAGGCATCTGAAGTCGTCGTAGCCGGCCGGGTTCCAGACTTCTCAAGGGCATACAAGCTGGATGCCGCGCGTGTGCAATCCTTGGTCGGCATGACGATCTCGGAAAGCGAGCAGCGCAAGACGCTGACATCATTGGGATTCCGTCTGGAAGGTGACATGGCTCAGGTCCCAAGCTGGCGCCCCGATGTTCAAGGCGAAGCGGATCTGGTCGAAGAAGTTGCACGCATCGCGTCGCTGACCAAGCTTCAGGGCCGCCCCTTGCCGCGTTTGACACCGGGTGTACCCAAGCCAGTGCTGTCTGCGATGCAGCGGCGCGAAGCGATCGCTCGGCGCACCTGTGCCGCGCTTGGGTACAATGAATGCGTATCCTACAGTTTTATTGATCAGGCCTCCGCCGCGTTGTTTGGTGGTGGCACCGACGATACGCGGCTGGAAAACCCGATCAGCGCCGATATGAGCCATATGCGCCCGTCGCTGCTGCCTGCCTTGTTACAGGCCGCGGCGCGCAATCAGGCCCGGGGCTTTGCCGATATGGCGCTGTTCGAGGTAGGCCCTGTATTCACTGGCGGCGAACCGGGAGAACAGCACCTGCAAGTAAGCGGCGTGCTTGTCGGTCGTACCGGCCCAAAAGACGTGCACGGGGCTTCGCGCAACGTTGATCTGTTCGATGTCAAAGCCGATATCGAAGCAATCCTCGCGTCTATCGGTGCGCCTGCCAAGGTACAGATCAACCGCAACGGCGATGAATGGTGGCACCCTGGCCGTCACGGGCAGATCTGTCTGGGCCCGAAAAAGGTGCTGGCTGTGTTCGGCGAAATTCACCCGCGTGTGTTAAACGCCCTGGACGTGAAGGGCCCGGCAATGGGCTTCACCCTTTGGCCCGCCAATGTACCGCTTCCACGAAAGGCAGGGTCTACGCGACCGGCCCTGAGCGTCAGTGCCCTGCAAGCGGTCGAACGCGATTTTGCCTTTGTCGTGGATGCCGGGGTGGATGCCCTGATGCTTGTGAACGCCGCAATGGGGGCTGATAAGACCCTGATTGATGATGTTCGGGTGTTTGATGAATTCATCGGTGGTGCGTTGGGCGAAGGCAAGAAATCGTTGGCACTGACGGTACGCATGCAACCCAGCGACAAGACACTTAAAGATGCCGATATCGAAGCGGTAAGTAACAAGGTGATCGAAAAAGTCACAAAGGCGACGGGCGGCGTGCTGCGCGGCTGATCTGACGAAAGGTGCGATATGACTTTGAACGTATATTTATCCGGTGAGATTCATACCGACTGGCGTGACCAAATCATCGACGGCGCAAGCGGTCTGGACGTCGTTTTTGCCAGTCCGGTAACCGACCATGCGGCCAGCGATGATTGCGGTGTCGCGATCATGGGCCCCGAGGCAGACAAGTTCTGGCATGACCGGAAGGGCGCGCAGCTTAACGCGATCCGTACGCGTCGGGGAATCGAGCAAGCAGATATTGTCGTGGTGCGGTTTGGTGACCAGTACAAGCAGTGGAATGCAGCATTTGACGCCGGGTACGCTGCGGCATTGGGCAAGTCACTGGTGATCTTGCATGGCCCAGATCACGCACATGCGCTGAAAGAGGTCGACGCCGCGGCGCTTGCGGTAGCTCAGGAGCCGGCGCAAGTCGTGCAAATATTGCGTTATGTTCTGAAGGGTGAACTGCCAGGGTAACACCGGCTGCCGTGTCTGCGGCACAGGTTTGTCGTGCGGCAAAAGTTAAACATGTGTTTTATTCACAGCATGAATGGTAGTTCTGTGTCTACCATCCAGCCAATAGAGTGAAACTATAAGGACGTCCCATGCTTCAAGAATTCAAGGATTTCATTGCCAAGGGCAATGTCATGGATCTCGCGGTCGGTATCATCATCGGTGCCGCTTTCACGGCCATCGTCAATTCACTTGTCAGCGATATGATCAACCCGGTCATTGGTCTGGTATTGGGCGGAGTCGATTTTACCAACATGTACGTGGTGTTGTCGGGAACGGTACCTGCCGATGCGGGTCTTGACGTGGCGCGTGCATCTGATGCCGCGATATTCGCATACGGTGCCTTCATCACCGCATGCATCAACTTTTTTATTATCGCTTTCGTCGTGTTCATGTTGGTCAAGGCCGTGAACCGGCTGAAATCTATTGCGGAAGCACCCGACGAAATCGCCCCCGAGGTCAAGACTGGCCCGAGCCAGCTTGACGTGTTGCTGCAAATTCGCGATTCGCTTGCCAAGAAGTGACGCGGATCCGGGCGCGGAAAATTGACCGACCCCGTCTGTGCCGGTCAATTTTCGCAGGGTGACAGTCTTTAGCTGGCGATAGCCTGATCGGCGGTGATCGATGTCAGGCCCAAGGCTTCGGCGACAGCCGCATAAGTGATTTGCCCAGCATGCACATTCAGGCCGGCTCTCAGGTGCGGATCGTCGGCGCAGGCCTGCTTCCATCCTTTGTTGGCTAGTGCCAGCATGAACGGCATCGTGGCATTGCCCAGAGCGATGGTAGAGGTCCGCGCCACAGCGCCGGGCATGTTGGCCACGCAGTAATGCATGATGCCGTCGACTTCGTACACCGGATCCTGGTGCGTGGTGGCCTTGGAGGTTTCAAAGCAACCGCCCTGATCAATGGCGACATCCACCAAAGCTGCCCCCGGCTTGAGTTCGCCGAGTTGCGCGCGGCTGATCAGCTTGGGCGCTGCGGCACCGGGTATCAATACCGCCCCGATGATCATATCCGCTTCGCGGGCCAGTTCGATCGTGTTGCCGGCCGAAGCATAGGACGTTTTGAACACGCCGCCAAAAACATCGTCAAGATAACGCAGGCGGGCAAGCGACCGATCAAGCACTGTCACATCGGCACCCATGCCGGCGGCAATTCGCGCGGCGTGTGTCCCGACAACGCCGCCCCCGATGACCGTGACCCGCGCAGGGCCAACCCCGGGCACGCCACCCATCAGCACACCGCGGCCGCCATTGGCCTTCTGCAAGGTCCAGGCACCCACTTGCGGTGCCAGCCTTCCTGCGACCTCGGACATCGGTGCAAGCAGCGGCAGCCCACCGGCGCGGTCGGTAACGGTTTCATATGCAATGCAGGTGGCACCTGACGCCACGAGGTCCGTGGTCTGATCGGGGTCGGGCGCAAGGTGAAGGTATGTAAACAATATCTGCCCTTCGCGCAGCATCTTACGCTCGGCAGCCTGGGGTTCCTTGACCTTGACGACCATATCCGCTGTTGAAAAAATCTCGGCCGGCGTGGCGACGATGGTGGCTCCGGCCTCCGCATAAGCTGCGTCGTCAAAACCTGCGCCGATACCGGCCCCTGTTTCGATGAAAACCTGGTGGCCGTTGGTCACCGCTTCGAAGGCGGCGTTGGGCGTCATGCCAACACGAAACTCCTGAGGCTTGATTTCTTTGGGGCATCCGATTTTCATACTGTCCGTCCTGTTAAAGGTGCTTTGTTCCACCATATGGCTGAATAAACGCAATGGGGCACGGATTTCGGGTCGCATTTCACCACCATCTTCGAATAGAATTCGAAGCATGCTGGAATATACGCAAAAGAATTGCTTGAAATGAGTCTCGACGACATTGACCGCCGTATCTTGGTAGCTTTGCAGAACAAAGGACGGATGTCGAATTCGGATCTGTCGGAAAAGGTGCATCTGTCTCCGTCTGCTTGCCATCGCCGGGTTCAGCGGCTCGAGGCTGAGGGCTATATCCGCGATTACGTAGCGCTTTTGAATGCACGCAAGCTTGGTGTCCCGACTACGGTGTTCGTCGAGATTACGTTGCAAGGTCAAGCAGACGAGGTGCTTGACGCGTTTGAAAAAGCCGTCGCGCGGATCCCCGACGTGTTGGAGTGTCACCTCATGGCTGGTGCCGCCGATTACCTGTTGAAGGTGGTAGCGGAAGACACCGAAGATTTTGCACGCATCCACCGGCAACATCTGGCGCGTCTGCCTGGCGTGGGACAGATGCAGTCAAGCTTTGCCCTGCGAACCGTATGCAATACGACCGCGCTGCCGGTCACCTAGCGAACGGGTGGAAACAACGCGATCCAGATGCTCGCAAACATTAGAATGCCACCAATATTCACCCAAACATGCCAAACCGCATAACGAAAGCGCATTGATCTACGCGTGTAGAACACTGTGCCGATCACAAAGCTGGCTGCCCCCGCAACGATTAGCCAAAGAGAGCCCGCCGGCACATCGCGAAGATCGGGCAAAGCGCTAAGCCCAATCGCGCCAAGCGCCAGGTAAGAGGCCGTCGACCAACGCCCTTGCACCACATTGCCTGAGATTTTCTTCCAGATCGCCAATACGGCCAATGCCCAGGACACCCAAAGCAGCGCTATCGTCCACGGGGTGGACGCCAAAACGAAAAATGGTGTGAATGTCCCTGTGATGCTGGGGTAGATAGCCGCGTGGTCGATGCGCCGTAAAAGTATGCGATGGTCGTGCCACGGGGAGAAATGGTAGGCATATGAGGCAAGGTTGGACGCCATGGCGCAGGCCACATACACGCTCACCGCGATGACCAAGCGGAAATCGAGCAGCTGAGCCGATTTGGTAATCAGCAATCCACCCGCGACAACAATCAGGATCAACCCTACGACATGCGTTATCAGATCGGCCCGCCGATGCGAGGATGCGATGCTGGGGAACGTTGGCGTTATCATATGGACTCCCCGGAGTTATCGGTGCCAGATATGCAGCCTGATCGCCAAAGTCTATTCTTCCGGTGCGTCAGAAAGGCGGCAACACGTGCTCTGCCTGGAACCGCGACATGAACTTAACCAAGCCAAAATAAAACCCCCGGCACCTGTGGGTATCGGGGGTTCGTATTTCTATGCCTTACTCAGGATGATTTACATCATGCCTTCGCGTTGCAATTTTTTCCGTGCCAGTTTCCGGGAACGGCGGATCGCTTCAGCTTTCTCGCGCGCTTTTTTCTCGGATGGTTTCTCGAAATGTTGCTTGAGCTTCATTTCACGAAACACACCTTCGCGCTGTAGCTTTTTCTTCAGAGCCCGAAGGGCCTGATCGACGTTGTTGTCGCGAACACTAACCTGCATGTGGTTTTCACCACCTTTCTAGTTTGAAGTTGCAAGGATTTGCAGGAACTGGGCATATAGCAAACAAGCCCTACATTGTCCATAGCAAAGCCAATAACTCCCGAGGAGGCCGCCTTGACCGACACTGCCCCGAGCCCGAAAGAGCAATTGCTTTCAGCAGCTGTGAATCATGTGCCATTCGATGGTTGGACGGGAACCACGTTTCAGGCCGCAATCGCCGATACGGGTATAGACCGTACCGTGGCGCGGGCAATTTGCCCCAGAGGTGCGGTTGATTTGGCCGTGGCGTTCCACCTTCGCGGCGACCGCATAATGATTGACCAGGCGAAAGCGCAGAATATGTCCGGATTAAAGTTCCGCGAAAAGATTTCGGCGATGGTGCGGCTGCGGCTGGAAGCGGTCACGGACAAGGAACTGGTGCGTCGCGGTGCAACGCTGTTTGCACTGCCGCAATATGCCCCGGATGGGGCCAAATTGGTGTGGGGTACGTCAGATGCCATCTGGAACGCGCTGGGGGATACGTCAAATGACGTGAACTGGTACACCAAACGCGCCACGCTCTGTGCTGTGTATTCATCCACCGTATTGTACTGGTTGGGCGACACCAGTGAGGGCAACAGCGCCACCTGGGGGTTCCTGGATCGGCGCATTGAAAACGTAATGCAGATCGAAAAACTCAAGGCGCAGGTCAATGATAGCCCGACGCTAAGTAAGCTTCTGATCGGTCCCAAGTGGGTTCTCTCGCAAGTGAAGGCGCCAAACCGGGGGCTTAGGGCCAGGATGCCGGGAAGCTGGACAACCCCGCGGCGATAGGGTGTCTTTTCATGCTCGACGCGACCTGATAGCGACGGGGCGAACCGCAACCCAAGGCGGTGTCTGCAAAGCTGGTAGTCGCGTAAATGTCTGTGCCGTTGATTGATCTAGACCGTGTATTCTATACGCCAGACGGGGCCGGAGTGCTGCACGACATAACGATACAGGCGTCAGAGCGACG
Source organism: Sulfitobacter sp. L-8 (assembly GCF_056859255.1). Taxonomy (NCBI): domain Bacteria; kingdom Pseudomonadati; phylum Pseudomonadota; class Alphaproteobacteria; order Rhodobacterales; family Roseobacteraceae; genus Sulfitobacter; species Sulfitobacter sp. L-8. The sequence continues at coordinate 29,182 of NZ_JBSXOD010000045.1, forward strand.
GATTGGGATCGTTGGGCGGAACGGATCGGGAAAAACCTCGCTAGCGAGGCTGTTGGCCGGGTTGGTCACCCCGACGTCGGGCACGGCTGCGATTGCAGGTGTCGATGTTGCGAAAGACCGCAAAGCGGCGTTGTCCCAGGTGGGGATACTGTTTCAGAATCCGGATCACCAGATTATCTTTCCCTCTGTCGAAGAGGAAATCAGCTTTGGCCTGAAACAACAGGGGCAAGGCGCGGATCAAGCTGCTGAGGCCACCGGTCTTATCCTGGAACAGTTCGACCGGCTGCATTGGGCAAAGGCGGCAATCCATCAGTTGTCACAAGGTCAGCGCCAATTGGTGTGCCTGATGTCAATTCTGGCGATGAAGCCGCGCTTGATTATCCTGGATGAGCCCTTTGCCGGACTTGATATTCCAACTACGATGCACCTTTCGCAGTTGCTTGAGGGGCTGGACGCCCATCTGGTGCAAATCACCCATGATCCCGCGCATCTGGCCGGGTATGATCGAGTTTTGTGGGTCGACGAAGGCCGCATCATCAACGATGGTGCCGCTGAGCAGGTAACACCGGCATTTGAAGCCAGGATGAAGCGTTTGGGAAACAGCGATGATTTCACTCAGCTCTCCGGTTGAAACACGCGCCCATGGCTGGCCTGCGGGCGCAAAGCTGGCAGCGCTGTGCATCGCTACCGTGGTTCTGTTCAGTATAGAGGCGCTTTGGTTTCAAGCAGCGGCACTGGGGATGACATTGCTTGCTTATGCCATTCCGGGTCGTCGGTTCTTCAGCACCGGTATGTCACAATTGCGAATCCTGTTGCCGTTTCTGGTGCTTATTCTGGTGTGGCACGGTGCAACGGCAGATCTTGAAAACGGTGTCATTATTGCATTGCGGATGATCACGGCGGTCGGGATGGCAAATCTGGTGACCATGACCACTAAGCTAAGTCAGATGATATCTGTGGTGACGTGGCTTACCACACCGTTGCGTCGTATCGGGATCAAGACGCGCGGGATCGAACTGGGTATTGCACTGGTTGTCAGATTCACTCCGGTTTTAACCATCAAGGGGCAGACACTTGCCCAAGCGTGGCGGGCCCGTTCGGCAAAACGGGTCGGCTGGCGTGTGGTCATTCCTTTCACTGTGTTGGCGATAGACGATGCTGAACACGTCGCGGAAGCACTGCGGGCCAGGGGCGGGATGTGAACCGGCCTGACAGCCGCCGGTTCGGATTGTAAGAGGCAGATGCCAAGCCTATGCTGTGTCAAAATAAAACAAGCCAGAAACCCAAGCCGGAGGAATTTCACATCATGACAGAGACTATGCGCGCCATCGAGATTACCAAGCCCGGAGGGCCCGAGGTGCTTCAGCTCGTCGAGAGACCGATGCCGGAGCCAAAGCATGGTCAGGTGGTGATCAGGGTTGCTTATGCGGGGGTCAACCGGCCGGACGCGTTGCAACGCGCTGGCATGTATGCCCCACCCCCTACGGCCAGTGATTTGCCGGGGCTGGAAGCTTCGGGTGAAATCACGGCGATCGGCGACGGTGTGAACGGGTTGAAAGTCGGCGACAAGGTCTGTGCCTTGCTGCCCGGCGGCGGCTATGCCGAGTATGTGGCGACTGCGGCGGCGCATTGCTTGCCGGTGCCGGACGGCATGAGCATGAAAGACGCGGCCTGTCTGCCCGAAACGTTTTTCACGGTGTGGTCCAACGTGTTCATGCGCGGTGGCCTGAAGGCCGGAGAGCTGTTTCTGGTTCACGGAGGGTCATCGGGGATCGGGACAACGGCGATCCAGCTTGGCCGCGAATTCGGTGCGCGCGTCTTTGCCACTGCCGGCACAGACACCAAATGCGGTGCTTGCGTCAAACTGGGGGCCGAGGCTGCGATAAACTATCGCGATTCCGATTTTGTCGATGTGTTGAAGGCCGAAGGCGGCGCTGACCTGATCCTGGACATGGTTGGCGGAGAATATATCCCGCGTAACCTGCAAGCGTTGGCCGAAGATGGCAGATTGGTGCAGATCGCATTTCTTGGCGGTGCCAAGGTAGAAGTAAACTTTACCACGTTGATGACCCGTCGCCTGACCATGACCGGTAGCACGCTGCGCCCGCAAAGCGATCTGGCCAAGGCACGCATCGCGGAACAACTGCGAGAGCAGGTCTGGCCACTGCTGAACGCTGGAAAAATCGCACCGGTGATGGACAGCGAGTATGATTTTGAGAATGCGAGCGAAGCACACGCACGGATGGAAACCAGCGGACATATCGGCAAGATCGTTTTGAAGGTGCACGGATAATGGCAAAGACAGCTATCATAGAAAGCCACGGCGGACCCGAGGAATTCAAGTTGGTTGATCGTGAGGTGGGCAATCCCGGACCAGGCGAAATTCGTATTGCCCATAAGGCGATCGGCCTGAACTTCATCGACGTTTATCAACGCTCAGGAATGTACCCGATGCAGTTGCCACACGCATTGGGGATGGAAGCATCGGGCATCGTTGAAGCTGTGGGCGATGGGGTGACCCATCTGAAGGTGGGCGATCGCGCCGCCTATGCTTCGCAACCCCCCGGCGCATATGCCGAGGCGCGGGTGATGCAGGCCGCGCAGGTTTGCCCCTTGCCCGACGAAATTTCCTTTGAGGAAGGGGCCGCGATGATGCTGAAGGGGCTGACCGTGGAATATTTGTTCCATCGAACCACGCCTCTTAAACGCGGTGACACCGTTCTGTTTCATGCCGCAGCCGGCGGGGTGGGTCTGATCGCCTGCCAGTGGGCAAAGTCAGAAGGAATCATCTTGATCGGTACCGCCGGGACTGACGAAAAGTGCAAGCTGGCGCTGGATCATGGCGCAGCACATTGCATTAATTACCGCAGTGACGACTGGGTTGCGCGGGTGCGCGAGCTGACTGACGGCAAGGGCGTAGATGCGGTGATGGATGCGGTAGGGGCCGATACTTTCGAGGGATCTCTGGATAGTTTGAAACCACTGGGCATGATGATATCGTTCGGTGCCGCGTCAGGGCCGGTGCCGCCTTTCAGCGTCAGTATTCTGGGTGCTAAAGGGTCGCTCAAGATTACCCGCCCTACGATTTTTACGCATATCAGCGACCATGCAGCTTGCCAGGAGATGGCCCGTCACCTTGCAGGAAAAGTCATCTCCGGCGATGTGAAGATAAATATCGGTCAGCGTTTTGCTCTGGCGGATGTGGCCAAAGCACATGAGGCGCTGGAAGCACGGCAAACCACCGGCAGTACGGTACTTGAAGTCGATTGATCCAAGGCGGCCACAGTGACAGCCAAGGCGGGGCAGGGGCGACCTGTCCCCGTTCGATGCTTTATCGACGGGCGGTGTTTCATCAGAGATAAGGCGGCTTTGGCCGTTATTTGATGGGGTCGAACAGGGCGTCGGAAAGAGAGCAGTCTTTTACCACGTCGCGCCCACAGGGGATAGGTTGCAAATCCTTGGACATGCACACGCGCACCTCCTGGATGTACCCGGCCTTGCATGTGACGGTGACACCGTCGGGCTCCAGATCGGGGTTCGCCTTTAGAAACGCTTGTTCGACCACCGAGGCCGGAAGACGTATCTGGTCTTTGACCTTGCGAAAAACCGAAGGGCGCACAACGGTCGCGTAGGCCCTGCGCGCCAAGTCGAAATAGCGCGAGGCAGACAGGCCGGTGCAGCTTCCGTGTTTTTTCCACTGGTACCAGGCAAGGCCCGGCGTCCCCATGATATCTTGCATACTTGCTGTCATGCTACGCATCGGCGGGCGTTCCAACGTGCGGCAAAATGAAGGATAGCCCCGGTGAAATTGCGGCCACAGACCATGCATTATCCAGCCATGGTCTTTATCGGCATCACATTGTGGCGATTGGCGCGCCTCACCTTCCTGAGAACACCAGTTCGGTGACCAGCTAAGCGCGAGCACATAATAGTCAAATTGACCTGCTATCTCACCCTTTGCTGACAAGGCGACAGGCGTAAGCGTCATGGAAAACAACAGGCATAGGCTCAGCAATCGCATTGGGGTCTTTCCTTATATGCTGGTCTTTAGTATAAGGCGTTCAAGTTCCCCCACAATGGAAACAGTTCTGCCCGGCAGGACAGCCTATTTCAGGCGACGGGGAAGGTGCGTTTAAAGGAGAGACCGACATGGCAAAACCGATTATGGCTCGTGCCACTGCCGTATGGCTGGTGGACAATACTACACTCAGCTTCAAGCAGATTGCAGATTTCGTTGGGATGCACGAGCTCGAAGTGCAAGGTATTGCAGATGGCGATGTGGCCCAAGGCGTCAAAGGCTTTGACCCGATTGCCAATAATCAGTTGACCGAGGAAGAGATCGAAAAGGGCCAGGCCAGCCCGTTGCACAAGCTCAAGCTCAAGTTCAACGCTTCCGCCCAAGGCGAAGAGAAGCGTCGCGGCCCGCGTTATACGCCGTTGTCCAAGCGGCAGGATCGCCCCGCATCTATTTATTGGCTGGTTAAATTCCACCCCGAACTGTCCGACGGTCAGATCAGCAAGCTCGTCGGCACAACCAAACCGACGATCCAGGCAATCCGCGAACGGACGCACTGGAACATTGCCAATATACAACCGATTGATCCCGTCGCTTTGGGGCTGTGCAAACAGTCTGAACTGGATGCGGCCGTCCAAAAGGCCGCCGCCAAAAAAGCAGCCGAAGGCGGCCTGATGAGCGATGACGAACGTCGTCGTTTGGTGAGCACAGAACAGTCACTTGGTATGGACCCTGATGCCAACATGGCGTCTGCAATCGAAAGCCTCGAGACCTTCACCCTGTCTGGCAACCCTGCCGATGAAGACGACCGTGATCATGGTGATTATTCGAATGCCGACAGTTTCTTCAAGCTGCCCGAAGGCGGTTCTGACAACGACGATGACGACGAAGACGAAGACGACGCCAAGTAAGACCTTTTGACCCAACTGGGCCGATGTGGAACCAAACTGACCGGCGTTTCGTTGGTAAGGGGGCGTGGGGAATTACCCCGCGCCCCTTTTGCTGTGATAAGGAACCGCCATGACGCTTTTTTTGATATCGCTTTACTGGTTCACCGTCGGGTTTCTTGTCGTTGCAACGTTGGTTCCATTCAGTAAAATTCCCCATGGTGCGATAAGGTCGTTTGCGTTTCCCCGCGAACAGTTTTTCGTCCTAGCGCTTGCTATGTTCGCCGTCGGCCTGTTTTTCCTCGGGGGTCAGCAAAGGCTTGTTGGGTTGATCGCAACCGGGATCGTGATTGTGATCAACGCGATTTATATCGCGAAGTTCACCCCGATCTGGCGTACGCAATCGGTAGATGCGACGCCTGAAGAACGCGAAGACGATAGCCGTCGGGTCACGCTTATCGCGTCCAATGTGAAGCAATCCAACCGCGATTACGCAAAGCTCATCGATCTGATCAAGTCAGAGCAACCCGATATCGCCACTGCACTGGAGGTCGACGCCGCTTGGGTAGACGCGCTTTACTCGGCACTTAAAGACGATTTTGAGCATTGGGTGAAAGTCGACCAAGAGAATTCTTATGGCATGGTGCTTATGTCACGGTTGCCTTTGGATGAGACCGAAGTGCGCGAGCTTTTGGTGGAAGGCGTTCCTTCAATCAAAACACGGGTCCGAATGGATTCAGGTCAGGCGTGGCGTCTATATATTGTTCATCCTGAACCACCCGTCCCCAACCACGACACCAAGGGACGCGACGGTGAAATCGCGCTGATTGGCATGGAAGCCAAAAAGGATCCGCTCCCCTCGATCGTGACCGGCGATCTGAATGACGTAGCATGGTCAACCACCACACGCCGTTTTCAGGCGCTCTCCGGTCTGCTTGACCCTCGCATTGGGCGCGGATTTTACAACACGTTCCATGCCGGCGTCGTCTTGGCGCGCTGGCCGCTTGACCATTTATTTCACGACCCGGAATTTCGCCTTATACGGCTGGCCCGGATGCCAAATGTCGGGTCCGACCATTTTCCGATCCTGTTTTCGTTTGCCCTAAGGGATACGGCAGCTGCGCATTATCTGCCTGAACCCAGCACCGAAGAAGAGCGTGAAGACGTGAGGGAGATTGTGGAGGATGAACGTGCAGTAGACCGGGAAGCGATTGGAACTGATTGGGAAAAAGGCTGAAATCACTGCACTCGCCGATGCAGTTATAGCGGTTTTACCAGTCCGAAAATTAAATTTCATCAAGAGAAGTTTGCCACTTGCGCGAATCTAAAAACAGCGTAAATGCGCCTTCATAGACGCCAACGCACGCGCCTTTGGCTGGTCAGACAGAATGTAGGTTTGACCCGCCTTTATGCAGCGACGGTAACGTCTCTTGAAACGACATGTTAGGGTGCTCCCACTCTTCCCTGCTCTTTGGAGATGACCATGAACGCAACAGCCACCGCCGCCGTTAATCCTGCCCCCGCATCGAATAGTGATGAAGCGGCAGAGTACATCTGGAACAACCATTTCGACAAACCTACCTTGGTCGTCAGTCGTGAACGCGTCGGCGTGCAATATGACGCGCTGAAAGCTGGGCTGGGTGATGCGCATATTCACTATGCGGTAAAAGCAAACCCTGCGCCGGAAATCATTCGTCTTCTGGTGGAGCGCGGCTCAGGCTTTGACGCTGCGTCGCGCCAAGAGATCGAGCTTTGCCTGTCACAGGGTGCGGACCCTGCAACGATTTCATTCGGCAACACCATCAAGCGTGGTGTGGACATTGCCTTTGCTCACTCCATCGGGGTGACGCTGTTTGCCGCTGATTGCGAAGCCGAACTTGACAAGATAGCGGCGCATGCGCCCGGTGCGCGGGTCTATATCCGCTTGATCGTTGAAAATTCGCTGGCGGACTGGCCCCTGACGCGAAAATTCGGATGTGCCGACACATTGTTGCCGTCGCTTTTGGATTACACCAAATCTGTGGGTCTTATCCCTTATGGGCTGTCCTTCCATGTAGGGTCGCAGACTCGCAAAGCTGAATACTGGCACCCTGTGCTTGATCAGGTCGCGCCTCTGTGGCATGCGGCCAAAGCCGCTGGTCACGACCTGCAACTTCTTAACGTCGGCGGCGGTTTCCCTGCATATCACGGTGACCCGGTTGATGCCCCACGCGGCTATGCAGCGGCGGTCATGGCCGCAGTGCATGAGCGGTTTGGCGATGTTCCGTTCATTATGGCCGAACCCGGTCGCGGCATGGTCGCCGAGGGTGGCCACATCGCCGCTGAGGTCATGCTGGTGTCAAAGAAATCAGCCGATGCAGCGCGACGGTGGGTCTATCTGGATATTGGCCGTTTCTCGGGTCTGGCCGAAACCGAAGGCGAGGCGATTCGCTATGAGTTCGTGACGGCCCATGATGGAAAACCGGTCGGCCCTTGCGTGCTGGCGGGCCCGTCTTGCGATTCCGCAGATATCCTTTATGAAAAGAATACAGTAGACTTGCCACTTGCCCTCAGGGACGGTGACAAGATTATGATCAAGAACTGTGGTGCCTATACCAGCTCCTATAGCTCGGTCGGCTTCAACGGGTTTCCGCCGCTTGATGTTCTGGTTCTATAGAGAATCATAAGCGTCGCGCGGGAAGGGCCGTCTGCTTTGGGAGGAGCAGGCGGTCCGTTTTACTTTTAGCTCTTGTTGGAGCGGTTGTAGGTGCGGGAAACTCTTGACTTCTGTGGTCTCAAAAGGTGTACCTGCCCCGAACAATTCCAGCCCTAGGAAGGGACCCGTCATGCACCCATATCGCAGTCATACATGCGCCGACCTTAGCAAAGAAAACGTCGGAGAAAAGGTAAGGCTGTCCGGCTGGGTACACCGTGTGCGCGACCACGGCGGCATCCTGTTTATCGATTTGCGCGACCATTATGGCATCACGCAAGTGCTATGCGACCCGGATTCGGCAGCTTTTGCAGATGCGGAAAAATTGCGTTCTGAATGGTGCATCCGCATCGACGGGGAGGTAAAAGCCCGCGCCGATGATCTGGTGAATCCCAAGATACCAACCGGCGAAATCGAAGTTTTCGTGCGCGACATCGAAGTGCTTGGCCCGTCGAAAGAACTGCCGTTGCAGGTATTCGGCGATCAGGAATACCCCGAGGAAACGCGCCTGCGGTATCGTTATCTGGATTTGCGTCGCGAGAAAATGCAGGCCAACATGGTGCTGCGGTCCGACGTTGTGTCGTCGATCCGCAAGCGCATGTGGGACCAGAACTTCAAGGAATTCCAGACGCCGATCATCACCGCGTCTTCCCCCGAAGGGGCGCGTGACTTTCTGGTGCCGTCACGTTTGCACCCCGGAAAATTCTATGCGTTGCCGCAGGCCCCGCAGCAGTTCAAGCAACTTCTGATGGTATCGGGCTTCGACAAGTATTTCCAGATCGCGCCGTGTTTCCGTGACGAAGACCCGCGCGCTGACCGCTCGCCCACCGATTTCTACCAACTCGACCTCGAGATGTCCTTTGTCGAACAGCAAGACGTGTTCGACACCATCCAGCCCGTGCTGACCGGCATTTTCGAAGAATTCGGCGGCGGCAAATCCGTTGATCAGGAATGGCCGCAGATTTCCTATAAGGACGCGGCGCTGTGGTATGGTTCGGACAAGCCCGACCTGCGCAACCCGATCAAGATGCAGGTCGTATCCGAGCATTTCGAAGGTTCGGGCTTTGCGATTTTCGCCAAGCTGCTTGAGCAGGAAGGCACGCAAATTCGTGCGATCCCGGCACCGACAGGCGGGTCGCGCAAGTTCTGTGATCGGATGAACGCCTTCGCGCAAAAAGAGGGTTTGCCCGGAATGGGTTATATCTTCTGGCGCGAAAAGACTGCGGACAGTGTCGCCCAAGAACTTGGCATCACGGTGAAAGAAGCCCAAGCCAAGCTGAAAGCCGGTGAGGTCGAAGGCGGCATGGAAGCGGCTGGCCCGCTGGCCAAGAACATCGGCCCGGAGCGAACCGAGGCGATCCGCCAGCAGCTTGGTCTGAGCGTCGGAGATGCAGCGTTCTTTCTTGGTGGAAAACCAAAGGCATTTGAAGGCGTCGCAGGTCGGGCCCGCAATGTGATCGGTACCGAGCTGGGGCTTACCGATGAAAACCGCTTTGCCTTTGCCTGGATTGTTGATTTTCCGATTTACGAGAAAGACGAAGAAACCGGCAAGATCGACTTTGAACACAACCCGTTCTCGATGCCGCAAGGCGGGATGGACGCGCTGATGGGCGACCCGCTTGAGGTGCTTGGCTATCAATATGACCTTGCGTGCAACGGTTACGAGCTGGTGTCCGGTGCGATCCGTAATCACAAGCCCGAGATCATGTTCAAGGCGTTCGAGATCGCGGGGTATGGCAAGGATGAGGTTGAAAAGCGCTTTGGCGGCATGGTTAACGCATTTCAATACGGCGCGCCGCCTCACGGGGGATGTGCGGCCGGAATTGACCGGATTGTGATGCTGTTGGCGGAAGAGGCGAACATCCGCGAGGTGATCCTGTTCCCGATGAACCAGCGTGCCGAAGACCTGATGATGAACGCGCCAAGCGAGCCGCAGCCTGACCAGTTAATGGAGCTGGGCCTGCGCGTGATTCCGCAGGATTAATCGCCCGCGCACAAATTAAAAACGCCCGCTTTCGACTTTTGAAGGCGGGCGTTTTTGATTCAGTAAACCGAAGTCAATCTTCCATACTATCTTGGCGCTTCTGGTCGATCAGCCCCAGTTCTTCCTGCTTTCGCTTTTGAAAGTTTTTGCCAAAGGTGTCGTTGTGCTCTGCGCCAATCACTTCCTTGGCGCGCTTGAATACATCTGCTTCTTCTTCGTCCATGTGATGCTCATAGTCGTGTTTGAGCTTCTTGAACTTCACCAGCCATCCCGAAGATGACATGTCGGCTTCGTTCAGTTCCTCCATCAGATCATCCAGTTCCTTATGCTCCGAGACAGAATGACGGGCGGCATCCTGCCCCCAGGTTTCATGCATGAGCTTGGAATAGAAAGTTTCTTCCTCGGCGGCGGCATGTGATTTTACGTCAGTGTAAAATTCCTGCCAGGAGCGCTGGCGGTCGGTACTGTCGCCGGATGTTTCAGCGATTGCATTTAAAAGGGTCCGGTGCGTTTCGTGGTCGGCTTTTATTGCATCGTAGATGGACGTCATGTGATTTTTCCCTGGCTTGTTATCCTTTCCAACGCAACGGCATTCGGATGGTTCCAGTGCGGGCAGGCTAACGGGGACAATCGCTTGTAAAATCGGGCACTAAAAGCCGGTGCTTGCGACTTTTATGGGGATATCGATCACGGTTTCGGCCATACGGGCATGGAAAAATGCCAGGGCAACCGTGATGGCCCCAACCGCATTTGCCCCGAGAATGACCCAGTCGATCCTGGTTTCCCTGCGATAGATGCGGAGCGCCACGCGTAATCTCGCAATCACGATTCTAGCCCCCGGACAAAGATGCAAACATTTCATGATAAAATTGTGCTAAAGTTTTGTGTCTAAAGTTTGGTGATTTGAGGGGCGACGTAGGGCATGCATTCGGGGCTTGGCGTGCGTGCAGGTTGGCCATAACGTGACCGGATGAAACACAACGATCCAAAACGAGCGCCACTTGGGGCACCTGTGCCAAATTTCACCGTGCCGCCACGGCCGACGCGCGAGGTAATGCGCGGCCAATATGTGCAGATCGAACCATTGGATGCACAAGCTCACGCAGCTTTGTTGTTTCGTGCATTCGAAGATCAGGATTATCTGTGGCACTATATGTATGACGGCCCTTTTTCATCCTCGGCTCAATTTCATCGCTGGGTCAGGGATGTCGCAGCCAAAGAAGATCCGATTTTCTACGCAATCAAGAACTTGGACACCGGGAATATTGAAGGTGTGGCAAGTTATTTGCGCATCGCACCGGAGGCCGGGTCTATCGAAGTCGGATCAATCACCTATGGGCCGGCGCTGCAGCGTACCCGTGGTGCAACCGAGGCGATGTTTTTGATGATGTCATGGGCGTTTGAGGCGGGCTATCGACGTTATGAGTGGAAGTGCAATGCGCTGAATCTTCCTTCGCGCCGCGCTGCGCAGCGATTGGGCTTCAGCTATGAAGGTGTTTTTCGTCAAGCGGCGGTCGTGAAAGGCCGCAACCGTGACACCGCATGGTTTGCCATGATCGATTCGGAATGGCCCGGACTGAAAGAAGCTTTCGAAGCGTGGCTTTCACCCAGTAACTTTGACGACGCGGGAATGCAGCGTGAACGGTTGGGGGACCTGACCGGGCTGGTGCGTGTGGCAAGCGACCCGCTTTTGTAGCAGGGTCAAATCGCCATGCGTAACGCCAAACGCGCCTGCACCAATCCGGCGACTGCCGCCTTTTCCTGATCGGCCGGATGTCCAAGTGCCCTTTTGCGCGCTAGCGCAGATGCCGCCGTTTCGAGAGCCTTGTCATGTGCGATCCGTGCAACGCCGCATAGAAACTGCGCCACGTAATCCAGGGTTTTGTTATCTGTCTTATCGCCCAAAACATCCGCGATATGTGCCATATCATCCTGGAACGCCATATGATCCGGCTCGACGACCTCGTCGCCGATTTCTCGCGGGCCCGGGGGCTGGCGATCTGCGGGAAGAAATTCAAGAACGGATTGCTGAAATTGGACCAGCGATTTGATCGGCTTTGCTAGGAAACCGTCAGCACCCGCCGCTATGGCATCGGCGGCGCGAAAGCTTTCGCCGGAAATCGCCAATAGCACGTCCACGCGAGGTTGCGCTTTTGCAAGGTCGGCGATCAGATCAATCCCGTTGCCGTCAGGCAGGCCGAGGTCTGCAATAACCACTGACGGTCGATATACCTGAAGATGTCGCCGCGCCGCACGTAGACAGTCAGCACGCCGTATCCTTGCGCCGGATCGCAAACACAGCAGCCGTATCGCCTCGCAGGCGAACCGGCTGTCTTCGATAACCAGCACCGTCAATCCCAAAAGGGGGCGTTGTGCTGTGGGTGCAGGTATGTAGCGGGGCTGTTCTTCAAGCTTATCCATGATTCCTCCAAAAACCCTTTTGAGCCTTCAATAGTTACGGTCGCTTGGCTAACACGGCGTTAACGTGACGCATTGCCCTCGGCGGCTCTACGGCTCATAAACGGGTCAACTTTTTTGCTTTCAGGAGAACCACAATGATTGGTCGCCTTAACCATGTCGCAATCGCCGTACCGGATCTAGAAGCAGCGGCGGACCAGTATCGCAACGCTCTGGGAGCCAATGTCGGACCTGCCCAGGACGAACCCGACCACGGCGTGACGGTGATCTTTATCGAACTGCCAAACACCAAGATTGAACTGCTTTACCCCTTGGGTGACGACAGCCCCATCAACGGGTTTCTGGAAAAGAATCCGTCGGGGGGCATCCATCATATCTGTTACGAAGTCGATGACATAATCGCGGCACGGGACCATCTGAAATCAACCGGTGCGCGCGTTCTGGGGACCGGCGAACCCAAGATTGGCGCCCATGGCAAACCGGTGTTGTTTCTGCATCCCAAGGATTTCAACGGGGCCCTTGTCGAGTTAGAGCAGGTCTGATCATGGCAGTCATGTCTGGTATCGTATTGTTCTGCGTCATCTGGGCGATGGTCTTTATGATCGCGCTGCCGATCCGGGTGCAGACCCAAGGTGACTTGGGGCAAGTGGTCGAAGGTACGCACGCGGGGGCACCCGAACATCACCACCTTAAAAAGAAAGCGTTATGGACAACGCTCATTTCCATGGTTTTGTGGGCAATCTTTGCCGGGATCATACTGTCGGGCTGGTTTACCGTTGCGGATGTTGAAGACCTCCTGCATGGGGATCCGACACCAATTGGTGGAATAGATGGGTAAATGTGGCCGCCCCCATTATCGGTACTATCAGGTTCAACACTGGTACCGATAGCGGTATCGCCATCAGCACGCCAGCGGCCCAGATCGTGACCATGTGACGTCTGCGCAAGCGCTTGGCCTGGGCACGACCCACCCTGCGGATCGCCGCGAGGGTAAAATATTCTCGTCCCAACAGAAAGCCGTTTACCGTCCAGAAAATCAGTGGGGCAAGGGGGGCAAAGAAAACATACAGGGCCAAGGCCAGTATATTCACCCCGATCAGGACACCCATGAAGTTCACCGTGTCGCGCAGCGCATCACCGAAGGGCACGTGCGATGCAGGTGGCAGGTGGGGATAGTGCTCGGCCTCGACCGCGTCGGCTACGTTATCAAGAAACATTGACGTTATCGCTGACGCGACCGGTATCATCAGAAATATCGACAGGAACATCAGCAAGAAGGCGGCACCCCAACTGAACAAGTCGTCAAGCCATGTGACTTCGCCCAGGATCGGCAGCCAGTTATCTTCACCGGTCAGCCAGTCGATAAACCAGACGAACCCTGCCGAGACCCCAACAAGCAACACAAGCGCCAGTCCGACCCCGATGATCAGAACGCGCCGAAAACGCGGATCGGCGACCTGACCGACGGCCAGCCAGAAAGCGCGCAGGATCAGTGTTATAGCCATGTGGTTATCGCTGCGACGTCTGGCCGGGGCCGATCTGGTGGGGGGGTGGTCTCGGTACCGATATGGATGATCCCTGCGATACGTTCATTGTCGAGCAATCCGAAGGCTTCTTGCATGAACTCCCGGTCATGGCTGACCCAACCGGTCAACCAATTGGCACCCCACCCAGCGGCTAAAGCCGCGTTGACCAGCCCCAGACAGACCCCGCCGACGGCATAGGTTTGTTCCAGGGCCGGAACTTTGGTCGATTCCTTGTGCACCTCGATCACGGCGACTGCCAAGTGCCCCTTATCAAACTGATCGCGGCCCTTTTGTACCTGATCGTCGGCCATGCCCAAGGCCCGACCACGGACCTCGGCGATATCGGCTAGACGGCCCATCGCAGGCTTGTCGATAACGATAAATCGCCACGGTTCCAGCTTGCCATGATCGGGAGACCGGGACGCAGCGGTCAACAATGGCAACAGCGTATCCTGGTCTGGCACAGGGGTGGTCAGCGTTTTGGCGGGGCGCGAGCGCCGCGTTTGCAGGAAATGCAACGCGTCTGGATTGGGTGTTGGCATCTGGTGTCTCTCCTACAGGTTCAGCTCATCTGCCATTGCATCAATCGCATCCCGCAGGAAAGCGTCGAATCTGGGGCTGGGCTGACGGATGTGGTAATTTTCGGCGTGCGGGTCCGGCGCGGTGATATCGCTATCTGCGAGGGTCGCGATGGTGGCATGACCACAAAAGGGTACGTACGCCTCTGAATAGCCACCCTCGTGTACCAGCACCAGCTTGCCGTCACACAGTTTCTCGGCAGTCTGCTTGATGCGGAGAGTCATCGCAGCAAAGGTTGCGGCGGTGGCCTGCATCCGCGCCAGCGGGTCCACAATGGCGGCGTCAAAGCCACAGGCTACGATGATCATGTCCGGCTTGAAAGCCTCGATCGCGGGGATCGCCACGCGATCAAGCGCATGCAAATAGGCTGTGTGACCTGAACCGGCGTGGAGTGGCAGGTTGATGTTATAACCCTCGCCCGCCCCAGTGCCACGGTCGGCCAGTGCGCCGGTGTCCAGGGGGTAGTTACCTTCTTGGTGCAACGAAATCGTTAATACGTCATCGCGATCATAGAAGATCGCTTCGGTTCCGTTTCCATGGTGTACGTCCCAGTCCAATACGGCCACGCGGTCCACCAGCCCGCTTGCCTTGGCGGCTTCGATGGCGATGGCAATGTTGCCAAGCAGGCAAAACCCGTTGGGGAAATCTGGCAGGGCATGGTGGCCGGGGGGGCGGCTGAGCGCATAGGCGTTTTGCAGATCGCCCTTGGCCACGGCGTCGACGGCGGCGATGGATAAGCCTGCGGAAAGCGATGCGATTTCGTATCCACCGGGGGCAAAGGGTGTGCGCAGGCCCAGTTCACCGCCGCCTGCATCGGACAGGCGTTTGAACTCATCCAAATAGGTTGCGGGGTGAACTCGCAGCAAATCGCTGCGGGAGGCAAGCGCTGCACCACGCACATCAAGTTCGGCCATCAGGCCGGTAACCTCCATCAAATTGCGTAGACGGCGCTTTGTCTCCGGGTTTTCGGGTAAACCGCCCGCCGCAAGAGGTTGTACCAACCCGCCAATCGGCATGGTGAACGCATAGTTGCCGCCCGCGTGCCAGAAGCAGCGTTCGTCCATGAAAAATCCGGTCGTCATGATCTATCCTTGTTTCGTGTCAGGCCAAGGCTGGCGCAACCAAATCGGATTGTCCATCGGGGTCTTAGGGGCTTTCTGCCAGCAACGCATTCAGATCCAGCGGGGCATTCCCCATTTTCAGCTCGCCATGGTTATCGCGGGGCCAATCCTTTTCGGGGCGATCGCGATAGATTTCGACGCCGTTGCCGTCGGGGTCGCGCAGATAGATCGCCTCGCTCACACCGTGATCGGCAGCCCCGTCCAGCGGAATCCCCGCCTCGACGATGCGCTTCAGTACCGCCGCCAAAGCCGGGCGGTCAGGATACAGGAACGCCGAATGGTACAGCCCCGTATGGCCCCGGGGTGGCGGGGTAGCACCGGCGCTTTCCCATGTGTTCAGACCG
The DNA here is from genome assembly GCF_056859255.1 of Sulfitobacter sp. L-8. NCBI lineage: Bacteria > Pseudomonadati > Pseudomonadota > Alphaproteobacteria > Rhodobacterales > Roseobacteraceae > Sulfitobacter > Sulfitobacter sp. L-8. The sequence goes on from NZ_JBSXOD010000045.1 coordinate 44,748, forward strand.
ATATGGTGGTGATAACCACCTGCGCCAAGAAATGCGGCTTGGGTCCCGAACTTCTGGTTTAGGTCAAAACCAAGAATGTCGCGGTAAAAAGTGATTGCACGTTCAAGATCCGCGACCTTGAGATGAACGTGACCGACCGAGGCATGTGCCATGATGCGCACCTTTCTTTGGATATGCCTCACAAGATGGTGTGCACAAAGGCGAAACACCAGTGTGTCGCCCGCGCGGCTGCTGTGCACGAATGCGCAAGCGTTTCGACATTATGCCGCACAAGAACGCTTAGCCGACCATACCGATAATTTCGTACGTCTTTTTCAAGATCGGCGCGGTAATTTCCCGCGCCTGGGTCGCGCCGTGGGCCAAGATGCGGTCAATCTCGGCTGTGTCGGCCATCAGTTCTGCCATACGGATGCTGATAGGTGCCATCTTGGCGACTGCCAGATCTGCCAACAAGGGTTTGAAACTGCCGAACTGTTGGCCACCGACATCGGCCAGCACCTGCTCAACAGTCTGGTCGTTCAAGGCGGCATAGATGTTCACCAGGTTACGCGCTTCGGGGCGGTCTTTCAGCCCGTCGATTTCGGACGGCAAGGCATCTGGGTCGGTTTTGGCTTTGCGGATCTTTTTGGCGATGGCATCGGCGTCATCTGTCAGGTTTATGCGGCTGGCATCTGAGGGATCAGACTTTGACATCTTCTTGGAGCCATCGCGCAGCGACATGACGCGGGTCGCCGCACCTTCGATCACCGGTTCCGTCAGGGGAAAGAAATCAACGCCATAGTCATGGTTGAATTTTGCCGCGATGTCGCGTGTCAATTCCAGGTGCTGTTTCTGGTCTTCTCCGACAGGCACGTGCGTTGCATGATAAATCAGGATATCTGCCGCCATCAGGGCAGGGTATGCGAACAGGCCCAACGACGCGGCTTCGGCGTTTTTGCCGGCCTTGTCCTTCCATTGGGTCATGCGCCCCATCCAGCCCATGCGGGCCACACAATTGAATATCCACGCAAGCTGCGCGTGCTCTGGCACCTGGCTTTGATTGATCAGAATGGATTTGGCCGGGTCGATGCCGGCCGCGATGAAACCTGCCGCCAGTTCGCGGGTGTTATGGCGCAAGGTTGCCGGGTCTTGGAATTTGGCGGTAATCGCGTGCAGATCCACCATACAGTAAACGGTTTGGTACGAACCTTCGTCCTGCATATCCACGAAACGTTTCATCGCGCCGAGGTAGTTACCCAAGGTCAGACCGCCGGACGGCTGGATGCCCGAAAATACGCGTGGAGTGAAGGTGGTGTCGGTCATTGAATGCTCCGATAAGGCTGGAAACTGCGGCCTGATCGGCTTACCCATGCACACCTAGCCCGTCAAGGAGGCCCTATGGCAGACCCAGACTTTCACCCGCCCGTAAATCCACTGCCCGCGTCCGTGACGCTTCTGTTTCTGGCCATTGCCGGTGTCGAAGCTGGCTTGTCCCTTGCCGAAGCCGGGATTATCGGTGGCCCCGGTGCGGTGGGTTGGCGCTTGGCCCTTATTCGAGACTATGGTTTTTCGGGCGATATCTTTGACTGGATGCTCGCGAATGGGCAATTTCCCCTGTCGCAACTTTTGCGGACGGTTACCTATTCATTCATTCATCTCGGGTTCACCCACTCAATCTTTGCCGGCGTATTGCTTTTGGCCCTGGGCAAGATGGTTGCCGAGGCAATGGGCCAGGTCGCCTTTTTGGCGATCTTTTTCCTGTCCGGCATTCTGGGGGCGATAGCCTATGCGCTGGTGTTGAATGACCCGGCTTGGCTGGTTGGCGCATATCCCAATGTATATGGCCTGATCGGGGGGTATTCGTTTGTGATGTGGCGCAGGTTGTCTAGTTTGGGCGAACAGCAATATCGCGCGTTTTCGCTGATTGCGATGCTCATGGGACTGCAGCTTTTGTGGGGCGTATTCTTTGACACAGGCACCCAGTGGCTGGCTGAACTGTTCGGGTTTGCCTGTGGTTTCGGCCTAAGCTTTGTTCTTGCACCGGGCGAATGGACAAAACTGAGGAATCGTGTGCGGCACCGCTAAGGTTTCAGGACATCGACTGGATGATCTGACCCTGTGAATGCTGCTGTCCGTCGCCAACTAAAGCGCCCCCACATGCGGGGACGCTTTGAAATAGATTCAAGCCGAGAAATCAAGCGACGTCGAATTCAAGCTCTTTGACCTGAGTAAAAAGGCCAGTGTCGCGAAGTTGCTTCAGAGCGGTTTCCGGTGCGGGACCGTCGATATATAGCAACGCGATCGCTTCACCCTTGGCCGCGGAGCGCCCCAGTGTGAAATTCGCGATGTTTACACCGTTCGCGCCCATGGTCTGGCCCAAGGCACCGATGATGCCGGGGACATCTTCGTTGGTGGTGTAAAGCATATGCGAACCGATTTCGGCATCAATGTTGATGCCTTTGATCTGAATGAACCGCGGCTTGCCATCCGAGAACACGGTCCCGGCGATAGAACGTTCGCGCTTTGCAGTCACGACAGTCACCTTGATATAGCCGTCGAAAACGCCGGATTTGTCCTGGTTGGTCGTGCTGATTTGAATACCCTTTTCACGAGCAACGACCGGGGCGCTGACCATGTTCACATCGGGGTTGGCGCGCTTCATGATGCCCGCAACTACCGAACAATTCAGGGCATTGAGGTTCATCTGCGACACTTGACCGTCGTACAGAATATTGATCGCTTTGATCGGTTCGTCCGTCATTTGCCCGATAAACGCCCCCAGATGACCCGCCAATGTGAGCCACGGCCCCATGACTTTGGCCTCTTCGGCGGTCACGGATGGCATGTTGAGCGCGTTTGAAACGGCACCGGTAAGCAGATAGTCGGACATCTGCTCGGCGACCTGTAGTGCGACGTTTTCCTGAGCTTCGGTGGTGGCAGCACCCAAGTGTGGCGTGACAACGACGTTGGGCAGGCCGAACAGCGGATTCTCGGTTGCAGGTTCCACCTGAAACACGTCGAAAGCCGCGCCGGCGACGTGACCGGATTTCAGCGCATCGGCCAATGCTTCTTCGTCAACCAGGCCACCACGGGCGCAGTTGATGATACGTACGCCTTTCTTGGTTTTCGCCAAGGCTTCGCGCGACAGGATATTCGCGGTTTGCTCGGTATAGGGAACGTGCAGCGTGATGAAATCGGCGCGGGACAGCAGATCGTCCAACTCGACTTTTTCGACGCCCATCTTTTGCGCTTTTTCTTCGCTCAGGAAGGGATCATAGGCGATGACTTTCATCTTCAATCCACGCGCACGGTCGCAAACAATACCACCGATGTTGCCTGCGCCAATGACGCCAAGCGTCTTGCCGGTCAGCTCAACACCCATGAATTTGGACTTTTCCCATTTGCCGGCATGGGTCGATGCCGATGCTTCGGGAATCTGACGCGCGACAGCGAACATCATTGCAATGGCGTGTTCTGCCGTGGTGATCATATTGCCGAATGGCGTGTTCATGACAATCACACCCTTTTTGGAGGCAGCGTCCTTGTCAATGTTATCGGTGCCGATGCCAGCACGCGCGATCACCTTGAGGTTGGTCGCGTTTTCCAAAATCTTTTCGGTGACTTTGGTCGCCGAGCGAATCGCAAGCCCATCATAGTCACCGATGATTGCGGCCAGCTTGTCTTTGTCCTTGCCCAAGTTGGGTTGGAAATCCACGTCAATGCCGCGGTCTTTGAAGATTTGTACAGCGGCTTCGGAAAGGCTGTCGGAAATGAGAACTTTGGGGGCCATGATTGGCGCTCCTTTTATAAAACGAAAGGGGGGCGTGGGTGGACACCCGCCCTGCGGCCGGCGCAGGGTGGGGGACCCGGAATTATGCGTTTATTTCGGACTCAAAGGCCCATTCAAGCCACGGCAGCATCGCCTCGATATCCGAGGTTTCAACCGTGCCGCCGCACCAGATGCGCAAACCTGCGGGCGCATCACGATAGGCCCCGACGTCCAGGGCCACATCTTCGTCGGCCAGACGCTTGGCGACTGCCTTGGCAAAGGCCGCGCCGTCGGTGATACGGGCATCATTGAACTTCAGACAGACAGACGTGTTGGACCGGGTCGCCGGATCCACCGCAAGAAACTCGATCCAGTCATGGGCTTCGACGAACCGCGTGATTGCAGCGGTGTTCGCATCTGCGCGATCAATCAAGCCTGACAGGCCGCCAACGGATTTCGCCCAGTCGAGCGCCAGCAGATAGTCTTCGACGCAAAGCATCGAAGGGGTGTTGATTGTTTCACCCTTGAAAATGCCGTCGATCAGCTTGCCACCTTTCGTCAGACGAAAGATTTTGGGCAGGGGCCATGCGGGTGTGTAGCTTTCAAGGCGTTCAACCGCACGAGGGCTAAGGATCAGCATACCATGGGCGGCTTCACCCCCGAGAACTTTTTGCCAGCTGAAGGTCGTAACGTCGAGCTTATCCCACGGCAGGTCCATCGCAAAGGCGGCTGACGTGGCGTCGCACAGGGTAAGGCCCTTGCGATCAGCGGGAATGACGTCGCCGGTAGGTACACGCACACCGGAAGTAGTGCCGTTCCAGGTAAAGCAGACATCGTTGTCATAGTTAAGCGACGCCATATCCACGATCTGACCATAATCGGCCGTGTGAACAGTGTGCTCTATTTTCAACTGTTTGACCGCGTCGGTAACCCAGCCTGCTCCAAAGGATTCCCAGGCTACCATTTCAGCGGGGCGTTCTCCCAACATGGTCCACATAGCCATTTCATAGGCACCTGTGTCCGACGCGGGAACGATGCCGATTCTGTAATCAGCCGGAACGCCCAGTATTTCACGAGTGGTCTCGATCGCTTCAAGCAGCTTGGCTTTGCCAGGGGCAGCGCGATGGCTGCGGCCCAAGGGCGCGCTTGCAAGTTTGGTCAGATCATAGACGGGGGGTTTGGCGCACGGGCCAGAGGAAAAACGCGGATTTTGAGGCCGCGAGGTCGGTACTGTAATAGCCATTTAGCTACCCTTTCAGATAAGCGCCCTTCGTTGGGGAAGGGTGTCCCACCGCTGCATCTAGAGTGGTGCGCGCTCTGGCACAAGCCAGAAAACAGCGATAGAACGCCTCTTGAAATGCTTTTTACGACAACTTTGACGCGGATCGGAAACTTGACCTATGCATAGCGTGACTCTTTTAACCTCTCCGGAACGACCTCATCTTGAACCGGTCTTGGTGGATAGTCTGCGTAATGCCTGGGGCGGTGGTGATGCGGTTTGGCTGGCACCGGACGAGGCGGCCACGTTTGAAATGAAGCGGATGCCGGGCAACCGTTGGGATGTCTGGGCAGAATGTCAGGGCATGGGGGTTGATTTGGTGATTACCCCGGCCGAAGGGCGACGCAAGAAGATGTTGTTGGCGGATATGGACAGCACCATTATTCAACAGGAATGCATTGACGAGCTGGCGGACGAGGCGGGTGTCGGGGGGCGGGTGAAAGACATCACGGCGCGGGCGATGAACGGCGAACTGGACTTTGAGGCCGCGTTGCGAGAGCGGGTCGCGTTGCTGAAGGGGTTGGACGAGGCCGTGATCGGGCGGGTTTTGTCGTCCCGGATTAGCCATATGCCCGGAAGCAAGGTGCTGTTGGCGACGATGAAAGCGAACGGTGCCTACAGCGCGCTGGTCTCGGGGGGGTTTACTGCATTCACAACCGCCGTCGCTGCGGCGCTTGGCTTTGACGAGAATCGGGCGAATACCCTGCTGGTCGAGCAGGGCAAGCTTACGGGAGGTGTCGGCCATCCGATTTTGGGCAAACAAGCCAAGGTAGATGCACTGGAGAGTATCACCGCGACGCTGGGGATATCAGAGGCCGATGTGATCGCGGTTGGCGATGGCGCAAATGATTTGGGAATGTTGCATCGCGCAGGAATGGGGGTGGCGCTTCATGCCAAGCCGGCGGTCGCCGCCGAGTGTGATCTGCGCGTCAATTTTGGAGATCTGACAGCGCTATTATTCATTCAGGGGTACGGGATAGACGATTTCGTAAGCTAGCCGGAAACGAGAAACATGGGGCGCTGCCCCATACCCCGGGATTTTATGCCATTTGGAATGTCGGTGTCGAGCTAGGCAAAGGCGGCGGCGGGTTTAAGCATTCCGGTAATGATACCACGCCGATTTTCAATCGGAGCGTTGCGGTACTTCACAGCCTCCGGGTGGTTTGCGTCGAGTGCGCCCAATTTCACCAGAATGGAGGTGATCGCGCATTCGGCCGCACGTTTGGTTCCGCAGGCTGCCTTGAGGGCGACACCGATTTTCTGGTCGGGCAGGATAGCGATAAAGAAGCCTTCGGCACCGGTTTTCAGAGCCACCTTGCCATTGGTCGCGCGCATGAGGTTGGTACAGGCACGGGTTTCTCCGGCGACCAGATCAGGGTGCAGGCGCATCGCCTGATGCAGCCTTGCTTCCGCAGACCCGTCCGGGGCAGCGGCAAAGTGGGCCATTGCCCGGCCCATGCCATGCAGTGTTGTTGCAAAGTTCGGAACGGAACAGCCATCGATTCCGAAGCCGGGGGAGGTCGTGCCGGTCACAGTCTCGAAGGCTTCGAGGCAGGCTTTTTGCACCGGATGATCAGGTTTTTCGTAATCAGGGTGGCCGGCCAGATGTGCATTCACGGTCAGAAAACCCGCGTGTTTGCCAGAACATTCGTGATGGATCTGGCAAGGCGCGGTACCGGAGCAGACAAGAGCATTTCGCGCAGCGGCATCGCCGGGTTCAGCGGCACCGCAGCGAAAATCGCTGTCGGTGAGATCAAGCGTTTCGAGCCAGTTCCTGATCAGGCCGACATGCAGGTCGGCGGCCTGGTGCGAGGCACAGGCAAGGGCGAGGTGCCGGGCGGTGAGGCTGTATCTGTCGGCAGCACCCGATTGAACGAGAGGCAGCGCCTGAATCATCTTGGCGGAGGAACGCGGCAAAATTACCTGGTCGGGGTTGCCCCAGGCATGAAGGATGTCACCATTTTGGTCGCACACCACAGCATGGCCGTAGTGAACGCTTTCAAGGAAAGGTCCGCGCCAGATTTCGGCAAAGGGGGCAGCTTGGGTCATGTTTCGTCCTTTTCGTGGGCGAATTCCTGCCAATCAGGGTTTCGCCGGTCGCCTGTTTGTCGTTATTATGCTTGTTGTCGAGAGAAATACAGGTCCTTTGAAAAGAGCGTCACCCGAATGGCTGCCTGAAGGATTGTATGAGATGTTGAGGTTAACGGCGGCTGGAGGCCCAAGTAGATGATGAACTTTAAGACGATCGGTTTCGCGGCGGTGCTGGCGGGTCTGGGCGCGGGCAGCGTTTGGGCGCAGGAGCAAAGCACAAACCGCGTTGCAGCTGAGACCGACTGGAGTGTTTTTGTCGAAGACAATCCCACGGAATGCTGGGGGGTGTCGACACCGAAGGAAGCGGTGAATTCGCGTGATGGGCGGGTCGTCGCGGTGAACCGCGGGCAGACATTGCTGATGGTTTTCTATCGGCCAAGTGCTGGAGCCAAGGGACAGGTTGCCTTCACCGGCGGCTATCCGTTTGCATCTGGATCGACGGTGAACATGAACATCGGTGGGACCAGCTTTGAGCTGTTTACCGAAGGCGAATGGGCATGGCCCGCGACACCCGAGGATGACAACAAAATTATCACCGCCATGAAGCGTGGGTCTGATGCCGTGTTAACAGGGCGTTCGGGTCGCGGTACCCAGACGAAAGATACATTTTCGTTGCTTGGCTTCACTGCCGCCGTCGAAGACGCAGCGAAGCGCTGCGGCGGGTAAGACTGGCCCATTGACATTGAAGGGTCCTGCCACCAGCGGGGCCTTTCTGTATTTGGTGTTCAATTCACAGGACCTTGCTGGTTGGCGAGACCGAACACAGCGGCGAGGAAGTGTTTTCTTTTGATTCGAGGGAAAATGCCTATATAGAGCGCCTCAACCCCTGCATCCGGAGAATCCCATGTCTGCGACCGCGCCGATTACCCAAGACGTCATGACCCTTCCACGTAAACTGCCGGAGGGGCTGGCGAATCTGGTCGGCATGACCCGTGATGCGATTCGCGACGCCTTGATCGCGCATGGTACGCCGGAAAAACAGGCCAAGATGCGCGTGGGCCAGATATGGCAGTGGATCTATCAGTGGGGAAAACGTGATTTCGCCGATATGACCAACCTGTCCAAAGCATTTCGTGCCGAGTTGGCGGAACGTTTCGTGATCGAGGTGCCCGAGGTCGTGACCAAGCAGGTGTCAGAGGACGGGACCCGTAAATATCTGGTGCGGATTGCCGGCGGTCACGAAGTGGAAGTCGTGTATATCCCTGAAGAAGACCGTGGCACTTTGTGCGTCAGCTCTCAGGTCGGGTGCACGCTGACATGTTCCTTTTGTCATACCGGCACGCAAAAGCTGGTGCGAAATCTGACCGCGGCCGAGATTATCGGGCAGGTGATGGTGGCGCGGGATGATCTGGGCGAATGGCCGGTGCCGGGGACCATTACTGAGGCACCTCGGCTGTTGTCCAACATCGTGCTGATGGGCATGGGCGAGCCGTTGTACAACTTTGAGAACGTGCGCGACGCGATGAAGATCGCGATGGACCCCGAGGGGATCCAGCTGTCGCGCCGCCGGATCACCCTGTCGACCTCTGGCGTTGTGCCGGAGATCGCGCGCACGGCCGAAGAAATTGGCTGCCAGCTGGCTGTATCCTTTCACGCCACCACGGACGAGGTGCGCAACAAGCTGGTGCCGATCAATAAACGCTGGAATATCGCCGAACTGATCGAGGCATTGCGGAGCTATCCCAAGGTCAGTAATTCCGAACGCATTACCTTTGAGTATGTCATGCTGGACGGGGTGAACGATTCAGACGCAGATGCGCACCGTTTGATTGAATTGATCCGTGGCATCCCCGCAAAAATCAACCTGATCCCGTTCAATGAATGGCCGGGGGCCCCGTATAAACGGTCCTCGAACAATCGTATCCGCGCTTTTTCCGAGATTGTATATAAGGCTGGTTATGCGTCGCCCGTGCGCAAGCCCAGAGGCGAAGATATCATGGCGGCGTGCGGCCAGTTGAAGTCCGCGACCGAGCGCGCGCGTAAATCGCGTAAACAAATTCAATCAGAAGCGGGTATCCCGGATTGACCTAGACGCCGTCAAATTGTGGCAAAATCGCCTTAAAATGACCCTGTAGATGACCTAGACTCGAACAAATAACGCCATGGTCGACGAACAGACTGTTTCTGTAAAGCAATCAATGCTGAAGGAAACCAGATGTCTATCATTCATGAATCAGATCCGTTCGCCACATCGAATGTTATTGCCCTTGTCATGAAAGAGCGCACAATCTCCCTGTCAAACCGCGAGTGGAAGCACCGGTTGGCAGGCTACGGCTATGGCATTCGCGATACCGATCACGGACAGATACTGGAAACCCTGCCGCACCACGTCGAGATCTGCGTGCTTCCAGCGTTCGCCCAATGACCCCCGCAGAGCTTTTGCTTTTCAATCCTTGATCCGTTGTTTGGCGAAGGCAAACAGATAGGACGCAGAGCAACTGAGCAAGAGAAAGCCTTCCAGCGATTCAATGCCCGCGAGGAACCGCAGGTGGCCGGAGGGGTAGATGTCACCCAACCCCAAAGTCGTATAGTTTACGATCGAGAAGTAATAAACATCCATGAAATTTAATGGGCCTTCTGTTTTGAAGCCCCCCAGGCCCCAACTTTGCCCTAGGCGAAAGGCGACCGAATAGACGGCAGCCTCGAATACATGCAGCAAACCAATTGTGCCAAGCAGCAAGAAATGATGCCACCCGGCCGATAGATCGGATGTGTTTAATCTGGAAGCCACCCGTGACAGGACCGCAAAGTGGAAAGACCCGACCGCGAGAAACGTTACGGCTGCAAGAATGGCTGTAGTTAACATATTTTATTCTCCGTCTGCTACATTTCGGCCCGGAACGACCTCGCGTTTTGTGTTTTCAAGTGGCCAGTGCTCTATCATTTCCATCGCTTCCGCCGCAGTTTCGACAAAGCGAAATAACTCCAGATCGATCTCTGAAATGGTTCCGGCATCTGCCAGAGCTTCCCAGTTTACGATTTTTTCCCAAAAGGCGCGGCCAAATAGCAAGAACGGTACACGTGACATGCGGCCAGTCTGAATCAGGGTCAACGTTTCAAAAAGTTCATCGAGTGTCCCAAAACCGCCGGGGAATACGCATATGGCCCGCGCCCGCATCAGAAAATGCATTTTGCGGATGGCAAAATAATGAAAATTGAAACACAGCTCGGGGGTAACATATGTGTTTGGGGCCTGCTCGAACGGAAGTACGATGTTCAAACCGACCGAATGCCCCCCCGCATCCACAGCGCCACGGTTGCCTGCTTCCATTACGCCCGGGCCCCCGCCGGTCACAATGACGTTTTCCTGACCGTTGGTTTCGTTGGATTTCAGCGTCATCAACCGGGCGAATTCCCGTGCTTCGTCATAGAAGTGCGAAAGATCGGCCAAGGTTTTTGTCCGCGCTTTATGTTTGTCATCGGGGGCGGGAATGCGTGCGCCACCGAATAGAACTATTGTCGATTTCACCCCGTGTGCATCAAGGCCCAGCTCGGGCTTGAGAAGTTCAAGCTGCAAGCGCACCGGACGCAATTCATCGCGACACATGAAGTCGTCATCGGTGAATGCCAGACGATAGGCCGGGGCACGGGTCTGTGGTGTATCTGGTACGTTTTCAGCTTTGGCGCGGTCGGCATCTGCGTGTCGCAAGGGGTGTCGGGTCGTCTGGGTCATCGAAGTCTCCGGTGAATAGGGGCAGAATATACCCTTTGTCCAACATGCCCTTCTTTTAAGAAAATGACCACGGTGCCCGAGGTGATTGCGCGCGCACGCCGACATCTGTATAGGCAACTGCAATATCAGACCCTTTGTTCCCGGAGCATGTTATATGTCAAACGCCCGCCTTGAAACCGCCATAGAAGCTGCTTGGGATGCGCGTGACACGATCACCTCTGCGACCAAGGGTGAAACCCGCGATGCAATCGAAGATACCCTGGCCGCGCTCGATAGTGGCAAGCTGCGTGTCGCTGAAAAGATGGAAAACGGCGACTGGCATGTAAACCAGTGGGCCAAAAAAGCCGTGCTGCTGGGTTTCCGCATCAAGGATATGGAACAACAAGAGGGCGGTCCGCAGGGGGCCGGCTGGTGGGACAAGGTCGATAGCAAGTTCAAAGGCTGGGGTGACGCAGAGTGGAAAGAAGCCGGATTTCGGGCTGTCCCCAACTGCGTGGTCCGCAAGTCGGCCTATATCGCGCCTGGTGTGGTCTTGATGCCATCGTTCGTGAACATCGGCGCGTATGTCGACAGTGGCACTATGGTCGATACCTGGGCAACCGTAGGGTCCTGCGCTCAGATCGGTAAAAACGTTCACTTGTCGGGCGGCGTGGGGATCGGTGGCGTGCTGGAACCGATGCAGGCAGGACCGACGATTATTGAAGACAACTGCTTTATCGGCGCGCGTTCTGAAGTCGTCGAAGGCTGTATCGTCCGCGAAGGTTCGGTTTTAGGGATGGGGGTCTTTATCGGCCAGTCCACCAAGATTTTGGATCGTGAAACCGGTAAGGTCATGTATGGCGAAGTGCCGTCCGGTTCGGTCGTTGTGGCCGGATCGATGCCGTCCAAAAACGGGGTGCACCTATATTGCGCGGTAATCGTTAAGCGCGTGGACGAGAAAACCCGTTCCAAAACGTCCATCAATGAATTGCTGCGCGATTAACGGGAACCTTTTCACAGGCTTGTGAGTTTGCTTCGTGAAACTGAATTTACGGAGAATTGAAATGACAGGTCTGGGATGGTTCGCCGCCATTATCGTTGGTGGTTTGGCGGGATGGATTGCTGAAAAAATCATGAAGTCCGATATGGGGCTCATCATGAATATCGTTCTGGGTATCGTCGGCGCGATTGTTGCCAACTTTCTCTTGGTTGCGATAATCGGAACGACCTTTGGCGGCTGGATTGGCCAGCTTGTCGTGGGTATCATCGGCGCGTGCCTGTTGATTTGGCTGACACGATTGGTGCGCGGCCGGACCTGACCCTTTTCAGGCCTGCAATAACACGATAGGGCTGCTGCATAACAATGCGGCGGCCTTTTTTATGTCTGATGAAAAGAAACCCAAGAAGCCCTCGCGTCAGCAGGTCTATACCTTGTTGGTTGAGATCGGGCGCAAAGAAGGCGACGGCCTTCCTGAAAAATCGACCGGTGCGGCGCTGATGTGCTTTGCTTCCGGCATAGACGAGGCCGAGGCGGTTCGCGAAACCGTAGCGATTCTCAAGCAGGCGGACACCAATCCGCTGGACGTCAGCGGGTATGGCACCTTGGCCGAACGCGAAGCGGAAGGTCATGAGATCGACGATGATGAACGGGCGCTCATGGCACGGGCATTGGAAGAAAACGCTGTTATTATTGCGCAGATGACACCGTTTTTTGACTGAACGCCCGCGGCTCGGACAGCGCGATTTGACGGTAACACATGCGTATTCCTCGACGCCGTTGGGGTCCATGTAACGGCGCGTGACGGATCCTCAAACCGGTCACCTATATGATAATTCTCGACCGCGCCCCTTGGCACCGGTGGCAATTCGCTCCAAGTCTAGGGTAAATCGTTGAGAAACCTTATAGGACGCCGACATGCCCGATACCGACCCTGTGGAACTAACTGCCCAACTGGTAAAATGCCCCTCTGTGACGCCAGCAGACGCAGGCGCGCTGGATATTTTGCATGACCTGTTGGGCGGGGCCGGTTTTGAATGCGCTTGGGCTGATCGGGGGGGGATCCGTAACCTGTTTGCCCGCTGGGGCAAGAAGGGTAACGCCCGTAGCTTCGGCTTTAATGGCCATACCGACGTGGTACCTGTCGACAACGAACAAGATTGGTCGATGGCACCTTTCGGAGCCGAGATCAAAGACGGAATAATGTATGGGCGCGGCACGACGGATATGAAGTCGGGTGTAGCCGCATTTGCCGCTGCGGCTGTTGATTTCGTGCGTGACACGCCGCCCGACGGGGCCATCATTCTGGCGATCACCGGGGACGAAGAGGCCGAAGGCATCGACGGGACGTTGGCTTTGCTTGACTATATGGAGCAATCGGGCGAACGGATGGATGTCTGCCTTGTGGGGGAACCGACCTGCCCGAACACAATGGGTGAGATGATCAAGATCGGACGGCGCGGGTCACTGAACGCCCATTTTCGCGTCATCGGCAAACAGGGGCATGCTGCCTATCCTCATCGCGCCAACAACCCTCTTCCCGCGATGATGCGGCTAATGGACAGGCTCGCGTCGCATAGGTTGGATGAAGGTACCGATCACTTTGATGCATCAACGCTGGCGGTGGTGACGGTCGACACGGGCAACCCGGCGACGAACGTTATTCCCGCCTCGTGCCACGCGACTATAAACATTCGGTTCAATGACCTTCATTCCGGGGCCCGCTTGACAAACTGGCTGGAAGACCAGGTTGCACAAGTGCGCGACGCATACGGCGTGAAAATCGAATTGAAAGTGAAAATATCGGGCGAGAGCTTTATTACGCCACCCGGTGCCCTATCTGAACTTGTGTCAAAGGCGGTGGCCGCTGAAACAGGCATAACCCCCGAGCTTTCCACCTCAGGGGGGACATCGGATGCCCGCTTTGTGAAAAACCACTGTCCTGTGGTCGAATTCGGACTTGTCGGGCAATCTATGCACGCGGTGGATGAAAATGTTGATATTGCGCAAATACACCAGCTTAAGTCGATTTATACGCGCATTCTAAAGGACTACTTTGCATGAGCCTGCATATCTCAGTCACCGAAGACCTTGCCAGTTGCCACCTTCTGCGACGGATCGTTTTTATTGAAGAACAAGGCGTGTCGGAAGCAGATGAGCTGGACGATCTGGACAATTCCGCCACGCATTTTTTGGCTACGGAAAATGAACTGCCGATCGGTACTGCACGAATGCGGATCAACGGGGACACAGCAAAGATCGGGCGCGTTTGCGTGATAAAATCGCATCGCGGTACCGGGCTGGGGGCCGCATTGATCCGGGCTGCGGTCGAAGAGGCGCGCAAGATGTCCGGCGTAACGACGGTGAAGTTGGGCGCACAAACCCATGCCTTGGGTTTTTATGAAAAACTGGGCTTCGAGGCGCAGGGCCCGGTCTATGATGATGCCGGAATCGAGCACCGCGATATGGTGCTGACTCTTTGAACCGCACACTGGTGGTTATGGTCAAGGAGCCGCGCCCCGGCCGCGTCAAATCCCGGCTTGGTCGCGATCTTGGCATGACCGCTGCCGCGTGGTGGTTCCGCCATCAAAGCCGCGCGTTGTTGCGTCGGGTCCAGGATCCACGTTGGCAGGTGGTACTGGCGGTTGCGCCTGATCACGCGGGAATGACAAGTCGCGTTTGGCCGTCGCATCTGACCCGATGGCCGCAGGGGCGCGGCAATCTGGGCGACCGTATGGGCCGCATGTTGGGCACCGCGCCACCCGGACCGGTATGTATTGTCGGGGCGGACATTCCCGGGATAACCGCGACCCATATTGCCAGTGCTTTTGGTGCATTAGGGGCAAACGATGCTGTATTCGGGCCAGCACCTGATGGTGGTTACTGGTTGATTGGCCTGAAGCGCGCGCGCCCCATCCCGCCACGGCTGTTTGCGAATGTTCGTTGGTCGACCGAACACGCTTTGATGGACACGATCGCGACTTTGCCCAACCACCGCATCGCACAGATCGCGACACTGAATGACGTCGATACGATCGACGATTTGCCCATGACGAACCGGGGACGGCGTGCTACCTGCTAAAGTATGAGCAACATACCTTCAAAGCCGGAAATCCTTGATTGGATCGCCAACAATCCCACCCTGACTGCCAAGCGCGAGATCGCCAAGGCTTTTGGGATCAAAGGCGCGGCACGCATCGACCTGAAACGGCTATTGAAAGAACTGGAAGCCGAAGGGCATCTGGAAAAGCGCAAGCGCAGCTATCAAGATCCGGACCGTTTGCCGCCAGTCTCGGTTCTGCAGGTCACTGGGCCGGACAAGGACGGCGACCTTTTCGCCAAGCCGATGGAGTGGCAAGGCGAAGGCGTCGAGCCGAGGGTGCTGCTTATTCCCCGTGCCTCTGACCCTGCAATGGGGGCAGGCGACCGGATCCTTGCACGGCTCACTCTGGTACAAGACGAAGATTATCACTACGAGGCGCGGTTGATCCGAAGGATCGGGGCCAATCCACAGCGGGTTCTAGGCATATTCCGTGCCGGCACCGAAGGCGGGCGGATCGTCCCTATCGACAAGGGCGACGACAAGGAGTGGACGGTCGCATCCGATGCCACGCATGGTGCCAAAGACGGAGAGCTGGTTGAAGCTGAACAGGCAGGCCCCAAAGGCCGCATGGGGCTGCCCCGCGCCCGCGTCATTGACCGCTTGGGCGATCCTTCCGCACCCAAGGCCGTGTCGCTGATCGCTATCCACCAGCACGGCATTCCAGATACGTTTCCTGACGATGTTATCGAGCAGGCTGATGCCGCCAAGCCTATCGGGCTGAAAGGCCGTGAAGATCTGCGCGACATGCCGCTGATCACCATTGACCCATCGGACGCGCGCGACCACGATGATGCATGCTATGCCCATGCCGACGAAGACCCCAAGAACCAGGGCGGCCATGTGGTCTGGGTCGCGATCGCGGATGTCGCGGCCTATGTGACGCCGGGTTCGGCGCTTGACCGAGAAGCCCGTAAGCGGGGCAATTCCACCTATTTCCCCGACCGCGTCGTGCCGATGTTGCCGGATCGGCTGTCGGGTGATTTGTGTTCGCTGCACGAAGGCGTACCGCGTGCCTGTATCGCCGTGCGCATGGTATTGGATGCACAGGGCAGGAAAATCAGCCACAGCTTTCACCGGGGGTTGATGCGTTCGCTGGCGTCGTTGCACTACGAAGAGGTGCAAGACGCGATTGACGGTCGCCCCAATGAACGAACCGGCCCCCTGCTCGATCCGGTTTTGAAACCGCTTTATGCCGCTTACGCCGCACTGCAGGATGCGCGCGCCGTGCGGCAACCCCTGGATCTGGACCTGCCCGAGAGGCGGATCGAGCTTGACCCGGACGGTACGGTGAAATCGGTCAATTTCAAGGACCGGCTGGATGCTCATAAGCTGATTGAAGAGTTCATGGTATTGGCTAACGTGGCCGCGGCAGAGACTTTGCTGGAAAAGAAAACACCGCTGCTGTTTCGCATTCACGAAGAACCGTCAGTTGCCAAGCTGGACGCGCTGCGCGAAACGGTGCAGGCTGCGGGGTACAATCTGGCCAAGGGGCAGGTTTTGCATACCAAGCACCTAAACAAGTTGCTGAACGACGCGGCCGGTACGGATGACGCAGAGCTGATCAATATCTCGACCTTGCGGTCCATGACACAGGCCTATTACGGACCGGCGCATATTGGGCATTTCGGCCTCGCGTTGCGGTCCTATGCACATTTTACATCACCGATCCGTCGCTATGCCGATTTGATTGTCCATCGTGCTTTGATTTCCGCACATGGCTGGGGCAAAGACGGGTTAAGCCAACTAGACATTGAAGACATAGAGCAGACCGGGGCCCATATTTCGGACACCGAACGCCGGTCAATGACAGCCGAACGTGATACAACAGACCGGTATCTGGCGGCCTACCTATCCGAGCGCGTCGGTAACGAATTCTCGGGCAGAATAAGCGGCATCGCGCGCTTCGGTGCCTTCGTGAAGCTCGACGAAACCGGTGCGGACGGGCTATTGCCGATGCGATCGCTGGGGCGCGAATATTTCCATTTCGACGCAGAAGCTGGCACACTGATGGGGGCAGACACCGGGCTGATGATTTCGGTTGGTCAGCGTGTGACGGTGCGCCTGACCGAGGCCGTGCCGGTCACGGGTGGCATAGCGCTCGAGCTGTTGACCCTTGAAGGTAAGGCGCTGCCGCAGGGTGGTCGGGGCGGTCGCGGCCCTGCCGGACGCACGAACCCCAAACGCAAGGCAACCAAAGCCAAGCGCAAGGATGATAAGATCAAGCGTAAGGTCAAGCGCGCCCGGCGGTAGGTCGCGCAGCACTGACATTAATCTTTCTGGGGTTTCCATTTGTCGTTAGGCTTTGCCGGGATACGGTAAGGGATAATGGTATGAAGTCGGTTCATGTAGGCGTTTTTGCGATAGCTGCCGCAGTATTTACCCCCGTCGCAGTGTTCGCGGAACAAGCGGATTCAGTGGTCCCCGCGTCCGAGGCCTTCGATACGGGGTTTCAGGAATGGCTGACGGCATTTCGGCCACGCGCCGTGGCCGCGGGTATAGATGATGCGACTTTTGACACCGCCATGCGTGGCGTGAAATTCGATGCGAATGTTGTGCGCCGTGACCGCAATCAATCCGAATTTACCAAAACCATCTGGGACTATCTGGCGACTGCGACGTCTGACGCACGTATTGAAAATGGCGTGCGGGCATTGGCCGGACAACGAGAGGCGCTTGAGCAAATCGAAAAAACCTACGGGGTCGAAAAAGAAATAGTCGTGGCGATCTGGGGATTGGAAAGTGCGTATGGCACATTTCGCGGAGACGACAATGTGATTTCGTCTCTTGCATCGCTGGCTTACGAAGGACGGCGGCAGGATTTTTTCGAGGGTGAACTGATCGAGGCCCTGAAGATACTGCAGGCAGGGGACACGTCGGCTGCGCAAATGACCGGGAGTTGGGCAGGAGCCATGGGCCAC
Organism: Sulfitobacter sp. L-8; assembly: GCF_056859255.1. Classification (NCBI taxonomy): domain Bacteria; kingdom Pseudomonadati; phylum Pseudomonadota; class Alphaproteobacteria; order Rhodobacterales; family Roseobacteraceae; genus Sulfitobacter; species Sulfitobacter sp. L-8. The sequence goes on from NZ_JBSXOD010000045.1 coordinate 62,536, forward strand.
ACGCAATTCATGCCTTCGTCGTTCCAACTGCACGCCGTTGATTTTTCAGGGGATGCAAAGCGGGACATCTGGAGCGATGATCCAAGAGATGCGTTGGCGTCGACAGCCGCATACCTGAAGCACTTTGGTTGGACCACGGGGCAGCCATGGGGCACCGAGGTGCAATTGCCCGCTGGCTTCGACTATCTCCTGGCGGATCGGGAAGTGACAAAGTCTTCCCCGGAATGGGCCGAGCTGGGTGTGGTCGGTGTGAGTGGGGAAGAAGTGCCCGACAACGGGCCCGCATCCATTCTGTTGCCGGGAGGGGCCAAGGGTGCTGCCTTTATGATCTTTGACAACTTTGCGGTCCTGGAAAGGTATAATTCCGCCGATGCCTATGTGATTGGCGTCGGTCACCTGAGTGATCGTTTGAAGGGGGGTAAGCCCATTCAACACCCGTGGCCGATGGAAGACCGGGCTTTAAGCTTTGCCGAGCGGATTGAGTTGCAGACCGAACTGACTGCCCTGGGTTTTGACACTGTGAAGATCGACGGGAAAATCGGGCCTTTGACCATCAATGCGGTACGGAAATTCCAGACTTCGAAAGCCGTGGCACCGGATGGTTATGCGTCGGTCCGATTGCTGGACATGGTACGTGAGGCCCGGTGAAGGGTTTAGTGTCCAAGACCCTGAAGGGGGCCTTGGACATGCCTTCGGCGAGGATTTTTTTCCATTTGGAAATTGATTTAGCCTGGGGACATGCCGCGCAGGCGTTCGGACCGACGACGGAGCAGTTCCACCACGGTAAGCAGGCAGATCGAAATGACGACAAGAATGGTGGCCACGGCAAGAATGGTCGGGCTGATCTGTTCGCGCAAGCCTGTAAACATTTGCCAAGGCAGAGTCTTTTGGCCGGCAGACCCGACGAACAGAACCACGACGACTTCGTCGAATGAGGTAATGAAGGCGAACAGGCCGCCGGAAATGACTCCGGGCAAGATGAGCGGCATCTGAACTCGGAAGAAGGTCGTTACCGGATTGGCCCCCATATTCGCCGCGGCACGGGTGAGGGACCTGTCGAACCCGACCAAGGTAGCGGTAACGGTGATGATTACAAAGGGAATACCCAACGCAGCGTGTGCAAGCACGACGCCCAGGTAAGTACCTTGAAGCCCGACACGGCTGTAAAAGAAATACATGCCAGCCGCCGAGATGATCAGCGGTACGATCATCGGCGAAATCAGGATTGCCATGATCGCCCGGCGAAAGGGTACGTGCTGTTGGCTGAGGCCGATTGCGGCCAATGTGCCGAAGCTGACCGACAGCAGGGTCGCGGCTGGCGCGATCTTGATCGAGTTCCAGACCGCGCCCTGCCAAGCCGAGCTTGTGAAGAAGTCGCGGTAGTGTTTCAGGGAATAGCCTTCGGGGTCGAAGCTGAGCATTTTCGGGGTGAAGGTGAAGAAATTCTCAGCGTTGAAGCTGAGTGGTATGACCACCAGAATAGGCGTAATCAGGAACACCAGGATGGCCCCGCAGATAACGCGAAAGGTGAAATGCCACAGGACCTGACCCGGGGTCAGGTAGGGGGCGATTTTGGCACGGTAACGACCTTCGTACAGCCAAAAACTGAACCAGGCGAAGAACCAGCCAAAGATCGCACCGAGCACCAGGGCAGGAATGCCCCCTAGCAACAGGCCGATTACAGCAAACGCGAGGACGGTGGCCCACCGGGCAACTGTTTCGTTCTTGACGATCTGGGTTAGCACGAAGGCGAGGGCACCCGCGACTATTGCACCGACGAGGATCCCCAGAATACCGCTGCCTTGGGATGTACCTACAAACAGGCCGAGAAAGGCACCGGCGGCGGCAACCGTGGGAACATAAAAGCCAACCGGCTTGCGGGAGATGGGTGTGAGTGCGACCATGTCTTTTAGCCTCCCAGTTTCACGTTATCGATGCCGACAATTTTGTCGTAGGCATAGTAGAGACCCAGAACAACGGCGAGCAGGATTGCCCCGAGAGCTGCCGCGAGCCCCCAATTCAGAGAGCTGGAGATGTGGTATGCGATGCGGTTCGAGATAAAGGTCCCTGTGGTCCCGCCGACAATCTCGGGTGTGATGTAATAGCCGATCGACAGGATGAACACGAGGATCGATCCCGCACCGATGCCGGGCACGGATTGCGGAAAATATACCCGCCAGAAAGCGGTCCAATTGGTGGCCCCCAGCGATTTGGCCGCACGCAGATAACTTGGCGGAATTGTTTGCATGACCGAATAAAGCGGCAGGATCATGAACGGGAGCAGGATGTGTGTCATTGCGATGATCGTGCCGGTCTGGTTGTTGATCAATGCCAGGCGGCTATCGTCGGCGACGATACCCAACCAAACAAGCGTGTCATTCACCACGCCTTGCTGTTGCAACATGACTTTCCACGCCGATGTGCGCACCAGAAGCGATGTCCAGAAGGGTAGCAATACAAGTATCATCAGCAGATTGGCGGTGCGCGCCGGTAAATTCGCCAGTATCCAGCCGACCGGGTATCCCAAAAGTATGCAGCTGAGTGTAATGACTGTAGACATGAACAACGTGCGTAAAAACAGCGTGGCATAGATGCGCTGGTTTTCAGGCCGCAATTCCGGGCCGTTTTCAGACTTCTGCATGTCCACGGCGTTCAGAAAGTAACCGTTTGTAAATCGTGGACTATAGGCGCGGATGGTATCCCAGATGGGCATCTTCAACCAGTCCTTGTCGATATCGCCAAAGGCCGCCTTGTAATCCACGGTTTCGAAGTTGGCTGCGGCGGCTTTGGCCTCGGAAAGCTCAGCCGCACCCGGGCCGGTATAGGTGTCAATCCGGGCGGCGTTCGCGCCTGTCAAATCATCGTAGAAAGCGGAGTAGATAAGCTCCCACGGGTCTTTCTTGTACAGATTACTGTTTTTTTCGTTTTGGGTGAAATCAGCGAAAATCTGATAGAAGGCTGCGGTCTGGGGTAATATTTCAGCGATCTGAGCACGTATTTCGAAGGGGGGCTGGGCCTGACCGGAAGCTTTCTTCCAGCTTTTGATCTCGGCCAACCACGCGTCGGACCCAAGAATGTCATTCCAGTTTTCGCCTTTTTTCCAAAAAGCGTTCATGTCCTCGAATTGGTCTTGATAGACTTCGCCGATGTCGCCAACGCCACGACCGGATTTGCGGAAAAGCGACGATGCGCCGGTGAGTTCGTAGTTCAGCCGTGACCCAAGCCGGGTGTGTAACTTACGTTCCTGGGCAATGAAGATGTCTTGGTAGAGTGCTTTGAAGACAGGCGTGTCCGGGACGTTGCCACTTTCGCTGTCCCAGGTTTCAAGTATCGCAGTCGTGCGCGGAAGCGTATCTTGGACGATCTCGTTTTCGACCGAACGGAAAAGCATGTCGGCGATCGGGGCGATGAAAGTTATCAAGATGAAGATCAGAAGGGGTGCGATCAACAGCAGGGCGCTCATCTTTTGGCGTCGCAGCGCGCGTCGGAGGCTACGCTTGAGCGGCGTGCCATCGGCCGCCAGCATTGGGCCTGATTTTTCGCCTGGAATATTCGTTGCGTCGACTGTGTCGCTCATATCGGCCCCATGGGATTAGGTCGGTGTGGAAGTCTGGAAGGGAGTGCACAAAAGGCGGGAAGGGGCCTGTGTGGCCCCCTCCAAACGGTTTAGTGGTTTATTGTGCCAACCAAGCCTGGAACTTCGCGTCGATATCATCGCGATAATCTGCCCAGAACTCGTAGTTGTACAAGAATGTGTTCGCCGCATTCTTGGGGTCTGTGGGCATGTGGGGTGCCATGTCGATGCCAAGATCAGCGTGCTTGCCGACCATCGGAGCCGAGGACAGACGCGCAGGGCCATAGCTGATATACTGCGATTGATCCGCCAGACGCTGTGTGTCGGTGGCGAATTTCACGAAGTCTTTTACGCGTGCCAAGCGATCTGCTGGCAAGCCCGCAGGAATGATCCAACCGTCAAGGTCAAACACCTGCGCGTCCCAAAGCATCGCAACGGGTTGCTTTTGCTCTTCGATAACGCTGAAAAGACGCCCGTTATAAGTGGAGCCCATCACGACTTCGCCGTCGGCCAGAAGCTGAGGAGTGTCAGCACCGGCAGACCACCAGATTACGCTGTCCTTGATGGTATCGAGCTTGGCCAGGGCTTTTTCCTGACCTTCAGGTGTCGCTAGAACGTCGTAGACTTCATCTTTTGGCACGCCGTCGCACAGCAGTGCCCATTCCATGTTGTTGATCGGACGCTTTTCAAGCGCGCGCTTGCCTGGGTAGGCTTCCAGATCGAACACGTCGCAGATTTTTGTCGGTGGTGTGTCACCAACCATATCGGTGCGGTAGCCGAACGTAGTCGAATACACGATCTGCGGGATGAAACAGTCGCTGACCAGCAGGTCACCGAAATCTTCGGATGCGGGCGTTCCGTCAGGTGCCGCTGCGAGCAGCTCGTCGGCGTCGATTTCCATTGCCAAGCCTTCGTCGCACAGACGAATTGCATCGGCCGCCACGACGTCAACAAGATCCCAGGTGATGTTGCCCGCCTCGTTCATCGCACGCAGCTTGGCGACCGCTTCGTTGGAGCTTTCGTCCCACACGCCGGTCACGCCAGGGTTGTTCTTAAGGTAAGGCTGAAGATAAGCCTTGTCTTGGCTGGCTTGGTATGCGCCACCCCAGGAAACGAGTGTCATCTCATTCGCCATATTACCGTGAGCGTCGGCAAGCGCGAACGTACCCGCGCCGATAAGCGCTGACGTCGCGAGAAGTGTTGTGGTAAATTTCATACAGTAGTCTCCCAATTATATGCCCGTGTGGGTCTTGAGGCTGTGATATCGGGCTTAATCACAGCCTCGTGCTATACCGCCGATCGTTGGGCGGTGATCCGTCGCCTGACGCCTAGGCGTCCAGCGCACGGCAATCTTCTGCGAGCCAGCCGATTTCTATTTGCTGACCTGGCTGCAAGCGCACTTGATCAGGTGCGTTGCGTGTCTTGATAATAAAGTTGTCCGTACCGGCGACACGCAGACGCGTGCGGAAAATGTCGCCCATATAAACAAATTCAAGCACTTCGGCCTTAAGAGTATGCGCGCCTTCCGGCATTCGGTCCTTGTTGAACTCAACCCGCTCGGGGCGGATCGAAACGCGGGTGCGTTCACCGGCCTGTGTCACGTTGATCGGCTTTGCCTCGATCATGCCGCCGCCGTCCAGTTGAACAAGACACGTGCCGCCTTTGATCTCTTTCACCACACCTTCCAGGGTGTTGTTTTCACCGATGAACTGCGCAACAAAGCTGTTTTCCGGTTCTTCGTAAAGCTGATCCGGCGGGGCAAGTTGCTGGATCCGGCCGTTCTCGAACACGGCCACCCGATCTGACATGGTCAGCGCTTCGGTTTGGTCGTGGGTGACGTATACCACTGTAATTCCCAATTCGTGGGCAAGGTGTGTGATTTCAAATTGCAGGGTTTCGCGAAGCTGCTTGTCAAGCGCACCAAGTGGTTCGTCCATCAACACCAGTTCGGGTTCGAAAACCAAGGCGCGCGCCAACGCGACGCGCTGCTGTTGCCCCCCGGATAGCTGCGCAGGGCGGCGACCACCGAAATCACCCATCTGCACGCGATCGAGCGCCGTCTTGACCTTTTGCTCACGCACGGATTTTCCGATTTTGCGAACCTCAAGCGGAAAGGCGAGGTTTTCGGCAACGGTCATGTGCGGGAACAGCGCATAGTTCTGGAAGACCATGCCGATGCCGCGTTTGTGCGGCGGGATGTTGTTGATCGACTTGCCATCAAGACGGATGTCGCCATGGGTGGCCGTTTCAAAACCGGCAAGCATCATCAGGCAGGTCGTTTTGCCTGATCCTGATGGGCCTAGCATTGTGAGAAATTCGCCCTTGGGCATAGACAGGTTCAGGTCTTTTACAACAAGATTTTCACCGTCATAACTTTTTTGCACGCGTTCGAATTCGACAAACGCATTTGTTGCTGAAGTATCTGCCAAAAGTTGGCTCCCCGTTGGTTGTGACGTTATTGCGCCCTCATTGACCCAAAGTTAAAGCGGGGTGGCTTGTTGTTTGCAACCAATTAACGACAGTTTTGGGCAGAACGCGCCAATTGCGGGAAGAAAATCGGTATTTATTAAATATTCAGTTTATTTGCCCGCTATCTAAGCAGTATCAGTTTCGGTATTCGTTTGCTCGTCGCCCAAAGTTGACGCACTCTGGCCTGAATGACCCTAGGACAACTATAATGCCTGCACTAGATTTGCCGTTCTCCTCCGCAGAATATGACCGCCGACTGGATCTGGTTCGTGCCGAAATGGCCGATCGTGGGCTGGACGCGCTGTTTGTTACGGACCCAAGTAACCAAGCCTGGTTAACAGGATATGACGGTTGGTCATTTTATGTGCACCAAGGCGTGATCGTGCTCCCCGACGCGGAGCCGATATGGTGGGGGCGCAATCAAGACACCAACGGTGCCTTGCGCACTGTCTGGATGACCGCCGATTCGGTTCGCGGCTATGCCGATGGCTTTGTACAGGCGACCGACAAGCACCCCATGCAGGATCTGGCTGTACATCTGGCGGCTGCCGGGGTCGAGGCGGGTCGTATAGGCGTGGAGATGGATAACTATTACTATTCCGCCAAGGCTCACGCGGCACTTGTTGCGAGTTTGCCAAAGGCCCAGTTGGTCGATGCGACGGCCCTGGTAAACTGGAAGCGCGCGGTGAAGTCGGAACCCGAGCTGGCGTTCATGCGCAAGGCGGCTCTTATTTCCGAAAAAATCGTGGACGGCCTGCTGGAAAGAGTGGAGCCTGGTGTCCCCAAGAACGAGATCGTCGCAGAGATATACCGCGATGCGATTCGAGGTGTTGATGGGGCATGGGGCGATTATCCGGCAATCGTGCCATTGCTGCCCTCCGGGTCCGATGCGGCTGCACCGCACCTTACCTGGGACGGACGGCCTTTCGCCACCGGCGAGGCAACATTCTTTGAAATATCCGGGTGTTATCGCCGCTATCACGCGCCATTTTGCCGGACGCTGTTTCTGGGGACACCTCCTGATTTTCTGAAACGCGCCGAAGCGGCGCTGGTCGAAGGGATGGAAGCAGGGTTGGAAATTGCCCGCGCCGGAAACCGTGCGTGCGATATAGCCAATGCATTGGCCGCGCCATTGGAAAAGGCCGGCATCGAAAGGGGCGCACGCTGTGGGTATCCAATCGGCCTCAGCTATCCACCGGATTGGGGCGAGCGGACAATTTCTCTCCGTGCTGAGGACGAAACCGTGCTTGAACCGAACATGACATTTCACTTTATGCCCGGTCTTTGGATGAAGGATTGGGGTATCGAGATCACGGAGAGCATTCGGATCAGACAAGACGGAGCCGCCGAGACATTTTGCAATCGCCCACGTAAAATGTTTGTTAAATGACCCTACAGGCGACTGTTGATCTACTGGAACGGCTGATCGCTTACCCGACAGTTTCCACTGATAGCAACCTGGAGCTGATCCTCGACCTTTCGGGGCGAATGCAATCGCTGGGTGCCCGAACGCATATCTTTGGCGACGAGACAGGCACCAAGGCGACGCTTTTCGCTTCGCTGGGGCCAGACGAGCCTGGGGGAATTTTGCTGTCGGGGCATTCGGACGTGGTCCCTGTAACGGATCAGGACTGGACCAGCGACCCGTTCGAGATGCGCCGGGCTGATGGGCTTCTTTACGGTCGCGGCACCTGCGACATGAAGGGGTTCATCGCCGCGTCTATCGTCATGGCGGAGCGATATGCGGCAATGCCTCTTAAGCGACCTGTTCATTTTGCCTTTACCTATGATGAAGAGACCGGATGTCTGGGCGCACAGGCGTTGATACCTGAGCTGAACAGGCTGGGTATCAAGCCCGATATCGCGATCATCGGAGAGCCGACGGAGATGCGCGTCATCGAAGGCCACAAAGGATGCTGTGAATATACCACCCGCTTTGAAGGGCTGGAGGGGCACGGGTCCTCGCCCGAGCTAGGTGTGAACGCGGCGGAATACGCGGTGCGGTATGTGACACGGCTTATGGAACTGCGCGGCGACTTGCGCGCGCGTACTCCCATAGGCAGCCGGTTCGACCCGCCTTATACCACGATCAACATCGGCCGGGTCCAAGGTGGCCACGCACATAATGTCATCGTCGGCAAAGCCGAAGTGGATTGGGAATTCCGACCAGTTCAAGACAGCGATATGCGCTTTGTGAAATCAGCGATGGAGGCGTTCGTGACGGATGAGCTGTTGCCTCAGATGCGCGCCGTATATCCACAGGCTGATATCGCAATGGAAACCGTGGGTGAAGTGCCGGGCCTGGAGCCGATGACCGAGAATGCGGCCCGTGATTTGATGGCGACGCTGCTTGGCGCGAATTCTGCCGGAGTGGTGCCGTTTGGCACCGAAGCCGGCCTGTTTCAACAAATGGGAATGGATGTCATCCTTTGTGGGCCAGGGTCCATTGCGCAGGCCCACAAGCCGGATGAATTCGTCAGCCTTGATCAGCTGGAAATGTGCCTGGGGATGCTGGAAAGGCTTGGCGACAGATTGGTGTAGCGGCACGATCGCAGACCGTGCCGCAGACTCTTAGCCCAAAGGCGTTTCATGATCATGGGCATGATCTTCGGCGGCCTTGAGCAGATCATCTTCCTTGAGCGCTTTATAAGTTTCATCCAGCGCCTTGGTCGCACGGGTCATGAATACCTTGATTTCTTCGGGGGTAATGACCAAGGGCGGAGAGATGATCATCCGGTCGCCGACGTGGCGCATCACCAAATCGTTGGCGAAACACCGTTCACGGCAGATGTATCCTACAACACCCGCATCGCCCGCGAACTTTGACCGGGTCTCCTTGCGGGGTGACAGCGGCAAGGACGCCATCAGGCCTGCGACGTTTGCAGTGCCGACCAATGGATGTTCAGCCAGCTTAGACAAGCCTTCCCTCAACGCCGGACCGGCCACGTTGTTGACGTGGTCCAATATGTTTTCGTCTTGAATTATGCGAAGATTTTCCAAAGCGACAGCTGCACATACCGGGTGGCCAGAATACGTATAGCCATGGTTGAATTCGCCGCTGTTGATCACATGGGCAATTTCGTCACATACGATCGATCCGCCGATGGGCTGATAACCGGAGCTCAGACCCTTTGCGATGGTCATGATATGAGGGGTAATACCAACGGTTTGCGAACCGAACCAGTTGCCGGTCCGCCCAAACCCACAAATGACTTCATCCGCGATAATCAGCACATCATACTTGTCGCAAATTCGCTGGATCTCGGGCCAATACGTGCTGGGTGGGATGATAACGCCACCGGCACCCTGAATGGGTTCTCCAATGAACGCGGCAACCTTGTCGGGCCCAAGTTCGAGTATTTTCGCCTCAAGCTCTTGTGCTCGGGACAGGCCGAATTCTTCGGGGGTCTGATCACCACCTTCAGCCCACCAGTCGGGTTGATTGATGTGGTGAATCCCGGGGATCGGCAGGCCCCCCTGTTCGTGCATATAAGTCATCCCACCCAACGACCCCGACCCCATTGACGACCCGTGATAGGCATTCTTGCGGCTGATGAAATGTGATTTCTCGGGTTTGCCTTTCATCGCCCAATAGGTGCGCACCATTCGAATGTTCGTGTCATTCGCCTCGGAACCCGAACCGGCAAAGAAGACATGATTCAGATCGCCGGGGGCAAGGCTGGCGATTTCCTTGGCCAAGGCAAGCGCAGGCACATGCGTTGTCATGAAGAAGGTGTTGTAATAGTTCAGTTCCAACATCTGCCGTGCCGCGACATCGGCCATCTCTTGTCGGCCATAACCGATATTGACGCACCATAGCCCGGCCATGCCATCGAGAATTTGGTTACCTTCGCTATCGGTCAGATAGACGCCCTTCCCCCCGGTAATGATGCGCGCACCTTTCTGGGCCAGTTCATCATTGGTCGTGAAGGGGTGCATATGGTGGGCGGCGTCCAATGCTTGAAGCTCGGCTGTAGGCATATGGTTGGTGATATGGGACATGAAGGAGCACCTAAAATTACTGCGAAATTTGTAGAGGCTAGAATATGATCAAATTATGCAGAGTCAATCGAATCGCGCCTGTTCCGTGATCCGTTGGACAGTGTCGTTCGACTTAAAGCGATGCCCGTATCTGACGCATCCCCTGCGCCACGTCTTCTTCCATCGCCGCCGCCGCCGCCACATCATCATTCGCCTCAAACGCGGCAAGCAGGTCGGCATGTTTGTCGGGCAGGTTCAGGGTCCCAAAGCGCCCGCACACCACACGGAGTGAGGGACCAAACAACAGCCAAAGCCGATCGACGCTTTCAGCCATTATCGGCGCATCGGCACAACGGTATACCTCGTTGTGAAACCGGTAATTATGCGTGAGGTAGTCCCCGATATTGCCGCCGGAAATGGCATCGTTCAACGCTGAGTCGATCTGAACCAACCTTGCAAGAAACGTAGGGGTCATCCGAACGGCGGCACGGCGTGCAAGCTCCCCTTCAAGGTGTTTACGCATAAAACCCATTTCTTTGACGCCGGCCTGCGTGAGAACGGGAACGGACACACGCCTGTTGCCCTGATGGACCAACGCACCCTCCGCTATCAACCGGCGCAGCGCTTCGCGGACAGGGGTCATTCCTGCGCTGAGTGTGGCAGCAAGGCCCTGTATCGTGACAGGTTGACCGGGTGCCAGATCGCCGAACAAAATGCATGCGCGCAAGCGTTCATAGACATGTTGGTGTGCGGGCACCTTGGGGGAAATATCGAGGACCTGTTGAGAGCTAATGGTGGTGTCATTAAGGATCATCGGATCTGCCCAAATTGTGTACAGCAATCATTGCATGCGCGGCATACGCATGCCTATTTTTATAAATCATCTTGTCGCAAGACGCAAAACTTGATCAAATTAGATAAAGGCCTGGACCAACCGAGCCTATCGTAAGGGAGTTTACAATGAAATATGGTTTGCTTGGCGGCATCGCCACAATCGCATTCATCGGCACCACCGCTATCAGCGAAGAGGTGCGTGTCTATAACTGGTCTGATTATATTGACGAAGAATTGCTGCAAAAGTTTGAGGACGAAACCGGTTACGACCTGATCTATGACGTCTTTGACAGCAACGAAGTTCTTGAGACCAAGATGCTGGCGGGTGGCTCGGGATATGATGTGGTGGTCCCGTCGGGAACGTTCCTACAACGACAGATTTCAGCCGGCGCGTTTCAAAAACTTGATAAATCCAAGCTACCTAACATCAAGAACATGTGGGATGTGATCGATGCACGGGTCGCTAAATATGACCCCGGTAACGAGTACGCGATTAACTATATGTGGGGCACAACCGGCATTGGGGTGAACATTAATAAAGTCAAAGAAGTCCTGGGTGATGACGCACCCGTTGATTCTCTCGCGCTGATTTTTGATCCCGCAAACATGGAAAAGCTTTCGCAATGCGGTGTGCAGTTTCTGGACGCACCGGTCGAGATGATCCCGGCAGCGCTGAAGTATATTGGCGAAGACCCGGACGCCCAAGATGTTGACACGATACAGAAAACCGAGCCTGTTCTGGCCGCGGTGGCTCCCTTCGTTCAAAAGTTCCATAGCTCGGAGTATATCAATGCGTTGGCAAACGGGGACATTTGCGTAGCCTTCGGCTGGTCCGGCGATATCTTGCAAGCTCGGGATCGGGCGGCTGAGGCGGACAATGGTGTTGAAATCGAATACCACGCCCCCAAAGAAGGGGCCTTGATGTGGTTCGACAATATGGCAATCCCGATTGATGCGCCAAATCCGGAGGGGGCGCATAAGTTTCTCAATTTCATCATGGATGCGCAGAACATGGCAGCGGCGTCAAACTACGTCTATTATGCTAATGGCAACAAGGCGAGCCAAGAGTTTCTGGTCGAAGACGTGATCGGGGATTCCGCGATCTATCCTGACGCGGCAACGTTGGAAAATCTTTATACGACCTCACCTTACCCACCCAAAGTTCAGCGTGTGGTGACGCGCTTGTGGACCAAGGTGAAGTCGGGAACTTAACGCGACATGAAAGAGGATGGGGCAACCGTGCCCCATCTTTTTCTCTTCCCATGCCCGTTCTGGGCTGTGTAAAGGATTAGCCCAAAGTGAGCCAAACCAATTTTTCCCCTTGGGACGACCCAAATGGTAAGCCACTGATAAGATTTAATAATGTTACGAAGAAATTTGGTGAATTCGTCGCAATTGATGGTTTGACGCTGGATATCTATGAGCGCGAATTTTTTGCGCTGCTGGGGCCTTCGGGCTGTGGCAAGACAACCATGATGCGAATGCTGGCCGGGTTCGAAAATCCTACGTCCGGAACGATGGAATTGGCAGGCAAGAACATCGCCGGTGTTCCGCCCAACAAGCGCGCAGTGAACATGATGTTTCAGTCCTATGCGTTGTTTCCGCATCTTACCGTGTGGGATAACATAGCATTCGGGCTAAAGCGCGGCGGGGTACCCAAACAGCAAATAGTAACGCGTGTTGAAGAGATGCTGAAGCTTACCCGTCTGACGAAATTTGCACGGCGCAAACCACATCAGATATCCGGGGGGCAGCGTCAACGGGTCGCTTTGGCGCGCTCATTGGCGAAAGCTCCGAAATTGTTGCTGCTGGATGAACCATTGGGCGCGCTGGACAAAAAATTGCGCCAGGACACGCAGTTTGAATTGATGGATATCCAAGAGAGTACGGGTACAACTTTTGTAATTGTGACACACGATCAAGAAGAAGCGATGACCGTTGCCAGCCGTGTTGCGGTGATGGACGAGGGGCGTATCATCCAAGTGGCGACACCGGACAGAATATACGAAGCCCCTAACTCGGTTTATGTCGCGGACTTCATCGGTGACGTCAATATTATCGAAGGCACGGTCAAACCTGCTGGCGAAGACCTTTATCATATCGACTGGAACGCAAGTCAGGCCCCGCTCTTGGCAGCTTCGGAGCGTCCGTTCAGCGATGGGCAAACCGCTCATCTGGCCATTCGGCCCGAGAAGATCACGATATCAACCGAGCAGCCGGTAGATGCCAAGAACACGGCAAAAGGGACTGTATTGGATATTGCCTATCTGGGAAACCTAAGCACCTATTATGTTCAGCTTGAGGGTGGGCAAATTGTTAAGGCGCAAACCGCCAATACCCGCCGTTTGTCACGCCGTTCAATTACATGGGAAGATCAGGTCTGGATATCTTGGAGCGCTACCGCTGGCGTGTTGTTAGACCAATGAATATCCGCCGTTTTGTCCTTATCGCGGTGCCATATGCATGGTTGCTGGCGCTGTTTTTCATTCCTTTCTTTATCGTTCTTAAAATTTCATTGTCCGACTTGGCATTGGCGATCCCCCCGTATTCTCCGACGGTCAAGGATGGCATCCTTAATATGCTGTCTGCGTTTGATTTCGAGAATTTTACCTTTCTTGCGTCCGATGACCTGTATTGGAAGGCGTATCTAAGCAGTCTGAAGATTGCGTTAATTTCGACGGTACTTGCTCTGCTTGTCGGTTATCCGATGGCTTATGGCATGGCCCGCGCGCCAGACGAATGGCGTCCCACGCTTATGATGTTGGTGATCTTACCCTTTTGGACAAGCTTTTTGATCCGTGTGTATGCGTGGGTCGGCATTCTCAGTAATGAAGGGCTTTTGAACCAGTTGCTTTTGTGGCTGGGGTGGATTGACGCGCCATTGGCCATCATGAACACGACAACCGCAGTCTATATCGGAATTGTTTACACTTACCTGCCATTCATGATTCTGCCAATTTATGCGGCTCTGGATCGTCTGGATGAATCTCTGATAGAGGCGGCCGAGGACCTGGGTTGCTCACGCACCACAGCCTTTTGGCTTGTTACCGTCCCGTTATCTAGAAACGGCATTATTGCGGGCTGTTTCCTTGTGTTTATTCCCGCGCTGGGAGAGTTCGTTATTCCCTCGCTTCTGGGGGGATCCGGCACGCTGATGATCGGAAAGGTTTTGTTCGAGGAGTTCTTTAACAACCGGGATTGGCCGGTCGCCAGCGCGGTGGCGGTGGTGTTGTTGCTGATCTTGATTGTCCCGATCACGCTGTTTCAACGCAACCAGCAGCGCCAAGCAGAGGCAGACACATGAGGCGCGCCAGTTGGTTCAATGTCACGTCACTCACCTTGGGGTTTGCGTTTTTATACCTGCCGATGGTGCTATTGGTGTTCTACAGCTTCAACAGTTCGAAGCTGGTCACCGTCTGGGCAGGTTTCTCGACCAAATGGTACGGGGAACTTATCCGAAACGAAGCGTTTTTGGATGCGGCGGTGGTGACGTTGAAGGTCGCAGTAATCTCATCGACATTGGCGACAATTTTGGGAACGATGGCTGCTTATGTCCTGGTGCGCGGAGGGAAATTTCTGGGCCGTACCCTGTTTTCCGGGATGATCTATGCCCCACTGGTAATGCCAGAGGTCATCACCGGCCTGTCGCTGTTATTGCTGTTCATCGGCATTGGGCTGGACCGCGGCGTGTTGACCATCGTACTTGCGCATACAACGTTTTCAATGTGTTACGTCTCTGTTGTGGTGTCTTCGCGTCTGGTCACTTTTGACCGGTCGCTTGAGGAAGCCGCGCTTGATTTGGGCTGTTCTCCGTTTGACGCGTTCAGGTTGGTCACTTTGCCGATCATCGCCCCCGCTGTGATCTCGGGGTGGTTGCTCGCCTTTACCCTTTCTTTGGATGATTTGGTTATTGCTTCATTCACCACTGGCCCTTCTTCCACCACGCTGCCTATCAAGATCTGGAGCGCGGTCAGATTGGGCGTGTCACCCGAGATAAACGCATTATCCACAATAATGATCGGGGTGGTTACCGTGGGTGTGATCACGGCATCGCTGATTTCCAAGCGCAGGACGGTAAAGGCGCAGCAAGATTTGCAAGCGGCAGAGCGCGGGATTTCGTGAAGCATATCTTTGGAAAGTTCGCCTATGGTGACGCCCCGCGCTTGAATTGCTGGTGGAACCAAACCTGTGAAATTCCGACACGCCCGCCGCTTACCGGGGGGCAAAGCTGTGATGTTGCTATCATCGGTGGAGGTTTTACCGGGATATCTGCGGCTCTTCATCTCGCTAAGTTCGGCGTCAAAACTGTGGTCCTAGAAAATCACTACGTCGGATGGGGGGCATCGGGTAGAAATGGCGGTTTCTGTTGCCTGGGGGGAGGGCGGCTTGACGATACCGCATTGGATAAACAGTTTGGGCGGGTTGATCGTCTGGCATTCCGTTCCGCCGAAATGGCTGCGATCAACCTGGTGGATGCGCTGGTAAAACAGTATGACATCGATGTTGACCGACATTCGTCCGGAGAGACCGAGCTGGCGCACCGCGCGCGTGACATGGATTATCTGCGCAGGCGCGTTTCCGTAATCAAGGAAAACTATGGGCTCGACGCAACACTGGTTGAAAAGCATGAAATGGCGGCTTTGGGGACAAGCGGACCTTTCCATGGCGCATTGACGGTTCCGGCCGGATTTGCACTAAACCCGCTTAAATATCTAACCGGGATTGCAGCCGCTGCCGAAAAGGCGGGCGCTATCATCTATCATCATACGGGTGCGCAGCGGATCACTCGGACAGGCAACAAGCATCAAATTGAAACGTCAAGCGGCACAGTGACTGCTGACAAGATCATTTTGGCCACAAACGGTTATTCTTCCGAAGATCTGTCGCCGGATCTTTCCGGACGCTACATGCCGGCGCAATCTAGCGTTATCGTGACACGCCCATTATCGGATGACGAGCTTGAACAGGCAGGGTGGACGAGCCCCCAGATGGTCTATGACACCCGCAATCTTTTACATTATTTCCGGCTGATGCCGGATCGGCGAATGTTATTTGGAATGCGCGGCGGGTTAATGACCGGACCAAAGGCCGAAGTGCGTGCGCTGATGCGTGTCCGACGCGATTTCGAATTGATCTTTCCCGCGTGGAAAGGCGTAGAGACCCCCTATGGCTGGTCCGGTATGGTTTGCTTGGCGCGCAATCAAATGCCGTTCGTAGGGAAGCTCCCCCAATCGGAAAATCTGTATGCAAGCCTTTGTTACCATGGAAACGGCGTGGCCATGGGAAGCTATTGTGGCGCGCTCATCGCAGATGTGGTGTTGCGCAGGCCCTCACAAACACCGTATCCAGAAAGCATGAAAGGTCCGTTCGTGAAATTCGAGCTTGGTCGGTTAAGACGTATGCTGATGCCTATTGCATACCTTGGTTTTGCGATTGCAGATCGTTAAGTGTGAGAATAGCGCGCCTTGACTGACAGAGGTGGCGCAAAAAATTTATTTAGGAATATTATCCGATGAAGATTGCAATGATTGGCACCGGTTACGTTGGCTTGGTCTCTGGCGTTTGTTTTTCAGATTTTGGCCACGACGTTGTCTGCGTGGATAAAGACCCTCGGAAGATTGAACAGCTTAAACAAGGCATCGTGCCAATTTACGAACCGGGTCTCGAAGACCTGATGGCAAAGAATGTGAGCGCCGGCCGGCTATCGTTCACCGGTGAACTAGCCAGCGCCGTTGATGGTGCCGACGCGGTTTTCATTGCAGTCGGTACGCCGACGCGGCGCGGCGACGGACATGCTGACCTCACGTATGTCATGGCCGCGGCTGAGGAAATCGCCAACGCGATGACGGGCTATACGGTCGTGGTAACCAAATCGACGGTTCCGGTTGGGACAAATCGGCAGGTCAAACAGGTCGTTGCCAAAGCCAACCCGTCAGCCGATTTCGACGTCGCGTCAAACCCGGAGTTTCTGCGCGAAGGGGCAGCTATTGATGATTTCATGCGCCCTGACCGCGTCGTCGTAGGGGTGCAAAATGAACGTGCGGCGGATGTAATGAAAGATATTTACCGCCCGCTTTCTTTGCGCGAATTCCCGATCATGTCGACGGATCTGGAAAGCGCTGAAATGATAAAATATGCCGCCAATGCTTTTCTGGCGACCAAGATCACTTTTATTAACGAGATCGCAGCACTGTGTGAGCGTACGGGTGCCGACGTCAAGATGGTGTCAAAGGGGATGGGTCTGGACAATCGCATTGGGTCCAAATTTCTACACGCCGGTCCCGGTTACGGTGGTAGCTGCTTTCCAAAAGACACGCGAGCGTTGGCCCGTATGGGGCAGGACCATTCCGTGCCGATGCAACTGACCGAAACTGTGATCAAAGTGAATGACGAGGTTAAGCGCCGGATGATCGACAAGGTCGTCGATATATGCGACGGCTCGGTGAATGGAAAAACTATTGTGGTCTTGGGTGTCACGTTTAAACCGAATACGGACGATATGCGCGATGCGCCCAGCCTTACAATCGTTCCCTCGCTGGTTGGTAACGGCGCTAAGGTTCGGGTTGTAGACCCTCAGGGCAAGCGCGAGGGAGAGACGTTGTTGCCGGGTGTTTCATGGTTTGATGATGCTTATAAGGCAGTACAGAACGCGGATGCGCTGGTTATTCTTACCGAATGGAACGAATTTCGCGCTCTTGACCTGGAGCGTATGGCGAAACGGATGGCATCGCCGGCCATGGCCGACCTGCGCAACATCTACAGTCCAAAGGATGCGAAGCGCGCCGGGTTTTCATCTTATGTTTCAATCGGTCGCGACGGATTTGGCACCTGAATTCTATACCCGTTATAGTCGGTGGGTGGTGCCGCGGGCTTTGGCCAAAGCCATCTGGCGCTGCCTTTCACGAAATCGGTTCTTGTCGTCCTCAGAGGTCTCATTGACGCACTGGTGACAGCTTACGCCGGCTTCGTACCCTTCGCGCTCAGCGTCGGCCGGCAAGATCGGCCGGCGACAACCATGGCACAACACATGAGGTCCCTCCTTCAGACCGTGGCCCACGCTGACGCGGTTATCGAACACAAAGCAGTCGCCCTTCCAACTGCTGTCTTCCGGCGGGATTTCTTCAAGATACTTGAGGATCCCACCCTTGAGGTGAAATACGTCCTCTATGCCTTGACCAATCAGATAATTCGTCGATTTCTCGCAGCGGATGCCCCCGGTGCAAAACATTGCGATCTTTTTGTTGTGAAACCGGTCCTTATTGGCTTCCCACCACGCAGGGAATTCTCCAAAACTCTGGGTTTGGGGGTCAATGGCCCCCTCGAACGACCCGATCGAGACTTCGTAATCATTACGGGTGTCGATGACTGCGACGTCGTCACGACCGATCAGATTATTCCAGTCAGCCGGATCAACATAGTGTCCGACGCGTGCCAGCGGATCGACGTCTGGCTGGCCCATGGTGACTATCTCACGCTTCAGGCGGACCTTCATTTTGCTGAACAACGGATCTGTGGCGGTGCTTTCCTTCCACTCCAGATCGGAACAGCCCGGAAGCGAACGAATATGTGCAATCACAGCGTCGATGCCGTATCGCGGTCCGGCAATGGTGCCATTGATGCCTTCACCCGCGATCAGCAAAGTCCCTTTCACCGCGTGTTCATTGCACAGCGCCAACAACGGTTTGCGCAGGCTGTCAGGGTCGGAAAAACGACTAAAGTGGTAAAGTGCGGCTATTGTGTACATGGGCGCTCAGATACGCTTTAGCTTGGTTCCAGACAAGGGGGGCTTTGCTTGCTATATCCCGATAGGGGAAATGGCACGAGGCCTGTATAACAGGAGTGCAGCATGACCCATGCTTTGATCGTGATCGATGTACAGAACGACTTTTGCCCGGGCGGAGCTTTGGCGGTTCCCGAAGGTGACGCCATTATCGCCGGTATCAACGGAATGATGAAGCAAGCCGACGCGGTAATTTTAACGCAGGATTGGCACCCTGCCGGCCATTCTTCCTTTGCATCGTCTCATCCGGACCAGGCTCCCTACAGCGTTATCAAAATGGCGTATGGACCGCAGGTATTATGGCCTGACCACTGCATTCAAGGCAGCAACGGCGCGGCATTTCACCCTGACCTTGATCAATCAAGCGCCGATCTGATCATTCGCAAAGGCTATAATCCGGCCATCGACAGCTATTCGGCCTTTTTCGAGAATGATCACATCACGCCGACCGGGCTTGAGGGGTATCTGAGATCTAGGGATATAACCCGCTTGACGATCGTCGGTCTGGCGCTGGATTTCTGTGTGCATTTTTCTGCGGTGGACGCGGCGAGGCTCGGCTTTGACGTAACTGTGCGCCAAGATCTGTGCCGGGCGATTGATCTGGATGGATCGCTCGATGATGCGTTGACTGCGATGAGGTCAGCGGGGGTTAGTCTTGGCTAGTGTCCCTCGGGACGATCAGGGTCAGGTTTTGACGGGAACAGGCGTCAATTTGCTTGCTCCCCCATTTGCGATGCGCGACAAACACCGGCTAAAGGAGCCTTTATAATGGTCGACATCGCTAGCCGCGTCTGGAATCACAAATGGAAGATCGACCCGATTGTTCGATCCCTTATTGATACGGATTTTTACAAACTACTGATGTGCCAGTCAGTTTTCCGCAACAAACCCGATACGCAGGTGACCTTCAGCCTGATCAACCGATCAAAGCATGTGCCTCTTGCGGATCTTATCGACGAAGGCGAATTGCGTGAACAACTGGATCATATCCGGTCGCTCTCCCTGAGCCGTGGAGAAAGCACCTGGCTTCGCGGAAACACATTCTACGGCAAACGCCAGATGTTCCGACCCGATTTCATGGAGTGGTTCGAGGGGTTGCGCCTGCCGCCGTATCATCTGGAACGAAAGGGCGATCAGTACGAGCTGACGTTCGAAGGGAAATGGCATGAAGTCATGTTGTGGGAAATCCCTGCGCTCGCTGTCTTGATGGAACTTCGCGGGCGGGCCGTGCTGGATCGTATGGGTAAATTTGAGCTTCAGGTGCTTTATGCCCGCGCCATGACCCGAGTGTGGGAAAAGATCGAAGTCTTGCGCGAGATGCCTGGTCTTTCGATTGCCGATTTCGGAACGCGCCGACGCCATTCCTTCCTCTGGCAGGATTGGTGCGTGCAGGCAATGCAAGAAGGTCTGGGGAAAGCCTTTACCGGAACATCAAACTGCAAGATCGCCATGAGCCGTGAAGTCGAAGCCATTGGTACCAATGCACATGAACTGCCTATGGTTTACGCCGCGCTTGCACAAAGCGATGCGGCCTTGGCGCAAGCACCCTACGACGTCCTGCAAGACTGGCACGAAGAGCATGACGGAAACCTGAGGATTATTCTGCCGGACACCTATGGGACCAAGGGGTTTTTGGAAAACGCACCTGATTGGCTTGCCGGATGGACAGGCATTCGCATTGATAGCGGAGATCCTGCTACGGCGGCGCAGACCGCCATTGACTGGTGGAAGTCGCGTGGTGAAGACCCGAGCGAAAAACGGGTCATTTTCAGCGACGGCCTGGATGTCGACAAGATCAAGGAGTTGCACAGCCAATTCGCTGGCAAGGTCAAAGCTTCGTTTGGCTGGGGGACCTTGTTGACAAACGACTTTCGCGGTCTGGTTCCGGATGATGCGCTGGCTCCGTTCAGTCTGGTTTGCAAAGCGGTTGAGGCTAACGGGCAACCGACGGTCAAACTGTCAGACAACCCCAACAAGGCGATGGGCCCCGCAGACGAAATTGAGCGCTATAAACGCGTCTTTGGTGTCGGAGACCAGAAGGCGCAAGCAGTGTTGGTGTGACAAAAAGGAAGGGGCCGGTGAATTTCACCAGCCCCAGATGCTGTGCCCCTAAGAGCGGCAGCTAGAAGTTAGATCAACTTCTTATTTGCGGTCATCGACGACCAAAGTCAGTTCGCCGTTGGTACCGGAGCGAACAGCCACGATATCATCGACGGTATAACCTTCATCTTCGACTTTCGATTTCAGGTCAGGGTTGGCGTCGATTGCGCTACGCATTTTCGTTACGGAATCTTTTTGAGCTTCCAATGCGTTATCAAGCGATTTTGCTTCATTACCCGCATTTTTCTTCAAGTCGGATACAAGAACGGTATCGACTTTGGCATCCGCTTTGAAGTTTTTGATGTTGGTTTCAACTTCGGCGTTTGCAGAAGTATTGGAGCGCAGATCAGAAATCAGTTGGCCATAGTTCTCTTTAGCCATCTTTGATGTTTTATCGGCACCTTCTTTAGCTTTGTCTTTAACCATTTTGGCTTTGTCTTTGGCCATATCGGTCTTGTCTTTGGCCATATCGGTCATGTCTTTCGACATTTCTTTTGCGTCTTTGGTGAGGTCTTTTGTGGCGTTAGTCGATGCAGAACCTGATGCATTCACATCGGCACTTGCGCCATTTGAGGTTCCAACGCTCGCGCCCGCACCGGTACCGGTGGACGTTTGAGCAATTGCTGCCGTCGACATACCGGTTGCCAACAGAGTAGCGATCAGGGTTTTTGAAGTAAGTTTCATCTCAATTCTCCTCAACGTTAATTATTTCCAGACACGTTCTGTGCGTCTGCTGGGGTAACGTCGAAAATCTGGTTCAGTTCCGGGGTATATATTGCCGTGTGGCAAAGCTCCGCCTGACGCTTCATAAAATCGGCGAAACTCTGCAAGCGTCTGAAAATGAAGATAATGTGATGGAACGTTGTTGTTTGAAAATAGTATCGGCCGGCTAGGATGGCGGGTCGACCTTTCCGCGCAAGGCCTTGATTTCGCCTCTGGTTTTTTTGGCCTTCAAGCGACGCTTTTTCGACCCGAGTGTAGGTCGGGTGGCGATGCGCCTTTTCGGGGGCTTCAGAGCGGCTTGAATCAAATCCTTCAGCCTGTCACGCGCAATTTCCCGGTTCCTTCCTTGGCTGCGCGTTTCATCACATTGAATGACCAACGCCCCCTCATTGGTCCACCGGCGCCCTGCCAATCTTCGCAACCGGTTCTTGACGGGAACGGTCAGTGAAGGGGAGGTTGCGGCCTCGAAGCGTAGTTCTACCGCGCTTGAAACCTTGTTCACGTTCTGCCCGCCCGGACCAGAGGCGCGCATGAAGCTCTCGGAAAGCTCCCAATCCTGAATGGCAACGTTATCGGTAATGTGCAGCACGGCCTTCTCCTTGGGCGCATTATCATATCACAGATCACAAAGGTGAAGGGTAGGGGCAAAGAAAAGGGCCGCCCTGAACGGAGCGGCCCAATCGAAGGGATGCAGGAGGTGAGATCGGTTAGATCAATGATCCACCTGGATGGTATCAGCCGTTAAGGGCTGCCTTAACGGGTACCCTCCCAAGCTGTTCCGACACCTCGCTCCAATACCGTTCTTGACACTGGATCACCTCCTTTACATTTGTTGAACTCAGTCAAATGTTTGCACGAGAACACGAAAATTCAAAACGTTTTTTTTCGGGGTGCGGAAAGGGTATTCGTCTGGGATTACTGCCGCCACTCAACAAGGGTGCGTTTGTCGCTAATCCTAAGTGACGTCAGCGATACCCGGCCAGCCTTTTGGTGACCAGGCGGAAGGGCACGAGCGCCACCAGTGCCAGGCCCAGCTTTACCGACCAATCGGCGACGGCAAGAGATACCCAAAGCGGTGCCATCGGCCCAATACTTAATAGCGGAAGCTGTTCGGCCGCCCAGGTGACGTCGGTGGCCGGGTGCACAAACGAAAGCGACCCAGCAAAGGCAATCGAAAAGAAAAGAATCGTGTCGAGGGTACTGCTCACAAGCGTGCTGGTCAGCGGCGCACGCCACCACTTGCCGGACTGTAATGATGTAAAGATCGCCACATCAACAAGCTGCGCCGTAAGGAAGGCGGTACCTGAAGCGACGGCAATTCGCACGGTGACAAGCGGCCCGAACTCACCCGAAATCTGAGTACCGATGAGCGAGCAGATCAGCCCCACGATAAAGCCAGCCAAAACAACGCGGCGTGCAGCCGCCGCGCCGTATACGCGGTTCATCACATCAGTAACAAGAAACGCGAAAGGATAGGTGAACGCACCCCAAGTCAGCCATTGGCCGAATAGAAATTGAACAAGGATATTCGAGGCTACTACGATAGCTGCCATGGCAATAATGCCGGGAAGGTAAGTGCGCGTCATAAATAGTTGCCTGTCGGGTGTGTGGCTTTACCTGTTCGGATCACAGGTCACCTTGCTTTAAAAGCATCATCCGGGTGGTGCAAGTTATTGCGCAACGATGAATTCGATCACTTGCGTTTGCTGGATCGCTAGAAAGTTGTCGTCCGACAGAACCGTCAAGCGGGTTCGGCCCGCTGGGTCACGCCAGACCGAAATCGCTTCGAGGTTATCGTAATGGGCCGGAAATGACTGCATCAACGTCTCTGCTGCCAAGTCAGATTTACTAAGGTCAAAGCGTCGAATGCGACTGCGAAAGCCAAGCGGGGTCACGGTGCGTTCAAGCAAATACAGATTACCGGCATCATCAAAATCGGCTCCGACAGGCAGGAATGGGCCGCGCCGGGGGATACGTGTTTGCATCACCCAAGCCCCGTCACGATACGCGTAGAGCGGAAAGAAATCTTTGCCTGACTCTTCGGGCAAGGCGAAAAGCGTTCCATCCGGATGGATTGCCAAAGCTTCGATTCCCGCGTTGTCGCTCAGGGTCTCTGCACCGGGTGCGTTTGCCACAGGGGTCGTCACGCCATTGGAAATGTCGAGCGTCGTAATCCGGTGCTGCCCCTCGAAGCTGACGTAAGCCTGGCCATTCTTTCCGACCGCCAGACCTTCGGCATCTGTGAAGGGCTTTGCCAGAACTTGGCCAGTCGGGTCTCGTAGTGCCACAGAATGAATAACCTTCAGGCCGACCAGAACGCCCCTTTCGCGGACCATTTCAGCCCGGATCACCCGTCCATGATCGGTAATGGCCGTTAGCTCTTGGCCATCTGCGCTTATTTCGGCACCCGAGATGCCCCCGAACCACGGTGCATCATAAGCCCAAACCAGCATGGCGTCTTGCGACACGCCCCCCTTACCCCCCGCAGCAAGTGATGCGGAAGCGAGACCGATCGCCAAAATGATCTGGATAAGGTTCAGTTTGATTCCAATACGGATTGGCACTGCGCAGGCAGGTCGGCCAGAATTAATTCGCGTTTTGGTTTACGCTTGGGTGTGTCAGGCTTGGGCGGCGGTGGGTTGAGGATATTGGCCTGCCACTGTCGCGCATCGGCGCAGCCATCGCCCGGGGGCGGTGGAGTTTGATTGACACATCCGCTTGCGCCGTCCGGACAACTGAGTCGCACATGAAAGTGGTAATGATGGCCATACCAAGGGCGAATTTTCCGCAACCAGGTGCGGTCGCCTTTTTCGTCGTTGCACATCTGCACCTTCGCACCTGGAAACACGAATATGCGTGCGACCCTGGGATCCGATGCCGCCGCCTTAAAAAGCGCGTGATGTTGCGGCGTCCAGCTATCGTTAACGTACGCGCCGTTAGACCGACGCATCGAAATTGACGAAATTTTTTCGCGCTGATCGCTGCTCAGCCCAAGGGACTTTGGCGGCAGCATCCAGATGTCAGCATCCAACCCCATTTGATGGCTGGCATGCCCGGTCAGCATCGGACCGCCGCGCGGTTGGCTGATGTCACCTACATACAGCCCGCCCCACCCCGGTAGGCGGGCAGCTTTCGCACTTAACTGGCGGATATAGTCGATCATCTCGGGGTGGGCCCAGTTACGGTTCCGAGATAGCCGCATCGCCTGCCAGGTGGGCCCGGTTTCGGGCAGTTGCTGCGCACCGGCTACGCACCCCTTGGCATAACTTCCATAAGCAGCCGGGACCTGAGCGGAGGGTCCCAGCTTGGTACCGAAAAGCTTTTTTGCGATGGTATTGCTATTGACCCCGCCGGACGAACCAATTGTCGGCAGTATGACAGAGGCTTCCGGATTGGGTTCGGTCTTTGAACCAGAACAGGCAGAAACCGCCAGTACCAGCGAGGTGCAGATTAAAAATTTTGTAAGGATCATCTTACGAAATCTCCTTTGGGTTTAACCCATGCTAACAGAATAAGCCCTACGATGAACAGCCCTACTACCGGTGTGATACCAAGACGTTGACTGCCAGTCATATCGCTGGTTACCGCGATAAGAGCAGGCGCTAGAAAGGATGTAGCTTTGCCGGAAAGGGCGTAAAGACCAAAAGCTTCGGTCATGCGTTCCGGGTTGCCTTGACGCGTCAACATATTTCGCGAAGACGCCTGAAGCGCTCCTCCGGCAGCACCAATAATAGCCCCCGCAAGGTAGAACAGAATATCCGGCAGGGCCGACCCATCTGCAACGCCGATGCCCAACACGCTCGTCGGAGTTAACGATATGATCAGACAAGCGGTCGTGATGAGCAAAACACAGCATGTGACAATAACGGGCATCGGTCCCACTGCCCGGTCGACACGTCCGCCGATCCAGCAAAACACCGCCCCGGAAACCGCGGCGAGAATTCCAAAAACACCGATGTCGATGATCGACCAATTCAACACACCGAGCGCGTAGATGCCGCCGAAAGTATACATCCCGTTCAACGCGTCCCGGTAAAACATTGACGACCCGAGGTATGCCAACAGCGACGGATGGCGTGGCAGGTTTTTCAGGGTGTTTCCGAGGTCCGACAAGCCTTTGCCCATCCTGTATCGCACAGGATTGGCGTGCGGCGTGTCACGAATGTACAGGAAGAACGGTATCATAAAGACCACATACCACAGGGCGGTTAACGGTCCGACTATCCGGGTATCTGCTTCTGTCGCGGTGTTTAATCCTAAAAACGGTTTAAGACCGGCCATGGTGACTCCGTCCGGGCCTGCTTGGAACAAGGCGATCATAAGCACCAATGCAACGACGCCGCCCACATATCCAAAGGCCCACCCAGAACCCGAAAGCCGCCCGCGTTCGCTGGGGTCCGGGTCCAGTTCAGGAAGATATGAATTCGTAAAGATCGTCGCAAATTCCATGCCGATCAAACCGATACCAAAAAAGAACAGCGCCCAAACAACCGAGAAACCTTGCGGTTCCGTCCACCAAAGCGCCGCTGACCCGACCACGTATAGCGCCGAGAACAACCAAATCCACGGCATCCGGCGGCCGGACGAATCGGCAACAGCCCCCAATATCGGTGCCAAAACAGCAATGGCGAGACCGGTAGCAGTCAAGCCGTATCCCCAATAGGCCTGTGCTTGTGCTTTGGCCTGGGACAGCGCCATCCCACCTTCGACAAGCGAAGACGTCGCGGTTTGTGCAAAATAGGGTCCAAAGATGAACGTCAAAAGCAGGGTATTGTAAGGCTGACTGGCCCAGTCGAAAAAATACCAGCCCCATATTCTTTTACGTTTGGAAATTTTAGCCATTCATGCCCCCTGTTGGTTTGAACGGTAGAGTAGCGGCATTACCCGACGCAAGCTGTCGTTTTGAAACTCAGGGAAATTGAAGATTAACGTATGTACTTTGACATACACGCTGCTAAGTTATCGCACTTATATACTATGCTCAGAATTGACATTCATACTTAACTAAGAAGGCCACACATTGTCTATGATCCGACTTCTGTATTTTAGCACCGCTGCATATTCCGTCACAAAAGAGACTGTTGCAGAGATCGTAGAACAGGCAACTGCGGCCAATAGCGTTCACAACATCACCGGTGCTCTGGCCTATAATGGGAGAAATTTTTGCCAGTTACTGGAAGGCGAAGAGACAGCGGTGCGCAGATTGGTGGCAAATATAATTGCAGATGACCGCCACAGCGGATTTAAAATTCTGGATGAGAAACCTATCACGACGCGCCACTTTGACAGCTGGTCTATGCAATTGGTCGACAGGCTTGATTTTTCCGTAGTCATCAACGCAATGGAAGCCTAAGCTTAACACCTTCGGGGGTGATCGGGCCTAGACGTTTTCTGGCTGCACTTGTTCTTTGAGTCCTCTGTGTTTAAGTGCTCTTTCATGCAGTGAAAGGCTTCTCCATGTCATCTATTTTCCAGATTTTGATGCTTCTTCTGAACATAGTGTGGTTCATCGTAATCGCCCATGTGATCATGAGCTGGCTCATCAATTTCCAGGTCTTGAACCTTCGACAGCCGCTTGTCGCTCAGCTTTGGGATGGGTTGAACCGTCTGTTAGAGCCAGTTTACAGCAGAGTCAGAAGCGTTTTGCCGGCGGTTGGGGGGCTTGACCTGGCACCTTTGGTCGTTTTGATCGGGGTCGCCATACTGCGGATTCTTCTGATCAACAACGCTGCCCTGTTTTTCTGACAACTGACGTCAAGCGGCTCTTGATGATGCTGATAAACGCGGCATCGCGGCGGGTGTCGCTGAATAGGATTTAGTCACAATTAAGCAGAATTAGGATTAGGTTTCCATGGCAGCGGCACCCAAGCTACTTCGTGATGTGTTTGGTTTCGACGGTTTTCGCCCCGGCCAGCAAGAGATCGTCGAAGCAGTCACACGCGGTGAAAATGTGCTGGCGATCATGCCGACGGGCGGGGGAAAGTCGCTTTGCTTTCAAATGCCTGCGCTTTTACGCGATGGTGTGACAGTGGTGATATCACCGCTTATCGCCCTGATGCGCGACCAGGTTCGGGCATTGCAGGAATTGGGCGTAGGGGCAGGGGCGCTGACGTCGGGCAACACCCCTGAAGAAACGGATGCAGTATGGGAAGGACTGGAAGCGGGCACGCTGAAACTTCTGTATATGGCACCCGAACGTCTGGCTGCCGGATCGGTCCCTGGTATGCTCAAACGGATCGGCGTTTCGATGATTGCGGTGGATGAGGCGCACTGTGTGAGCCAATGGGGGCATGATTTTCGCCCCGATTACCTGCGTATTGGTGAATTACGTCGCATGTTAAACGTGCCTTTGGCCGCTTTCACCGCAACGGCCGATGCGGAAACGCAGGCCGAAATTGTCCGAAAGCTTTTTGATGGGGTCGCGCCGTGCGCATTTCTGCGTGGTTTCGATAGGCCGAATATTCACCTTGCCTTTGCCGCAAAGAATGCGCCGCGCGCACAAATTCTTAACTTTGCTTCAGCGCGCAAGGGCCAATCCGGCATTGTATATTGTGGGACACGCGCAAAGACGGAGGGTTTGGCTAAAGCTTTACGTGACGCAGGACATACGGCCCTGCATTATCATGGTGGCATGGAGGCCGAAGATCGGCGAATTGCCGAACGCCGGTTCCAACAGGAAGACGGGCTGATCGTGGTTGCGACGGTGGCATTTGGGATGGGCATCGACAAGCCAGATATCCGCTGGGTTGCCCATGCCGATCTGCCGAAATCTATTGAAGCGTACTACCAGGAAATTGGGCGGGCTGGTCGCGACGGCGCACCCGCTGAAACGCTTACCCTTTTCGGCCCCGACGACATACGGCTTCGTCGCAGCCAAATTGACGAGGGTCTTGCCGCGCCCGAACGCAGGGCGGCGGACCACGCGCGTTTGAATGCATTATTGGGCTTGGCCGAAGCGCTCGAGTGCCGAAGATCCAATTTGTTGAAATACTTCGGCGAGGTCGAAGTAACATGTGGGCATTGTGATCTGTGCGAAACACCCGCAGATGTTTTTGATGGCACGACGGCGGTCAGAAAAGCGTTGTCCGTCATATTGCGTACGGACGAATGGTTCGGGTCTGGGCACCTTATCGACATCTTGCTCGGGAATGAAACCGACAAGGTACGCGCCCGAGGGCATGCAGACCTGCCAACCTATGGTGTCGGCAAGGAATACGACAGACGTGAATGGCAAGCCGTGTTTCGGCAGATGATGGGTCATGATCTGGTGCGCCCCGATGGCGAACGTCACGGGGCTTTGCGCATGACCGACACGGCTTTGCCAATACTGCGGGGGGAACGTCCGATCTTTTTGCGGCGCGACAGCATCAAAGCCGCCAGCGCGGTACGACGCCCTGCGGTCAAATCCGTCGTCGATGACGAGGATGCGCCGCTGTTATCGGCACTGAAGGCCAAACGGCGGGCATTGGCAGAAGCTGCCAAGGTCCCCGCCTATATCATATTTAATGACCGGACTTTGATTGAGATGGCTGAAAAACGACCCGTAGGGGTGGACGATATGGCGGCAATCAGCGGGGTGGGTGCCAAAAAGCTGGAAAGTTACGGCAAGGCATTTCTGGATGTGATCAATGGGGCCTCAGCAGCCGTGCACCCGGCCCGGCGCAAATTGGCGGGGCGAAAGGCCGGCACTGTTTATGATCGGCTGTTGCAAGTACAGGCAGATCTCGTCCGTGGGGTTGCAGGGACTGAAAAGCCGCTAAGCTGTTCAGTGTCCTCGCTGTCCAAGGTCGCCCAATTGCATGCGCCTGACGATGCGTCGCTCGTTCGTCTGCTTGGGGAAAAACGAGCCGAAAGGTTTGGTACGGCGTTTCTGAACATTCTCCGAGAGAACGATTAAGCGGTCGTGAATACCGTAGAAGGAAAAATTGATGCTAGTTGTTATTTCGCCCGCTAAAAAACTGGACTGGTCTGTCCGCGACATTACGGTGACCGAACCTGCAATGCATGATGCCGCAACCGAACTGGTTGAGTATGCAAAAGCGCTGACTGTCGAAGAGCTCAGGACACTAATGGGTCTGAGCCCAGCACTGGCTGAACTGAACAGAGATCGGTTTGCACAGTTTCAGGTGGATCCCGACGAGAATGCCGTGCGTCCGGCTGTGTTTGCTTTTGCGGGCGATACATACCAAGGGTTGGAGGCCGCGAGCCTTGAGCCCGAAGAGCTGGAATTTGCCCAGTCCCACCTGCGTATTCTGTCAGGACTTTACGGACTGCTTCGCCCTCTCGACAAGATCCAGCCGTATCGGCTGGAAATGGGAAGCCGACTGAGGACCAATGCCGGAAAGTCGCTATATGATTTTTGGGGTGCGCGGCTGGCGGAAGCTTTGAATATGGAGGCACAAGCTACGAATAGTTCATTATTGATAAATTGTGCCAGTCAGGAATACTTTGGCGCTGTGGATACCAACGCGTTGGAACCCACAGTTGTTACCCCTCAGTTCCTGGAAGACAAGGGGGACGGTACGGCCCCTAAAATAGTCAGTTTTTACGCAAAGAAAGCGCGAGGCGCGATGGCGCGGTACATTGTACAAAACCGGTTGAAAGACATCGAAGCGCTTCGGGATTTCGACAGCGGTGGATATGTCTGGCACGAAATGAAGTCGACGCCTGAGCGCCCGGTGTTCATTCGTCCTTATGGTGCCACCTAAACCGGTTGCTGTCTGATCGAAGCTGCTCCTGCGGGATGATAACGTTCAATCTGGGCCATGATATCGGACTTCCGCAACGGTTTCGTAAGATAATGATCTAGACCGGCAGCGAGTATCCCTTTTTCGTCGCCCCGCATCGCGTGGGCGGTCAGCGCGACGATTGGACAATGCTGCCCGGTTCTCTCCTCAATTTTTCGAATGGATTTGCTGGCTTCTTTGCCATCCATTTTTGGCATCGAGATATCCATGAATATGAGGTCGGGTTTAAAGGTTTCATACATTGCGACGGCTTCCTCGCCGTTGTGAGCCACCATGAGATCGACGTTCAAATCCTGAACCATCTTCGAGAAAACAAGTTGATTGGTTTTATTATCTTCCGCCGACAATATCCTCATGCTGCAAAAAGGGGTTTCGGGAACGACGTCGGTCGGGAATTCGACCTTGGTAAGCAGCTCCAGTAAATCACTGCGGGATACGGGTTCTTTCAATACAGCTTTGATCAACGGGCGCGCGGGGTGGCTTTCAACCTGGGTGGAGTTCGGCGTGAAGATGACGATAGGGATCGCCATTCCCTTTTCGTCCAGCGTATTGGCCAAGTCGAACCCGTCCGTAAAGGGTATGTTGTGGTTCGCTAGAATCAAATCCACGTTGTTGCCCATCCGCGAAACAGCGTCCAAAGCAGTATCGCTGCACGAAACCTTTAGGCCTATCCTTTCAAGCTGTTTGCGCAGGGTAAATCGGTTCACGCCTCTGCGACTCACCAGCATGACATGTCGAAGCTGACGGGGAAGCTGTGTTTGCGATAGAAAACGGTCACCATGAGTTGACAAAGGAAGTTCGAACCCGAAACAGGAGCCGACGGATAGGTCTGAGGTGATCCAGAAGTTGCCGTTCATCATCTTAATCAGTCGCTGACAGATGGCGAGCCCAAGCCCGGTACCTCCGAAATTGCGGTTTCGATTGCTTTCGACCTGATTGAATTCACCCAGGATATGGCTGATCATGTCCGGGGCGATGCCTATCCCGGTATCTTCGATCGCGATCTTGACCTGAACTTTGGCAGAGGTGTTGTCAGGTATCCCTGTCACCCGGACCAGGACATGACCATCGCGGGTAAATTTTACCGCATTGCCGATAAGGTTGGTTAATACCTGCCTGATACGACCGGGGTCGCCAATAAGCTGTTGGGAAATGGGCAGATCATAATCAAGTGCCAGGTCCAAACCCTTTTCGCGCGCCAGCGGTTGCAACAAAATCATGACTTCTTGTATCGACCGTTCAAGATCGAAAGGTTCCGGGTGCAAATCCAGCTTCTGGGCTTCAATCTTCGAGTAATCGAGAACATCATTTATGATGACGAGCAATGCCTCGCCCGAGTTCTTGATTGTATCGACGCACAGACGCTGGTCTTCGGTCAGATCCGTATCTTGCAGAACCTCTGACATCCCTACCACCCCATTCATCGGGGTTCTGATTTCATGGCTCATGTTGGCAAGGAACGTCGTTTTTGCGCGGTTGGCGCTTTCAGCGATTGTCCGGGCTTCGCGTAGCTGTCTTTCGTATTCGACGGTCGCTGTGATATCCAAGCCCAGCGATACCATGTCACCCGCTGGTCCCCGTCGATCGACAAGCTTTATGTGATTGCCATTCCATAATTGGATAATCGTGGGGTCGGGAGCTGTTTGGTGAAACCGTTCAGACATCAACCGACGCCAGTTTCTTGCAGAAAGTTCGCCTGTGTTGACAATGCCCTCGTCAGTTAAAACCTGAAGAATGGTGACGTAATTCACGCCCGGGCGAATGACGTCCAACCCATCGAAAATGGCGAGATAGGACCGGTTGGCCATGATCAGTTCATTGTTCGCGTTGAAAAAGGCGAAGCCATCCTTGATAATTTCGATGGATTGCCAAAGCCGCCGTTCAGTCAGTTCGATCTTTTCGCGCGCCGCATCGAGGTCAGATTTTACACGCCGATTTTCGCCGCGAATGGTTTCGACTTCGGCACGGGTTTCGACGATTTCATCCGTCAAGCGCTGCGCATGTTGTCCAAGCTTTTGGTTGGCCGCAAAAAGCTCGGCTTGCTTCAATTCAAGCATCCGTTCCGCAGCAAGACGTACGCGCCGTTCCTGGGTCAGCTTATCTGCCAAACTCATGCGTCGCTCCGAATCCTTGGGTCATGATTACGGTTCGATAATCGCTGCGGGTCGTGAACAAGTGTTTAAAGGTGTTGCCATGCACGGCAACCACAGGCCCATCAAGATCGGCATAAGGGCAATGTCGGGTGAAAATGGCGGTGCAATAGCCCTTGGTTAGCTGCGTCGGCCTTCGCGCACCCAAGCGGCGACGATCAACGCTGCGGTCAGCAGCAAAACCAACCAAGCTGGCAGAAGGGGCGTTTGCCGGATATCGCGGGTTTCGTAGGCATTGCGCGGGGTAAGTCCGACCCAGCCGCGCCCGGCGGCAGGACGCCCCAAACGTACGTCTCGCAAACGAGGCACACCCTCTTCCAGTCGCGCAACTCCACCTCGCATTGCGGATAGGATCGGCTTGACCACCTCGGCGCTGGCGATGGTCTCCACGAACTCTCGCGGGGCGGCAGGCCCTAGACCAATGATACTTTTCTGGTCGCCATTTTCCAGGCGGTAAAGACCTATTTCCGGCCCTTCAAACGTTCCCTCAAAGACGCCTTCGCTGGTCTGGGACAAGGTGAGCTCGGTTGTACTGCCGTCAGGGGCGGTGATCGTGACAGATGGAATCTCGTCGGCGAGAGTGCGGCGGACGATACGCATTGTCTGGCCTTCGGCATTTGCGGTTAAAGCTTCTTCCTCAAGCTCGGGTTCTTTCATCATCCAGTGGGCCAGCCGGCGCAGCAGCTCCAATTGGGGGCCGCCGCCTTCGTATCCGCGGCTCCAGAGCCACGCGTGATCAGAGGCAAGGAGTGCAACGCGTCCCTCTTTCACGCGGTTCAAGATCAGTAACGGGCGGTCATCCTGCCCGGTCATCACGACGTTGCCCTGCGGCTCCGATACTTCAATTTGGCGCAGCCAACGTCCCCAATCGCCCTTTCCGGGTAGATTGGCAGTCACGGGGTGACGCTGACCCAAGTCCGACACCCGCGGCAGATAGGGTTCTTCGATGACACGGGCGGTCGGGGTTGCAGGCAGAACTTCCCCTAACGGCGATCGATAAAGACTGTCAGCGCTGGCAAAATCCGCACCTGCGGCCACCAGTACCGCCCCGCCATTGCGGACATAATTTGCGACGTTTTCCAGATAAAGCGCGGGCAGGATGCCACGACGCTTGTAGCGATCAAAAATGATCAAGTCGAAATCCTCGATCTTTTCCATGAACAATTCGCGGGTCGGGAAGGCGATCAATGAAAGCTCATCTACGGGAACGCCGTCTTGCTTTTCCGGTGGTCTAAGGATGGTGAAATGCACCAGATCCACCGAACTATCTGATTTCAGAAGATTTCGCCAAGTGCGTCCGCCTTGGTGCGGCTCTCCGCTGACCAGCAGCACGCGCAGGCGGTCCCGCACGCCGTTGATTTGAATCAACGCGGCGTTGTTACGGTCGGTCAATTCGCCGGCAGCTTCGGGAAGCGAAAAGCGGATCACATTGCGCCCCCCATGGGGCAGGGTGACCGGCAATTCCAGATCCTGCCCGACCGGCACGCGAAATGTCTGGGCAGGGTCGCCGTCAATGGAAATTTCAAGCGGCGTGAGTACTGTATTTTCGGGGGGATTGCCCAAGTCATCAATGCGCAGGGTCAGGGTGATTGGTTCCCCGATAATGGCAAAGGCCGGCGCGTTGCGTATTGAAAGGCGCCGGTCCCAATCCGACTTCTTTCCCGACATCAACAGATGCATCGGCGCTGGTAGATCAACAGGAAGATCAGCATCATGTATACGCCCATCACTGAACGCCAGGATGCCGGCGATACGAGAACGGGGTTCTTCGGCCAAGGCGTCGCTGAGCGCGGTCATCAGTTGCGTTCCCGCATCCCCTATACCGTCTTTTACAGGTATTCGACGCAGTTCGGTGTTTTCGCGCGCCAGTATTTGCGCGGCCAGCGTATCGGCGGCCGTCTCGGTTTGAACCGCTCGGTCGCCCAATTTCTGACTGGCGCTGACGTCTTCCAGCATAAGAACGATATCACTCAGCGGTGCCCGATCTTCCTGTTGAACGGACGGGCCGGTCAATGCCGCCAGTATCACCATAAGGGCTGCGCCGCGCAGCGCCCACCCTTGCAGCCCGCGGGCCACGGCAAGCACGACTGCCGCCAGTGATAAGAGCGCGACAACACCCAGCAGTACCGCCGGGATCATCGGGTCGAATACTATCGTAGACGTCATTGGCCCAACCTGTCCAAAAGCGCAGGCACATGAACCTGGTCGGATTTATAGTTTCCCGTCAGCACATGCATGACCAGGTTGACGCCAAAGCGATAGGCGATCTCACGTTGGCGTTCCCCGGTAAAACCACGCCCGATAGGCACCATCGGGGCACCGGAGCTTGAAACGGCCCAAGCCGCTGCCCAATCGTTGCCGCCAATCACCACCGGAGTCACCCCGTCATTCAAATTTCTGAACGGCATGCCTTCAACCTGCTCTGCATCAGCGGGGGATGCCTCGACCCAGATATCGCGCCCGGTATAACGGCCGGGGAAATCTTGCAGCAGATAAAAGGTGCGGGTCAAAACGTGATCGCTTGGCAGGGGCTCCAGCGGCGGTATGTCCAACGGAGCAGCGAGCGACTGTAACTTGCGCCCGTTCGGGCTAGCCGCGCCGAAGCCTGCGATATTAGCATCTCGGGTGTCGAACAGGATCATCCCGCCAGAGCGCAAGTATTCGTTCAGCTTGACATAGGCCGCGTCCGAAGGGCGTGCCTGATCCGGGGTGATCGGCCAGTACAGCATCGGGAAAAAGGCCAGTTCGTCATTCTCAAGATCGACACCGATCGGGTTGGCCGGTTCGACCGAGGTTCGGAAATACAGCGTATCTGATAGGCCCCGCAATCCTGCTTGGGAAATCTCATCGATGCTGGATACACCCGTTACCACATACGCCAGCGTCAGTTCCGACGTGGCGTTCAACGCAAATGCATCCGCATCGGCATTTTGCGCGGTCGCTGGCGCAGGTGATTGAAGGATCGCCGCGATGATCCACACGGCAATGATTTCCCCCCGTTTGAGCAGCCTGCCAGACAACGCCAAGGACGCGACGACATCAGCTAGCAGCAACAGGATCGAAAAGCTTAATAGCCACCCGGCAAGAACGGTCTCGGGCGAAATGTTCATGCCACGAACCGGCACACCCGCCGGCCAGTCAGCAAGCGCAAGCTGTGTATCCAAGGTCACGACGTTGCGGGCAATTTGACGGTCCCCCGACCCATAGATACCAGGCCGCACATCCGGACCCGCGGGGCTGTTGGCAAGATCGGCTCCGTCCACGCCGGGCAGATTGCCCGCGTCTGACAAAACCCCAAACCCATCCATAACCCGCAATGGTGTCCACACAGTCCCTTGCAGGCTCTGGGTGTCATTGCTGGCGGATGAAGAGGAAATAGCCAAGCGCTCCATCATTTGGACGAACAGACCTGATAGTGGCAGGGTCGACCATTCTGCGGTCGCTGTCACGTGAAACAGCACGACCTGCCCCTGACCGATGGACTTGCGGGTGACCAACGGTGTACCGTCGTTCAGTGACGCAATGACACGGTTGGACAATGTCGGATCGGGCTGTGCGACGATTTGTGCAGACACGACCACATCATCAGGGATGTCCAGCCCAAAGAAGGGCGAGCTGTCTTTGAATTTTTCCAGCGATTTGGGTTCGCCCCAACTCATTGCGCCGCCGACACTGCGGCCGCCGGCCCTGAGGCGTACGGGCATCAATGGGTCTTCGGCGTCGCGGCTGATGTTGCTCGCGGCGATGCGTGGTCCGGCAAAGCGCACCAACATGCCGCCGTTTTCAATCCACTCCAACAAGGCGGCCTGTTCGGTTTCGGTGACGGTCGCTACGTCCGCAAGAACGATAACATCGGGGTTGGCAGGCAGAACGTCATTCAATGATCCGTGGATCAGGTCCGCAGTGGGGGCCAGTGCCTTTTCGATGTAGTGCAACGGTGACAGCAGTTCCAACCCCTCGCGGTCCTCCCTTGCTGCGATCAGCGCCACCTCGCGTCGACGCAAGGCATCGTCAACCAATGTGGTGGCACCGGCAGAACGCTGCCCGGCAATATCGAAACGTGTGATACGGGCGCGCAGCTCGGCCGGAAGTGCGAGGGCGGCCGATGCATCAACCTGCCCCTGCTCAAATACGGCTGGGATCGAGGCAAGGGTGCGGATATTTCCTGCCGGGTCGCGGCCCTGCGCGTTCAATGTCACTTCGCGTGGTTCGCCAGCCAGTGCGCGCTTGGCGGAAAGATTTATCGCCCCGTCCTCGTAGACAGCGGCGGCCATTGCCATCACGTTGGCCCCGGTCTGATAGATTTCCACCGCACCCTGAGCTTGGAGAGCGGCCAATACATCAGAGCGTCCCGGATAGTCTAACCCGTCACTGAACCAAAGTGTGTCGAATCCGCCTGACTGGCCCATGGTTTCGATGGCGCGCGTAATGTTCGCCGCCGAGGGTTGCCACGGGGCCGGTTGCAACCCGGCCAGGCGTGTGCGCAAGACGTCGGCGGATTGAAAGGTCAGTTCCTCGGGGCGGGTTAGCGTCAGGAAGGCCACGGTCCGGCTGGATCGGGCAGCTCGGGCCAGCTGGACGTCAAGCGCTTCGGCTTGCTGTGGCCAGCGTGTCGCGCCGGCCCATGATCCGTCCAGCACAATCAACAATGGACCAGAGCCTTCGGTTTGTGGGTTTGACGGGTTCAAGATCGGCCCGGCCAGCCCGATGATCACGGCGGCAACCGCGAGGATGCGAAGCGCCAGCAACCACCAGGGGGTGCGGTCCGAAACGCTTTCGTCATCCTTCAGACCCAGCAATAACGCCACACCCGGAAAACGACGCCGGATCGGGGCGGGGGGAACCGCCCGCAAGATCAACCACAAAATCGGCAGGGCAATCAGCCCCCACAGCAGCCAAGGGGCGGAAAACCCGATCCCACCAAGAACGGTCATGCTGTCACCCCGGGACGTGTATCAAGGGCCCCATACAGCCACAAAAGCGCGGCTTGCGCGGATGCGTCGGTATGGTGAAGCCCGTAATGCCAACCAGTCAAGGCACACAGGCGTTGCAGCTCGGCTTTGCGTTCCGCCAGCCGCGCAAGATAACGGCTTTTCAGGTCGCTGGCCTTGAGAGTTTCATGGCTGAGCGTGCCGCCGATGCTTTCAAAGATGGTGCGGCCGCTAAAGGGAAAAGCTTCTTCTGACGGGTCTAGCACGTGGCATAACACACCGCGGACGCCGCGGTCGGCGGCTTTGGTCAGTGCCAATGTGACTGCGCCGATGTCTCCCATGAAATCGGAAATGAACACGGCTCTTGCTTGTGGGATCATCGCGCGGTGTTCCGGGGGGGAATAGTCAGCGGTATCATCCTTGCAGAACATCTCGGCCAGGCGCTGTATCTGTATTGCGCCCGAACGCGGGGGCAGCGCTGTACCGGTCAGACCGACACGTTCGCCCGCGCGCTGTAGCAATATCGCGACGGCGAGGCCCAAAAGCCGCGCACGGTCGGCTTTTTGCGGCAAATTCGCATCAGAAGTAAAACGCATGGAGCCACCTTGATCGACCCACAACATCACCGACTGGGCAATCTGCCATTCCGATTCACGGACGAACTCCTGATCGCCCATGGCCGACCGACGGTGATCTATTCGGCGGCGGCTGTCGCCGATCTGTGCCGGGCGGTATTGCCAGAAATCATCGCCGACGCCAGCCCGACGGCGACCATGCGCGCCCAACAGCACGGCCCCGGCCAAGTGCTCGGCGCGCGCCAACAAGGCGGGCAGGCGCGCTGCCTCGACTTCGGCTTTGGCGCGAAGGGCGATTGAACTGGTCACGCGGCGGCCTTTTTCCCAGCCAGATTGTCTGCGGTATCATCGATCAGTTTAGCCAAACTGTCCCCGCGCGCGCGGGCGGCGAAATTAAGCGCCATGCGATGGGTCAATACCGGGCGTGCCATGTCGATCACGTCTTCGACCGATGGGGCGAGGCGACCGTGCAGTAGCGCTCTTGCGCGGACTGTCAGCATCAGCGCTTGCGCGGCCCGCGGCCCCGGACCCCAAGACACGGTGTCGCGCACCTGCTGGCTTGCATCGGCTTCGCCCGGACGGAAGGCGCGGACCAGATCAAGGATCATTTCCACGACTGAATCGCCTACCGGCATTTGGCGTAACAACGTTTGGGCGGAAACCAGTTCCTGTGTGGTGAACACCGGCGTGGCTTGCGCATCGGTATCCCCGGTGGTGGCAAGAAGAATATCACGTTCGGTCTCGCGGTCAGGATAGGCGACATCAATCTGCACCATGAACCGGTCAAGCTGGGCCTCGGGCAGCGGATATGTGCCTTCCTGTTCGATCGGGTTTTGGGTCGCCAATACGTGAAATGGATGGCCAAGCGCCCGGTCCTTGCCAGCGACAGTTACGGTCTTTTCCTGCATCGCCTGTAACAGCGCCGACTGGGTACGCGGAGAGGCGCGGTTTATTTCGTCAGCCATCAGCAACTGGCAGAAG
This sequence comes from Sulfitobacter sp. L-8, assembly GCF_056859255.1. NCBI lineage: Bacteria > Pseudomonadati > Pseudomonadota > Alphaproteobacteria > Rhodobacterales > Roseobacteraceae > Sulfitobacter > Sulfitobacter sp. L-8. Next base: position 101,381 of record NZ_JBSXOD010000045.1, read on the forward strand.
ATCGGGCCTTCGATGAACCGAAAGGCCCGGGTCCCGTCAGCCGTAGTATCCAGCACCTCAGAACCTAAAATATCCGCCGGCATCAGGTCGGGGGTGAACTGCACTCGGTTCCCTGCGAGGCCCATCACCGTACCCAGTGTTTCGACCAGTCGTGTTTTGCCCAGACCCGGCAACCCGATCAATAACCCGTGACCTCCGCACAACAGTGCCGTCAGGGTCAGGTCGACAACGCGTTGCTGGCCGATGAAGCGGTTATTTATCGATGTCTTGGCCTGCGCCAGCTTTTCACCAAGCGTTTCGATTTCAGCGACCATATCGCGGGCTCGGGTCATGACTTTTGCGTCCTTTGGATTATACTTGTTACAAGTGATTGTATCGCGTGAACTGGAAATGGCAAAAGCAATGAGTAGACAAAATACCGTTACCCCTACCGCAGAAGGGCTTGCTGCGTCTGTTTCTGCCATCAAAACACGCGGATTGCCGCCGGTGGAGAAATGGAACCCGCCTTTTTGTGGCGATTTGGATATGCAAATAAAGCGTGACGGGACTTGGTTTTATCAAGGCACCCCCATCGGCCGTAAAAGATTGGTTAAACTTTTCGCGTCGATTCTAATACGCGAAGGTGACGAATACTTTCTGGTTACGCCTGTCGAAAAAGTCGGCATCAAGGTCGAAGACGCGCCCTTTGTTGCGATTGACTTTGAAGCATCCGGCAAAGGGCGGGATCAGTTGCTGACGTTCCAGACGAATCTCGATGATATCGCTGCCGCTGGACCGGACCTGCCTATTCGCTTTGTCCGCGACGCCGATACCCAGGAACCCTCCCCTTATGTGCGAATTCGCCGAAACCTTGAGGCATTGATCGACCGCAAAAGTTTTTACCGGCTGATCGAGCTGGGTGTGCACCACGACGGCTGGTTTGGCGTCTGGTCCGGGGGCGAATTTTTTGGCGTCATCCCGTCATCAGAGCTGCCCGACTAGCCCACTTGGCAGCCGGGATACCTTGGTAGCCGGGATGTCTAGATTCGAGAGCTTTTAGAAAAGGTGCGGGTTCAATGCGCCTCGGCCCAGTTCGTACCTACCCCGGCATCGACCGCCAGTTTCACATCCAGTTTTACCACCGGGTCCGCGGCATTTTCCATCACGTCACGCGCGGCTGCGATAAGATCGTCCTCGGCTCCTTTTTCGACCTCGAACAGTAATTCATCGTGAACCTGTAGCAACATGGTCGCCGGCAAGTGGTGTATCGCGGCGGGCATGCGGATCATGGCGCGGCGGATCACGTCGGCGGCGGTCCCCTGAATGGGGGCGTTGATCGCGGCACGCTGCGCAAACCCTGCCCGTGGACCTTTGGCCCCGATCTCGGGCGTGTGAATCTTGCGTCCAAACAACGTCTGAACGTATCCGTGTTCCTTGGCAAAAGCCTTGGTGTTGTCCATGTAATCGCGGATGCCGGGGAAGCGTTCAAAATATCGGTCGATAAACCCTTGCGCTTCAGCTCTCGGAATTCTCAGATTGCGTGCCAGGCCAAAGCCCGAGATGCCGTAGATCACCCCAAAGTTAATCGCCTTGGCCTGCCGACGCACATCCGCTGTCATCTCATCCAGCGGGACGCCGAACATTTCCGACGCCGTCATGGCGTGAATGTCCAACCCGTCCAAAAATGCCTGTTTCAGCGCGGGTATGTTTGCCATATGGGCCAGTATGCGGAGTTCGATTTGCGAATAGTCAAGCGCAACCAGAACCTTGCCGGGTTCCGCCACAAAAGCTTCGCGAATACGGCGGCCTTCCTCGGACCTGATCGGGATGTTTTGCAAGTTCGGGTCTGTCGATGCCAGGCGCCCGGTAGAAGCGCCGGTGATCACATACGACGTGTGAACCCGTCCGGTGTCCTTGTTGATATGGTCCTGCAATGCATCGGTATAGGTGGACTTGAGCTTTGACAGTTGCCGCCAGTCCAACACGCGCCGCGGTAAATCGTGCTCGGTGGCAAGGTCCTCCAGTACATCAGCACCGGTCGCATATGCGCCGGTCTTGCCCCGCTTGCCCCCGTCAAGGCCCATGTCGCCGAATAGGATTTCGCCCAGTTGCTTCGGTGATCCGACGTTGAACTTTCGACCGGCAAGCTCATAGATTTCGTCCTCAAGCGCCGCCATCTTCTGAGAAAACGCGTTCGACATGCGGCTCAGCGTGTCGCGGTCAACCTTGATGCCCGATCGCTCCATGCCCGCCAGCACGGGGACCAAAGGCCGCTCGAGCGTTTCGTAGACCTTCGTGACCTGGGCACGGTGCAGTTGCGGTTTGAACAGCTGCCACAAACGCAGGGTGATATCGGCGTCTTCGGCGGCGTATCTGACCGCATCGGTCAGGGGCACCTTATCAAATGTCACTGCGGATTTCCCCGAACCCAGCAAGGGTTTGATCGGGATCGGCGTATGCGACAGGTACCTTTCCGACAACGTGTCCATGCCGTGGCCGTGCAACCCTGCGTGCATTGCGTAAGACATCAGCATGGTATCATCAATGGGCGCGACGGTGATGCCAAGCTGGGCAAAAATCTTGGCATCGTATTTCATATTCTGCCCGATCTTCAAGATCGCGGGGTCTTCCAGCATCGGAGTCAAGATATTCAGCGCCTCTGCCACGGGCATCTGCCCCTGCGCCAACTCGTCAGAGCCAAAAAGATCGTCCCCCGCGTTTGCTTTGTGAATCAGTGGTATATAGCAGGCCTCGCCGGGCTGGACGGCTAGGGAAATGCCGACAAGCTGGGCAATCATTTCATCAAGCCCGGTGGTTTCGGTGTCTACTGAGACATAACCATATTCGTAGACCTTTTCGATCCATCCACGCAACGCCGCGGCGTCTGCGACATGCTCATATCGGTCGGCGGCAAAAGGCTCTTCGGACACAGCCGGCCCATCCTCCACGACAGGCACCTGCGCGATCACCGGTGGCTCTTTCCCCAAAATGTCGGCTACCCGCTTGGACAATGTGCGGAATTCCATTTCGCCAAGAAACCCCAACAGCGTGTCCGGATCGGGGTCGCGCACCTCCAGATCGTCCAGTGTGAAATCCAGGGGGGTGCTTTCATCAAGCTGCACAAGCCGCCGCGACAACCTTATCTGCTCTGCGTGATCTAGCAACGTCTGCCGCCGCTTCGGCTGTTTGATCTCTGCGGCACGTTCCAGCAAGGTATCCAGGTCACCGTACTCATTGATCAAAAGCGCAGCAGTCTTGATCCCGATACCGGGGGCTCCGGGGACGTTGTCAACGGAATCCCCGGCCAAAGCCTGCACATCCACCACCCGGTCAGGATAGACCCCGAACTTTTCGAATACCCCCTCGCGATCAAAGGTCCGGTTCTTCATGGCGTCGAGCATCTCGACCCCGTCGCCAACCAACTGCATCAGATCCTTGTCCGAACTTATGATGGTGCACCGACCGCCGGCGCGGCGGGCCTGAACCGCCAGGGTGGCGATAATGTCATCCGCCTCGAAACCTTCCTTTTCCTTGCACGCAATGTTGAACGCTTCGGTTGCATGCCGGGTCAACGATATCTGAGGCCGCAGGTCTGCGGGCATTTCCTCCCGGTTGGCTTTGTAGTGCTCATACATCTCGTTGCGAAACGTGTGGCTGCCCTTATCGAAAATCACCGCGACATGTGTCGGAGCGTCAGGTCCGGTGTTACCTTCGACATAGCGCTGCAACATGTTGCAAAATCCGGCGACCGCTCCTATCGGCATACCATCCGATTTTCGGGTCAGGGGCGGCAACGCATGATAGGCACGGAAAATAAACGCCGACCCGTCGATCAGATGCAGATGGTGACCTTTGCCAAATGTGCCAGACATAACGGTGCTCCTTGAATGTTTAACCGCCTTTTGCCACGAAGACACCCGTTCTGCCAGCGGACATGTGGCAAACCGCCAGTTTCATTTTGCCAGATAAACTCCCCGCGGAGCGTCCCAGCCCGGCCTCACTCGCCGTGGTATAGGTCGAATGACAGGCTGACCGATAGCGGCAGCGGCGTCCATATCCCAAATCGCACCCCCGCAGCGCGCAGCTGTTCTCCGATCCACACATTGCAGGTGCGCAGGATATTGAACCGACCACGCGCGGCAAGGAAAACATCGCTTGACGTATAGCCTTTCACGTCGATCCGATCCGGCAGTCCCTCGGGGGTCAACGCAAAGCTTTCCCAAATCCCGTCCAGAAGAGCGCGGTATTCTGTTTCGGCAAGACGCAGGTGTCGGATTGGCAGATCCTTATACAATTCTCCGGCTACATCGACCCGCAACACCGAATCGTCGCCAATGATGCCGCGCCAGACGTTGCCCAGGCTCAGATCACTATAGGTGGGGGTTTCGGTGTAAAATCTCCGTGCCCCCCAGCCGATCACCAGCCAGCGCGCCTGAGGCGCGCTTAGCGGAATACCGGCTTGCGCCAGACCGGCAAAACGCGCGCGCGAAAGATCGTCGACCGGCAATAGAATGTCATAATGTATGGGGCCACGAAGCAGTAAAACATCCCGGGTCAATTCGTGCCCATCGACCCCAGGTTCGGCCGAGCGGGCAATCATCGCACCATAGATTGCCGCCATCAGATACAGCGCTGGCAAGATCGCCAGCAGCCCAAGCCATCGTGACAGTTTTTTCAGACTTTGCCCTCGAAGTCTTGGTGAATGAACTTGCAATCGCAATACCCGCATTCCACCCAGCCCTCGTCCTGCGGAATTTGCAGCCAGACACGGGGATGGCCCAATGCACCTTCTCCGCCATCGCAGGCGACGCGCCAAGTATGGACAATACGGGTTTCGGGGGCTTGCGATATCATGCTGTTGTCCTTGGCTTTGGATGCGTTCATCTTATGACCAAACCGGACGGACAGGGCAAGGGTGGGCCGCAGATTTTGGCTCATAGTTCTCTACAAGTTTGTAATCTTCAATGAAACCGGTTCACCATCGGCTGCACAATGGTTAAAAGACGACCAAACCGCCTATAAACCGGAGCAGTTCCAGCATGAATACCCCTAAACCTGTCGTCTTATGTATACTCGACGGTTGGGGCCAGCGCGATGACCCGTTGGGCAACGCGCCTTTGCTGGCGAACACGCCTCATTTTGATCGGATAATGCGGACATCCCCTCATGCTACGCTGACCACCTTCGGCCCTGATGTAGGCTTGCCGGAAGGGCAGATGGGCAATTCCGAAGTCGGACACATGAATATCGGTGCCGGGCGGGTCGTGGCAATGGATCTGGGCCAGATCGACCTTGCGATCGCGCAAGGTTCGTTCGCGCAGCACCCCCCGATGCTTGACTATATCGGCGAGCTGAAAAAGACCGGGGGCACGGCCCATCTGATGGGGGTCATCTCTGACGGTGGCGTGCATGGCCATCTCGATCATATGATCGCCGCGGTTAGAGTATTGCAGCGCCATGCCATTCCCGTTGCGATTCATGCGCTTACGGACGGGCGCGACGTGGCACCGCGATCGGCTCTCGGATATCTTGATACATTGCAAGCAGCCGTGAACGAATCAGAGAACGCACGCATTGTCACGGTTGTCGGGCGCTATTTCGCGATGGACCGTGATAACCGATGGGATCGTATCGAAAAAGCCTTTGACGCCATCGTGAATGGTAAAGGGTCTAGCGCGGCAACTGCATCCGGTGCGGTGACGACGGCTTATGAAGCAGGTGAAAGCGACGAATTCATCACCCCGACGGTGTTGGAGGGCTATGCCGGAGCCAAAGACGGTGATGCACTGTTCTGTCTCAACTTTCGTGCTGATCGGGCCCGGGAAATCTTGGCTGCAATCGGCGCGCCCGATTTTGCGGCGTTTTCCGTGGGTCACCGTCCTGATTGGGCGGCGTTGATGGGTATGGCGGAATACTCGGATGCGCATAACGCTTATATGACGACGATGTACCCCAAGGCAGAGATCGTGAACACGCTTGGGGCTTGGGTAGCGCAAAAGGGCCTGCGTCAGTTCCGGTTGGCAGAGACTGAAAAATATCCGCATGTCACGTTCTTTCTGAATGGCGGGGTCGAAGAACCCGAGGCTGGCGAAGACCGGTTCATGCCGAAATCGCCTGCTGTGGCGACCTATGACATGCAACCCGAGATGTCGTCGTCGCAGGTGACAGACGCTTTTGTCCAGGCGATTGAACAGCGCTATGATTTGATTGTCGTGAACTATGCCAATCCCGATATGGTCGGTCACACAGGCGATCTTCCAGCGGCAATAGCCGCCTGCGAAGCCGTTGATGAAGGTCTTGGGCGGGTATTGAAGGCTCTGGAAACTGCGGGCGGGGCAATGATCATCACCGCCGACCACGGCAATTGTGAAACCATGATAGACCCTGAAACTGGTGGTCCCCATACCGCTCATACACTGAACCCTGTTCCTGTAGCGGTAGTAGGGGCACCCGCGGTCACCGGGCTTCGCACGGGCCGGTTGGCGGATCTGGCACCCACCTTGCTGGCGTTGATGGGGTTGCCGCAACCTGATGAAATGACGGGAAAGTCACTGATAAAATGATGCGCAGGCTTGCCCTTGTCATGCTGATATGGCCCTTTGCCGCTTTCGCGCAATCCGAGGCCGCAGATCAGGCGCGCCGGGCCATGGCGGACTTGGAAACCGCCTCAGCAGCCTTGGCGGCGGCAGATGGGGCCCGCGACAGGGTAAAAGCCTTGACCCAAACCATTCAGGCGTTCGAGGTCGGCTTGGGCGCGATGCGCGAAGGGTTGCGTCAGGCGGCGATCAACGAAGCGCAGCTAAGCAGAAAGCTGGCGTCGCGCGACGGTGAAGTCGCGCAATTGTTGGGGGTCTTGCAAACCATGGGGGGCAATCCGTCGCCGACGTTGTTCTTGCATCCTCAGGGGCCGGTGGGCACTGCCAGAGCGGGTATGTTGTTGGCAGAACTGACACCTGCGCTGAACTCTCGTGCCGACGCTCTGCGCAATGACCTCAACGAGGTGCAGATGTTGCGGACCCTGCAAGCTGACGCCGCGATGCGTCTGCAAGAGGGCCTGACCGAAGTCCAAAGGGCGCGTACCGATCTGAATCAAGCAATGGCGAATCGTACCGATCTGCCCAAACGCTTTACCGAAGACCCTGTCCGTACCGCGATTCTCATATCGACCTCTGAAACATTGTCGGGCTTCGCCAGCGGTTTGTCCGAGATGACGTCAGATCAAATTGACCCGGCCCCCGTGGATTTCGACGGTCAAATCGGTAGTCTGACGTTGCCTGTGCAAGGGGTCATACTTCGCCGTGCCAACGAAACAGATGCGGCGGGCGTGACGCGGCCGGGGCTTATTCTGGCCACCCGGCCCCAGGCGATTGTCACCTCGCCAACCGCTGCGACGATCCGCTATACCGGACCGCTGCTGGATCTGGGCAATGTGGTCATTCTTGAACCGCGGGCGAATACATTGTTTGTCCTCGCTGGGCTGGATGTGGTGTATGGCGCCGCCGGGCAGGTGATCGGTTCGGGCACGCCCATCGGGTTGATGGGCGGTGGGCCCGCCAACCGTGACAACGCGCTGTCACCAAATGGTGATGGGGCTGGCATGGAGCGTTCAGAAACGCTCTATATAGAAGTAAGGGAAAATAACGTGACACAGGACCCTTCAGAATGGTTCCGAACCGACAAGGATGGATAAAACAATGAAGAAATTTGTGATGGCTGCGGTGGGAGGAACGCTGGCAGGCGTGATCGCCACCACCCAGATTGCAGGCCCCTTGCTGGCGCAGGAAACGGCAAAGACCGGAAACGTTTACGAACAACTGGATCTGTTCGGAGACATTTTTGAACGAATCCGCGCCCAATACGTCGAAGAGGTCGACACCGAAGAACTGATCGAAGCCGCCATTAACGGAATGTTGACGTCTCTTGATCCGCACTCGAGCTATCTGTCGCCCAAAGACGCGCTGAAGATGCGGGATCAGACCAGAGGCGAATTCGGCGGATTGGGGATCGAGGTCACCCAGGAAGAAGGCTTTGTAAAAGTTGTGTCGCCAATTGACGGCACACCCGCCGCAGAGGCCGGTATTGAGGCGGGCGATTTCATCACCCACGTCAACGGAGAAAGTCTGCTGGGGCTGACCCTGGACGACGCGGTGGAATTGATGCGTGGCCCGGTCGGGTCCGAAATCGTCATTACCGTGGTCCGGGAAGGCGAAACCGAACCATTCGATGTGACGTTGACCCGTGACACGATCCAACTGACAGCCGTACGCGCCAGAACGGTCGGCAACGCCGTCGTGATGCGGGTAACCACGTTTAACGAACAAACCTACCCCAAGCTGAAAGAAGGCCTGGAAGAGCAGATCAAGGCAGCGGGTGGCATTGATAACATCAGCGGCATCGTGGTCGATTTGCGCAACAATCCCGGCGGTTTGCTGAATCAGGCGATCGCAGTTTCAGATGCATTCCTTGAGAGCGGTGAAATTGTAAGCACGCGCGGTCGGGATGCGGCGGAAGGCGACCGCACAAATGCCACCCCTGGCGATTTGGCGCAGGGCAAGCCGATCGTTGTCTTGATCAATGGCGGTTCCGCTTCGGCATCCGAGATTGTCGCGGGCGCGCTTCAGGATCATCGTCGGGCGATCATCGTCGGCACCAAGAGCTTTGGCAAAGGATCTGTCCAGACCATCATGCCTCTGCGCGGTGAAGGTGCCATGCGGCTTACCACGGCGCGTTATTACACGCCGTCGGGACGGTCGATACAGGCTTTGGGCGTATCCCCCGACATCATCGTGGCCCAGCCTCCGGCGAAACCGGCCAGCACCGAGGACGAACAGTCTAAATCTCGTCCACTGCGTTCCGAGGCCGATTTGCGTGGCAGTCTGAACAACGACAGTCTGACGGATGATCAAGTCGACCAGATCATGGAAGACCGCGCAAAGGCAGAAGAAGCGGCCAAGCTGCGCGAAGAAGACTACCAGCTGGCCTATGCCATCGACATTCTCAAGGGTTTGTCAGCGCTAGGCCCAAAAGAATAACGGGCAACCTTTTGTTCGGAATGTCAGAAAGCCGGCCCAGTATCAGGGCCGGCTTTTGCTTGGCTGCCATAGCCTGTGGTTAACCGAGATAGATCTTGCCGTCGGGATAGCGTACGCGCGGAACCGATTGGGTCGCCAGAAAAAAGCCGATCGTCAGGGGGCCTACGCGCCCCAAAAACATCATCAGCATGATGACCGATCTACCTGTCAGGTCAAGATCGGCAGTTGCCCCCCGCGAAAGACCGACGGTGCCGAACGCCGACGTTACTTCGAAAGCAAGATCGAGAAACTCTCCATCGTGGCTTATGGACGTGACAAAAATTCCTGTCAGCACCAGCAGAATGCTGATTGTCGTCAATGCCATCACCTTGAAAACCTCATCAGACCCCATTGACCTTCCGAAAGCATGTAGGCTGGTGCTGCGACGGAAAAACGCGATGGTGGCGAGGATCAGGACAATAAGGGTAGTTACCTTGATCCCGCCCGCCGTCGAGGTGCTGCCCCCGCCCACCAACATCAGGGTCATGGTCATCAGTGCCGTGCTTTCATGAACATCGGCGTAGTCGATTGTATTGAACCCGGCGGTTCTGGGGGACACTGCCTGAAACCAGCTTGCCCATATCTTGCTGGGGGTGGTTCCCAAATGGCCCAACGTTGATGGGTTGTGCCATTCCAGCACTGCAAACATCATCCAGCCGAACAATATCAGTACAACCGTACCCGCAAGCATGAGTTTGCTGTGAAGGCTTAACCCATGCCAACTACGCTTTTCCCATACGTCGGCCAGAACGATAAACCCAAGACCGCCAAGTATGAACAATGCCGGTATGACCAGGTTGACGATGGGGTCGCCGACCCAATTGGTCAGGTTGTCCGGGAACAGGGAAAACCCTGCGTTATTGAATGCGGAAACACTGTGGAAGATTGCCTGCCATATGCCGCGGCTCCAGCCCATTTCCGGTACGAAAACAAAGCAGAGAAACAGGGCACCGACGGCTTCGGCAATAAAGGCGATCTTTAGAATCGCCTGCACCAACGACGTCAGGTTATAAAAGCTCGATTGGTTCAGGTCTTCACGAAGGATAATTCTTTGAGGCATGCCCAGCGGGATGCCGAGGGCTGACAAAAGCAGAACGGCGAAGGTCATCAACCCCAGTCCACCCATCTGGATCAGCACCACGATGACCAGTTGGCCGAAAAAGTTGAATGTGCTGCCGACATCCACGACCGACAGTCCGGTCACCGTGACCGCCGAAGTCGAGGTGAACAGTGCATCCGCCAAGGTAATGCCGGCCTTGTTCGCCAACGGTGACCACAGCACCAGTGCGCCGACCACGATCAGTGTGAAATAAATCAGGACGAGTACCGCAGGCGGTGGCAACCGCCACCACTTTTGACCGGGGTTGCGATAGATGGCTTTCAAAGGCTTGCCGCGAAATTGCGCAGGTCGGTCCGCTGGCCAAGGAGGATCAGCAGATCATCGCGCTGCAAGGTGCAGTCCTGACCATCGCGTCCGATATATTCGGTGCCACGCATCACGCCGATGCAACGCAGATTGAACTTGCTGGAGTGGGTCAGTGTCTCAAGTCTCTTGCCTTCCAACGATTCCGGAATGCGAAAATTGACCACGTGATAGCCGTTCCCCAAGCTAACATAGTCGCGCACCAACGGGTTGTGGATGACCTGAGCGATGTGTTGGCCAACCTCCACCTCGGGGTGGATAACGCGGTCTACACCAAGCTTGCTTAGAATACGGTGATGGGTCTTGGTTTTCGCCTTGGCCCAGATTGTTTCGACGCCCAGCAGTTTCAAGTTGATGGCCGACAGGATGCTTGACTCAAGATCCGACCCCATCGCAACCAGAGCCATGGAACAGTCACCTAAGCCGGCCTCGCGCAGCGCGGCGTCATCACGGGCGTCTACAATTACGGCCTGACTAAGCTTTTCCACGTGGTTGCTGACGCGCTGTTCGTTCAGGTCCACGCCAATCACGTAGTTGCCAAAGCGTTGCAGCTCGGTTGCGACGGTGGAGCCGAAGTTTCCCAGCCCGATCACGCCTATGGTACGTCGCTTCGCCGCCATCAGGTACTCCTCATTCACCATTCACATGTCTTAACCGGTGAATATATCGTGTCATCGGGCGGAACAAGGTGCAGTAATTTCAGCGGGTTTCGACACAGTGGCGACGGAACGCCCGCTTTAGCATGTCGAGTTCCGCTCGAAGCAAGTCCATTTCGTTACGCAAGTCCACACTTGATACGTCATCACCAATCAAGACCACATTCCCGAGCTTCCTTTCGGACTTTCGGTCTATCACAAGGATGGTCTGGATGCCGTCGGCTATGGCTGCCGCTGGCACGGGTATCGATAAGACCCAGTGGTTCGCCGCCTCGTTGTGCACTAATTTTACGTCTGCAAGCTCGGTATTTGCATGGGTGACAGACAGCTCAGGTTTCACATCGCCGGCATCTGTGATGATCCCTTGCCACACGCCCTCAAGCATCCGGGTTTTGGTCAGTTTTAAAGAGGTCATCCGATGTATCCTAAAGCTTCGCGCGGGGGGAACGGGAAAATGTCAGATCGCGTAGTATTATCTCGTTCATTTCGGGCCCCTCGAATATCAGGTCAATCCAAGCTTTCTCAACGCGCTTTTCGTTAAGGTTGGTATAGGCCAGATCGAATTCGACTGTGATATCCTTTTGATCCAAAGGTAATTCACGAACGATTTGTTCGGTGTTCGGGCCGTGTCGGATGTTCAGCCGGGCAAATATTTCGATCGGTTGTTCTGTTTCGATGATCGCATCAAGGCGCAGCAAATGAGACTTGGCAAGGCCTTCCGTGCAGTCTTCGGGAAGTTCCAGCACCAGGGAAAGGAACGTCCCGTCGAAACGGTATACCTCCAACCGCAAACCGTATGGGGCCAGATCCGCTTCGCGAAGGTTACGAAGCTGTCTGACCCCCATTTCCGAGAGGGTGCAGTCATGAAACAATGTTAATTCATCGCCGATGGCGGATTTGGAAATGGCGGAGGCAATTCCCGGTTTCGGTAATGGTCCGCGCCAGATTTGCGGACGCCAGAGCCAATCGGCGTTGTGAGGTTTGAAAAATTTATCCGACCCAACCAGAGGTTTTGCCAAGCGGTATTCAGCAACATGTATCAGATGATCCAGATAACCCTTGAGCTTTCTGGCACGCCGAGATTGTTTTTGCAGAGTGACAAGATCGACCGTTTTTGCCCGCTCGGCCTTGTCTGCCCATCTGCGCATGATCCGCGCAGACAGTGCCCTGTCGAAAAGCCGAGTATCAAATTTAGCCATAGCTGCCTGCTGCATCGGGTTGATCAGAGGATCGTTTTCAACAACCCTAGCTGCTGAGAGATTTTGGTTCAAACAAATTGGGTGGACAGTCGAAAGCGTTAGCGCCGCGTAGTGACCAGGGTTTTCAGTTCTGGGGTTGCCGCTATGCTGCGTTCGACAAGTTGCAGCAACACCGCACGGCCGGTGGCAGTGACGACCTGACCATTTTGGGGGCCATAAACTGCAATGCCCGCTATCTGGGATCCGATACGCACGATCGCCCGCCACTGAAAGGCCGATAGTCCTTCTATGGGTACGCGGCCTTGTGCCCTGAACACGACCTGATCATCTGATTGTTGGACGTTGCTCAGTTTTTGCAGCGCCGCTGCACCCGCAATCTGCTTGGCACTGGGCAGGGGCCCGGTCTGCGCGTTCGTCAGGCTGACGGTAATCAAGCCAAGAGGGGCCCCGCCAGCCGCCGATGGAACGCCAAGACCGTCACAGCGGGCCATCACAGCGAACCGAGGTTCGAGGCTGGACCGGTCAATGCAAAAGCCGGAGGGTGTCACCAGAACGACGCCATCCGCCATACGTGCCCGTGAAACCGGAGCCGCTGTTTCACCCGCTGCGCGAGACCCAGTCGCCCCTGGCCCGAAGCCCTGACCCGCTTCGCAGGCGACGAGGGTCAACAGGCCAAAAGCGACAAGCGGACCTTTAAAGGTCCATGTAGTCATGGGTTTCAGCCTTACCTCCAGGATGGGTCACCGCACCCAGATATGTTGGCCCAACAAGCTGAGCGTATTTCCACAAGGCACCGCTTTGATAGTTTGTGGCTCGAGGACCGGGCCAGGCTTCTTTGCGCTTGGCCATTTCCTCGTCGCTGACATCGACCGAAATTGATCCAGTCATCGCGTTCAGCGTGATCATGTCGCCCTCTTTCAGCAATGCGATCGGGCCGCCGTATGCAGCCTCTGGTCCGACGTGACCGACGCAAAACCCACGGGTCGCCCCAGAAAAGCGCCCGTCGGTGATCAGTGCCACTTTCTTGCCCATCCCCTGGCCAGACAGGGCCGCGGTTGTGGCCAGCATTTCGCGCATGCCGGGACCGCCGGCAGGCCCTTCGTTGCGGATGACAAATACATCGCCTTCTTTATAGGCGCGGTTCTGCACTGCTTCAAACGCGTCCTGTTCGCATTCAAAAATCAAGGCGGGGCCGGTGAAAACGATGTCGTCCTCGGACATGCCGGCGATTTTCACGATTGCGCCTTCGGGGGCAAGGTTGCCCTTGAGCCCTACGACGCCGCCTGTCTTGCTGATGGGGGTCGCGATCGAATGAATGACCTTGCCATCTGCTTCGCGTTCGATCATGTCCAGCTCTTCGCCGACAGAGCGTCCGGATGCGGTCATGCAGTCGGTGTGAATCAGGCCGGCTTTGCGCAGTTCCTTCATCACCACAGGCACGCCGCCTGCATCGTACAGGTCTTTGGCCACATGCGACCCGCCGGGCTTCATATCGACAAAATAGGGGGTGTCGCGGAAGATTTCGCAGACATCATCAAGGAAGAAGTCGATGCCCGCCTCGTGTGCCATGGCGGGAAGGTGCAGGCCTGCATTGGTTGACCCTCCGGTACAGGCAACGATCCGGGCAGCATTTTCAAAGGCCTGCCGGGTACAGATATCACGGGCACGGATGTTCTTTTTGATCAGGTTCATAACCGCTTCGCCAGAGGCAGCGGCGTATGCATCGCGCGACACATAAGGTGCCGGCATGCCGGAAGAGTTCATGAGCGCCAAACCGATTGCCTCTGACACGCAGGCCATCGTGTTGGCGGTAAACTGGCCCCCGCAGGCACCGGCGGTCGGGCAGGCGACGCGCTCGAGGATATCGAGCGCCGCTTGGGACATCGTGCCGTTTTGGTAGTTGCCCACGGCCTCGAACATGTCTTGTACCGTCAGGTCACGGTTGGCAAAATCCGCCGGGACATCAGCCCCTTCGGGCGCTTTGCCAGGCAGGATCGAGCCGCCATAAAGGAAAACGGAAGGGACATTCAGGCGCAGCATCGCCATCATCATGCCAGGAAGCGACTTGTCACAGCCAGCAAGCCCCACGATCGCGTCATAGCAATGACCGCGCATGGTTAATTCAACAGTATCGGCAATCGCCTCGCGAGAAGCCAACGAAGATCGCATGCCTTCGTGACCCATCGCGATCCCGTCCGTTACGGTGATCGTGGTGAATTCGCGGGGTGTACCTTGTTGCGCTTTCACACCCAATTTTACGGCCTGGGCCTGACGATTCAGCGAGATGTTGCAGGGCGCGGCTTCGTTCCAGCAGGTCGCGACGCCGACCAGCGGCTGGTGAATCTCTTCTTCGGTCATGCCCATCGCGTAATAATACGACCGGTGCGGCGCGCGCTCTGGCCCCTCTGTAACATGACGACTTGGTAATTTGGATTTATCGAAACGGCTGTTGGTGGACATCAGAAAGCCTCCCTGAATGGACATTTCCATTGGAATAGCCACCCAGCCGTGCCGCTGCAAGGCTCAAGCGGCCAGTTGAATAGCTCAGCCCTTGCCATTAGGTGTTTACGCAATATTAGGCACCGTGCCGTCCCTCAGCGAAAGCCGCGCCGCATGGAGCGATCAATCTTTTCCTTTATTTGGAAGTATTCACGCCGCGACCAGCTTGTTCTACTGGCTTTCACGCTGATCACTTTTCCCTTTCTGTACGTGTCGCTCGAGTTACCCAAACGCATCATCAACGATGCCATCGGGGCCAAGAGCGAAGCGATAGATATTTGGGGCATTCAGCTGAGCCAAGTGCAGTTTCTTCTGGTGTTGTGCTTTGCCTACCTTGGTGCGGTTCTTGCGCATGGTCTGTTGAAAATGCGCCTGAACACGATGAAGGGCGTATTGTCTGAACGTTTGCTAAGACGTTTCAGGTATATGCTTATCGCACGGATGATGCGGTTTCCGCGCAGCTATTTCGAAAATACCAGTCAGGGCGAATTGGTATCCATGGTCACCTCCGAGGCAGAACCGATGGGCGGGCTCATGGGGGATGCGGTCGCGCAACCGGTGTTTCAGGCCGGCCAGATGTTGATCATTCTGGTGTTTCTGTTTGTACAATCGCTTTGGTTCGGGTTGGCGGGTGTCGCGCTGATCCCGTTGCAGGCCTATCTGATCCCGATGCTGCAACGTCAGATTAACCTGCTTAACAAGGAACGGATCAAAGAAGTACGGTTGTTTTCGTCTGAAATCGGCGAAACGGCGGCGGGGATCAGCGATCTTCGTACCAATGGGGGTTGGCGGTACCGGCTGGCGACATTCACCGACCGGCTGGGCCGGTTGTTCGACATTCGGTTCCAAATTTACCAGAAAAAGTTCTTCATGAAGTTTCTCAACAACTTCATCACCCAGCTTACCCCGTTTTTCTTTTATGCCGTGGGCGGTTATCTGGCCATCAAGGGGCAGATAACAGTAGGTGCGCTGGTTGCGGCGCTTGCGGCCTATAAGGACCTGTCGAACCCCTGGAAAGAGCTGCTGACCTATTACAATCAGACGCAGGACATGGCTGTGCGATGGGAAGTCGTGGTGGAACGGTTTGCGCCCAGAGGCATGATCGCCCAGGAACTTATCGAAGGAGAACCGGCCGAAATTCCGCACTTGCGGGGCACGATCAAGCTGGAACATATCTCGGTTCGCGGTACCGATGGCAGTGCGATTCTTGAGGATATCAACCTTGAGATACCCAAAGGGTCACGGGTGGCGATGAAGATACCCAGCCAGACCGAACGTAACGCGATGGCCGAACTGCTTACCCGCGAGATATCTCCCAGCAGAGGTCGCGTCATGATCGCCGATCATGATTTGGCAGATCTGCATCAGGCAGTCCTGGCGGCCCGTATCGGTTACGCACAGGGGGGGTCATACATGTTTCAGGGCAATGTCGGTGACAACCTGTTGATGCCTCTGCGCACCAGCCCCAAGACCGTGCTTTGGGACCCCCAGCGGATGGACCGCGATGCGATCGAGACATTAAGATCCGGCAACAGTCGTGACAGTACGAAAGCAGATTGGCTGGATCCAGGCATCGCGGACTTGAACACCATCGAGGACATCAACGATTGGTGGTATGAACTGGTAAAGGCGATCGGCACAGAGGAAATCATGTTTCGCCGCATGGTGACCAATCCGATGGACCCGAACCAAAACCCAGAGCTGGCCGCGAACGTTGTTGCCTTGCGCGGCGAAGTTCATGAACGGCTTAAAGAACAGGGTCTAGACAAGGTAGTCTACCGATTTGACCCCGACCGGTTCAACCCGGCCTTGCCGCTTGGGGGTAATGTGATGTTCGCGGCCCCGGTTCGCAGTATCACGCAAGCCGGTCTGGCGATGGAACGCGGGTTTCTGGCGATGCTGGTTGAACATGGGCTGGCCGAACAGGCCATTGCCATTTCACAGACGCTTGTCGAAACGTTGCACCATACATTTGGCAGGGATGGCACGGACCACCCCTTGTTCACGGCGCTTGGTATCGAAGAGGACCTGTACGAACAGCTTGTCGACATCGCCTCACGCCGCCGCAACGAAGGCGACGCCGTGCTGAGCGAAGATGAATTTTCGCTACTGCTGACTATCCCGTTCGCGTTCACAGCCGAACAGATCGGTCCGGCTTTCCCCGAAAACTTCAAGCAAGAGATCCTGTCGATCCGCAAGAACAAGGGTGCCCTTATACGCGAAAAGGCGAGGGATCTTTTTACTCCGATCACGCCAGACAAGTATCTGCCCCGCATGACCGTGCTGGAAAATGCGCTGTATGGCCGCATTTCGGCCGTCGCCGGATTGCAGGCCGATCTGGTGCTCGATGTGGTTTCGGACGTGTTCAAGTCGCACGGGCTGCATCAGGCGGTGGCGATCAATGCGCTAAACTTCCCGACGACCTTGGGCGGCACGAATATGCCCGCCTTGTTTCAGGAGCGCATGTCTTTTGCCCGAGCCGCGATAAAGCGCCCGGATGTGCTGATAATGAACCATTCGCTAGCGGGACATGATGCAGCGTCTTTGGGCAGGTTGCGTAATCAGTTGAGCGAACTGTTGCCGGAAATGACGCAAATCTATCTGGAAAGCCATTTTGACAGCCCCAGCGATTTTGACATGTCCATCGAGATCAGAGGAGGTCGCGTGGACGGTGTCGCACAGATCGATACGCCGAGCCAGGAAGACACCATTTCGGATGATCTAAGGCGCAAGCTGCGCATCATTGCGCGTAACGAGCTTTTCAATAATCTTGATCCGCGCAATCAGCGTTTGCTTGCCTTTGCCGCGCAGTGGATTTCGATAGAGAAGGGTGGTCAGATATTCGCCATGGGGCAAAGGCCGGATGCAGTTTATCTGTGCCTGTCAGGCAAGAGCGAACTGAATTGGGTAGATCCGAACGGGGCAAGCCATCACGTGTCTACCGTGGAAGCAGGCAGGTTGATCGGCGACCTTGCAGTGTTGATGAACGAACCGCGGCAATTTGACTTTATCGCAGTCGAAGACAGTAGCTTTTTGAGGATCGGGGCCGATCAGTTCCGGTCGGTCGTCGAAAATGACAAGGTTATTCTGCTAAGCCTGCTGCGCACGGTTTCGAGCCACCTGACCGGGGCCGCCGACTTGTTACGCACCGCGGGAATAGACATCCCGCGCACCGGTGAGAATTTACCGGTACCACTTGGGGATAAACGCTCGTGAACAGATATTCAGCCCATGCGGCGTTTTATGCGCCAGCAATTCCAAGTGCTGCGGTTTGGCGTGTCGTCATTGGTTTCTTGGCGGCCTCGGCAATTTATCTGTTGCTGAATAATCTTTTATTTGGCGCGGTCTTTTCAGTTCTGGGCGCGCAAAGTGACGCGTTCTACCAAGATATCATGGCGGGGCGCACCCCGTTCGCGATGCTGTTGCTGTTGGGAAGCTTCGGGTTGATGATCACCGGTGTGGCCGTGGTGACCCGTCTCATCCATCGGCGTTCTTTCCTGGGCCTGATCGGGCCTATGGAACTGGCTTTGTCCCAGTTCGGCGCAGTTTTGGGGGTAATGGTGTTGCTGAACGCAGCAATATACGTTCTGCCCCCTTGGGACATGGGAGCAGACTATGTTCCAAACATGGAATTTTCCAAGTGGGTCCTGCTGCTGCCCTTTTCTCTCATCGGGGTGCTGATTCAGGTCACGGCTGAGGAAATGGTTTTCCGCGGCTACGTTCAGCAACAGCTTGCCGCGCGCTTCCGGTCTCCGCTTGTCTGGATGGTGTTGCCTGCTGCGCTGTTTGCCCTGGGCCATTACCTGCCTGACCAAGCGGGTGAAAATGCATTTCTCATTGCGCTATGGGCGGGGGTTTTCGGCATGCTGATGGCTGACCTCACGGCGCGGTCAGGGTCGTTGGGTCCGGCGATTGCCGTGCACTTTTCAAACAACGTTGCCGCTATCGTGTTTATCTCGATGCCGGATGACCTGTCGGGGTTGGCCTTGTACCTGACCCCGTTTGGAATGGACAATCCCGAAGAGCTGCGCGCATGGTTGCCTGTTGATTTTGCCCTCATGCTAGTAACCTGGCTAGCAGCCCGGCTGGCGATCCGCCGTTGATTGCAATTTCGCCCACGCCGGCTTATCTGAAAGTCGAAACTGAAAGCAAAGGTTCGCCATGAACTGGATCAACAACTACGTTCGCCCTCATATCAATTCAATCTTCTCGCGCCGCGAGACGCCTGACAATCTTTGGACCAAGTGCGAAGAATGCGGGACCATGTTGTTCCACCGCGAGGTGTCAGACAACCTGAATGTATGCACAAGCTGTGGCCACCACATGGCGATCACCCCACGTGCGCGGTTTAAGGCATTGTTCGACGGAGGCGTGTTCGTAGAGGTTAAGGTGCCAGCACCGACGCCTGATCCGCTCCATTTCCGCGACCAAAAGAAGTATCCCGACCGACTGAAAGCTGCGCAGAAACAAACGTCCGAGGCCGAGGCAATGCTGGTTGCGAAGGGTGAAATCGGGCGAACGCAGATTGTTGCAGCGGGGCAGGACTTTTCGTTTATGGCCGGGTCGATGGGGATGTATGTCGGGAACGCCATAATTGCTGCGGCACAAGAAGCCGTGAAGTTGAAGGCACCGCTAATTCTGTTTTCCGCTGCTGGAGGTGCGCGGATGCAAGAAGGCATTCTTAGCCTCATGCAGATGCCCCGGACGACGGTCGCAGTCCAGATGCTGAAGGAAGCCGGATTGCCGTATATCGTCGTGCTGACCCATCCGACGACGGGCGGGGTAACGGCGAGCTATGCGATGTTGGGGGACGTTCAAATCGCCGAGCCCGGTGCCTTGATCTGTTTTGCAGGTCCCCGCGTTATCGAACAGACGATCCGCGAGAAGCTGCCTGAGGGTTTTCAACGTGCGGAATACCTCTTGGACCACGGGATGCTGGACCGTGTGACCCCGCGCACCAAGCTGCGCGATGAGCTGATCGAGATCACCCGCATGCTGATGAAGCTGCCCCCAGCGGTGCGCGGTGATTTGCCGCCTCCTACCGAAGGAGGTGATTTACCGCATGCTCTGTCAGAGGGTAACAAGGCGGAAAAAGCCAAGAAATGACGCACTCAGGCTCTGATGTGGTGCTGGCGCGCATGATGGCGCTGCATCCAAAGATCATCGACCTGACGCTTGACCGGATGTGGCGGTTGCTGGACGCATTGGGAAATCCCCAGGATCAACTTCCGCCGGTGATACATATCGCGGGCACCAATGGAAAAGGGTCGACACAGGCCATGATCCGGGCGGGCCTTGAAGATGCAGGCCACCGGGTCCATGCCTATACCTCGCCGCACCTGGCGCGGTTTCATGAGCGCATCCGGGTCGCAGGAGAGCTGATTTCAGAAGACGCGCTGACAGCTATCCTGGACGAATGTTATGACGTGAATGCTGGCCGGGATATTACGTATTTCGAGATAACCACCTGTGCCGCTTTTCTTGCCTTTGCGCGTACGCCCGCGGATTTTACATTGTTGGAAGTGGGGCTTGGCGGTCGCCTGGACGCGACAAATGTCGTGCGGCAACCGGCGCTGACGATCATCACTCCGGTGTCGATCGACCATCAGCAATATCTGGGCAATACGCTGGCCGAGATAGCTGGTGAAAAGGCCGGCATCATCAAACGCCAGGTGCCTTGCATCATCGGCCCACAGGAAGATGCGGCACTGCAAGTCATTGAAGCCCAGGCCGCCCGACATCGCGCCCCGGTATTGGCAAGCGGGCAGCACTGGCACGTGGCGGAAGAGGCCGGCAGAATGGTCTATCAGGATGAAACCGGGTTGCTCGATTTGCCGCGCCCCAACCTGTTGGGCGCACACCAGATTTCCAATGCAGGGGCCGCTTTGACGGCTTTGCGTCATCTTGGGATCGCAGCGCCACATTGCGAGGCCGCCGTCACGCGAGCCGAGTGGCCGGCGCGTATGCAGCGGCTGCGCAAGGGGCCGCTGACTGATAGCGCTCCGCTGGCCGAAATATGGCTGGACGGGGGGCATAATCCTGCCGCTGGCCAAGCGATTTCCAAGCTGTTGGCAGACATGCCGAAACGGCCCACCTACTTGATCTGCGGTATGCTGAACACCAAGGATATCGGCGGGTACTTGCGGCCATTGGCCGCGCATGCCGACCACCTCTATGCGGTCTTGATCCCGGGCGAAGCAGCCACCCTGCCAGCGCATCAGACAGCCGTCGCCGCCCAAGAAGCGGGCATGGCGGCAAGCGAGGCATCCTGCGTACTGGATGCACTGAGCGAAATTGTTGCGCGAACGCCTCAGGCGCGGGTGCTGATCTGCGGGTCGCTGTACCTCGCAGGGGGTATCCTTCGCGAAAACGGATAACTTTTTAAACGTTATATCCCGTGCTGTTTACGAACTATAGCACCCTGTCTGCATAAGGTCGCGAGGTGATAACTCTTGTCCTTTGGGGGGACTATAACAATGACCGATGCGAAAAAGAATTTTAGTACTATACAACTCGTCTTCATCCAGGTTGGGTTGCTGGCCGTATTTATCGGGACCAGCCAGTTTTTTGAAGTTCAATGGGGGACAGTGTTCGATCGCGGCCAAGTTTCGACACGCGAAGGCAGGCTGCCCGCTGAAGAACCGGGCGGGAGTGTAGAATCGCCAGCGGCCTTGCTGGCGCAGATGTACAACGACCCGTATTCAGATGTCTCTGAAACGGTGGACGTCGTCGTTAAATCCTACGAAAATACGGCCAAGGGACGGGTGCTTGCGTCTTACCTAGTATGGGCGATCAGCTCGGCGAAACCTGACGGTTATATCGATACTTTGTTGAACAGTGCCGCGAAAAACGGTGATTTCAACATACCGGAAGCCCTGCTTACGCTGTCGGGGCGTTTGGATACCCCCAGTTTGTTGAAATCGGTCCTTTTAGCCGGGGAACGGGAAAAGCCAAAGGCACCCCCCCGGGCGCAACAGCACCTACTCAAGCTGTCCGATAGCCTCGCGGGGTTATCCCTGACGTATTATGGTAATCCGCAGGCGCACATGCGCATTTCGGATGCGAATGAGGTCATGCCGCGGATCGCGGAAGCGCAAGTCGGGCAGATTGTTGAAATTCCTGGCTTTTAATTGCCCCAGTCTTCAGCCTGCATTTCCCGTAAACGCGAAGCTGTGCGTTCAAATTCAAACGTCCCTTCGCCTTCAAGGTATAACATTTCGGGGGGCGCTGCGGCAGAACAGATCAGTCTGACTTTTGCTTCGTACAAGGCGTCGATCAAGGTAACAAACCGCTTGGCTTCGTTAAAATTTGACCGGCCCAAACAAGGAATGTTGTCCAACATCAACACGCGAATTGCCTTTGCCAATGCAAGATAGTCCGCGGCACCCAGGGGTTTTCCGCACAGCGCATGAAAACCGGCTCGGGCGATCCCGTTGCGGAATTGGGGTATAGCCACGTCACGGCCCTTGACGCGAATGATCAACTCGTCACCCGCGCCGCCGGCCAGATCGTCCCAGACTGCATCCATCGCCGCGCGGCTTTCGGCATTGACAGGGGTGAAATATGACTGAGCACCGGCCAATCTATCCTGCCGATAGTCATGTGGGCTGATCAACTCTTCGACTTCCATCCGGTCCTTGATCAATTCAATGAAGGGCAGGAAAATAGAGCGGTTCAAACCGTCTTTGTATAGATCATCGGGCGGGCGGTTCGACGTAGTGACCACCACCACGCCCGCTGAAAAAAGCGCTTGGAACAAGCGTCCCACGATCATTGCATCGGTTATATCGGTAATCTGCATCTCATCAAATGCCAGCAGCCGCACGGTTGCGGCGATGTCGGCGGCAACCGGGGCGATAGCATCATCCACGCCGGTCTTGCGAACCTCGTGCATAGCATTGTGAATTTCTTGCATAAAGGCGTGAAAATGCACACGACGGGTCGGAACGTCGCGCATGTTTTGCGCAAACATGTCCATTAGCATGGATTTGCCTCTGCCGACGCCCCCCCACAGGTACAGCCCCTTGGGCGGTTCGGGTGCGCGTTTGAAAAACCCTTTTTTCTCGGGCGTCAACAAGGCCGTGCGGATGCGATCAAACTGAGGCAGGATCGCCATCTGAGCGGGATCCGGCGTAAGGCTGCCGTCCGCAACGCGTTGATCATAAAGGGTACGCAAAGTTGTCATGCCTGTGGCTTACAACGCTATAATCGGATTGAAAAGTGCGCCAGTGGGCAGCCGGTGAACGGAGCCTGAGCAACATTGGATGGAATTGACACCCCGTAAATCAAGGATAGTGTGGCGCGATCTCGGCGTGGAGCAACCGGTGGATAGAAAAACCTCGATATTTACCCCGGTTTTGATTGTGGGGTGCCTGATCGTGATGGTCAGTTTCGCCGTTCGCGCGTCTTTTGGCGTGTTTCAAATTCCAATCGCCGCTGAATTCGGCTGGCTGAGATCTGAATTTTCACTGGCCATAGCGATTCAGAACCTGGCGTGGGGCATCGGTCAGCCAATTTTCGGTGCAATTGCGGAAAAAATCGGCGACCGCCGCGCGATTGTTGCCGGATCGCTGGTTTATGCTATCGGCTTGGTGCTTTCTGCCAATGCGGTTTCCCCGATCGAACACCAAACCTATGCGTGGCTGATCGGGTTCGGAATTGCTGGCACTGGTTTCGGGGTCATTCTGGCTGTTGTCGGGCGTGCGTCTACAGCGGGAAACCGGTCGATGTCATTGGCTGTTGCAACGGCCGCAGGCAGTGCCGGGCAGGTGTTTGGTGCCCCCGTCGCGGAATGGATGCTGGGGTTTTTGACATGGCAAACAACGTTTGTGGTTTTTGCCGGGGCTATTCTAGCCATGCTTCTGACCTTGCCGCTGATGCGTGCTCCGGAAATGGCAAGCAAAACCGAGCTTGAGGAAAGTCTGGGCCAAATCCTGGCCAAAGCCTTCAAAGACCCGAGCTTCAGCTTGATCTTTCTGGGGTTCTTCTCGTGCGGATATCAGTTGGCTTTTCTTACCGCGCATTTCCCTGCGTTCGTCACCGAGCTTAGCAGCCCGATCCCGGTGGGCGGGTTTTTGCATAATATCGGGATAACCACGACCTCTGCCTTGGGCGCTGTTGCGATCTCGTTGATCGGCCTTTCCAACATCGCCGGGACGCTTTTGGCCGGTTGGGCAGGCAAAAGGTTCTCAAAAAAGTATTTGTTGGCGGGGATCTACACCGGACGGACGGTGATATCTGCCCTGTTCATATTGCTGCCGATCACCCCGTTTTCGGTTATCGTGTTCTCGATCGCGATCGGTTCGTTATGGCTGGCTACAGTGCCGCTGACCAGTGGTTTGGTCGCACATATTTACGGTCTGCGATATATGGGAACGCTTTACGGCATCGTTTTCTTCAGCCATCAGCTGGGCAGCTTTCTGGGTGTCTGGCTTGGCGGGCGGCTGTATGATGTATACGGCGGATATACTGCGGTTTGGTGGATAGGCGTTGGTGTCGGCGCGTTCAGCGCAATTGTGCATTTGCCTATTCGCGAGCGGCGGTTGACCGGGCTTGTGACCGTCTAGGCAGAAGGTTGAAGATATGCAGTCATTTCTTCGATCACCTGGGGCGCGTGGGTATACGGCAGGCCATGCCCGGCACCTGCAATCACCGCGTGTCGAGCGTCGCGGTTCCATTCTGCCAGACAGCCTATGGCAGAAGCGGGAATGACCTGGTCGTCCGCGGCCCATATCGCGAACACAGGTAAGCCCGCAGCCGAAATCGAGAGGTGCTCATCTCTCAGCACATCCGCTAGAATGCCGCGGCGGCTCGCCAGAATCGCGGCGACATAGCCCTTGTAGGCTGTTTGTTTTCTTTGCATGTCATATACATCGGGGACGCTGCTTGGCCGGTGTTGTTCTGCTTTGACAGCACGGTGAAACATTGACGGAAAAAGTGCCATCATCAGCCAGTCACCCAGGATCGGGGTCTGGATGATAAAGCTCATCAGGCCACGTGAGGTCAGGCCCATGCCCGCGGGGGCCAGCAGGATCACACGGTTGACCTTGTCAGGGAACGCCGCGGCAAAGCATGTGGCGATCGAGCCGCCCATCGAATAGCCCATGACGGTAACGGGCTCTGTGACGTTCTGGTTTTCAAGGAGTTCCTCGAGCTGACCGAGAAAAAAATGACGGTCCTGCGCACCGCTGGGGCGGTCGGAATAGCCCCGTCCATACAGATCGTAGGTGAGGGTCCGGTACCCCATGGCGACCAGACCTTTGGTGATCGCGCGCCAGGCAAAACTTGGGGTTGTCAGCCCGTGGATACACACCGCGATCGGACCCTCGGGGGGGCCGAGCCATTCAAAATGAGTTACCCCCTGACTTAGTTCCGCAAACTGCCCCGAGGCCCCGCCGCGGGTGACGTCTGTCATCGGTTTCCGGTACCGTTCGATCAATAGGGGAGCGGCGGCGATACCCATCGCCACGAGCGCCAAGAAAAGCCACATCATCAGCGCTTGCGCCAACGATCCAAGATGTAGCGGCTGGTCATCAGATCCAGATGCGCGCCGCCGCCATTCTTGAACAGGGTAATCTCATCGACAGATCTTCTTTTGAACTGCGCCAGATCATAGTAATCTGCCAATATCGAACCGCGGGTGATTGCCCCGGATCCAAGCGGTATTTTCAGCTCTCCGATATGATCTACGGTGGTGTCGAAACTGTCGACAAAGACACGTGCACGGTTCAGTGCCACATCATCGACCTCGCGCATGTCGGGGCGATATGCCCCGATTAGATCAATATGTTGCCCGGGCTTGAGCCAGTCGCCCTTAATCAACGGCGACGTAGACATCGTGGCGCAGGTAACGATGTCAGCCGCGCGCACGGCAGTCTCAAGATCCCGGACCACACGGAGCCCGGGAATGTCGGCCGCCATCGCTGCGGCATTCGGGGCGGATCGGTTCCAGATCAGGAATTGCGCGTCGGGGAACAGCGACGAATAGGCTGCGTGCAAGCCACGCCCCTGGGTGCCAGCCCCAACGATCAAAATATTCTTGCTGTCAGGGCGGGCCAGTAAACGTGCGGCCAGCAGACTATCGCCCGCCGTCTTCCACTTGGTGACCAGGTGAAAATCCACCAGAGCCTCGAGCGCCCCGTTCGCGTCCCCATAAAGCGAGACCCCGCCATTCACCATTGGCACACCCTTTGCGGGGTTTCCGGGAAACACGGTCGCAGATTTTACCGCCAGCCCCAGCCCGTCAATCCATGCCGCGCGGTTCAATAACGTATCTTTGCCGCGGTACAGAAAGGTATCAGCGATTTCAGCCTTGGGTTGATCGTGTCCGGATATCAGTGCATCGGTCAGCTCAAGCCAGTCGAGTTGCGCTTCGCCAGCGTCGAAAGGGATGATCTCAATCTGGGTCATGCCGCGTCCTCCGGCGATAGCAAGCCTTCGTCGACCAGTCGTGCCGCCCACCCGGTAGGACCTTCAAATAGATGGGTTTGCCAGCCCCGAACACGTGCGGCGGCGATATTTTCAGGGCGATCATCCGTGAAAAGGAGCGCATCGGGGGAAAGCCCGGTCTGCTGTTCGACCGCGGCAAAAATTTCGGGGTCTGGTTTGATCATGCGCAGATGACCGGAAATGAAATCGCGGTCAAATTCACGGAGGAACGGATAATGCCGCGCCGCGAGATCGTAGGATTGGATACCAAAGTTGGTGAGCGAAAATACCGGGATATTATTGCTTTGCAGTGCCTTCATCAGACGCACAGAATGGTGAATGACCGGGGAGGCCATTTCGATCCAGCGATCATGCCAAAGGCGTATTTCATCGCGCCATTCTGGAGTGGAATCCGCGGTCGCATAGATTGTATCGGTAAAATGCTCGCCGCTATCGACGCGGTCATTCATCGCGTGCAAATCTACAGCTGCGAACATGGCTTGGCGACGATCCGCGCCGATCACGGAATCAAAGAACCTTTCGGGCTGCCATTCAATCAAGACATTTCCAATATCGAATACGACTGCGGCGGGTTTCATTGCGGATCCTGTCAGTAGATGGCGAAGTTATGGGAAAACTTCACACAGTAAGGGTAAGAGGAGAGCGAGAGCTTTCAGCGTTGCGCCAAGCGCATCTCACGTTCCAGCGCTTCCAAAAAACGCGAGCGGTCCGCCTTTGTAAAGCCTTTGCCGCCTCCTTGTCTGAAAGGATCGGCGGCGCGCAAATCTGTCATCAGATCACGGGTCGCCAAAACGTTGCCGATATTGGCGGCGGTCAAGGCTTCGCCGTTATGTTCCAACACCCGCGCGCCTGCCTCGATACAGCGCGCGGCCAACGGAATGTCGCCGGTCACCACAACATCGCCGGGGCCGCAGCGGTCGGCTATCCAGATATCGGCAATATCGGGGCCATCAGGGACGATAATCGTTTCTACCAGCGGATTTTGCGACGGTCGCAACCCGCCGTTCGAGACGACATACATGCGGACCTTGTGACGTGTGGCAACACGCTCGGCTTCTGCTTTTACGGGGCACGCATCGGCATCAATGAAGAGGGAAGTCATCGGCGCTGTGTCAATCGGCATAGAGCGCATCGGCGTGAAACGCGACGTGATCTTCCATGAAAGTGGAAATAAAGAAATAGCTGTGATCATAGCCGGGTTGCATGCGGAATATTCCGTTTTGTCGCCGTTTTGCCAGCGCCGCGGCCAAGGCTTCCGGCTTTAACAAGTCGAGAAACTGGTCGTTTGTCCCCTGATCAATCAGGATTGGACCATCAAACCCGTTCTCGGCCATCAAGAGCGTTGCGTCGTGTTTGCCCCAGGTTTCTTCATCAGTGCCGAGATATGCGGAGAGTTGCTTGCGCCCCCAATCACTGTTGGTCGGATTGGCAATGGGCGCGAAGGCGGAGACCGAGGTGAAACGCCCCGGCAGGTTCATCGCAAGGGTAAGGGCACCGTGCCCCCCCATCGAATGGCCGCAGATTGCCTGGCGGCTCATGTCGAGCGCGAAATTTTCAGACAGCAGGGCCGGAAGTTCGTCAGCAATATAGTCCCACATCTGAAAATGTGTTTGCCACGGGCCTTGAGTCGCGTTGACGTAGAACCCGGCACCTTTACCCAAATCATAGGCATCATCGTCGGGCACGTCCTGGCCGCGCGGGGATGTATCGGGAAAGACAACCGCGATGCCGTGTTCAGCCGCCCAGGCCTGGGCACCGGCTTTGGTCATCGCGTTTTCATGGGTGCAGGTCAGCCCGGAGAGAAACCACAAAAGAGGAACCGGCCCCTGCTTTGCCTCTTCGGGCAGGAACAGGCCAAACGTCATGTCGCATTTGCAGGAGGTCGACGTGTGGGCATATACCCCCTGAATGCCTTGGAAGCTGGTATTTTCCGAAATGGTTTTCATGGCGGGCTCCTTTAGGAATGTCTGTTCTAGGGCTATCGGGCATTGACGAGCGCGGCAAGGGAGGCCCGCTCCGCGGGGGAGTATTTTTAAAAGGGTGAATGTTACACGGCCGTCACCCAGGCGATGACGATGCTGACCGTGAAAATACTGAGAGCGGTGGACACTAAAATAGCGGCTGAAACACGTTGCGGGCCCACATTATAGTGCTGGGCCAACATGTATACATTGCCGGCCACCGGAAGAGCGGCCGCAGATATGATGACACCCGCCTTGTAGGGGTCGACGTGAAACAGCGCGAAAGCCGCGATTGCGACGAAGGCGGGGTGGAGGATCAGTTTGCAAAAGGTCAGCCAGCCGGCGACCTGAAGCTTTTCGGCCGACTTGGTCGCGAGCGAAGCGCCAATGGCGAACAGCGCGCCCGGGGTGGCGGCTCCGCCGAGGATCATCAGAAAGTCATTCATCGGGTCAGGGATGGGGATACGAAGACCTGACCAGACGAAGCCAAGCCCCATGGCGACGATCATCGGATTCTTGATGAGGCCCATGCTGATCGTGCGAAGGACGCGCATGCTCATCTGGCCGTCGCGCGAGCCTGTGATAAGGATGACGATGAGGCTGGAGAACACGATCAAGTCTATGGCCAGGACCAATACGACCGGGCCAATTGCTTCGGGACCAAGCAACAGGGTAAGCATCGGCACGCCGAGAAAGCCGGTGTTGCCAATTACGGCGCATTGCGCTTCCATTGCGTTGCTGGCGACATCCAGATTGCGCAGGAAACCCACCATGCTGGCAATGCCATAGACGAAGGCCGTGCCCCAAAGGTAGGCGGCTACAAGTCGGTTATCCCACACGTCGGCCAAGGACAGGCTGGCTGAAAAGTGGAACAGCATCGCCGACAGGGCGAAGTAGAACACGAATTTCGTCAGGTAGGCCGTGGCTTCCGCAGTGAAAAAGCGGGTGCGACCGGCCCAGTACCCGAGCCCGATGAGCGCAAAAAACGGTAGGGTTTTGAGGAAGATCGCAAACATCAGGAAGTGTTAGCTGTCGCGGGCACAGGGTGCAACGGTACAGCTGGGCCCAATGCGTATTTTAGATCATCCAGAGCCAATAAGAACACCCACCGCAAAAACCAGTGCCCCGCCAAGCACGACCTGGAAGGCGGCGCGAAAGAAAGGCGTGTTCATGTAGCGGTTTTGTATCCAGGCAATGGCCCACAGCTCTATGAACACCACGCCGAACGCGATGATCGTCGCGGTCCAGAAGTCCGTGATAAGATAGGGCAAAGCGTGACCCAGCCCGCCCAGTGTGGTCATGACGCCCGCGGCCAAGCCGCGCTTGATCGGCGAGCCACGGCCCGAAATCTGGCCGTCGTCCGATGCAGCTTCGGTAAACCCCATCGAGATACCCGCGCCGACCGAGGCCGCAAGGCCGACGAGGAAGGTGGTCCAGGTATTTTGGGTCGCAAAGGCTGTGGCGAAGATCGGGGCGAGTGTCGAAACCGACCCATCCATCAGCCCGGCCAGGCCCGGTTGCACCCAAGTCAAGATAAACTGGCGGTGTGCTTCGGAATTTTCCTTCACGATGGTGTCGTCGGTCAGGTGTTCGTCGCTCAGGTTTTCCGCAGTAAGCTGGTGGCCTGCTTCGGCGGCGGCCAGATCTCCGAGCAATTTGCGCGTGGACGCGTCGGAACTGCGTGCCGCCGCCAAAAGGTAGAAGCGTTCGGCTGCTTGCTCCATCGCATTGGCTTCGGCGCGAATACGGTCGAGGCCGAGGTTTTCGATCAGCCAGACGGGTGTGCGGGCGTAGTACCCCGATACGTGCTCGCGACGGATGAGCGGAATGACACTGCCGAACCTTTTGCTATGAAGATCTATCAACTGCTGTCGGTGGCTGTCTTCTTCGGTTGCCATGCCGTCGAAAACGGCCGCACTGTCTGGATATTCGCTGCGCAGATTTTCGGCGTATCCACGGTATATGCGCGCATCGTCTTCTTCGGAAGAGATGGCGAGAGCGATTATTTCCTGTTCTGTCAGATCATCAAAACGTTTGCGGTTGAGGAAGGAACGCATGAGGGCACTTTCTTGCAGCTTAGAATAATTCTAAGCACCGGACTGAATGGAGGCAACCCGTTTCGGATTGGAATTGAATTCGCTTTAGGAACTAAACAGAACGGTTTATATCCGAAATCGCATACGGCGGAGAATACATGACCCTTGTTCCAGACAAAATCCACAGAGGCAGAAAATTTGACCAGGTGCTTGCAGGTGCACGCCAGGTTTTCATGGCTGATGGTTTTGAAGGAGCAAGCGTGGACGAGATTGCCCGGGTGGCACAGGTGTCCAAGGCGACCTTGTACAGTTACTTTCCAGACAAACGCCTGTTGTTCATGGAGGTCGCCAACGTCGAATGTGTGAGGCAGTCGCGGTATGCCCTGGACAGCATTAACCCCGAAGACGCGCCCCATAAGGTATTAGGCCAGGCCGGGCGGCATTTTCTTCGGTTTGTCACATCGACTTTTGGGCAGCAGATGTATCGGTTGTGCGTGGCAGAGTCAGATCGATTTCCTGAGCTGGGACAAAGGTTTTACCATTCTGGCCCGGCGGTTGTAAGGCGAGAGATGGCCACCTATTTTCTCACCGCGATGGCGCGGGGGGAGTTGAAGATTGACGATCCTTTGTTGGCCGCAGACCAGTTTGGCGAACTTTGCAAGGCTGACCTGTTTTTGCGGTTAACATTCGGCGTCATCGATACGGTAAAGGAAGAGGAAATCGACCGGGTCGTCGATAGCGCAGTCGAGATGTTCATTGCACGGTATGGCACTTAGTGCCGGGTGCGTTTGTCGATAATTCGGATCGCCTTTCCCTCTGACCGTGCCACCGCGCCTTGGTTAACCACGTCGATGGTGACACTGATGCCCACCGTGTCCTTGATCCGTGCGGCAAGTGATTTCGCGACAGCGGCGCGGGCGTCGGCCCCAACGCTCGCATCGGTGCATTCACACAAGACATGAAGTTGATCCATGCGCCCGGGGTTGTCGAGATGAATTTGGAAATGCGGGGCCAAGCCCGGAGTGGCCATCAGCGCTTCTTCGATCTGGGTAGGAAAGACGTTGACGCCGCGCAGGATGATCATGTCATCGCTGCGCCCGGTCACTTTTTCCATCCGGCGCATTGTGCGGGCAGTGCCGGCAAGCAAGCGGCTGAGGTCGCGGGTGCGATAGCGAATGATCGGAAAAGCTTCCTTGGTGAGGGAGGTGAACACCAGTTCGCCTTTTTCACCGTCGGCGACGGGGCGACCGGTCACAGGGTCAATCACTTCGGGGTAGAAGTGGTCTTCCCAGATGTGCAGCCCGTCTTTGGTTTCCACACATTCACACGATACACCGGGACCAATAATTTCGGATAGCCCATAAATGTCTACCGCATGCATGTCGAAGGCCTGCTCGATCTCGAGCCGCATCGCATTTGTCCAAGGCTCAGCGCCGAAAATGCCGACATCAAGGGAGGATTGGCGCGGGTCGATACCCTGGCGGGCATATTCATCCAGGATCGACAGGGCATATGAAGGAGTCACGGTGATCCCGTTGGGTTTGAAATCTTCAATAAGGCGAACCTGACGTTGTGTCATGCCGCCGGAAATTGGTACGGTGCAGACACCCAATGCATCAGCGCCCAAGTGGATGCCCAAACCCCCGGTAAACAAGCCATAACCATAGGCATTATGGAGCATGTCACCCCGCTTTAAGCCCGCTGCGCGCAAAGATCGCGCGACCACGCTTCCCCAGTGGGACAGATCGTTTTCGGTATAACCCACAACCGTAGGCTGGCCAGTGGTCCCCGATGAGGCGTGAACGCGTGCCAGTTGGTCGCGCGGTACCGCACACATGCCGAAAGGATAATTGTCACGCAGATCGGTTTTTACCGTGAAGGGGAATTTGGACAGATCATCGAGGCTGCTTAGATCATCGGGGTGCACCTTCGCTTCGTCAAAGCTCTTTCGATAAAACGCCACGTTGTCATAAGCGTGGCGCAGCGACCATTTCAGGCGGTCGAGTTGCAGGGCGCTGATTTCGTCGCGGCTTGCGATTTCGATCGGGTCGAGGCTGGATCTTGCGGGGGTGAGGTCCTTCATTCTGACTTTTCCTCTGGAAAATGCTGACCGGAAATAGTTCGGGACAGGCCCCGGAACAATGCGATGGTGCGACCGTCCTGGCCCGTGACCGTGACATCATATATACCTGAACGCCCGGTTCTGGACTGTTCGATGGCTTGAGCGGTCAAGCGTTCGCCGGATCGGGCAGGCGCAAGATATGTGATCTGGTTTTGCATAGCGACGACCAGTTGATTGTACGAATTACAGGCGAACGCAAAGGCACTGTCGGCGAGCGTGAAGATATAGCCACCATGACAGATGCCATGCCCGTTCAGCATGTCAGCGGTCACCGTCATGGTGAGATCGGCTTGACCCGGTGCTGTTCTCTCAAGCCGAATACCCAGACTTTTGCTGGCGTTATCCTTTGCCCACATCGCAGCGGCGGATTTCTCAGCGCGATTTTGAGGTGTCATGCCGTGCAGCCTTTATGTTTCACTGGGTGTAGTATTGCGAAATATTTGTAACGCTTTCAAGATATTTGATCCGCGGGCCTCTTGATTTGATCCGTGAAGAGCGCAACTGTCAAAGGATGACTTTCCATATCCATTCCTCCCAGCCGCCGACTGACCCTGTCCCGGACCAAATTGCATTCCATCGGACGGAGTTGGCTCCGATCCTGTCTCTTTATGGCCGAATGGTCGCCGCAGGCGAGTGGCGCGATTACGGGATATCCTGCCTAAGAGAGGTTGCGGTGTTTTCGATATTTCGGCGCACCGCAGAGATGCCGCTGTACCGGATCGAAAAGCGTCCGAAGTTACGCATGAAACAAGGGATGTATGCGGTCATCGGACCAAACGGTCAGGTATTGCGACGCGGGCACGACCTGAGCGCCGTGCTGCGCGTGCTGGAACGTAAGTTCATCAAGGCGGTAGAGAATTGAGCGCCCCGCCATGAGGCGACCGGGTATGGATTTAAGTCCATTTGGAATATCATAGACGTTTATGTGCCGTAACAGGCCCATCCGTTCGTGCGATACGCTGCACTGCGTCACCGATAGGTTCATATGTTACCGCCATATGATGTGCGTTCGCGTGGATCAGCATGTCGGGGCCAGTTATCAGGGCGACATGGCCTTTCCAGAACAGGAGGTCATTGCGCATATACGCGGAACCAGGGGGGCACGCCCAACCCAATTGGGATTTTTGTTGATCGCTGTCGGCTGGGCTGGAAATGTTGCATGCCAGCAAGGCCGCTTGAACCAGGCCTGAGCAGTCGATGCCCCAAGAACTATTGCCGCCCCAGAGATATGGGGTGCCCAAAAACAGACCGGCAACGGAGGCGGGGTCATGGCTGGTTTGCGTCAGCGGTGTCAAATGCTGGAGAGGGATATAGCCCAAGCTGGTCTTTGCGAAACTAGCGGCTTCGCTCTGGACCGATACCCGGCTTGCGAAACTTAAAGAACTGCGATCGGCCGATTTAAAGTCGGGTTGACTGTAGGCATGCGTGGCTCTTGCGGACACCCAATGTGTTGCTTGAAGTTGTGGCCCAATTGCGGTGTTTTGCATGTAACCGCAGTAGCTATCCTTTGCCAGCTGGACATAGGACCACGACCCGAAGTCACCCAAAACCGTTAAGGTGTCGCCGGACAACGACTGGCGTTCGCGAGGGCCGCGCGGATGCTGGCACAGGTCAGCGACAGGGCTGATTACTTGGCCCGCGGAACGCATAGTCACCAGGGCCGGGTCGGGGTGGAGCCGGTAATCGATCATTTGCAAAGCAGAGTTTCCAAGGTTGACAGCAGGGCGCGGGTTGCCTGGCCGACCCCACCCTTGGGGCGGGCGGGGGCAGGGGTCGGTTGCCATCCGTAAATGTCAAAATGCGCGTATGAGCTTGCGGTGACGAAGCGGCGCAAAAATAGTGCCGCGGTTATCGACCCGGCAAACCCGCCCGACGGTGCGTTGTCAAGGTCAGCGATGCCGGGTTCGATCATCGGTTCATACGGCGCATGGAAAGGCATGCGCCACACCGGATCGGATTGCTGGCACGCCGCTGTTTCGAGGGATGTGACAAAGGCAGAGTCGTTGCTGAAATACGGAGCAAGATCAGGGCCGACGGCGACCCGTGCTGCGCCTGTCAGCGTTGCCATCGAAATGATCTGGTCGGGTTGATCCTCGTCCGCCAGCGCCAATGCGTCTGCCAATACCAAGCGCCCTTCGGCATCGGTATTGTTGATCTCAATCGTCTGGCCCTTACGAGAGGTCAGGATATCCTGGGGCCGAAAGGCATTGCCTGAAACAGAGTTTTCCACCGCAGGGATCAAGACCCTGAGCTGTAGGTTCAGGCCAATGGCCATAATCATGTGAGCCAGGCCGAGCACGGCGGCGGCCCCGCCCATGTCTTTTTTCATGAGCCCCATTGAGGCACCGGGTTTGAGGTTGAGCCCGCCCGTATCAAAGCAGACGCCCTTGCCGACCAGCGTGATTTTCTTACCCTCGGTACCCCATTTGAGGTCGATCAGCCGTGGCGCACGGTCAGCAGCGCGGCCGACGGCATGGATAAGCGGGAAATTATTTGTAAGCAGGTCGTCGCCCACCAAAACGTCTATATTTGCACCATGTTGCTTTGCCAAGTCGCGTGCAGCAGTTTCCAGATCGGGGGGGCCCATATCGGACGCTGGCGTGTTGATGAGATCGCGGGTCAGAAATTCGCCCTGGGCCTGGGCGGTTATACGTGCGACATCTATCCCCGCCGGCGCCACCAGCTGCGCCTTCATCGGCGTAGTCCGGGCATAACGGTCGAAACGATAAGAGGCGAGAAGCCAGCCTAGGCTTTCGATCGCCAGCTCTGCGGGGGCCAGGCTGCTTTCGAGATGATAGACCCCGGTCGGCAGATTGGTCGCAGCGCCCGCCAGATGGAAGCGGCCGCGTTCGCGGGTAGATGGCGTGCCATAGCCCGCCAACGCGCACTGAAGGGTACCGTCAGGATTTGGCATGGCCAGGGCCTGTCCCAAACCGCCTGTGAAGCCGTTGATATCGACCCAGGCAGCGACTGGCCCCGACTGTGTTTTCAGCCAATCACTTAGTTGATCCTGAGCGATAAGATACAGCGGGATCGACGTGTGGGTCGGGTCGGCGAAGTGGGCGGACATAGAACGGGACCTTTCGGGCAAATATTTTTGCCGCAGCCTAATCCTATCCTCTGCCACCGCAAGCCCGTCAGTACGACGAAGCGGGCATATCCAAGATGGCGGTCAGTGAACGTTCGCCCACCCGTATCAGCCTTCTCAGGGTTGCGGCCACGGCGACATGGTCGTTTTGATCGATCGACATGGTAACATCGTGTGCGACAGCGGTCAGCTGGGCTAGACCTACCTGATCCGCGATAGCGATCAAGGAACGGCTGTTCTTGCGCAGTTCGCCCCAATTTGAAGCATGAAAAAGCCTGTCACAATGGGATATGCGCAAGGCAAGTTCCTCCATCGTGCGCGAAACGACATCTTCGGCATCCACCTCGCCCAGTTGCGCATAGAGAGAGCCGAGTCGTACATGGTCGACGCAGACTTGTTCGGTAGGTCGCATTTGCAAAATCTGCATTTTATCACCTTTTGATACCGCCCCCACGATATGGGATGACCATAGAGGGATAGAGATTTTCAAATGGTTTAAGCCTGCGTATATTATTGCTCGAATGTGACAAGAATTCAGAGTATCCCGTTAAAAATACAAAGAGGCGAGACGCATATGGACACGACTAAACCCCTGCCCTCATATCTGGTGCAAAGGTATCATGGGTGGAAAGCAACGAGTTACGCTGAGAATCAAGCGTGGTATCGCCGCTTGGCAAGCGACGGTCAGCATCCTCGCGCGATGGTGATTTCCTGTTGTGACAGTCGGGTGCATGTTACGTCGATTTTCGGTGCTGACCAGGGTGAATTCTTTATTCACCGCAATATTGCCAACCTGGTCCCGCCCTACCAACCTGACGGCGAACAGCACGGGACGTCTGCCGCGGTTGAATATGCCGTGCAAGTGCTGAAAGTCGCCCACCTCATCGTGCTGGGGCACTCTAGTTGCGGTGGGGTGCAGGGGTGTATCGATATGTGCCAGGGCAAAGCGCCCGGACTGGATGCCAAAGACAGTTTTGTCGGGCGATGGATGGATATTCTGCGCCCGAAGTACGATATCGTCGCGGACATCGAGGACCCCCAAGAGCAGGTGCGCCAGCTTGAAAAGCATGCGGTGATGACGTCGCTTGAAAACCTGATGACGTTTCCATGGATCGAGCAAAAGGTAAAAGCCGGCGAACTGACACTGCACGGGCTGTGGACCGATATCGGTGAAGGGGGGCTGGAATATTACAGCGCCGACAAGGAAATGTTCCTTCCGGTCTGACAGCGGCCTATTTCCAGGGTACGAGGAAACAAGTTTAGCCTTGTCTATATAGGCACTGGCTGGTTTCCTCGTGTCATGATTGCGCCAGCCCTCATATTTATCGTCTCGATACTTGGTGTCGTCTTTGCATTCTCGCAACCGGTAACCAGTGATTTGATTCTGTTGGCAGGACCGAGCGCGATAGCAAGCGTCATCCTGCTGCTCAGGGAAGCCCAAAGGTGGCTGGCAAAACAGGACAAATACAACGCCCCCAAGGCAGTTGTCATTGACGGCTCAAATGTCATGTACTGGTTTGATGGTACGCCCCGCATCGAGCCGGTGCAGGATGTGGTGCACCATCTATCAAGGCTCGGTTTCGCGCCGGAAGTTTTCTTTGATGCAAATGCGGGGTATCTCTTTACAGGGCAATATCTGGGAAGCAAACCGTTAGGCAGGCTTTTGAACTTGCCGACCGGCTCGGTTACTGTCGTGCCAAAGGGCGATGCAGCAGACCCCTATATCCTGCATGCCGCTCAGGATACGGACGCGATCATCATCACAAACGACAACTATAGAGACTGGGTTTCGCAATTCCCTTTTGCGTCGGAGCCGGGGCGTTTGATCAAGGGTACATTCCAAGAGGGCGAGCTTTGCTTCGATCTTCCCATCACGGGGACGAATCCGAACGCCGGATAGCAAAAAGGCCTGCACTACGCAGGCCTTTCAATGCGAGAAATAACTTGGCGTTCAACCTTTTTTCAAGACTTCGCGGCCCAACAGTTCCGCAATCTGCACAGCGTTCAACGCCGCCCCTTTACGCAAATTGTCGCTGACGC
Organism: Sulfitobacter sp. L-8; assembly: GCF_056859255.1. NCBI lineage: Bacteria > Pseudomonadati > Pseudomonadota > Alphaproteobacteria > Rhodobacterales > Roseobacteraceae > Sulfitobacter > Sulfitobacter sp. L-8. The sequence continues at coordinate 138,903 of NZ_JBSXOD010000045.1, forward strand.
ACCATAGGTTCAATCCGTTGTCGATGGTGCTGTCCTGACGGATACGGCTGATAAATGTGGCGAAATCCCCGGCACATTCGATCGGTGTGACGTACCCACCGTCTTCGCGTTTATCGATTACCATGACACCCGGCGCTTCGCGGAGGATGTCGCGGGCTTCATTCTCGTCCAGATGGTCTTCGAATTCGATGTTGATCGATTCGGCGTGGCCCACGAAGACCGGCACGCGTACGCAAGTCGCCGTCACCTTGATTTTGGGGTCAACGATTTTTTTCGTCTCGACCATCATTTTCCACTCTTCTTTCGTGTCGCCGCTGTCCATGAAGACATCGATATGCGGAATCACGTTGAAGGCGATTTGCTTGGTGAACTTCTTTGCCGGCTTGTCGTCGGTAGGGTTGTAGATCGACTTGGTCTGATCCCACAGCTCGTCCATGCCTTCCTTGCCCGCACCGGACACTGACTGATAGGTCGATACCACGACACGCTTGATCGTCGCACGGTCGTGCAGAGGCTTGAGCGCCACAACCATCTGGGCTGTCGAACAGTTCGGGTTCGCGATTATATTCTTTTTGGAATAATCATGGATAGCGTGGGCGTTTACCTCGGGCACGATCAATGGGATATCCGGGTCATAGCGGTACAGCGACGAATTATCGATGACCACGCAGCCGGCCTTGGCGGCCTTGGGGGCGTATTTCTTGGTCGCCTCGGAACCGACGGCGAACAATGCAATGTCCCAGCCCGTGAAATCGAACGTATCAAGGTCTTTCGTCTTGAGCGTCTTGTCGCCAAAGCTGACCTCGGTTCCCAGGGACTTGCGTGACGCAAGCGCCACGATCTCATCCACAGGAAAATGGCGCTCGGCCAGAATGTTCAGCATTTCACGGCCCACATTGCCTGTGGCACCCGCGATGACGACGCGATAACCCATCTTAAAACTCCAATACTAAAATGTGATGGTGCGGGCCTCTTATACCGCTTGGGGCTGCGGGGGAAGGGGGCCTGACCTATTCATTGGTTTCACGAGAAAAGAGGTAGATGAACAGCCCTGCGGCCATGAGCGCCGCAAACAGGGTAAAAATCACCACATAAGGGGTTTGCAGATTGGTTGCAGGCTGACTGGCGGCATAAGCCTTACCTGACAAAAACTGCGCGACGCCGACACCGCCGATGCTGCACAGGTTCAGCAAGGTCATCCCGCGCCCTATCAACTGTGGCGGCAGAAATTTCCGGCCATGCGATATGACCAACGCATAGGTCGCGCCGAAAAAGCCAACCGCCGCCATAAAGACTGTGGACAACACCAGACTGCTGGCGGGGTAGATGACCAGACCGATCAGGGCCGCAAGATTGAAAGTGGTGGCAATTATGACGATCAACTTTGTGCTGCCGATCAGCTTGTCCAACGGTCCGTATGCAAACGTACTGATGACCATCGCAATCCCCATCAACAAGGTTGCGATACCGATCTGGTGTGCGTCTGCGGCAAAGACGTCCTCGAAGTACGGTCCGATCCAAAGACCACGCAAAGCACCCAGCTGGGCATAGCTCACGCTCATGATCGGGAAGATGAACCAAAGAGCCTTGATCTTGAGCACCGCGAGCAGGCTGCCGCGCTCTTCGCCTTCGGGGGTAGCAGGGTCATGGACAAAGGCCCAGATCCCCAAGGCCGTAAGGGTGGTGATGGCACAAAGCGCCCAAAGCGAGGCGCGCCAACCGATCGTCTCGGCTGCGATGGCCGTCGGGTAGGATGCCACAAGATTACCGAAGGTCCCGACCCCCACCATCACTGACGCCAATACCACAAACCGCGCTGGCGGAAATTCGCGGGCAAAAATGTAGTAGGATGCCATCAGCACCGGAGCACAGCCAATTCCGATGAGGACCATCGCAAAGTCGATATGCACCGGTTGGGTGGCCATCGCGAACAGTGCCGCGCCGCCTCCGCCGCCGATAAGCAACAGGACGGCAGACGTTCGGCGGGGTCCGATCGTATCGAGAGCCCACCCTACCGGCAGCTGCATGGCTGCGAATGCGAAGAACCATAGACCGGATGCAAAAGCCAGATCTTCGGGGTTGGCACCGATGTCAGCCCGCAAGAACGGGCTGAGCACGGCAAGGAAGGCCCGGAAAAACTGGCTGAGCACATAGGCCAGCCCCAACAGCATGATCCCGCGCATCATGCTTTGGGCGCTTTCCATTTGGCGGCCAACGCTTGTGCGGCATGACTTAGTATCAAGCTATCCGCACCCACCGCGACAAAGCGTGCACCGGCGTTGATTGCGTCTTCGGTCATTGGATCATGCGTGGAAAGAATGCCCGGGGCCTTGCCAGCAGCCGCGATTTTTTTCAGCGCTACCATTATCGCGTGTTGAACATCGGCGTGAAGCAGATCGCCCATATGGCCCATGTCCGCTGCCAGATCAGCCGGGCCAATGAAGACGCCGTCGATGCCGTCGATCGCAAGAATATCATCCAGGTTTTCCAGCCCCCTCAGGCTTTCGACCTGCACCAGCAGACAAATTTCTGCGTCAGCGGTGGTGCCGTAATCGGCGATTTGCGAAAACCGCGCGGCACGGGTCAAGGCGTAGCCGACACCGCGATCACCGGAGGGAGGGTAGGTGACGTCTCGTACCAACTGGCGGGCTTGATCGGCGTTATCGACCATGGGCACCAGGATCGTTTGTGCGCCGGCATCAAGTATCTGTTTGATCAGGTAGGTTTCGCCGACAGGAACCCGCACGACCGGATGGCTTTGCGATGCTTCAAGAACCTGAAGTTGCGCGGTGATGGAACGCAGATCGTTTGGCGCATGTTCCCCGTCGATCACCAACCAGTCGAAGCCCGTGGTTCCCATGAGTTCGGCACTGAAGGTGTCTGCCAGACCGAGCCAGCATCCAAAAACTGTTGTGCCCTCGTTAAGGGCTTGCTTGAAGCGATTGCGTGGTGCCGGCATGACGGGGTCCCTGGGGTTGTGACAGTAGCCGCACCCTAGGGCCAGAAATCGCGGGCTGTCCAGAGGGGCGCTGCCCCCATCCCCCTGTCGGGGGCTTCCCCCGGAGTTTATTTCGCAAAATGAAAGGGGTTAGATGACCTTGATCACATCTTTGTCGATGGCCAGCATATAACCGCGCCGCGCAATGTTTTTGACCAGGAGTTCCGAAACGATTTGGTTGCCCAAGGTGTCGCGCAGGCGTTTGATGCGTGTGGCACCTGCGGCTTCGTCGCAATCGGCCGCGATTTTGCCAGAGATCATTCCTTCGATTTCGGACCCGGATAGAACATCGTCATCCATCCGGGCTTCGGCAAGTACCGACATCGTTTCCATGGCTGCGGCGGTCAATTTGAAACCTAGATTGTTGAGATAAACAGTGTTTTCTTCACGGCTGATGAGCAGGGAGTTGACCTGGATCCCGACACGTTCGATCTGGGCCATGCGCTGGTTGTAGCTGACCAGCATGATCAGGAAAACAAGGGCCGCGATGAGCATGGCAGTCGCAAAGACCAGAAGTACGATGATCACGATACGGTAGCTGGAAAGAGTTTCGGAAAACGCACTGCCCGATTGCGCGAGGATTTCGAGCAGTTTGATTTCGGCCTGGGTGGTCAGATCATCGTTTTCCACAAAGATGCGTTCGACCTGGGCGTTGAACGCGTTGGCGTCAGGCAGCGCCCAGAGAAGCAAGCCGGCCCCGATAAGCAGAATCGCCGTGACCGCAGCGATGCCGCCGCCGACAAAGCGGCCTCCCTTGCGGCGCATTTCAGAAGCGAAGGAAGTTTGATCCGGCACTTTCTTTCCTTTGGTTGAGCCCTTCGTCACCGAAAACGGAAACGATGGTCAGAAGCGTCCAGCCGTTCGCCGCGAGCCGTTGGGCGAGTTCGGCCTGGGCGGCAGCACGGCTACATTCGCCGGATACCTGCGCCACACCATAGTGGAGGCGCAAGGGGTTTTCTTGCTTTGCCTTGTAATCGGCATAGCAGCCAGCCGCTTGGGCGGGCAGTGCAGCAAGCCCCAGCCCGGTCGCGGCGATGATGGGAATAAGGAAATGTTTCATGTCGGCGAGACTGCGCTTTTCCTGATGGATATTCAATATCCGTTGGTCCTCGGGGCGATTGATATCGGATAGCAAGCGGGCGTTATTGCTTGACGCGAGGGGGTAGGCCCATTTGGTTCTCACGGCCCTCGCTCTGGTGGCTGTGTATGGGGCCAGGCCCGCGACCCCTCAGGAAAGGAACAGACTATGCACCGTAGATTCATAGCAATAATCGTCGCCAGTGCGATAGCCGTGACCGCCGCGACGGTCAGCCCCGCCATTGCGGGCAGCAAGGAAAGAGATTTGGCCCGCATTGCCGCCGGCGTGTTGGGGGTAGCAATTATCGGCAAGCTGATTCACGACAACAACAAACGCAAAGACGCCCGCCAGCAGGCTGTAACACGCCAGTATGCCGACCCCGTACCTGTCTACCGCGCCCCTCGCGCCGAGCATCGCGAGCACGTCGACCGCGAACCTGTATACCGTGCGCCGCGTGCGGAGCATCGCGAGCATGCCAAGCCCGCGCCGGTTCATCGTGTGCCGCGTGCCGAGCAGCACCACGATCATCCCCAGCCAAAGCACCGGGTACCCCGCGTCGGTACGGGCAACCACATCGAACCGCGCCCGTTGCCCGAAGCATACCGCCGTCAACAGAACCACTCCCGCGTTGACGAGAAGCTGCTTCCGCAGGAATGTTTCCAAAGTTTCGATACGCGCAGCGGCCGAGTACTGATGTTTGGCGAGCGCTGTCTTCAGCAGAATTACCATTATGCAAACCGTCTGCCGCAACAGTGTGGTCAGGAAATCAGGACCCACAACGGGAGACAGTACGGTTATGACGCCCGCTGCTTGCGCAACGCGGGATACAGTTTGGCGCGTGGATAATTCCTGAGCGCCAAAGTCGGGTGGTGTGTATGTTTTGCCACCTGAGTGAGAAGGGAGAGGTGTTCGGGCACCTCTCCCTTTTTGGTTTGCCCTCAGCCTTTGAACTGACGCCTATGATGAATGCGCGACTAAGGTGGTTTCCCGCGATTAAAGGCTTGAGGTTTCTTGCTGGCTGGGTTTTCCAAGGCGCATGATACCGGATTTCACATTTGAACGCGCAGCCCATGCCCGGGGATATGCCCGCGTGGCAGGGGTTGACGAGGTCGGGCGCGGCCCCTTGGCGGGGCCGGTGACCGCGGCGGCTGTCGTGCTGGACCCCAGCCGAATACCTGACGGTCTGAACGATTCAAAGAAACTTACCAAGCGGGGGCGCGAACGGTTGTATCAGGTGATCCTGTCGGTGGCGGATGTCAGCGTCGCGCATGCTTCGGTCGAGGAAATCGAAGAGTTGAACATATTGCGTGCGAGTCACCTCGCCATGGTTCGCGCGCTTGAAGGGCTTAAAACTCCGGCCGATTACGCGTTGATCGACGGCAACATGATACCGAATGGCCTGAGCATTGCGTCCGAAGCAATCATCAAGGGCGACGCCCGGTCGCAATCTATTTCTGCAGCCTCAATTATGGCAAAAATGTGTCGGGATTGTGTCATGTTGTCCCTGGCGCAACAGCACCCCGGTTATGGGTGGGAAACAAACATGGGATACGGGTCAAAAAGCCACATAGAAGCGCTAGGAAAAATCGGGGTGACCCCACACCATAGACGTTTGTTCAAACCCGTCTACAATATCTTGTATCAAGATAAATAACCAACCATTTGATTCAAAAAAGAAATTGACCACAAATCCTCTGTCGGGGCATCTTGTTCTCAACCAAGAGCACACAATGTGCCGGGGCAGAGGCAGTATTTATGAAGACGATGACAAAGGGTGCGCAAGCACTCCCCTTGAACACGATTATATCCGGCGATTGCATTGACGCAATGAACGCGCTGCCGGCAGAGTCTGTTGACCTGATTTTTGCCGACCCGCCCTATAATCTTCAGTTGCGTGGAGACCTGCATCGGCCGGATAATTCCAAGGTGGATGCGGTCGACGATGAGTGGGACCAGTTTGCAAGCTTTGCCGTCTACGATAAATTCACGCGTGCGTGGCTAAAAGCCGCGCGCCGCCTGTTGAAGCCGAATGGCGCTATCTGGGTGATCGGCAGTTACCATAACATTTTCAGGGTCGGTGCGGCGCTTCAGGATCAAGGTTTCTGGATCTTGAACGACGTTGTGTGGCGTAAGTCGAACCCGATGCCCAACTTTCGCGGCAAACGTTTTACCAACGCACACGAGACAATGATCTGGGCGGGCAAGGACGAGAGCGCGAAATACACATTCAACTATGAAGCGTTGAAAGCGCTTAATGAAGGCATCCAGATGCGTAGCGACTGGGTATTGCCGATTTGCACCGGCCATGAGCGGCTGAAGGATGACGCAGGCGAAAAAGCACATCCGACGCAAAAGCCGGAAAGCCTGCTGCACCGTATTCTAGTGGGGTCGACGAACCCTGGCGATGTCGTGCTGGATCCGTTCTTCGGAACAGGGACCACCGGAGCGGTGGCCAAGATGCTTGGCCGCGATTTCATCGGGATCGAGCGCGAAGAGGCCTATCGCAAAGTCGCCGAGAAGCGGATCAAAAGCGTGCGCAAATTCGACAAGGAAGCCTTGACGACAACAACCTCGAAGCGCGCGGAACCTCGTGTACCGTTTGGCCAATTGGTCGAACGGGGCATGTTGCGGCCGGGCGAGGAGCTTTATTCGCTGAATGGTCGCTATTCTGCCAAGGTGCGTGCCGATGGCACGTTAATCGGGAATGAGGTCAAAGGATCGATCCATCAAGTTGGGGCTGCCTACGAAAAGGCCCCTAGCTGCAACGGGTGGACATACTGGTGCTACAAGAAAGACGGCAAACGCGTGCCGATCGACATCTTGCGCCAACAAATCAGGGCAGAAATGGCCAATTTGGCCTAGCCCACTCTCATCCATTTTTGAACACCGCCGGTGCCCTGCCGTCTTCGACTGAAGGCGTGCCTATAAGGGTGCTCACCTTGGCCCCGCCTGTTGGCGGGGTCTTTTTCCATTCAAAACGCATGATCTGCGGCCGCGCAAAAATCTTTCAATTCGAACTGTCCTGCTATAGCCAAACAAGCATCTTCGTATGACAGCTTTTCAAGCAAGGTTGGCGCAAAAATGATTCCTTTCGATCTGGCTTTTCTGTTCGTCGGTGTCGCATTCGCTTTGGCGTTGGTTCCTGGACCCGACAATATATTTGTCCTGACGCAATCCGCGTTGCATGGCCGTATTGCCGGGCTTATCGTGACGATGGGGCTGGCATCGGGGTTGATCTTTCACACGACGGCAGTGGCCTTGGGTGTGGCGGTGATTTTCCAGACCTCTCAATACGCTTTTTCAGCTCTCAAGTATGCGGGTGCTGCCTATCTTCTGTATCTGGCATGGAAAGCTTTCCGGGCGTCATCCGGGCAATTTTCCGCAGGGAAAACACCGGCGGAAACCGCACCCAGGCTTTTTCTGCGCGGCCTGATCATGAACATAACCAACCCGAAGATTACGATATTCTTCCTTGCGTTTCTGCCGCAGTTTGTTGACCCACAACATGGATCAATCGTCGGGCAGTTCTATCAGCTTGGCGCGTTGATGGTTTTGGCGACGTTATGCGTCTTCGGGTTTGTGGCTGTCGCGGCGGGGTCATTGGGTGACTGGCTGAAAAGCTCGCCTCGTGCCCAGATCTGGATCAACCGGCTGTCCGGTTTCGTCTTCGTCTCCTTGGCCGCGAAGCTGGCTTGGGCTGACGAATGACCGATTTGGGTTGGCGGGTGCGTACAATATTGTCCGGCGATCAAATCCGTTGCTCCGCCCGTTTGATCTATCTGCACATTCAGCAAGCCGTTGAAATTCGGCCCTCGCCTTCAACACATCACCGCGGGTAGGGTGTCAGTCCCTTGTTGTACGGCGTCCAGTCGGTGATTTCAGGATAATACATCTCGCGCCATTTGCGCACACGCGGGTTCATCACGCGGCGCCACACCCACGGCATCATCGCCACCATGGTCATGATCGGATAGCCAAAAGGCAGTTGCGGCGCGTCCGCCTTTCCGTAGGTCTGTAGGACCGGAAAGCGGCGATCGGGTTTATAGTGATGATCAGAATGGCGCTGAAGGTTGATCAGCAGCCAATTTGACGCGCGATGCGCAGCGTTCCAGGAATGACGGGGCTGTACGTGTTCGTATTTGCCTTCGCCAAGGTGTTTGCGGGTCAGCCCATAATGTTCAATGTAGTTCACCAGTTCCAGCTGCCAAATCGCCACCCCCGCCTGGATCAGAAACAAGCCAAGGCCAACCCATCCGCCCAGGATCAATGCAAGTATCAGGAACCCGCCCTGAAGCGACCAATATCGAAAGAATGGGTTGCTTGAGGAAGTCCAAGGTTTGTCTTTCCGGGCAAGCATATCTTTTTCGGCCCGAAAGCTTGATTTCAGTGACTGCTTAAGCACTCGCGGATAGAACCGATGGAACCCTTCATTGTAGAACGCGGTCACCGGGTCGCGCGGCGTTGCCACATAGCGATGATGCACCAAAAGGTGCTCTGACCGAAAATGCGAATACAACACCATCGCAAGCAGGATATCTGCCCACCACCGTTCTAGCTTGTTTTTCTGGTGCATCAGTTCATGAGAGTAATTGATGCCGATCGTGCCCGTCATCACGCCGATGCCCAGAAAGATCAGCGCCTTTTCCCATCCGCCCAAATGCGCAGCTTGGGGGACGTACCAGACCAGTCCGAACACGGTAAAAAACTGTGCGGGCATCCATGCTATCGGGATAATTCTATACCAAAACAAATCATCATCGGTGGCAGAGGTATCGGCGTTCTCAAGGTTCAATCCGGCAATGCCGTCGATAACCGAAAACAGATACCAGGTTAACAAGGGCAACAGGATGACGGACCAGCCTCCGACGAACGCGGTGAGCCATGCCAGGGGAATCAGGGCGAACGAAAGCGCAAAAGGCAAAGCACGTTTGAACTGAGCCAGCTGATCTACGCTTACCATCGAGTGCTGAGGTGCCATCTTTCTAACCTTAAATCTGTGGTGCCCGGATGTGGTGCCCGGATGTGGTGACGCGGGTACCCTCTGCTACGATAATGCCACGCCATTGCTATTGTATCAAATCAAAGGCTTTTCGCATTACCGTCGGGAGATCTGACGGGCGAAAATCTGATACCGGGATAAACCGCCCCGTTTCCGGAGTAGGATCGCCCGCAAGATCGGCCCGCATTACAGTCAACATCAGGTGAAAGTGGGTGAAGGTATGACGTACTTCTCCTGCTGCCTCATGCCACTGAGCCTCGATCGGGGCCCGGCCAGCGGGGCGAGATCCGGTCGCATCAACCCAGTCTGAACCAGGCCAGCCCAGCATCCCGCCCAACAAGCCCTTGTCAGGGCGCGTTTCCAGAAGCCACGCTCCATCTTCGCGACGTGCGAGATACACCGTGCCATGGCGGATCGGTTTGGCCTTTTTGGGAAGCTTCCTCGGCAATTCGGCTGCCGTTCCCATTTTTCGCGCAAGACAAGGTTCACGCCACGGACAGATTCCGCAGGCGGGGGATTTAGGGGTGCAGATTGTAGCGCCCAGATCCATGATCGCCTGGGCATAATCGCCAGAACGATATGAAGGGGTAAGTGCCTGTGCTTTGGCCATCAACTCCGGCTTGGCGGCAGGCAAAGGGGTGTGAATATCGTGAAGACGCGCCATGACACGTTCGACATTTCCATCCAGAACGGTATAGGGCAGATCAAAAGCGATGGAAGACACCGCCGAGGCGGTGTAGGGGCCGATTCCCGGCAATTTCAGCAAAGCGGCATGGTCTGCCGGAAACTGTCCGTTATGTTGTTCCACCACAGCACGAGCGCATTTGAGCAGGTTACGCGCGCGGGCATAATAGCCAAGGCCCGCCCATTCGCCCATTACATCCGCGTCCGGGGCAGCGGCCAGATCCTGTACGGTTGGCCAACGTGTCGTGAAGCGTTGAAAATATTCGCGCACCGTGGCAACGGTGGTTTGTTGCAGCATGACCTCGCTAAGCCAAATGCGATAGGGATCGGGTCGCACACCTGCCGCGCGATCTGCCGGGGATACCCGCCACGGCATAATGCGGGCATGGATGTCATACCAATCAAGCAAACTGTCGGGTAGCGAACAGGTAGCGGCTGTGTCACGCAATCTTTATGACCTTCTCGGTTTGGTTTGGCTGGCGATATAGTACGGGATCGTTATGTTGTGGTTAGTCATTCAGGAAAGATAGTCATGCCGACACGGCGTACCAGTACAAAAGGCTTCAAAAGGACAGATAGCTTGCTTTCCGCAAAGATACGGCAGGCCAGCGAAAGCCGTGGTTTCGCCCAATCCAGGCTTTTGACCCAATGGGCCGAAATCGCCGGTCAGGATGTATCGTCCATCTCGCGCCCGGTCGAGGTAAGTTATGGTCGTGGCGGAATGGGCGCTACATTGACCCTGCTGACAACCGGCGCGAATGCGCCGATACTCGAGATGCAAAAAGAGCAGCTGCGCGCCAAGGTCAATTCTGTTTACGGGTACAATGCGATCGCTCGGGTTCGTATTACGCAGACGGCGGCTACGGGCTTTGCCGAAGGGCAGGTCGCCTTCGACGCCAAACCCAAAACCCGACGCGAACCACCGTCCGATCCGGTGACACGACAGCGCGCCATGGATACTGTCGGACCTGTTGCTAACGAAAGCCTTCGCGATGCCCTTGCACGTCTGGGCGAGAACATATTGAACAAGACCAAACGCTGATAAAGGAAATTAAATGAAACGCTCTTTCCCAATTCTTGCGGTTGTTGCCGCTGTGGCTGCGGGTGGCTGGTTCGCCCTTGGCGGAACAGACACTGCGAACAGCACTACCTTTAGCCCTCTGGTAAGTGCCGCAAACGCACAAACTACTGAGGCCGCCGAAATCGACACATCCACGATCAAGGAAATGACCCTTGGGAATGCGGATTCCAAAGTACAGATGATCGAATACGCCTCTTACACTTGTCCGCACTGCGCGGCGTTTGATCAGGGGCCATACAAACAACTCAAGGCCGAATATATTGATACCGACAAGATCGGTTTTACCTACCGCGAGGTATACTTTGATCGCTATGGCCTTTGGGCGTCGATGGTGGCCCGTTGCGGCGAAGAAGATAAATTCTTTGGCATCACCGATCTGATCTATGCCGGTCAATCTGAATGGGTCCGCGCTGGCGAACCCGCCGCGATCGTGGGTGAGCTGCGCAAGATCGGACGCCTCGCGGGGATCGATAACGACACCCTTGAAGCATGTTTGCAGGACAGTGAAAAAGCACAGACGCTGGTGGCTTGGTGGGAAGAAAACCAAAAGGCCGACGACATCAACAGCACGCCGAGCTTTATCATTAACGGCAAAAAATATTCCAACATGCCCTATGCCGAGATGAAAGGCATACTCGACGCCGCATTGGAAAACTAATGGCAGCTCCACTGGCAGGGCTCAAAGTGATTGAGCTGGCGCGGATTCTGGCAGGCCCTTGGGCCGGCCAGACACTTTCTGATCTTGGGTGCGAAGTTATCAAGGTGGAAAGCCCCGCAGGCGATGATACCCGCCAGTGGGGGCCACCCTTTATCGAACGCGACGGCGACAAGTCGGCGTCGTACTTTCATTCAGCAAACCGGGGCAAGGCGTCTGTCGTTGTTGATCTGACCACGGACGAAGGTCAGGCCAAAATGAAGGAGCTGTTGGCCGATGCTGACATCCTGATCGAGAACTTCAAAACTGGCGGACTGGCGAAATACGGGATGGATTACGCCAGTTTGTCCAAGCAGTTCCCCAAGCTAATTTACTGTTCGATCACCGGTTTCGGGCAGGACGGTCCCTATGCCCACCGCGCTGGCTATGATTTCATTATTCAGGGCATGTCCGGTTTAATGTCGATTACCGGCGAAGCGGACCGTCAGCCCCAAAAGCACGGCATGGCGATCACGGATATCTTCACCGGCATATATGCGACCACGGCAATTCTTGCGGCGGTGTATCAGCGCAATCAAACGGGTGTGGGGCAACACATCGATATGGCTCTGCTTGATTGTGCCGTGGCCGTCACCGGCAATCAGGCAATGAACTATCTGACCACCGGAACAGCGCCGTCGCGGATGGGTAACGCGCACCCCAATCTGACCCCTTACGAAGTGTTCGAATCTTCTGACGGGCACCTGATCATCGCAACGGGGAACGACGGGCAGTTCCAGCGTCTTTGTCGTCTCCTGGGGCTCGACGATATGGCTGATGCATCGGAATACGCCAAGAATGCCGACCGGGTCGCCAACCGGCCCGAGATGATTCGCCGACTGAACGGTGCGACGCAAGTGCGCACCCGGGATGATCTGCTTGCCGCGTGTGAAAAGCACGGCGTACCCGCAGGGCCGATCAACGATATGGCTGGTATGTTCGATGATCCGCAGGTTGTCGCCCGTGGCATGAAGATCGATCTTGAAGGGGTGCCGGGGATACGGTCGCCGTTCAAATTCTCGGGGGCGGAACTGGCTTTGCACCGCGCCGCGCCCAAGCTGGGGCAAGATGACTGAAGACACGCGGGCCGGTGCTGTGCTTGCAGCAGCAAATGGCCCGAAGGTTTCAAGGTCGATCAGCCTATTTGGGCAAAGGGAGACGGTCAAGCGCCTGGAACAGCGCATTGTCCGGGGCAAGTTTCAGCCGCACCGGTAGGGTTATCACCTTCATCCTGAAAGACGCTGGCAGGCGAACTGCGTCCTTTTCAGTTGTAACAAGCTGAGCCTGTTTGGCGTCGGCATCAGCTTCGAGCCGGGCAAGCAGGGCGGTGCTGAGCGGCTGGTGATCGTCAAGTGCCTCAGCATGGATGATATTTGCGCCAAGGCCGCGCAATGTGCCAAAGAACTTTTCGGGGTGACCGATACCGGCGAAAGCCAACGCACGCATATCTGTCCAGTCCATTCCGGTTTGCAGAGGCACAAGCTCTGCCCGGACATGCGGTAACAGGTCCGGTAAAACGGACGTGTCAAAACCGGCCTGTTCATCAGGGTTGCCGATCGACAAAACGATATCAGCGCGCGCCAACCCTGTGCGTACCGGTTCGCGTAAAGGCCCGGCCGGAAGGCACAAGCCATTGCCAAACCCCTTGGCCGCGTCGACGACAACGATGCTTATATCATAGGCGACGCTTGGGTTTTGGAATCCATCATCCAACACGATCACGCTTGCGCCTGATTGAGCGGCTGCCCGGGCCCCGGCTGCGCGGTCCTGCGCTATCCAGACTTCGGCAAACGCGGCAAGCAACAATGGTTCGTCCCCAACCTGCGACGCCGTGTGCTTTGACGGGTCAACCAACAGAGGCCCGGTTTCCGTCCCCCCATACCCACGAGATATAATGTGGGGTGTATGGTATTTGTCGCGCAATCGTTCGACCACAGCCATCACTGTGGGCGTCTTCCCTGTTCCACCAGCGTTGATATTGCCCACGCAGATCACGGGAATGTCCATCTGCAAAGGGGTGGTCGACGCAAGACGTTTCGCAGTCCCCATCGCATACAGCGCACCCAGCGGCTGGAGCATCCGCGCTCTCCAATCTGGCGTCGTTCGGTGCCAGAATTTCGGTGCCTTGGTCATCCTCGTCGTTCCCTTGTATCGAGAGTGTCTTGCACCAGATCGATTACCTTGTCGGTCAGTGCGGCACCGCGGCTGATAACATCCCAGCCGGCATGGGCCATGGTGGCGGCCTGGTCGGGGGCTATCAATCTGCTGACCGCCGTGCCCAGGGTCGTGGCGTCGTTTACGATACGGGCCGCACCCTCTGCGACAAGCCGCGTATATGATGGCAGAAATCGACGGATTTTTGGCCCGTAAAGAACCGCCGACCCCAATGCGGCTGCCTCGAACGGGTCACACCCGCTGCCTTCGCTAACAAGGGAGCTGCCCAAGAACGATACGGGTGCCAGTCTGTAGAACAATCCGGCTTCGGCAGGATCGCCCGCAATCATGATCTGGGTCGATGCATCGGGATAGCCAAAGTCGCCCCATTTATGTACGCGAAAATCCTGGTCCGACATTCGGGCCGCAAAGCGGTTGGCCAGCGCGGCCTCGGCGGGCTGCAGGATCAACAGCAATCGGTGAGACAACCGAAGGCTTTGGCGGTGTGCGGCCAAGACGGTGCCGAGTTCGCCTTCTAGCACTTGGTTCGCAAACCAGATCGGCCGTCCCACCAAGGCGCAGGACAAATCGGCGAGGTCCGATTCGTGACACGGAAGCGCTTGGCCGCCTGCAAGCAACGCCGAGGTAAGTTCGACATTTTTTCGGTCAAGCCCGAGACGGACCAGACGGTGAAACCCCGCCTCGGAGCGTACCATGATTGCCGAGAAATGGGACAGCAAGCCGCGCGTGAGGTCGCTGAGCCATCGGTCCCTGCGACCGTCGAAGCCGTCGCTATCCCCGTCAATCAAGAACATCGGGCAACCGCGGTCAGCCATTTCGATAATCAGGTTGGGCATCAGGCGCCCCCATGCCCAGATACAGGTGTCGGGCTGCCAGTGATCCAGAAATAACTTCGTGCTGGTTGGGTGATCCTCGGGCGCGAAATCAATCAGGATCTTGCTGTTGCCTGACTGGGGCAGGTCGGAAGGTGTTGCTTGTTTAGGAATGGTTATCAATACAGACAGCCCGGGTCGGCTGCGGCACAGGCGCAAGGCCAGATCCTGAATCGCCAGAAGATTTCCCGGTTCGGGCGCATGGCACCACACCATTTCGCCCTTTGGGCGATGGTCAATCGGTGAAAACGGCGCGGCACCGCCGCGTCCGGCAAAAGCACGATACGCCGCCAATCCAAACGATCGCGCCATGATATATCAGCCCAGTTCTTCTGTCGAAGAGGCCGCTGCCTCTTCGTCGCGCAAGCGATGCAGATGTGCGATGAAACAGCGCATATGGGCGTTATCGACCGTTCGCTGCGCTTCGTTTTTCCACGCATCATAGGCGCTGGCATAGTTGGGGAAAATGCCGACAACATGAATATCTTCGACGTTTTTGAAGGCGGTTCCAGTGGGTGAAACCAGTTCACCGCCGAACACAAGGTGTAGACGCTGGGTCATATTGCGATCCTTCGTTTCATACAGTTGGGCTTGGGTCTTGTCTAAGGCATAGGGTCACGTCTGGGCAAGACTGCCAAGCAGGGCCGCATGTACAGACGGTCCGCCCGCCAGCACACCGTTCAGCCGTGGGTCCGAATTATTGAACCGTAGCGCGGCCCCTGTCTTGTCGGTGCATATTCCGCCTGCTTCGGTCACGATCAACGCACCCGCCGCAATGTCCCATTCCCAGCTTTTGCGCAAGGTGACCATGCCATCGTACCGGCCTTGACCCACGAGGCCCAACCGGTACGCCAATGACGGGCGATGCGCCGATTTGAAGCCGGGTTCGCCGCCAGCCCAATGAACACCCGCCATGACGGGCTTGGTGGCCAGGACTGTCGCATGAACCAGATCGGTGGTTACCGAGGCTTTGATCGGCACATCGTTCAGCTTTGCCCCCCCCCCTAAGGAAGCGGCATAAAGCCGGTCCAGCATGGGAAGGTACACAACAGCAGCGACTATTTCCCCGTCGCGGGCAACGGCAAGCGAATGCGACCAGGTATCGGCCCCTTCGATGAAACTGCGGGTTCCATCAATCGGGTCGACTATGAAGACATGCGACTGCCCCAGTCGGGCGGTATTGTCTTCGCTTTCCTCTGACAGCCATCCATAATCTGGTCGTGCCTGCAAAAGCCGCTCTTGCAGCATTGCATTTACGGCCAAGTCCGCTTCGGTCACAGGACCTGCCCCCTTCGGCTTGTCCCAACGCACAGCGGTCGCACCGGTGAACGAGAGAGCGACCCGACCAGCCTGCCGGGCGCAATCCATCAAAAGAGAGAGGTCATGTTCCGGCAAGGGTCATTCCCGGTACAAGCAAGGAAGGCACCACCCGGCTCAGGTGTTGACGGGCGTCGTTGGCAGCCAAGAAGTTGGCCAGCATGTCGCGCAAATTACCCGCAATCGTACATTCGTTGATCGCATGGGTGACTTCACCATTCTCGACCCAGAGACCAGATGCCCCACGCGAATAATCACCTGTATTAGGGTTAATCGTAGACCCTATCATGGAAGTCACCAGCAGCCCGGTGCCCATGTCTTTTATCAGGTCCTCTCTTGAGGCTTCGCCTTGGGTCAGCGCAATATTCCATGTCGCGGGGCTCGGGTTGGATCCGGGGCCGCGTGCCGCATTGGCGGTTGGGGGCAACCCCAGCTTTCGGGCCGCCGCCAGATCCAATGTCCAGCTTTTCAAGATGCCGTCCTCAACGATGACCCTTTTCGACGTCGGCAAGCCTTCGGCGTCAAACGGACGTGACCCCGGTGTGCGGGGGCGATGCGGGTCTTCGATCAGATAAACTCCGGCGGGCAATACCTGTTGGTCCATCGCATCGCGCAACCATGAGGCACCTCGCCCGATGGCCGCCCCGTTGATCGCGGCCAGCAGATGGCCGATTAGCGTCGAGGAAATGCGTTCATCGAACAACACCGGGAATGTTCCGGTGGGTGGCTTGCGGGCATCAAGGTGTGCAAGCGCGCGCGTGCCCGCCGACTCGCCGATATCTTCAGCGCTGCGCAAATCTGCCTGAAAAACCCGGCTGTCGCCGTCATAGTCACGCTCCATCCCGGATCCCGCGCCGGCAATTGCCACACAAGACAGCCCCCGGTCCGTACGTCGGTATCCACCCTCGAAACCGTTGGTAGCGGCCAGAAAGACCCGTTGGGCACCATATCCCGCGCTCGCGGATTGGACCTGTGTCACGCCCTTGATCGCCAAGCTCGCGGCTTCGGCCCGAGCGGCGTCATCTTGCAAGGTTTCAGGCGTCGGTTCCGGTGAAGGGTCGCACAGTTCAAGCGATTCAACATCCCACTGCGTCGCCAACTGGTCGGGGTCAGCAAGGCCGCTATAGGGATCTTCGGGCGCTTCCTTTGCCATGGCGATGGCGCGGACAGCCATTTCTTCAATGGTATTGTCAGAGGTATCTGAAGCGGACACATTGGCGGACCGCTTGCCGATGAAAACCCGTAAACCGATATCCACACCTTCGGAACGTTCGGCTTGCTCAAGCTTTCCGCCGCGTACATCGACGCTGATGGAACTGCCCCGAGCTGCCATCGCGTCCGCACTGTCTGCGCCGGCTTTTTCCGCGGCGCGCAGCAACGCTTTGGTCAAGGTATCAAGGGATTGCGTCATGGAAGGCTCCTTGGGGGGATGGTAAGACTGCTAAAGCCCGACATGCAGGTCTGCAAGGGACGAAGAACGAGCCGAGGCAGGGGACCGCTATTTTATACGTTGGCCGTTTGCCAGAATCGATCCGTCACGGGTGAACTCGAGCCGGGATTTGAGAGTGTCCTGAGCAGCGTCGGGGACGGCAAATATCCCCAGAATCATTCGAGCGCCCATTGCGGTCTGGGCCGGAACCAGCCCTGAAGCTACCAATGTATCAAGCAAGGCACTGCCCCCGGTCAGTTTCAGGTCGACCGCCCCAACGGGTTTGAGAGTCCCGGGGTCAGGCTCGGACGTCGCATTGTCGAAGTTTACAGTGCCATTACCGGTCAGCTTGGCCCCAAGGGCTTCGATGATCAGCGAGTTGAGCTGGAACATATCCAGCTGGCCGGGAAGTGTGCCGGAATTCGCCATACTCTCTGCGGTCTGAGGGTCGAAGTAATCCATGAGCAAGGTAAGCTTGCCGGACAGGTCCAACGTCAGATTTGCCGGATCACGGGGCAACGCGCCCTGTGGGTCGATCAGGCCCCAGGTCGGATCGGACAAAGCGAGCCCATCCATATTCAAACCAAGCGCAAAGTTCTGCGGGTCTGGCGACTTGGTCACCGGGGCGCTCAGATTGAATGCGGCATTGTCGATAGCAAACGAAAGCGCGGCAGGAAGCTCCGGCGACTGGACCGAAACCGCCGTTCCCTGTCGCGTCCCGGCATAGCTCAGCCCGTCTGCGCTGGTCTCGACAGTCAGGGTGCTGCTTTCGGTAGCTGCCGCCACGGCAACATCGCCGTTGGCCGGATCTTCAATGTTCAAGGTAACCGTACTGTTGCCACCTGTTATCTTGCCTGATGCGTCCATCCCCGCGCGCAGCATTCCAGCCATATCACTGACCTGCGCCAACCCCAGAGGAAGCACACCGTCGGACGCCATTTTCAGGTTCTTGGTCGTGCCTTCAATGACCGCCAGAGCGGGTTCATCAGGGTTTTTGAACCGCATGTTATATGTCACGGACGCGACCGTGGCATTTTGATCATAACTGCGCATGTTTCCCAAGCGTGACGTGGTGGTATTACGCACATCCATCATCGCGACATTCAAAAGCGCGTTCTGCGCCCCGTAGCTTTCATCACCGACGGTCAGTTGATCAAGGTTCAGGCCAAGCGCGCCTGCGCTGTAGGTGCTGGTCATGTCTGCGGGGTCGCCAGTCACCTGCATGTCATAACCGTTTTGGTTGATCGACAACGCCATGCGTATCGCTTTGGCGTCCGGACCTGCTGGCGTGATCTCGACCACGACGGGCATGACCGCTGGCATGACAACCGAAACGGAGCCATCGCCATTCTGTACAAAGTTCAGGGTTTCCAGAGACAGGGACATCTGCCCCTGGTCTGCGTCGGCGGCGAAATCGAACTGGATGTTACTGACGGCAAGCGTCGTATCCTTGCTGTCTTCGGTGGCCGTCAGCTTATACCCCATGCCTTGCATGTAATCACGCCAATCCTGCCACACGTCGTTGGGCGTGACACCTGCCCAGGCACCATGCGCGGTAAAAAACATGCCAAGGACGGCCGAACCAAAAATGGGGCGAAGATGGGTCATTCTAGAAAATTCCTTTGTCGCGGATCAACGGCTAAGCTGTCCTAACAGATATTATGCATAAAGGTAATTCCCGCACTGTCCGTTACAAGGCACCGCCCTGCCGCGGGTCAGCATTGTTTCGCGCGTGCGGTGTGCTTTTAAATGGCGAACCACTATGTTGTTGCTTACCAATACACTAATCCGGGTGCTGTGCCGTGCACTAATTCCCAGATCGCACAAAAAGGAAAGCATCACATGGAAAAGCAACACATGGATATGACCGGCAAAACCGTTATGATCACCGGCGCGAGCCGTGGCATCGGGGCCGAAGCGGCTCGGGTCTTTGCCGAAGCAAATGCGAACGTGGTGCTTCTGGCGCGGTCGCAGGATGCGATCGCCGACCTGGCCGGAGAGATTGGCAAGACCGCAATCGCGATTCCCTGCAACGTTGCCCGCTTTGGCGAAATGTCGTCAGCGGTGGAAACTGCATTGGGTGCGTTTGGCAGTGTCGATGTTCTGATCAACAACGCCGGCGTCATTGAACCGATCTCGCATCTCGCGACCTCTGATCCCGACGAATGGGGCCAGGTAATCGATATCAATCTCAAGGGTGTCTATAACGGGATGCGCGCGGTTCTGCCGGTGATGAAGGACGCTAAGGGCGGGACGATCTTGACCATCAGCTCGGGAGCTGCTCATCACGCGATCGAGGCCTGGAGCCATTACTGTGCATCCAAAGCTGCGGTAAACATGCTTGGCCGTTCCGTTCATCTGGAGGAGGCGAGCAATGGCATTCGTGCAATCGGCCTGTCTCCGGGTACCGTCGCGACAAAGATGCAGCGCGAAATCAAAGCCAGCGGGATCAATCCGATCAGCATGCTGGCATGGGAAGACCACATTCCGGCAGATTGGCCCGCCCGTACATTGTTGTGGATGTGTAGCCCCGCAGCCGACAAGTTCTGCGGAGAGGAGATATCGCTGCGTGACGATGATATCCGCAAGGCGGTGGGCTTGATATGATAGAATTTAGCCGCGAGGGTGCGATCTGGCAGGCCACGATCAACCGACCCGACAAGGCGAATTCACTGACGCATGAGATGCTTGTGAATCTGGCTCAGTTCATGGAGGACGCGCAGTCAGCCCGCGCTGTCATCCTGACCGGAAATGGCAAGGTGTTCAGTGCAGGTGCGGACCTGAAGGAAGCGCAGGCCGGCCTTGCCGTTTCCGATATCTGGGAGCGGCTTTCGGGGGCTATTGCGGCGTTGCCTGGCCTGAGCATCTGTGCGCTGAACGGGACCCTTGCCGGCGGCGCCATGGGAATGGCGCTGGCCTGCGATCTGCGCATTGCTGTACCCGATGCCAAGTTCTTTTATCCGGTGATGAAGCTGGGCTTTCTACCGCAGCCCAGCGACCCTGCACGGATGTCGGCCCTGATCGGCCCGTCACGAACAAAGCTGATCTTGATGGGAGGCCAGAGGGTCACGGCAGAGGAGGCGTTGATGTTCGGTCTGGTTGATCGGATTGTCACGTCAGAGGAATTGCTTGGCACAGCACATGCCATCGCGGAGGATACCTTAGCGGCGTCACCGTCGATCGCGACGGGTATCAAGGCAATGTGTGACGTGGCATCGAGACCGACAGAACTACCCTAGATGAAAGGGACGAAGGGCACGCCGCACCCGGCAAACAGGGCGAACGGGGCAAGAGCGAAAATAATCCGCATCATGGGAATCTCCTGATTAAATATCCACCTGGATCGTGCAAAAGAACTATGGTTGCGCTAATGCTGATCTTTGTCACACAAAAGTTCCGAAAGCCATGCGATGACCATAGATAATTCGCCCAACGGACATGCTGTCGTGGTCGGGGCCGGTCCTGCCGGATTGATGGCGGCGGAAACCCTGGCCCGGTCCGGGGTGTCAGTCACCATCTGCGAGCACAAGCCATCGGTGGGGCGCAAATTTCTTATGGCAGGCAAGTCGGGGCTTAACCTGACCAAGATCGAAGACGATGCGTCTTTCCTGAACGCGTTCACAGAGGCCAAACCACCGTTGCAACCAATGCTGGCCGGGTTCGATAGTGTAGCAATACAAAAATGGGCCGAAGACCTGGGGCAGACGCTGTTTACCGGTTCGACCGGGCGCGTGTTTCCTACTGTCATGAAGGCGTCGCCCTTGTTGCGGGCATGGCTTGCCCGCTTGGCGGGGGCAGGGGTGCAGATCAATACACGGTGGCAGTGGACAGGATGGCACGGCACTTCGTTGGCGTTCGCCACCCCCCAAGGGCAGCGCACCCTAGGCGCTGACGTAACGGTTCTTGCTCTTGGTGGTGCCAGTTGGGCGCGATTGGGTTCTACAGGGGAATGGGCCACGATTCTACGCGGCCAAGGCATCGATGTGGCTGCTTTTGAAGCTGCGAATGCAGGTGTTGCAGTGAACTGGTCTTCGCACATGGCACCCCATTTCGGCGCTGCGCTCAAGGGTATAGCCTTGCGATCAGGCGCGCACCGCTCTCGGGGCGAGGCAATCATTGCGACGAAAGGCCTTGAAGGTGGGGGCATTTATGCTGTCTCGCGCGGCGTGCGCGACGGGCATCCATTGGTTATTGACTTACTGCCTGACCAGAGCGTTGAGGCGTTGATCGCCAAGCTTGACCGACCCCGCGGCAGGATGAGTGTCTCAAATTACCTGCGAAAGGCGGTAAAGCTGGACGCTGCCAAGATCGGGCTATTGCAGGAATTGGCCCGGCCTCTGCCTCAGGATTCCAGGGTACTTGCAGAGCTTCTCAAGGCGCTTTCGATAAAGAATGCAAAGCTGCGTCCGTTGGACGAGGCGATTTCCACCGCCGGGGGCATCCCCTTTGCCGCTGTTGATGAAACGCTGATGTTGAACGCTCGGCCGGACGTCTTCGTCGCCGGTGAAATGCTGGACTGGGAGGCTCCGACCGGAGGGTACCTGCTGTCGGCCTGCCTGGCGACAGGCCGATGGGCGGGACAACACGCCGCCGCGCGGGTTCGGAATGTCTAGTCTTCCTTGGTGGCTGCGGCTTTGAAGGCGGGACGATCACGCATGGATTTGGCCCAATGTCCCAGCTTGTCATCGACCCGAGGAAAACCCGCGCCGATCGACCAGTTAATACAGTGGGTCGCCAGCAGATCGGGTACCGTCAGGCTGTCCCCGATCAGGTAAGCCCCCTCGAGTCTTTCCGACAGAATTGACGCCGAGCGGGCGAATTCAGCCTTGAGGCTGTCTTTGATTTCGGGGACGCGTTGTTCTTGCGGGAATACAAAGCTGTGTTTGGCGGCGGCCCACAGGATAGCGTCCATCTCGTCGATCAACCAAAACGTAAGAGCGTCCTGCTTGGCGCGTGCCGGGGTCCCGGCAGGGGCGGTCAGGGCCCCGTGCTTGTCCGCCAGATAATGCATGATCGCCACAGAATCGGTTAACACATCGTCACCCACAAGCAGTGCAGGGATCTTGCCGGACGGATTGTATTTCTTGGCCTCTTCTGACCGTGGCGCGCAGGCGATGTGGTTATAGGGCTGGCCGATTTCTTCCAGCATCCACATCACCCGCATGGCGCGCGTTTTGGTTGCACCGATCACTGTGTACATTTTAAGTCCCTCCTAAGCCGTCTACGATGAATTAACGTTGTGCACCCAGCATTGCCAAGCGAATGAAGGCGCGCTCGACGAGCGCCATGGTCGGCGCATGTTGTCCGGCTGACCGCAGGGTCAGATCGGTATCGGTCAATACGGTCAAGGCTGTTTCCAACTTCACCGCCCCCCAGTTTTTCGCTTGCCGCATAGCACGGTCCCGGTCGCGCACGCCCCAAATTTGGCCGCCGGGGTTGCTGGCGATCCGATAAAGCGTGCGAAAATGTCTGGTCGCCATAATAATCAGCGTTACGGCATTCACCCCCTGTGCTTGCAGTTTGGCCATCACGGGGCCGATATCACCTGCGCGCGATTCAGCGACAATATGCAGAATGTCATCGACATCCGCTTCGGTCGAGGTTGGGGCGCAGTTCGCCACATCTTCGGCGGTAAGAGGGCGTTCATCGCCAAATTTATAGAGCGTGACTTTCTCCACCATTTGCCGAAAATCTCCGGGGTCGAGCACACGTGCCAGTTCACTGAGCGAGGCCATGGCCCCCGGTTCAGGGTTCAACTTTGCGTCTGCAAGAATGCGTTCTATCTCTGCCCGGTCCGGCGGATCATCATAGATTGGCGTGGCAAAAGCGGTCTTGTGCGCCTCAAAGGCTTTGAGCACTTTCGAAGTTTTCTTGAGATCTCCGGCGGTCACGACGATTTGCGCGTCGCCGGGTTGCCAGTCGGTCAATGCGTCGATCAGAATCTTGGCGATGTTGTCGTTTGCATCTTCGACAAGGGCGGCGCGGGGGCCGGGGAAAAAGCCGGTGGCTTTGATCGCGTCCAGCAGCATCGGTGCATCACGGCGCAAATCGGCAGCCTGAATGCGAGTGAGACGCATTTCTTCTTCGGCATTTGCCCCCAACAGGTTCTTAAGGAACTCTTGCCGTTTGATGGCGACACGCATCGCGTCGCTGCCGTAAATCAACAACCCTGTCTTGCGTCGATCAGGTTTGGCAAAATAGGCATTCGCATCGCGTGGCGGCAGTTTCATCGGGAAAGGTTGGCCGCGTAAAGCTGCGCGACGATCTGATCCGCCAGCATTGTCATGAGCCGGGTTTGTGCGTCATGTTCCGCAGCAAGCGTCGCCACGGTCGTGCCGGTTGCCGAGTATCCTGTGAAGTTTTCGACCGTGCCCGAGCTTTCGATCTGACCAGCGGCAAGATCACGCAAGATAAAATCGACCTTCCCAATTATATTGTACCGCGTGGTGTTGTTGGTGCGATCTATCGCCAGGCCTTCTTGGGCGATAGCGACTGTCAGTTCCAGCGCGAAATGCGGTGCCGGTGCCCTACCCAGCCGGGTCTCTATTTCGCGCACTAGGGTATAGCTGTATACATCGTCGGGCGCTTCTACCTGGACGCTGTTGCGCAGGGCAGATCCGCTGCCGTTGTCGCCGTATACCGGTTGGAACCCGCACGCCGCCAAGGCCAGCAGGGGCAGTACCAATAGAAATCGGCACTTACGCAACAACATTGACGATCCGTCCGGGCACAACGATCACCTTTTTGGGCGTAGCACCGTTAAGGGTGCGAATGACAGCTTCGTGGCTCAGCGCGAGTTTTTCAACCTCTTCTTTCGCCATGTCCGCGGGCACCTGAATTTCAGCACGTCGCTTGCCGTTGATTTGGATGGGAAGTGTTACGGTGTCATCTATCAACATCGCATCAAGCGCCTGTGGCCAAGGAGCTGTGGTGCAAAGCCCGATGCCGCCTTGGGCCGTCCAGATTTCCTCGGACAGATGAGGTGTCATCGGTGACATAAGCTGCGCCAATGTCATGACGGCTTCGCGCTGAGCAGCATGACCCGCTTTGGATTTTTGAAGAATGGCCGTGAAGGTATAAAGTTTTGCGATGGCGGCGTTAAAGCCGAACGAGTCGATGCCCATGGTCACATCATGGATGGTTTTGTGCATGGCCCGCAGAAGGTCATCGTCACCTTCGCCGGGGGTATCCGTACCCATCGCGCTGATGCGTTCGCTGATATTCCACACACGGTTGAGATGCTTGTGAGCGGCTTCGGCACCCGAGGCTGTCCATTCCACGTCACGTTCGGGCGGGGAATCGCTCAGGACAAACCAACGGGCCGTATCCGCACCATAGTTCGCGATGATCCCCAACGGGTCCACCACGTTCTTTTTCGACTTTGACATCTTGGCAGAGGGGATGATCTCTACCTCGGTGCCGTCAGCCAGTTTGCCATCGGTCACATCCTCGGGAAGATGATAGACCGGGCGATTTTTGTCATCGCGGGTTAGATATATTTCGTGGGTG
This sequence comes from Sulfitobacter sp. L-8, assembly GCF_056859255.1. Lineage (NCBI taxonomy): Bacteria > Pseudomonadati > Pseudomonadota > Alphaproteobacteria > Rhodobacterales > Roseobacteraceae > Sulfitobacter > Sulfitobacter sp. L-8. Next base: position 163,739 of record NZ_JBSXOD010000045.1, read on the forward strand.
ACCATGCCTTGGGTGAACAGGGCGTCAAAAGGTTCAATCGCCTTTTCAGGCAAATGGCCGGTGATGTGCATGGCACGGGCAAAAAAGCGGGAATAAAGAAGGTGGAGAATCGCATGTTCGATGCCGCCGATATATTGATCGACGTTCATCCAATATTCAGCATCTTCCATGACGGTGGGCGTATCGGCGTGCGGCGCGGTAAAGCGGGCGAAATACCATGAAGAATCAACAAAGGTATCCATCGTATCGGTTTCGCGTTTGGCAGGTGCGCCGCAGGCAGGGCAGGTACAGTCGCGCCATGTCGGGTGACGGTCCAACGGATTGCCGGGCGTATCAAAGCTGACATCGTAGGGCAGTTCGATCGGCAGGTTTTCTTTCCTTTCGGGCACTACGCCGCAGGCATCGCAATGCACCACAGGGATAGGGCAACCCCAATATCGCTGACGTGACAGGCCCCAATCGCGCAAACGGAACTTGGTCACGCCTTGGCCGACGCCCTGGGCTTCGCACGCATCAATTGCCGCTGCGATGGCCTCTTCTCCGGTTTGCCACTTTTCGCCGGCAAATCCGCCGTTGTAGTAAACCGTTTCAGATTTTGCCGGAACATAGGCTTCTTCTAGCTTCGGGTTCGCATCTTCGGATGGAAGAAACGTCGAAATGATCGGCAAGCCGTATTTGCTGGCAAATTCAAAGTCGCGCTGGTCATGGGCCGGGCACCCGAAGATTGCGCCCGTGCCGTAATCCATCAAGATGAAGTTGGCGATAAAGACGGGAAGCTCCCATGCGGTATCAAAGGGATGCCGTACGCGCAGGCCAGTGTCAAAACCCAGCTTTTCGGCGGTTTCAATCGATTCTTCCGTAGTGCCACCCTTGCGGCATTCGACGCAGAAAGCCGCTACATCCGGGTTGCTCTTTTCCAGAAGCTTGGCCAGCGGGTGATCGGGTGAAATGCCGACAAAGCTTGCACCCAGCAACGTGTCTGGCCGGGTGGTGTAGACTTCGATCCGGTCATGACCTTCGGGTGCATCGACGGTAGAAAACGCGAATTGCAGACCGCGCGATTTGCCGATCCAGTTCGCTTGCATCAATTTGACCTTGGCTGGCCAGTTGTCCAAGGTATCGAGCGCGTTCAGAAGCTCTTCGGAATAATCTGATATCTTGAAGAACCATTGCGTAAGTTCGCGCCGTTCAACCAATGCGCCAGACCGCCAGCCCCGCCCCGCCTCGACCTGCTCATTGGCAAGAACGGTCATATCGACAGGGTCCCAGTTCACGATAGCGTTTTTGCGATAGACCAGACCCTCTTGCAGGAAATCCAGGAACAACGCTTGCTGCTGGCCATAGTATTCAGGGTCGCATGTCGCGAATTCGCGGGACCAATCAATCGAAAGACCTAGCGGCTTCATCTGACTGCGCATGTCGGCGATGTTGCCGTATGTCCAATCCTTGGGGTGGCCGCCGATGGCCATTGCCGCATTTTCGGCAGGCATGCCGAATGCGTCCCACCCCATGGGATGCAGTACATTATGGCCCGTGGCGATCTTGTAGCGCGCGATTACGTCGCCCATCGTATAGTTGCGAACATGCCCCATGTGAATGCGGCCCGACGGATAGGGGAACATCTCAAGCACATAGTATTTGGGTTTGTCGGCGCTGCGCACCGCTTTGAATATTGCGTCTTTTTCCCAGACGGCCTGCCAGCGGGCTTCGATTTCAGAGGGAGAGTAAGAGGGCATCTTGCGGACCTTATCAAACAAACACGCCGGGCGAGCGACTAGCGCAGGGCCCGGCGTTATAATGAGGGGGGAAAAGCGAGCGGGCTCAGAATTTACTGTCGGCGATACGGATCTCACGGGCGCGGCTTAGAATCGCGTCTTCGACCGCGCGGGATGTTGCTTTGCTGACTGGACGTCCGCCTGTGGTCTGCAACGCCACATTCAGGGAACGAGCCTCGAGAGCGGGGTCATCTATCAAAACCGTGGCACGGTACGACGTACCCCCGCCAGGAGGCGTCCCATAGCCGGTGACGATCACACCGGTATAGGGATCTACCGACTGCACCGGCAAAAAGCTAAGCACCTCGAGGCTTGCCGCCCACAGGTATTTGTTCACGGCGACGTTGGTCTCGGAATTCTTGGGCTTGAAGATGTTCCATATCGTCGTTTCACCCATCCTGATCCTATCGGTATTGGGGCTAAATGACTGGTTGCTGCTATCCGGCGCTTCAGCGTTTGTCACATTTGCGCCGCCACAGGCCGAAAGACTGATCAACGCGCCAAGTGCTAACGTAAGGTGCAATTTGGAGAACTTACCCATCACGATGATCCTTTGCTTGTTCCGGCAATGGTCTACCCAAGGCGGGGGCTCTCGGCAAGGTGTATATATAAGGTGTATCCATATTGGAGCAGGGGGGATTGGAGCAGGGGCGCAAGGTGCTTGGTTGTATTGCGGCGCTGCATGTCAATGATGGCAGAGTTAACCAGCACTGTGGCGGCACTGTGGCAAAGGTGCATCATACCGCGCGGCATCGTCGTCAGGGAAAGTGGCGTTGTTGCAATGACGAGAAATTTTATGCAAACAAACTCCATGCCCTGCCAGATGAACTGGTTTGGGATTTATTTCAAACCGAGGAAAATCTCATGAAAAAAATTCTCTTCGCCACAACCGCTCTGGTAGCAACTGCTGGCGTTGCCGCAGCTGACATCACAGTCGGTGGTAACGCTCGTTTCGGTGTCGGCTATTCAAGCGGTGCTGAAAACGGTCTGGCCGGCACAGGCGGGTACCCTTCCAACGGTAACGACCGCGCTGTTAACGGTCGCTCCAAGACCGACATCATCAGCCGTTTCCGTCTGCAGTTCGACGCAACTTCTGAGACAGACGGTGGTGTAACCATCGGTGGTCGTGTTCGCGCAGAAGCAGACAACAACATCTATGGCGGTGCAGTTGCTGCAAACAACGCAGCGTTCCGTAGCAACGCCGAAGTCATGTTGTGGAGCGCACCTCGCTTGTTCGCCACATACGGCGGCTTCACGTTGGGTGTCGGCAACATCAACGGTGCTGTGGAATCCACTCCAGGTCTGTACCTTGAAACACGTTCCGGCGGTACTGGCCTTGACGGTTCGCAGTATGTTGGAAACGTCGCAAACGTAAACAATAACTACTTCAACTGGGATTACTACGACTCTGACGGCAACGTATCGTCCAACGGTGTTGAAGCGATCTACAACATTGGCGGTTTCGGGACCCACCTGTCCTACTCCGTAAGCAACGGTGCAGTTGCTCAGGACGTTATTGCTTTGAACGCAAGCTACAAGTTCAACAACTTCACAGTTGCAGCCGCGGTTCAGAGAAGCGATTTCGCTTGGGCTGACAAAGAAGTCCTGACTATCAAGGGTGACTTCGGCATGTTCGGCGCGCGTTTGGCTTATGCCAACAACGAAGGCATCGACAAGATCCTGCTCGCGGGTACCTATGACATTGGTGCCGCAACCAAGCTGGTTGGCTGGGTCGCCGACGAAAGCGCAGTCAGCGCAGCTGACGTTGCTCTCGGTCGTAACGACAACCGTGACGGCGTAGCCGGCTCCAATGCTCAGGAAGGTACATCTTTCGGTATCCACCTTGCGCACGATCTGGGCGGCGGTGTTTCCTTGGAAACTGGCTACCAGCGCGGTTCGAACAAGAACGATCAGTTCCAAGCCGGTGTTGCATTCAGCTTCTAAGTTGAACCCACTCGTTTGATTTTAGAGGGGCAGGCCGTCGGTCTGCCCCTTTTCTTTTCTGCCACGCTGTAGTTGTGTACGACCTTGGACAAGGGGGCATGGTATGAGCTTGCAGGACATTTCCGATCGAATTTCCAAGGCTGAACGCAACGCCGGGCGCAAATCTGGCGAGGTGAAACTGATCGCCGTCAGCAAGGTGCAGCCGGATGGGCGCGTGAAAGCAGTTCTCGATCAGGGTCACCGTTGCTTCGGGGAAAATCGCGTTCAAGAGGCCGAAGCCAAATGGCCGGATTTCAAACAACATTTTGACGGGATCGAACTACATCTGATCGGGCCGCTGCAAAGCAACAAAGCGCGGGCGGCGATGGCGCTGTTTGATGTGATCCATACCTTGGACCGGCCCAAACTGGCGGCCACTTTGGCGCGGATCGCTCAAGAGCAAGGCTCCTGTCCCGACATGTTTATTCAGGTAAACACCGGGGAGGAAGAGCAGAAAGCCGGTGTTCTGCCTGCCGACGCCGACCAATTCATTCAGGATGCCCTGGCTCTTGACCTGCCCGTTAAAGGCTTGATGTGCATCCCACCCGCGCACGAGGAAGCTGCGTTGCATTTTGCCCTATTGGCCAAGATTGCGTCACGCAATGGATTGGCAGGCTTGTCGATGGGGATGAGCAGCGATTTTGAAAAGGCAATTGCCCTTGGGGCAACCCACGTGCGGGTCGGTTCAGCGATCTTTGGCGACAGGGTTCCCGGTTGACGCGCAGGCTGGGGGGATGATCACGCGTGCTCCAACGGCAATGCGGGATGCTATACTGTGCAAATGTGCACGCGACAGCGCGATGCAACCTTCGGTCGGGAATCCGGCTCTGCGGTACTGATGAATGAAAATCGCGGACCCTTTACCCGCCACCGCCACCGGCCAATTCCAGTCGGTCAGAATGATCAGGTCATAAAGCGGATCAGCACGGCGCAGTTTTTCATGGCTGTGTGCGTAGGGTGCGCGGACCATCGTGTTGTAATCTTTATCGGTGGGATCGTCAGACCACAGATCCCCAAGGCCTGTCGGAATGGCCCACGGGGTCGGGGCACAAATGCGGTCAGGTCGGTATAACATCCCGACGACGCGATGGATGCCCGACGGGGTCGCGCCGTCGCCTTCTTTCTTGCGACGAGTAATACCCGATTTCCCAATCGTGCAGGGATAGATCTTGCCCTGAAACCGAAGCCCTATTGGTGATAGAACCAGATCGCCAGGCGTCACAGCATGTGCCCCGATTTCGCCGCTTTGGTCGCAAGATAGTCGTGGTTATGCCGGTTTCCGCCCACTTTCAACGCGACGCGCTCGGCAACCTCGATCCCGCTGGCAGCCATCATTTCAACCTTTCGCGGATTGTTGGTCAGTAAGCGCACCGAAGAAAAACCCATCGACTTGAGGATATCGGACCCAAGCCGGAAATCACGTTCATCATCTTCAAAACCCAAGCGGTGATTTGCTTCTACAGTGTCAAACCCCTGATCCTGTAGGGAATAGGCGCGCATCTTGTTGGCCAATCCGATGCCACGGCCTTCTTGGTTCAGGTATAGCAACACACCATGCCCTTCGGTGCCCATTTGCGCCAGTGCAGCGCGAAGCTGGGGGCCACAATCGCATTTCAGGCTGCCTAGTATATCGCCGGTAAAGCAGGCGGAGTGAAGTCTCGTCAATACCGGTTTGCTGCGATCGGGGCGACCGATCTCTATGGCATAATGCTCTTCACCGCCGTCGTCGGGGCGGAAGATATGTAATCTTCCGGCGTCCGACACCTCTATGGGCAAGCGCGCGTGTACGATGGGTTTCAGCGGAGACCGGGCCGCAAGAACAGGCAAAGCCGTCGCAAGTTCAAGCGTCGTAAGGCCATGCTGTTCGGCGAATCCGATTGCGTCGTTCAGATCCAAGACCAAAGCGGCGGGCAGTAATCGGGCCGATTTGATCAGGCTCAAGGCCGCGCGATGGGGTGTTGCATCCCCACCGCGTGCACAGATCAGCGGCCCTTTCATCGGGCTGCGCAGATCGTCTGCCGGGTCGGCGACCGATTGGACCCACCGGGGCGTTGTGTCGTCGGGCAACATCACCCGGGCAAGATCGCCGTCATAGGCCCGCGCCTTCAGCGTTGCCGCACGACGCGCGGTAATGACAAGAACAGGATCGCCGCCAAGCGCCAACAGATCGGCCAAGCGCTGCGAGGTCAAGGTTTCGGCTGCAAATACAAGAACAGGTCGGGGGCCCAGAAACACTATGGGAACGCCCATGCGCAAGTCCGCCCGTGCACGTGCAAGCTGTTCGGTGATGTCGGGACGAAATGCCATGGTTTTGAAATCTTTCACATCGCTGTGAAAGAATACTTAGGTCAGATGTGTGGGAATTGAAACATTTGCCGCTATCTGTGCACGGTCCTGTGATTAAAACGCCGCTCCTCTTGTGAGCACGGCTTTGTGAACACATTTTTAGTATAGTTTTAGAGGATGAGTTGAAAATGGCCCAGTTGAAGAAAATATTGCTTGTGGATGACGACGAGGATCTACGCGATGCACTGAGCGAACAGTTGTTGCTGACCGAGGATTTTGATGTTTTCGAAGCTGGGAATGGCGCGGATGCAAAAAAGCGTGCAGAAGAAGCGCTTTATGATCTGGTCATACTGGATGTAGGATTGCCCGACATTGATGGCCGCGATCTGTGTCGCGAGCTGCGCGAACGCGGCGTGAAGAGCCCGATACTGATGTTGACCGGGCACGATAGCGACGCAGATACGATCATGGGCTTGGATGCCGGAGCGAATGATTATGTCACCAAGCCGTTCAAGTTCCCGGTGTTGCTGGCGCGGATCAGGGCGCAATTGCGCCAACACGAACAGTCAGAGGAAGCAATTTTCCAACTTGGACCTTACACGTTCAAACCTTCGGCCAAGCTACTGGTGACCGAAGACGACAAGAAAATCCGCCTGACCGAGAAAGAAACCAACATCCTCAAGTTTCTTTACCGGTCGTCTACCGGGGTCGTCCCGCGTGATCTTCTGTTGCACGAGGTGTGGGGCTACAATGCCGGAGTAACAACGCATACGCTGGAAACGCACATCTACCGCCTGCGTCAGAAGATCGAGCCTGACCCGTCAAACGCAAAAATTCTGGTAACAGAATCAGGTGGATACAGAATTATCTCATAATTTTGGAACCTAATTATCTGCCGCTTGTTGTTTTTTGGAGAGGCGGGGTTTTCATGACTCGCCGATCGGTTTGAACCCGAAGTTTGTATCCGGGAAATGATACATACCTCCCTGTTGGACTGGGCCGGGCCTTTGCGCCCGGCCATTTTTTTGCCGCGCGGTCGCGGACCCCACCGATTTCGTGATGGCGGCTAGATGCGGTTTCAGGGTAGGGTGCGCACGATTTCGCACTAACGGAGCCTTAGATGTCATTCACTCTTGCCACATGGAACATCAACTCGGTGCGGTTGCGCGAGCCTATCGTCCTGAAGCTGCTGAAAGAACACGGGCCGGATGTTTTGTGTCTGCAAGAATGCAAAAGCCCCGTCGATAAGATACCGACAGCAGCTTTCATCGACGCTGGCTATACCCACATGGTGGCGCGTGGACAAAAAGGCTATAACGGTGTAGCGATCCTTTCCCGGCTGCCCTTGGTTGATGCTGGGGATCAGGATTTCGCGGCGTTGGGACATGCCCGCCACATTGCTGCGAAGCTTGAAAATGGCGCGACGATCCACAATTTTTATGTGCCTGCGGGTGGTGATGTCCCTGACCGAGAAGTTAACGAAAAATTTGGCCAGAAGCTGGATTATCTGGCTGAAATGCGTGACTGGTTTCGGAATGAAAAGCCGGAAAAGTCGATCTTGGTCGGCGATCTGAACATAGCACCGCGCGAAGATGACGTCTGGGGGCACAAGCAGCTTCTCAAGGTCGTCAGTCATACCCCTATTGAAGTGGAAAAATTGGCGGAGACCCAAGATGCGGGCGGATTTGTCGATATAACTCGGCAGGATATTCCGCAGGGCAATCTTTACAGTTGGTGGTCTTATCGCGCCAGGGATTGGGACGCGGCGGACAAGGGGCGCCGTCTTGATCATGTATGGGCCACGCCGGATATCTCGAACGCCGGCCATTCCAGTCACGTGTTAAGGTCTGCACGCGGGTGGGACAAACCCAGCGATCATGCGCCGGTATTTGCGACATTTGACCTTTGAAATAACCGAAGACGCCCTCATATAAAGGGTAGCTTCATACGAGGATATTTAGATGATGGATTTGAATCTTTCCCCTGCCCCCGCGGCCGATGCCGACCTGATCAAGGACACGACCGAGGCTACGTTCATGGCAGACGTGGTGGAAGCGTCACAGACCGTTCCGATTATCGTGGATTTCTGGGCTCCTTGGTGCGGGCCCTGCAAAACCCTGGGTCCGATGCTCGAGGATGCCGTCCGTGCCGCAAAAGGCGCGGTAAAGATGGTCAAGATCAATGTGGATGAGGCCCAACAGATTGCCGGGCAACTGCAAATTCAGTCAATTCCGACAGTGTATGCATTTTTCAAGGGCCAACCGGTCGACGGGTTCGCGGGGGCACAACCGCAATCCGAAGTGAAGGCATTTGTCGATCGCGTAACCAAAGCCGGGGGCGGTCAAGCGCCTGGTGAACAACTATCCGAGGCCGTGGCCGCTGCGGAGGATATGCTGAGCGAGGGCGCGGCACAGGATGCCGCTGCCACGTTTGCTGCCATTCTGGGCGAAGATCCGAACCACGCGGGTGCCTATGGCGGTCTGGTGCGCGCGTATATTGCGTTGGACCAGTTGGACCAGGCCGAAGCCCATCTAAACGGTGCGCCGATCGAAATTTCAAAATCTCCAGAGCTTGAAGCAGCACATGCACAGTTGTTGCTGGCGCGCCAGGCCGCTGATGCGGGCCCCGTGGCGGAATTACAGGCAGAGGTGGACGCAAACCCCGGAAATCTTCAGGCACGGTTCGATCTGGCGCTGGCATTACAGGCGCACGGTGAGACACAGGCGGCTGTCGATCACTTGTTAACCCTGTTTGGCAAGGACCGCGAGTGGAATGACGGTGCAGCGAAAACACAGCTTTTCACCATTTTCGAAGCGTTGAAAGCGAATGATCCCATTGCGTTGAACGGTCGCCGCAAGTTGAGCTCGATGATATTTGCCTAAGACGTGCGACGGTCTAGATAGGATACCATGATAAAGCGATCCGAATTGCCCGACACCATCGCGATCTTTCCGTTGTCAGGGGCGCTGCTGCTTCCTCGGTCACGATTGCCTCTGCATGTCTTTGAACCGTGCTATCTTCAGATGATCGAAGACAGTCTCAAGACGTCTGGAAGGTTGATCGGAATGGTACAGCCGAATGTGGTTCCAGGGCGCAGCGGCCCTGGCCTGCAGACCATTGGATGTGCAGGGCGGATCACTCAGTTCTCCGAAACCGAGGACGGTCGGTACATGATCACGCTGGGCGGCATCTCGCGTTTCCGGGTCGTCAAAGAGGTTGACGGATTTACCCCCTATCGCCGCTGCGACGTGAATTGGGACGGCTTCGAACGCGATCTCGGCAGTGATGAAGAAGACATGTGGTTTGATCGGAAAAATTTCCTAAACACCTTGGGGCGATATTTTGATGCCCGTAACCTTTCTGCTGATTGGGACACACTGAAAGAGGCAGATGATGAATTGTTGATCAATTCACTGTCGATGATGCTCGACCTTGAATCAGAGGATAAACAGGCCTTGCTAGAGGCACCGTCGCTGGCCACACGACGCGAAACGTTACTGACGTTGATTGAATATACGCTTCGGGGCGGGCACGAAGGGGAGATGATGAATTGAGCACAGAAGAGATTCAGTTCGACCGGCGGATGCTCGAGGCGTTGATTTGCCCGCGCACCCATACGCGGTTGTCGTATGACGCAGCCAAACAGGAGCTCGTATCAGAGGCGGCAGGGCTGGCCTATCCGATCCGCAACGGCATTCCGGTCATGTTGGTCGACGAGGCGCGAAAGCTCGATTGACGCTGCTATAAAACTTCGCCGCGCATCAGGCGGGGGAGGGTACCTGTAAGGCCTGCCGCCTCGCGGATGAACCCGCGGCGCAGGCTCGGGACTGCGTTGAGTGCGGCCATGCCGATATCTCGGGCAAGACGCAACGCAGGGTTATCGTTTGAAAACAACCTGTTGAAGCTGTCCGTCGCCAGCGCAAGCGCCGTGTTATCGAACCTGCGCCACAATTGGTACTGGTTCAGGACGGTCGCGCTTCCTATGTCCTGGCCCCGACGATGAGCGTCCGCGACGACTTCGGCCAGCGCCGCGACATCGCGCATCCCGGCATTCAACCCCTGACCTGCAATCGGGTGCACCCCATGTGCTGCATCGCCCAAAAGGGCCACCCGATCCGCCACCATATGGTGCGTCAACGACAGGCTTAGCGGATATGTATACCGCTTCCCCGCCAACGAGATTTCGCCCAGAAAATCGCCGAAACGTGGTCTAAGCACATCTAGGTATTGTTCGCCAGAAAGCGCGTTGATCCGAGCCGCATTGGCTGACGTTTCACTCCAGACAATTGAAGATCGGTTTGCTGTCAGGGGCAAAATGGCCAACGGTCCGGGGGGCATGAAAAACTGATGCGCTATCCCGTGATGAGGCAGGTCATGGGCAATCGCACAGACCAGCGCAGTTTGCCCGTAGTCCCATCCGATACGCTTGATGCCCGCGCGCTGCCCCGTGCCCGAGCTGCGGCCATCGGCCCCGACGATCAACTTGACCCTTAATTCCTTGCCGCTGGCCAATGTTAACCGGGCACCCATACTATCGGTATGCTGGGCGGTGACCGTTTCCCCATCCATCAACGTGATATCGCGTTCTGCTTTCACCGCTTTTGACAGCGCCTGGCGTAGATGGCGGTCTTCGACCATGTGACCCATTGGGCCTTCTTCTATTTCTGCATGGTCAAAGTGCATGAAGAACGGCGAAGCCCCTTCACCCGCCCGCCCATCGGAGACCTTGATTTCCAGCATCGGTTGGGCATTTTCCTGCACTGCTTCCCAGACGCCGATGCCGTGCAACAGGCGCACGGAGGTCAAAGCCAGCGCATAAGATCTACCGTCGAAAGTGTCTTGTGTCCGGGTTGCCGCGGGCAGAGTGTCGATCACCGTGACGCGCAAGCCCACCTGCGCCAATGCCAATGCCAAGGCCGGGCCATTCAACCCGCCGCCTACGACCGCTATGTCTGCATCAAAATTCATAGCATTAGATATGGGGGTGTTGTGGGGATTGTCCATGCAGACATCCGCCGCTACCGTCCATTTAAAGTGAATATTCGAGGAAAACACATGCAGGACTGGCTGACAATGACCGCGGCAGATCTGGGGCGAGGTATCGGCGAAGGCCAAATCGACCCCGTGACACTGTGCAAGACCTATCTGGATGCGATTGACGCGCACCCCTTGCGCGATCGGATTTATGCGCGGGTGACCCCGATACGCGCCCTTGCAGAGGCACAAGCCGCAAGCGAGCGGGCCAAAGCCGGGTACCGGTTGTCGCCGCTAGACGGCGTGCCGGTCAGTTGGAAAGATCTTTTCGACACAGCCGGCATAGCAACCGAGGCGGGTACCGCCCTGTTAAAGGACCGGGTTCCCGACGCCGATGCCAGGGTCTTGGCCAATGCGACTGCGATGGGGCTGGTATGCCTTGGCAAAACTCACATGAGCGAATTGGCATTCTCGGGGCTTGGGTACAATCCGATTACCGCGACACCCCCTTGCATCAATGATGAAGAGGCGGTTTCCGGCGGGTCTTCTTCCGGGGCCGCCGCATCGGTCGCGTTCGGGTTGGCGGCGGCGGCGATAGGCTCTGATACCGGGGGGTCCGTCCGCGTCCCGTCGGCATGGAACGATCTGGTCGGGCTCAAGACCACCGCAGGGCGCTTATCGCTTGAAGGGGTTGTGCCGCTCGCCGCTAAATTTGATACCGTCGGTCCGTTGTGCCGTTCGGTTGAAGATGCAGGATTGTTGTTGGCGATTATGGAAGGCAGCAAACCGGCCGATCTGGCAGGGGCCGATCTGGAAGGTCGGCGTTTGGCTATCTTGCAGACGGTCGCCATGCAGGAACTGGATGATACGCCTGCTATGGCCTTCGATGCGGCCGTGCAAAAACTGCGTGACGCCGGGGCGGAAATCGAAGAAATCGCGGTTCCTGAACTGGAGCAGGCCATGCCGCTGAGCGGTTGCTTGTTCACCGCCGAAGCCTACGGCCTGTGGCGTGACGTTATCGAAGAAAATCCAGACGCGATGTATGGCGAGATTCTCGAACGGTTTCGTCTGGGCAATTCTCACTCTGGCCCTGACTACGTTGCGGCATGGGCCAAGCTTGACGCGATTCGGGAAATTTATGCCAGAGCGGTTGCCGGGTTCGATGCGGTGATATTGCCGACCGCCCCGCTTTTGCCACCGCAACTTCAGCGATTGGAAACGGATCACGACTATTATGTGTCGGCAAACCTGATGACCTTGCGCAATACGCGCATCGGTAACCTGATGGGGACTTGCTCTATTACACTGCCTACAGGGACGCCGTCATGCGGAATTCTGCTAATGGCCGCCGCCAATCATGAAGAGAGCTTGTTGCGGTTGGCCGCTGCAGCCGAGGAAGCATTGGCTTAAAAGACACAAAACTTGCCTCACGTCCCGGATTCTCTGGACGCGAGGCAAGCCCTTGGGTACTCTGGAACAAACGGGGCATGAATGATCCCGAACCCGAGGCAGTGAAATGATGTACCCCGAGCGGTTTTCGAACCTTCCGGCCCACGCGTGGCCGCGCCTGCGCGCATTGCTTGATGCGTATGAGGGCGGTGGTGCGCCGATTCACATGACCATCGGCGAACCTAAACATGCGTTTCCGGCTTGGGTCACAGACGTCATCACTGAAAATGCCGCCGGATTTAACAGCTATCCACCAAATGATGGATCCCCCGGCCTGAGGCGTGCGATCGCAGATTGGATCAAGCGGCGTTATGAAGTCGGTGTCGACGCCGATACGCAAGTCATGGCGCTGAACGGCACGCGCGAAGGCTTGTATAACGCGGTGATGGCCGTATGCCCCGAGACTAAGAATGGCCAGAAACCTGCGATCTTGATGCCGAACCCCTTCTATCAGGTATATATGATCGCGGCGATCTCGGGCAACGCAGAGCCGATCATGGTCCCGGCCACACATGAAACGGGACATCTGCCGGATTACGCCAACCTGCCAGAACACGTGCTGAACCGCACGACCGCTGCCTATATCTGTTCACCGGCAAACCCCCAGGGGGCGGTTGCCAGCCGCGCGTATTGGACAGACCTTCTGGCGCTGGCTGAAAAATACGATTTCAAGATATTCGCAGATGAATGTTACTCAGAGATTTATCGTAACACCGCCCCCATAGGTGCGATGCAGGTGGCACAAGAGACAGGTGCCGACCTAGACCGTGTGGTAATTTTCCATTCGCTGTCAAAGCGGTCGAACCTGCCCGGGTTACGCTCCGGCTTTGTCGCCAGTGGTCCGAACACTATGCGAGAGATCAAACAGCTTCGCAATTATGCGGGCGCGCCGTTGCCGCTGCCGTTGCAAGCCGCTGCCGCCGCGGTCTGGGCAGACGAAGCTCACGTGGTGGAAAACCGCGCGCTATACGTCGAGAAGTATGAAGTAGCGGACCGTATATTGGGCAACGTGCCGGGCTACCAGAGCCCTGAGGCAGGGTTTTTCCTATGGTTGCCGGTCGATGACGACGAAACTGCTGCACTGAAACTCTGGCGCGAAACCGGTGTCCGAGTGCTGCCCGGTGGCTATTTGGCGCAGAATGTAAACGGGTCCAATCCCGGCAAGACATATATCAGGGTGGCCATGGTCGCCCCAAAAGAAGAGACAACGCGCGGGATAGAAGCGATCCGCGCCAGTCTCTATCCAGAATAAGACGAGGGATCAGAGCAATGGCATATCAGACACGTGGGCGCGACCCTTTGCTGGACACAAACATGGCCGAGGCCATTGAAAAGCGTGGGAAAGAACTGCTTGGATTGATACTGATCGCCACAGGCTTGATGGCCGCAATGATGATTGGAAGCTATACGCCGGATGATCCGAATTGGATGGTGGCCACTGACGCTCCGGCGCAAAACTGGCTGGGCCGCATGGGAGCTTCGCTTTCGGCCCCGTTATTCATGATCGTCGGATGGGGGGCGTGGTCTGTGGCTGCAATCCTGCTGGCGTGGGGGGCACGGTTCGCGCTTCACCAAGGCGAAGAACGCGCAATGGGGCGTCTGATTTTTGCCCCGATCGCGGTTGCGCTCTGTGCGATATACGGGGCAACCCTGACGCCGGATGCCAACTGGCTTCAAACCCACAGTTTTGGTCTGGGGGGGCTGTTCGGCGACACCGTGATGGGGCTTATCCTGACCATTCTTCCGATTGGTTCGACCTTTACGATCAAGCTGATGTCATTGCTGATGGGCATTTCAATACTTGCGTTTGGAGCTTTCGTTCTGGGATTTACCAAGACGGAATTGCAACGAATTTTCAGGTTTATGCTGGTCGGGGTGATCATGGCCTATGCGGGTCTCATGACCTTGCTGGGGCGGGGTGCATCGGGGGCCGTCATGGCCGCCCAGGGGATACAGGCGCGTCAGTCCGAACGTCGCGAACGTAGCAGGTCGCAAGCTGCGCAAAACGTCGAAGCTTCCGCAGCCCAAGCTTACTCCAACCCTGCTGATTACATTCAAGCTGGTGCCAAGGTGCCCAAAACCGGTTTGCTGTCAAAAATGCCTGCTTTGGTGAAACGGGGCGACCCCTTGCCGGAGCCGGAGCTAATTGAAACTTGGTCGACCGCGCAGGTTGACGAAGCACCAAGCGACGACCGCATCAGATCGAAGATTGCGGATGTAATCAAAAGCCGGGTCCGGTCGGCCAATGCTGTTCATACACCTACGACATCCCCATTGACGCGGGGCCGGGGGAGGGGCCCTGATCCGCTCGTGCTTGATACCGCCCCGAGGAGTGCGTATCGCGAAGAACCGCCCCTTACCGGCACGGCGAACCCAGTTGCGGGCACCCGGTCCGAGCCGCCTCTTACCGCGGCGCGATCAGCCGGAAGCGTTTTAAATCGCGAGCCGATAGGGGGTCGCGAAAGCATCGATCTGCCTGAAGATGAGCGGTTGGCAGAGCCTGACATCATGCCAATAGAAGATGCATCTGCGACCGACGATATCCAAATTCCAGTAGCTCAGCCCCGCAAGGTGGTGCAGCAACCAATACGGAAAGTCATTCAACCCAGCAAAAAGGCGCAAGCCGAAGCACAGCCCGCATTGACCTTTGAAGATACACATCCCGGGTTTGAGCTGCCGCCGCTGAACCTGCTGGAAAGCCCCGATACCGTCGAGCGCCTGCATCTGAGTGATGATGCCCTGGAAGAAAACGCGCGCATGTTGGAAAACGTGCTGGATGACTATGGCGTGAAGGGTGAAATCGTCGCCGTCCGTCCCGGCCCCGTTGTCACCATGTACGAACTGGAACCGGCACCGGGCCTCAAGGCGAGCCGGGTTATCGGTCTGGCGGACGATATCGCGCGCTCTATGGCGGCACTGTCGGCGCGTGTGTCCACCGTGCCGGGCCGCAGCGTAATCGGGATCGAACTGCCCAACGAGAACCGCGAGAAAGTCGTGCTGCGCGAGATCCTGGCCGCGCGTGATTTCGGGGACAGCACCATGCGCCTGCCACTGGCACTGGGCAAGGATATCGGTGGGGATCCGGTTGTCGCAAACTTGGCAAAGATGCCTCACCTGTTGATCGCAGGGACCACCGGTTCGGGTAAATCCGTTGCGATCAACACGATGATTCTGTCGTTGCTTTACAAGCTGACGCCGGAAGAATGCCGGATGATCATGATCGACCCCAAGATGCTGGAACTGTCTGTCTATGACGGCATCCCCCATCTGCTGTCCCCCGTTGTGACCGACCCGAAAAAGGCCGTTGTCGCGTTGAAATGGACAGTGGGCGAAATGGAAGAGCGCTATCGCAAGATGTCCAAGATGGGCGTGCGCAACATCGAAGGCTATAACGGGCGCGTTCGTGAAGCATTGGCCAAAGGCGAGATGTTCAGCCGCACCGTTCAGACCGGATTTGACGACGAAACCGGCGAACCGATTTTTGAGTCGGATGAATTCCAGCCCGAAACCTTGCCGTATATCGTCGTAATCGTCGATGAGATGGCCGACTTGATGATGGTTGCGGGCAAAGAGATCGAGGCCTGCATTCAGCGACTTGCCCAGATGGCGCGGGCTTCGGGGATTCACCTGATCATGGCGACACAGCGTCCTTCGGTCGATGTCATCACTGGCACGATCAAGGCGAACTTCCCCACCCGGATTTCCTTCCAGGTGACCTCCAAGATCGACAGCCGTACAATTCTGGGTGAAATGGGGGCAGAACAACTGCTTGGTATGGGCGACATGCTGTATATGGCGGGCGGGTCAAAAATCGTCCGGTGTCATGGCCCCTTTGTGAGCGATGAGGAAGTCGAGGAAATCGTAAACCACCTTAAGGCTTATGGTGCCCCTGATTATGTATCCGGCGTGGTCGAAGGACCTTCGGATGACCAGGAAGGCAACATCGACGCGGTTCTGGGACTGGGCGGCAATACGGATGGTGAAGATGCGCTATACGATACCGCCGTTGCAATCGTGATCAAGGATCGCAAGTGTTCTACTTCCTATATCCAACGCAAGCTGGCCATTGGTTATAACAAGGCCGCGCGACTGGTAGAACAGATGGAAGATCAGGGTCTTGTGTCGCCTGCTAATCACGTGGGCAAGCGTGAAATTCTGGTGCCTGAACAAGGCTGAACGGAACAAAAGGCGTGCAAAAAGGGTTGGCTCGGGAACGTGCCGACCCTTTTTCGTTGATGCTTGGTGGGCCAGTTATGCGTAAACCGGGGGCCATTTCAGGCGTGATATCGCATAACAGCATGCAAGCACCTATGTCTTGGTCGAGGCACTGGAATAAAAATAGGAATATACAGATGCGTTTTATCACTACTACGGTTCTTGCCATCGGCCTTGGCCTGGCCGCCACGCTTCCCGCGTCGGCTGAAAAGTTGGCGCTCAACGCGATCTCGGCTTATCTGAACGCGATGAAAACAGCGCAAGGGGATTTCACGCAAATCAATGATGACGGGTCCATCAGTACCGGCACGATTTACATCAAACGGCCCGGTAAGGTCAGGTTTGAATATAACGCTCCTGATTCAGGTATCGTGATAGCGGGTAGCAACACTGTCGTTATCTATGACAAGAAATCGAACCAGGCCGCAGAAACCTATCCGCTGTCCAAGACCCCATTGTCGATAATATTGGCCGCAAATGTGAATCTTGGTCAGGCCAAAATGGTGACAGGCCACGGATATGATGGCACGGCGACCACGATACGCGCGCAGGATCCTTCTCATCCTGAATACGGAAATATTGAGCTCAAGTTTACTGATAACCCCGTCGAACTGCGGCAGTGGGTCATTAATGACAGTAACGGCAGTCAGACCACAGTCGTATTGGGTGGGTTGAAAGTGGGCGGAAACCTGTCGAACAGCTTGTTCGACATTACAAAGACCCCTTCTCCGGTTAATCGCTGATACGCGAAAAGGCCCGTCGCTTTCGCCACGGGCCTTTGTTCTTGACGTAACCCGCCTGTTACCAGCGTGACAGGCGACAGCTGGCAATTTGATATTGGTACATATCGGCCCGCGACTTTACCTTTTTCGCAACACCGACGAGCCAAGGCTTGGAGTTGTAGCTTTGCCGGGCAAATCCGGTATTGCCTTCGTGATACGCAAGATACTGGTTTTCAGCATCTTGCAGTGAGATACCGTTTCTGTCGCGGCTCTTGTTCATGTACCAGCCCATGAAATCTGAGGCATCTTTGATGCGATCGCGTTTGGCTCTGCGCCGGCCCGCTTCGGCCAGGTATTCGTCCCATGTGGCGTCAAGCGCCTGACTGTAGCCGAATGCACTTGATTGCCGCCCCATCGGAATCACGCCAATCACGTATTTGAACGGGGTGCGGGCATCCGCAACGAATTTGCTCTCTTGGTGAATCGTCGCCATTTGGACATGGATAGGCACACCCCAGCGACGCTCGGTCGCTCGGAAAGCTTTGTAATATTCGGGGCGCTCCTTAAGAATCGCACAGGCGTCATCAAGGTCTCGTGGGGCACTGGTCGGGCCACCACTACATGATGCTAAAAGCACAGCAATAATCAGGGCGCAAAAGGTTCTGCTCATCAGCCTCTCGCTATTTTCGTGTTTTTATTGAGGGTAGATTATCAGAATTTCGGTAGAAGGCACAGGAAAAGTTATAAAACTTGGTCGCAAAACAAGGCTGCGTGGTGCGGACGGAACACAACGAGGGATCACCTCCGGCAGTGTGGCCCAAACAGGCAAAGTCTGCTTAAACTGTGTATGTGGATACAACTTTGAGGATTGTAACAGTTGTGTTCACAGACTGTTTCCGTTGATTTGGGCCAAGGGATTGGACAAAAGGCCCTTGAAGCGACTACTAACGAAAGGTAGGTGCTTCAAATTATGATTAGAACACGCGCAAAATATTTTCTGGGCCAGGTTGTTCGGCACAAAAAACACCCTTTCCGGGGGGTGATCTTTGATGTGGACCCTGAGTTCGCCAATACCGATGAATGGTACAACGCGATTCCGGAAGACAGCCGACCCATCAAGGACCAGCCTTACTATCATCTGCTGGCTGAAAATGATCAAAGCTATTACGTCGCGTATGTCTCCGAGCAAAATCTGGTGGCCGATTATTCCGGCGAGCCGGTAGACCATCCCGACATCCCCGATCTGTTTGGTCCGTTCACCGATGGTGCGTATCCGCTGCATTTTCAATTGAATTGAATTGGCTGGCAGGGTGCGCATTGGCGCTGCCCTGCCTGACTGGTTCAATATCCCAACGCACACCCGTCCTTGCGCGGGTCGCTTGCACCTTCCAACAGGCCGTCGGCACGAAGCTTGATCGCCTGCGCCCCGCCGATCGCAACGCGCGGGATTTCAACTCTATGCCCCATTTCGGCAAGCTCCGCGCGCACCTCATCGCTATAGCCGCGTTCCACATTCAGCACTCCCTTGTCGGCAAAGGCGCGGGGGGCCTCAATGGCGGACTGGGCGTCCATACCGAAGTCTGTCAGGTTCGATACAAATCGCGCATGGCCATTCGGCTGATAAGCCCCACCCATGACGCCGAACGGCATCAGTACCTTGCCACCTTGTTTGATCATGCCGGGAATGATCGTGTGCATCGGGCGCTTGCCGCCCTTCAGTTCGTTTACATGGCCTTCCTCAAGGGAGAAGCCCGCGCCGCGGTTTTGCAAAAGAATACCAAATTTATCCGACGCGATGCCGGACCCAAATCCGTGGAATATGGAATAGATCAGCGAAACGGACATGCCGTCGCGGTCGACGACGGTGATATAAACGGTATCCTTATGTACGGCTTCTGAAACGGTTTTCGCTGCCGTCATCGCCGTCCGGGGGTTGATAAGCCCGGCGAGCCTTTGTGCTGTCTCCGTCGACAGCATATGGTCCAGCCTGGATGTGTGATCGGGATCGGCCAGAATGCGATCGCGGGCGTCATAGGCCAGCTTGGCTGCCTCGGCTTCAATGTGCACGCGTGCCGCGCCAAACGGTGCCATCGACGCAATATCGAAATGAGATAGAATATTCATCATAAGAAGTGCGGTTGCCCCTTGCCCGTTCGGCGCGTGTTCAACCACTTCCAGATCTTGGTAAGTTCCCGAAATCGGGTCGCTGGTGCTGCATGCAACGTTTTCAAAATCCGCGGCCGAATGGACACCGCCAAGGCCATTCAGTGCCGAGATCATGTCATCGGCGATTTCACCGGAGTAGAATGCATCCCGACCATCTTTTGCGATCCGTCGCAGCACTTCAGCCTGACCAGGTGATCGGAACAGCGCACCCTCTTTCGGGGGGTGTCCCTTCATCAAATAGTGGTCTCGCGCACTGCCTTGCAACGTATCAGCGTTATTGGCCCAATCAAAGGCGACCCGTGCAGCGACTGGCACACCTTCTTCAGCATAGCGAATGCTTGGTGCAAGAATTGCGTCCAACCCCAGCGTTCCGACCTTGTCAGACAGGTGGCAAAACGCATCTATTGCGCCGGGAATGGTCACGGCGTGCGCACTGCGAAGGGGTACCGTGGTTTCGCCGGCATCGCGCAACAGCGACCCATCCAATCGAGAGGGCGCACGACCTGATCCGTTTAACGCAATTACGTCTTCGCTACCTGCGGGAGAGTATAGAACAAAGCAATCACCGCCAATTCCAGTCATTTGCGGTTCGCAAATACCCAGCAATATCGCCCCGGCAATCGCCGCGTCCATCGCGTTGCCCCCACGTTCAAGGATATCGATGGCTGTTTTGGCAGCAAGAGGATGCGACGTTGCGCACATTCCGTTATAGGCAAGGACAGGGGAACGCCCGGGAAGTTGAAAATCGCGCATGTATTAATCGTCCTTGTTGAGTGTGCTTACTCTGAGGAAACTAACGCGTGATTATGTCGAACACCATTTTTTTTGAGAAGGAGGCAGATGGGCCTCAGTGTCGTGTACTGGGTGGGGGCTAGGAAACGCGACACTGAGGGAAGCCATATGCAGCTACAATAAAACTTATGCTGGTCAACTGGGGCGAAAATGTGATTATGGCGTGACCCATCAAAGGTAATAAGGTGCGGCAATCGTGAAGCCGGCGTGAGCGGCACGGACGTATTTGCTGTTTATGCACGTCCCACTGGAATGCGCATGGTCAAACAGTTCAATGACCCGGTTCGGGAGTAATCCAGCCTATCAGTCAGGAGCTTGATCAGCCCCATGCCGAATCCACCTTCGGGAAGGGTTGACGGGTCAAGGCACGGGATGGCGTCAAGCGATGCTCGCAGGGCAGAATGCGGCATCGGTTTTCCCAAATCAGTGAAGCAAAATTTCAACCCGTTCGGCTGATACGATCCATGGACCCGTATAGAGCCGGGGTGCGGATGGTCGTCAAATGCGTGATCCACAATGTTGTTGAGCACCTCTGCCACGATCAGTTCCACGGTGCAAAGCTCTTCTCGAGAAAGATCAAGCGGGGCCAAATTCTCGCGGATTACCAACAGTGCACTACGTATCGCGACATGCGCACCTTCCAGCGTCACCTCAAATGCCAGCGGTAACTGCGACGTGGAAACGGGGCTATGACTGCGCGACCCGGCGTTCACGCGTTCCTCCGATCTTCGACCGCGACGTCCAAAGTCGGATATATTGAAAAGACGCTATCCATCCGGGTCAGGCGGAATACGCGGGCCACCGGCCCCGTTAGCCCGGCCAGTAACAGTGCGCGGTCAGGTGCAAGGTTTTTCATGACGGCGATGATGGCACCCAACCCGCTAGAGTCGATAAAGGTTACCTTCTGCAGGTCTAAGATGACGGATCCTGTGCCGCCACTTGTAAGGCGGCGCATGTGGTCTTTGAAGACGAGCGCAACAGCGGCATCAATCCTGTCGTCAACAACCGAAACCAGCTGTAGCGGGCCTTCAGTTCTGGCTAAAAGTTCCATATGCTTCTTTCAACGAAATGCTTAGCTCACTTCGCGATAGCAGCTATATCTTACCAAATAGTGTCGAGGTTTCAGGGAGAGTAGGGATGAATAAAGTCGTGATAGCGGGTGCGGCCCGTACACCGATGGGTGGGTTTCAAGGCGCGTTGGCGCAAATGACTGCGGCCGATTTGGGCGGGCACGCCATAAAGGCTGCATTGAAAGGCGCCGGTGCCGCGACCGTCGACGAAGTGGTAATGGGCTGTGTTTTGCCTGCTGGTCAAGGCCAGGCACCGGCGCGCCAGGCAGGATTCAAGGCTGGTTTGGGCGAAGAAGTGCCCGCCACCACCATTAACAAGATGTGCGGGTCGGGCATGAAAGCCGCGATGATCGCCTTCGATCAGATTTCAATGGGCCAAAGTGACGTCATGGTCGCCGGCGGCATGGAAAGCATGACAAATGCCCCCTACATGCTACCGAAAATGCGCGGCGGCGCACGGTTGGGGCATAACCAGGTCATTGACCATATGTTTCTCGATGGACTTGAAGATGCCTACGACAAGGGTCGCCTGATGGGCACGTTCGCCGAGGATTGCGCTGAAACCTATCAGTTTACGCGATCAATTCAGGATGATTACGCTTTGGCATCACTCTCTCGCGCGATCCAGGCTCAGGAAAGCGGGGCGTTCGACCATGAAATTGCCGAGTTGGATATACCCTCGCCCAAAGGCGATGAACATATCTCTTCCGATGAACAGCCCGGCAAGGCGCGTCCTGATAAAATTCCGCTGCTAAAACCGGCATTCCGTCAGGGGGGCACCGTGACTGCGGCTAACTCCTCGTCCATCTCGGACGGTGCAGCCGCTCTTGTGCTTGCGTCGGAAAAGGCGGCCAATGACCAGGGTCTCGCCATCCGTGCCCATGTCATGGGGCACACCAGCCACGCCCAGGCTCCGGGCTTGTTCACCACCGCCCCCGTACCCGCCGCTCAAAAGCTGCTTGATCGTTTGGGTTGGCAAAAAGCCGATGTCGACCTGTGGGAAGTAAACGAAGCCTTCGCTGTTGTCCCGCTCGCTTTCATGCATGAAATGGGCCTTTCGCATGATATCGTGAATGTTAACGGGGGGGCGTGCGCCTTGGGTCACCCGATTGGGGCCTCAGGGGCACGCATTATCGTCACCTTGCTGAACGCGTTGGAAAAACGCGGATTAAAGCGTGGCATTGCTGCCATCTGCATAGGTGGCGGCGAAGGTACTGCCATCGCAATCGAACGCCCCTGATTTCCAAATGGACATATATCCTCGGGGGGCCGGGGGGCAGACAGCCCCCCGAGGTATCATCAAACAAAGGTTTCGCTTATGCGCGTTGACTACTCAACCCTCTCACGAACGATCCACGCATTGACCGAAGGTGAAACCGACCCGGTCGCGTTGATGGCGACCATCGCCTGCGAAGTGCATCATGCAGACGACCGCTTTGACTGGACAGGGTTTTACCGCGTGACCGGGCCCGGCGTCCTCAAGATTGGCCCCTACCAAGGCGGCCACGGCTGCTTGGTCATTGCTTTTGACAGGGGCGTTTGCGGTGCCGCAGCGCGCACAGGTGAAATCCAGCTCGTTGACGATGTTGACGCGTTTCCCGGCCATATCGCCTGCGCGACATCCACACGTTCGGAACTTGTATTGCCGGTGTGGGACGGTGCGGAAAAGCTGTTGGGTGTCTTTGATATCGACAGCAACCAACCTGCCGCCTTTGACGCTCGGGATGCGGAGCAGCTTGCGGATATTTTGAGATCCAGTTTTGCCAGCGTGAAATAATGCTGTATTTTTTCATCAAGCCGGTCCAGTGTGAAGAAATGAGGTGTTTTTTCACGGAGCGCTGAGCGCAGCATGCCATATTCCGTCTGTCATACGCGTCTGGGGGCCGACCTGCGTACCCTGCGCAAAGCGCGGGGCCTAACCTTGCATACTCTCGCTGACAGACTTGATCGTTCGGTGGGTTGGCTCAGCCAAGTCGAACGTGACATGTCCGTCCCGTCGATCACAGACTTACGTCACTTGGCGCATGCTCTTGATGTCCCAGTGTCGATGTTGTTTCGCCACGCCGGTGCCGCAGCCCATGAGGCAGGATTCATCGTGCGAAAGAACGCCCGCAGGCCGATCGGGTCCTCCACGCAAGGGTTGACCGAGGAACTGCTCTCGCCCGACCTGACGGATGACTTCGAGATGGTCCATTCCACGTTCCTCCCCCATAGCCGCATCAAAACAGTCGTCACACGTCCCACCCAAGAGGTCGGGTATCTTGTTTCCGGTGCCCTAGAGATAGAGATTGCCGGAACCACTCACACCCTTGCTCCCGGCGACAGCTTTCGCATACGCGGAGAGCCGTTTCGGTGGTCCAACCCCTATCCCGACCCTGCTGTGGCGATATGGGTAATTGCCCCGCCGGTGTATTGATGAGCTTTGATGCATGGATAATCTTCGCGCTTTTCTGGGTCGTATTCGTCACTACGCCCGGGCCAAATGCGGTGAATTGCATCAGCAATGGCATGAACCTTGGCTTTCGCCGCGCCATGGTTGGCGTGTTGGGGATATTGACCCAAGCCTCTCTGTTTCTGGTTCTTTCCGCGGTGGGGGTCACGGCTTTGCTTACGGCATCGCCAACGGCGTTTTTCGTCGCGAAACTCTTTGGGGCTGGATTTTTGATTTATCTGGGCGTGCGCGGATTGTTGATGGCGGGCAAACCGGTGGTGATAAAGCCCATGCCGGCGGCGTCTGTATATTGGCGCGCCTTCGCTATAGCGACGATCAACCCAAAATCCGTGGCCGGTTATCTTGCCGCGTTCAGCAAGTTCGTTCAGCCAGAGGTGCCGATCTGGAACCAGATGCTGGTGATCGTTCCCACAGCGCTGGTGCTCACCACGTTCAGCTATACAGGTTATACCGCGCTTGGTGCAGGGCTGGGGCGCGCCGCCTTGGGGGCCGTCTTCAATGTCTGGTTCCGGCGGGTGATGGCGATTTTCTTCATTTTTTATGGCGTGCTTCTGGGTGCATCGACGACACCGGCGGGGCGGGTTTGAAATGCAGATGAATGCGACAACAGCGCGTCGGCGCGAGGCCCCCCAACCCTCCAAATCTGTGCGTGGCACCGTGAAGCGGGCTTGGGGGATGTTCTTTGTATTTACCAACGGATCGTCACAAAAGGAGTAGAGCATGGCTGAGTTCCCTACCACAGCACGGGTTGTCATCATCGGCGGAGGCGTTGTGGGCGTATCGTCGCTCTTTCATCTCGCCAAGATGGGTTGGACAG
Organism: Sulfitobacter sp. L-8; assembly: GCF_056859255.1. Lineage (NCBI taxonomy): Bacteria > Pseudomonadati > Pseudomonadota > Alphaproteobacteria > Rhodobacterales > Roseobacteraceae > Sulfitobacter > Sulfitobacter sp. L-8. The sequence continues at coordinate 188,440 of NZ_JBSXOD010000045.1, forward strand.
ATTGCGTATTGCTTGAAAAGAACGAACTGACTGCGGGTTCCACCTGGCATGCAGCGGGAAACTGCCCCAGTTTCAGCACCTCTTGGGCGGTAATGAACATGCAGCGTTACTCGCTCGCACTGTACAAGGGGTTGGCCCGCGAAGTCGATTATCCGATGAATTACCATGTCACTGGTTCCATCCGGTTGGCGCATGGAAAAGAGCGTATGATGGAGTTTGAACGCGCGTGCTCCATGGGGCGGTATCAGGGGCTTAACCTCGAAATGATGGACCTTGGCGCGATCAAACAGAAATATCCCTTTATCGAAACCCACGATCTGGCAGGGGGGCTATATGATCCCGACGACGGTGATATAGACCCTGCGCAACTGACCCAGGCGCTGGCGAAGGGGGCGCGCGACATGGGTGCCCGCATTGAACGGTTTTGCCCGGCCACCGGCGTAACACGTGACAACGGCGAATGGATCGTACATACGACCAAGGGTGACATCCGCTGCGAAAAGGTGGTGAATGCAGCAGGTTATTACGCACAACGTGTCGGAGAATGGTTCAAGCCCTATGGCGGGCGCACGGTCCCCATGGCAACGATGAGCCACCAGTATTTCCTGACCGACGAGATACCCGAACTCAAGGAATGGACCATTGCACAGGGTCATAAGGTTCCACTGTTACGGGATGTCGACAGCTCTTACTATTTGCGACAGGACAAATATGGTCTGAACCTTGGCCCTTACGAACGTAACTGCAAAGGGCACTGGATGACGCCCGATGACCCGATGCCTGACGATTTTTCGTTCCAGCTCTACCCCGACGACCTTGAGCGCCTTGAATGGTATATCGAAGACGCAATGGCGCGGGTTCCGATACTGGGCACGGCTGGGGTTGGGCGTGTGATCAATGGGCCTATCCCCTATGCACCAGACGGGCTTCCCCTGCTGGGGCCGATGCCCGGCGTCCCGGATGCCTTCGAGGCGTGCGTGTTCACCTTTGGCATCACACAGGGCGGCGGCGCTGGAAAAGTGCTGGCCGAATGGGTGGTTGAAGGGCAGACGGAATGGGACATGTGGGCAACGGACCCGCGCCGTTATACCGACTTTGCCGATCAGGACTATGCGGATCAAAAAGCGATCGAAGTGTATGGCCACGAATATGCGATGCATTTCCCGCATCATGCGTGGCCCGCTGGCCGGAACAAGAAACTGTCACCGGTGCATGACCGTATCATCGCTGCCGGGGGGGTGATGGGGGCGTATAATGGGTGGGAGCGCGCCAATTGGTTTGCCCACGCCGAAGACGACCTGTCTCATGAGGCCACCCAGACATGGGATCGCAACGGGCCGTGGGCGCAACGGGTAAGGCAGGAATGTGAAGCTGTCCGCGACGACGTGGGCGTTCTGGATCTGCCGGGGTTTTCGCGTTTCAACCTGTCCGGTGAGGGCACTGCCGAATGGTTGCGCGGACAGATAACAGGCGCACTGCCCAAGATCGGTCGCATGAACCTTGCCTATTTCGCGGATCAACGCGGGCGTATCCTGACGGAAATGTCGCTGCTTCGCCATGATGAGGATCACTTCACACTGATAACTGCTGCGGCAGCGCAATGGCATGACTTTGATGTCCTGCGCCCCGCGGGCCAGGCAGGGTTGCGCCTGATTGACCACACTGGGGATTATTCGACGCTGATTGTGACGGGCCCGCAATCGCGGGATCTGTTTCAAAGCCTCGATACGCAGGCCGACCTGTACGCCCCATGGCTGAGCCATCAGATGGCGCGGGTTGCCGGGGTGGACTGCGCGCTTGCCCGGGTCAGTTTTGCCGGAGAGCTTGGCTGGGAAATCCATGCCGCCAACAAGGATATCCCAATCCTATATGCTGCGGTGATCGGGGCAGGGGCAAAACCCTTTGGCATGTGGGCGTTGAATGCATTGCGCATGGAAAAAGGGTATCGTGCCTGGAAAGGTGACCTGTCGACGGATTACACGGTGCTGCAAGGCGGACTGGACCGGTTCGTCAAGCTGGACAAACCACAGGAGTTTCCCGGCAAGGCCGCTTTGCTGCGCGAACAGCAAACCGGGCCGACCAAGCGTTTTGTCACCTTGGTGATCGACGCTGGCGATCAGGACGCCCCCTATATGTCAACAGTATCGTACAAGGGCGACGTCGTGGGCGAGACGACATCGGGCGACTGGGGTTACCGGGTCAACAAATCGATAGCATTTGCGATGGTTCGCGCCGATCTGGCGCAGGCTGGAACCGAGCTTGAGGTCGATATTTTCGGTGTCCCCCGTCATGCCACGGTGCAACCTGATGCGCCGCTCTGGGACCCGGAAAACAAGCGATTGCGCGCATGATGTCTCACGGCACCTGACCCTAGCATTCCTACATCGCTCTCGCCCCGCGAAATATTGAGGCTCACAATCGTTCTAAGGACACTCAGATATGACTCTTCCTTCTCATGCGCGTGTCGTCATCATAGGTGGTGGCGTGATCGGATGCTCTGTCGCTTACCATTTGACGAAACTTGGTTGGACAGATGTTGTGCTGCTGGAACGCAAGCAGCTCACCAGCGGTACGACCTGGCATGCAGCCGGGTTGATTGCACAGCTGCGGGCCAGCGCCAATATGACCCGCCTCGCAAAATACTCTCAGGAGCTTTACGGGAACCTTGAGGGCGAAACCGGGGTCGCGACCGGCTTCAAGCGATGTGGTTCGATCACCGTCGCGTTGACCGGGGAGCGACGCGAAGAGATATACCGTTCAGCGGCCATGGCGCGGGCTTTCGGGGTGGATGTCGAAGAGATCGACCCCAGTGAAATCAAAGCCCGCTATCCCCATCTAAACACCGACGGCGTTACCGGTGGGGTTTATCTTGGCAAGGATGGGCAGGGGGATCCGGCCAATATCGCGCTTGCATTGGCGAAAGGCGCGCGTCAACGCGGTGCCCAGATCTTCGAGAGGGTCAAAGCCACCCAGGCGCTGCGCACAGGCCGCCGGGTAACAGGTATCGCCTACGAATCAGAGTCCGGTGAGGAGGGCGCGATTACTTGCGACCATGTCGTGAATTGCGCTGGCATGTGGGGGCATCAGGTCGGTCGCATGTTGAACACCAACGTGCCTTTGCAGGCATGTGAACACTTCTACATCGTGTCCGAACCGATAGCGGGGCTGGAACAGCTTCCGGTTCTGAGGGTCCCCGATGAATGCGCTTACTATAAATACGATGCGGGCAAGATCCTGCTGGGAGCGTTTGAACCTGTATCAAAGCCATGGGGCATGTCGGGCATTCCCGAAAGCTTTGAATTTGATCAGCTTCCCGAGGATTTCGACCACTTCGAACCCATTCTGGAAGCGGCGGTGCACCGGATGCCAATGCTGGCGGACGCCGGAATCCATACATTTTTTAACGGGCCGGAAAGCTTTACCCCCGACGATGCGTACCATCTGGGGCTTTCCCCCGAGATGGATAATGTTTGGGTCGCCGCAGGGTTCAATTCTATCGGGATACAATCCGCCGGCGGTGCGGGGATGGCATTGGCCCAGTGGATGGAGGATGGTGCCAAACCATTTGATTTGGGCGATGTGGATATTTCGCGCATGCAGCCGTTTCAGGCCAACAAGTCTTATCTGGTGGAACGCTCAAGGGAAACGCTTGGCCTGCTTTATGCGGATCACTACCCGTTCCGCCAAAAGGTCACCGCGCGGGGTATTCGCCGCTCACCCTTCCATGCGCAGCTTCTGGAGAGCGGGGCAGTCATGGGGGAACTTGCAGGCTGGGAAAGGGCGAACTGGTTCAGTAAGCCGGGCCAGGACGGGTCGTATCGCTACAGTTGGAAGCGGCAGAACTTTTTTGGCAATGTCGCCGATGAACTGGCTGCAATCCGCACGAATGTCGGGATGTATGACATGTCGTCGTTTGGCAAGATCCGTGTCGAGGGGCGCGATGCCACAGCGTTCTTGAACCATGTCGGCGCGGGGCAGTACGATGTCCCCCTGGGTAAGATTGTCTATACCCAGTTCTTGAATGAACGCGCGGGGATAGAGGCCGACGTGACCGTCACCCGCCTGTCAGAGACAGCATATCTTGTGGTTACGCCAGCGGCCACCCGTCTGGCGGATGAAACCTGGATGCGACGGCATCAGGGCGGCTTCAATGTCGTCATCACCGATGTAACCCCGGCCGAGGGTGTTTTGGCCGTCATGGGCCCGAACGCCCGAAAGCTGTTGCAGGCGGTTTCGCCGAATGATTTCACCAACGCAACCAACCCGTTTGGCACAGCACAAGAGATCGAGTTGGGCATGGGGTTGGCGCGGGTGCACCGGGTGACCTATGTCGGCGAACTGGGTTGGGAGATTTACGTAAGCACCGATATGGCGGCACATGCCTTTGAAACACTCATGTCAGCGGGGCAGAATCTCGGGTTGAAGCTGTGTGGCATGCATATGATGGACAGCGCGCGGATAGAAAAAGGCTTTCGGCATTTTGGTCACGACATCACCAGCGAAGACCACATACTGGAGGCCGGTCTGGGGTTTGCCGTGAAAACCGACAAACCCACATTTATCGGGCGCGACGCGGTGCTGCGCAAGCGCGAGACCGGTCTGGCAAAACGGTTGGTGCAATTCAAACTGACTGATCCAGAGCCGATGCTCTATCACAATGAACCGATCTTGAGAGATGGTGAAATCGTTGGTTTCCTGACGTCGGGTGCATACGGGCATCACTTGGGGGCGGCGATCGGCATGGGCTACGTGCCTTGCGCCGAACAAAGCGCGGCAGATGTCCTGGCCTCGCGCTTCGAGATCGACGTTGCGGGCACGCGTGTCCCCGCCGAAGTATCGCTGAAACCCATGTACGACCCTGCTGCGGAAAGAGTGAAAGTTTAATACTGGTAGGTTGCTCGTAACACAGCTAAGCACCGCGCAAGGAGTAAGCCCATGCGCAACCCAGATACGTTGTCCGCAGGTCAGACAACCCCGAATGAGGACACGCCGGAAGGTCTTGCGTTTGCTATAGGGGCCTACGGCCTTTGGGGTTTTCTACCGCTGTACATGAAGGCGATTGACCATATTCCGGCGGCGGAAATCGTCGTGCACCGGATCATTTGGTCGGTCCCCGTCGGTGCGATGGTTCTGCTCATGCTCGGGCGCACCGCGACCCTGCGCGAGGCATTCCGTTCGCCGCGCACCTTGCTTATGGGGTGCGTCACAGCGTCGTTGATCTCGGTGAATTGGGGAATTTACATCTGGGCGGTCAATTCGGGCCACGCGCTGGATGCAGCTCTCGGCTATTATATAAATCCGTTGTTCAGCATTCTTCTCGGGGCGCTGCTGCTTGGCGAACGCATGGAGCGTTTGCAGGTAGCGGCAGTCGCTCTTGCAGCGGTCGCGGTAGGAATTCTGACGATCGAATCCGGTCGGCTTCCCTGGGTGGCCTTGAGCCTGACCTTCACGTTTGGTCTTTACGCGCTCGCCAAGAAGCGCTTGCCGATTGGGCCAAATCAGGGGTTTCTGCTTGAGGTGTTGATCCTGCTCGCCCCGGCCTTGGCGTATCTGGGCTATCTGGTTGTGTCCGGGCAGAACCACTTTGGTGTCGGCGTGCCGTTTGACACATGGATGTTGGTGGGCTGCGGAGTGGTAACGGCGGTGCCCTTGATCTTTTATGCCAACGGGGCAAAACGCCTGCGGTTGTCGACTATCGGAATATTGCAATATATTGCCCCCACGATGATCTTCCTGAACGCGGTACTGGTCTTTGGTGAACCTTTCGGGCGCTCACGGATGATAGCATTTCCGCTAATTTGGGGCGCGTTGGTGATCTATTCGATTTCGCTGTTCAGGCAAATGCGGCGTCGATCGCCGGCGCAATAATGACAAGCCTGGTCCGGGTCCCCGCATCGCATCAAGACAACGCACCCTTGAATGCGAGAAAACCAGGGTCGTTCATCACCCGCTCATTCATCGCATCGCGTAGCGCACCTATGGATTTGTGCGGGCGCATGGCCACTTCAAACTGCGAGATAAGGCCATCGTCATCCAAGGTTATCAGATCAACGCCAACCGCGTCCAAATCGTTGACTTTGCACTCGAATTCCAGAGCCCAGTCGTTGCCAGACCCCATGATCCTACGGTATCTGAAGTTGCTGAAAACCTGGCCGACGTGGCCCAGTACTGCTGCCACGGGTTCACGCCCCGTCCAGGTCTTGTAATAGGTCGGGGGCATAAAGCGCACATCCTCAGCCAATAGCGGAGCGATCTGGTCGGCTTCACCCTTGGCTACGACGTCGATCATCTTGGTAATAGTGGGGTGCATCATCAATCCTTTGCATCAACTGGCTTGAAAACCCATCCTACATCTGAGAGTCACAGCTATGGAAACAGAATATTGCCCGCCGCAGGATCCGTTGGTCATCTTGCATGAAGATGCCGAAGTTTTGCTGGTTGATAAACCGGCTGGTTTGCTTTCGGTACCGGGCAAGGGTCCACATCTGGCGGATTGTCTGATTACACGCGTGCAGACCGTGTGTCCCGATGCACTATTGGTGCACCGGCTGGACCGCGACACCTCGGGCGTGATGATTTTCGCGCTGACACCTTATGCACAGCGGCATCTGGGGTTGCAGTTCGAAAAGCGGATGACGCGCAAGACCTATGTTGCACGCGTCTGGGGCGTGCCAGAGCAGAGTTCGGGAACGATCGACTTGCCGCTGATCGTGGACTGGCCCAACCGGCCGCTTCAGATGGTGTGTCACGAAACCGGAAAAGCCGCGCAGACCGACTGGCGCTTGCTGAAAGATGAAGGCGAAACGGCGCGCGTCCGACTTAGCCCCAGAACGGGGCGCAGTCACCAGTTGCGGGTGCATATGCTAAGTCTGGGACACCCAATTTTAGGCGACCCGTTTTATGCTTCGGGGCCTGCGCTCGATTACCCCAGAATGATGCTCCATTCAGAAGAGCTGCGGTTCAACCACCCTCAGGGCGGCCATTCCACCAAGATCCGGTCGAAAGCCCCGTTCTAAGCCTGCGGGCTGGGTGGAAAAGACCACCCCGCCAGGGATGGCCCATTGTTTCGCAACACTCCGGTGTTGCGCTTCGATAATGTCTGATGCTGTTATTCGGCGGCCCAACCAGAGACCGCTTTGATCTCGGTGAAATCCTCGATGCCGTATAGCCCGCCTTCGCGGCCATTGCCCGATTGCTTCATCCCCCCAAAGGGTGATCCCGCCGCGCGGCCCTGACCGTTCATTTCAACCATGCCGGATCGCAGCTGGCGCGCCAGCCTATTGCGACGCTCGCCGTCCTGGCTTTGGACATAGTTGGTCAGTCCGTACACTGTATCGTTGGCGATTTGTACGGCCTGTTCTTCGGTGTCGAACTTCATGATCGACAGCACCGGGCCAAAGATTTCCTCGCGGGCAATGGTCATATCAGGCGTCACATCAGCAAAAACCGTTGGTTTTACAAAGAACCCCCGGTTCAGCCCGTCGGGGCGACCCGTGCCGCCGGTGACCAGACGCGCACCTTCGTCGATGCCCTTTTGGATCAGGTCCTGGATTTTGTCGAATTGGGTTTGGTTCACCACGGGGCCGATGTGCCGCCCTTCTTCGGATGCCGGGCCAACAGTCACCTTGGACGCTACGGCACCCGCTTCTTCTACGGTTTTGTCATATATGTCTGACTGCACCAACATGCGGCTGGGGGCGTTACACGACTGCCCGGTGTTTTGCATCATATGCAGCACGCCGCGTTTGACCGCCTTATCGTCTGCATCGCTGAAGATGATGTTCGCGCCCTTGCCACCCAATTCAAGGTGAACTTTCTTCAGGGTGTCCGCCGCCGCCTTCGAAATCAGGGTCCCCGCGCGGGTGGAGCCGGTAAAACTGATCATATCAACGTCTTTATGAGAGGACAGTTGGCTACCAACGCCGACCCCGTCACCGTTTACCAGGTTAAAGACACCTTTGGGAAAGCCGGCCTCGTCCATCAGCTCGGCAAAGATCATGGCATCGAGCGGGCTTTCCTCGGATGGCTTCAACACCATCGTGCACCCTGCTACCACTGCCGCACCGACCTTGAGGGTGATCTGGTTCATTGGCCAGTTCCACGGCGTGATAAGGCCAGCCACACCCACAGCCTCGCGGATGATACGGTCGTTGGGGGCATGGTCGCCCAAGGGCTGTTCAAACTTAAATTCTTTCGCAGCCTTGATGAAATTGCTCAGATGCCAGGTCCCTGCACCAACCTGTGAAGTCCGGGCCAAATCCATCGGGGCACCCATTTCGGTACTCATCGCTTTGGCCAGGTCTTCTGCACGTGCCTGATAGACCTCAAGCAGCTTTTCCAGTAGTGCGATGCGCTGTTCAGGAGGAGTGGCCATCCAGCCGGGCAGCGCTGCCTTTGCTGCGGCAACTGCGGCATCGGTATCAGCCTGATCGCCCAAAGAAATTACCGCGCAAGGTTCTTCGGTCGACGGATCAATGACATGATGATCTTTCGGCGCAGCGGGTGAAACCCATTCGCCATTGATATAGAATTCGCGCTTCTCGAGCATGGAAAACTCCTTTTGTCATGCAGTGGCGGGGAATTTCCCATCCACGTTGCGCATACCATGGCACCACACCATCTTACCCGCAAGTGAGGGGGTGAAACGGAATGCGCTTACACCTACATAAGTAGGGAGCGACAAACTGGAACCTCAATTTGGAGAATAAAATGTCTTTGCGCATAAACGATACGATTCCGGACATGACCGTCGAAACCGATCAGGGATCACTCAAACTGCATGATTGGGTTGGCGATGGCTGGGCAATTCTTTTTTCCCACCCCAAGGACTTTACCCCTGTGTGCACGACCGAATTCGGTGCCGTCGCTCAGTTGGCGGATGAATGGGAAAAACGCGGCACCAAAGTGATGGGCATTTCGGTGGACGGTGTCGAAGAGCACAAAAAGTGGAAAGGCGACATTGAAACGTTCGGCGGGGCAAAGGCGGGTTTTCCGATCATCGCAGATGATGACCTGAAAGTCGCCAAGGCGTTTGATATGCTTCCAGCCGAAGCTTACTTGCCGGATGGGCGCACGCCGAATGACAGCGCGACCGTACGTGCCGTATTCATCATCGGCCCGGACAAAAAGCTAAAGCTATCGATGACGTATCCGATGACCGTCGGTCGCAACTTTGCCGAAGTGCTGCGTGCCCTCGACGGCTTGCAGATGTCGTCAGGCAAGGGTGTCGCGACACCGGCCAACTGGAACGTGGGGGACGACGTGATTATCCCCGCGACGCTGTCTGACGATGACGCCAAGGCCAAGTTTGGCGATTTCAACAAGATTCTGCCGTACCTGAGGACGACCAAAGCCCCGAACTAGGGCGGTGTCAGGCGCGCTGCGGTCGCATAGCGACTTGCGCGCGGTACCACCCACGGTTCAATTCCCGCATCAGTTTGCCGCTGGTGCGGGTTTTTTGTTGGATGGTCGAACCGCCGATTTGATGCGCGATCTCGCTCAGTCCGTTCGGCAGCAGGGCATGCAGCTTTTGTCCGGTGACCCAATGCATCTGCAACCACGTATCAACAGGTCGATCTATCTGCTCGGACCCCTGCAACAGCCGTTTTGCAGCCTCGCGCCCCACCACCTGACAGCAGCATTGCAACCCGATCACGCGCGGCAGAATAAGCGCCATCTCGCCATCTGTGGCAATAACCTTCGCCGGTTTTTCGCGGCGTTTGGGGGGCAGCCGCAGATACATGTCTGGCGTCATGTGATCGGCGATCATTGCCCTGGCGCGGGTCATCTCGGGTGATGACACAGCAAGATCATCTTCGGCGATCATCGCATAATCCCAACCCTGATCGACGATCATGCGCCAGCATTTGCGGTGGCTTTGAAAAACGCCAATTTCCGCGGGGGTCAGGGGAAAGGGATAGGCCGGGCTATGCAGGTTTCCCGCATGGGTCTTGATACCCGCAACTTGCGTGGGGTCGCGACCGTTGACTGCTTCGACGACCTGCGCATCTGGCAGGTCTTGCAGCAACCGCGCGACGTTGGGACGGCGCGCGGTGCTGGAGGACATATGGATGATCAAAGAGTTCATAACGTCTGATATCCTGTCCTGTCAGGCTTTCAAACCTGCTTGATCACTGTTCGGCGTTGAAGGTGAACAGCTTTTCGCCATTGATCGTATAGCTGTCAATCAGCTCTTTTGCCCGGTCGCTTACCAGCCAGGTTTCAAGCTTGGCCGCTGCTTCCTTGTTGATATGCGTAAAGTTTTCGGGGTTAACCGGGATATAGGCATACTGGTTGAACAGCACCTTATCGCCAGCAAACAGCAGAGCCAAATCAGCCTTGTTGGCAAAATTCAGCCAGCTTGCACGATCGGACATGATGTACGCATCAAGCCCTGCGGCGGTATTCAGGCTTGCTCCCATCCCTGCACCAACGGCCTTGTACCAGTCTCCGAACGCCTTCGGGTCCAGATCGGCGGTCGCCCAAAGCGCCAGTTCCTTTTTATGCGTTCCGCTGTCGTCCCCACGGCTGACAAACGGTGCCTTGGCGGTCGCGATCATCTCAAACGCCTGCTTGGCGGTCTTTGCACCTGCGATGGCGGCGGGATCGCTGCTAGGCCCGATCAGCACAAAATCATTGTACATGATTTCACGGCGATGGGTGCCATACCCCTTGGCCACGAACGCTTCTTCGGCTTTCTTGGAGTGCACCAGAATAGCATCGACATCCCCGGCTTCCCCCAAGCGCAAGGCTTGGCCGGTACCGACGATCAACAGCTGAACATCTAGGTCCAGGTCCTGCTTGATCGCCGGTAATAACACCTCGGACAGGCCCGAATTGTTGAATGAAGTTGTGACCGCCATTTTCATTGTGTCGGCCTGTACCGCAGTGGCACCTATCGCAATGGCAAGAGCTGTTAGCAGGGATTTCATACCAAAATGTCTCCGTTCAGGAAGGATTTGAATTCCGAGGTCAGAGGGGCATCAAACGTCTGGGGTGCCGGTCCTTCCTCGTGAATACGACCTTTAAACAGAAAGAGTATTTCAGTTGCAAGACGACGCGCCTGTCCTAGATCATGGGTCGCCATCACAATACGGGTACCGTTACGGTGGGCGGCTTGCAGCAGTGCTTCGATATCTTTCACCGAACGACCGTCAAGATTTGAACACGGCTCATCCAGAAACAGGATTTCAGGGTCGCGTATCAAAGCGCGGGCCAGTGCCAGCTTTTGCTTTTCCCCTCCCGACAGGCGGGTCGCCGGCCGGTGAAGCGCGTCGGTCAGACCAATGCGTTCGGCCCAAGTCTCGATCGCGTGATCCATTCGATCTTTAGGGTAGGACAGAATACTCAGCGGATAGGCGAGGTTGGCGCGGACTGATCGGCGTAACATCACCGGGCTTTGGAACACGTAGGCCTGCTTGGTGCGGGCCACGGTGTCGGAAGCCGACCAGGTGACGGTACCGGTATCCAGTCTCTCCAGCCCGTGCAAAGCCTTGAGCAACGTCGTTTTGCCCGCACCGTTCGGTCCTAACAGGATGGTGAAGCCAGACGCACCCAGGGTCAGGTCAATTGGCCCCAAAAGGCTTTTCCGCCCCTTCGAAATGCTGACCCCGCGCATTTCCACAGGCAGTACGGTGGTCACCATCTACCTCTCCTTTCCGTGCGGGAAAGGGCATGAATGATCAGGTTCACAGAAAGCGCCAGACCGATCAGGACAAATCCCAACCCCAGGGCCAAGGCAAAGTCTCCCTTGCCGGTTTCAAGCGCGATAGCAGTGGTAAGCACCCGCGTGGCATGGTCAATATTGCCACCCACGATCATAATCGCGCCGACCTCGCCTATGGCGCGGCCAAAGCCCGCCAATGCAGCGGTGAGCAGTGCGCGCCGCCCATCGGTGATCAATGTCAGGATACGGCGCATCGGCGTCGTGTTCAGCGATATAAGCAGATCGTGATATTCCGCCCAGAGGTCGCGCATGGCCTGGTGGGTGATGGACGCGATCAATGGTGTGATAATGACCACCTGTGCAATGATCATTGCAGTGGGGGTGAACAACAGACCGAAAACGCCGAACGGTCCTGCGCGTGATAACAGCAGATAGACGATCAGGCCGACAACCACCGGGGGAAGGCCCATCATGGCATTGAGCACAGCGATCGCAGTCCGGCGGAACCGGAACCGGCGGATGGCCAGCCAGGTCCCCAGGGGCAGGGCAATGAACGACGCGATGAATAAAGCTGACAGGCTGACCTGAAGGGATCGCATTGTGATCTCGATCAGGTCGGCATCGCCGGTCGCGATGAGCCAGAATGCAGAAGTGAGCCCTGCCCAGATGTCATTCATCGGGCAGGTCGCAGGTTTGGATACTCATTATTTACTGTCTTCAGTCGCCCAGCCGTACGTTGCTGTCGGAAGTCATGTTGGCAGACGAAAACCCGGCATTGTCAAGCGCGAGGTTTACCCCGAACGCAATGATGATCAGGGCCACGTTGGCCACTAGGAAAGCCTTCATTTGGAACCTCGCTGTTGTGCGCCTGAACGCAGGTTACGGAACGGCTGATGATACGTCATATCATTCAGCCGGGTGTGCGCCAGAGGCGGGTTTGTTTTTTTCGGCAACCATCTCTTCGGCCCAGATGCTGTGGTGCTCGCGGGCCCATTGCAGATCTACATCACCTGAACCCATCGCTTCGAATGCACCTTCCATGCCCAACGTGCCGATATAAATATGCGCGAGAATTACCGCCATCAATACAAAGCTGATGATCGCGTGCCACAGTTGCGCGTATTGCATTTCCTCCTGAGGCGTCAGTGAAGCCTCGATCGGGCCAAATCCCAGAAGTTGTGGCACGCCCATATCGTTGAGCTTGGCAAAGGTGGGACCGAACATGGTTATTTCGAACGGAAACAGCAGCGATAGGCCGGATACCGAAATTGATCCGCCAAGAATAATCACAGCCCAAAAGATCAGTTTTTGGCCGGTGTTGAACTTTTTGGCCGGCGGGTGACCCTTGCCGAAGATGCCGCCGCCCTTGAGGATCCAGTTGATGTCGGTGCGGTCGGGCAGGTTGTGCGCGATCCACATGACGAAAACCATTACCAAACCGAGTATAAACGCCCATGCAACGTTATTGTGAATCCATTTACCTATGGTTGCATAGGCCGAATACGCCTCGAGTCCGAAAACCGGGATAAGCACCTTTCGGCCCGCCAGAGAAATCAACCCTGTCAACGCGAGCAGGATAAACGAACTGGCGATCAACCAGTGACCAAAGCGTTCGATGAACTTGAAGCGTGCAATAGTGATCCCCGAGCGCCCATGTTCAATTTTGATGCGGCCTCGGATCAGGTAGAAAATCGCCAGCAGGACAACGGTGGCCGCAAGGGCGGCGTTTCCGTATGTCAAAAGCGGGCCCCGTCTGAAATCGAGCCACCAAATGCCGCTTTCCTGCATCATTACGGTAGCAGCCGGACCGCGGTTGCTGGCAGACAGCGAGGTTCCTGAATCGGCTCTGATGTCGCGCCACAGATCAGCGTCAGAGGCACCGCCCAATGGCCCGAGCTGGCTGGAAACAGGCGGGGCTTCGTGCTCTGCGGGGCGCGGCACTTGGGCACCAAAGGGAACATCTTCACCGCGTTGACGGGCAAGGATATCCGCAAGGGTCTGTTTGCCGGGTTGAACGCCCACCCCATTGACGGTGGTATCCTGCGCGGCCGACAGACCAGCAAACGAGACGAGGAAGACGAGGGGCAACAGTATGCGCAACAATGTCATCGGGACCTCCGATATAATAAAGATAAATTGGCCCGCCAGCATGTGCCAGCGGGCCAAGGAACGCATTATTGTGCGAAAGGGGCGTTAGCCGCCTTTGCGCTCGTATGCTGTACCCCAGCCCCATGCACCTGAGCCAAAGCCACGTGCAACCACGCGCTCGCGGTAGATGCTTGATACGACATCTCCGTCACCAGCAAGCAGGGCCTTGGTTGAACACATCTCGGCGCAGATTGGCAGCTTGCCTTCGGCGATCCGGTTGCGCCCGTACTTCTGAAACTCGGCTTCGGAGTTGTTTTCCTCGGGGCCACCGGCACAGAAGGTACATTTGTCCATCTTGCCGCGTGATCCAAAGTTACCAGCCTGAGGGTACTGAGGTGCGCCGAATGGGCAGGCGTAGAAGCAGTAACCACATCCGATGCACAAGTCTTTGGAGTGCAAAACGATGCCATCATCAGTTTGATAGAAGCAGTCTACCGGACAAACGGCCATGCACGGCGCGTCGGAACAGTGCATGCATGCAACTGATATGGACCGTTCGCCGGGCTTGCCGTCCTGAATGGTGACGACCTTGCGGCGGTTGATGCCCCACGGTACTTCGTGTTCGTTCTTACAGGCCGTGACGCACGCATTGCATTCGATGCAGCGTTCGGCGTCGCAGAGAAACTTTGCTCTTGCCATCTTGTCGGTCTCCTTACGCTGTCCAGATTTTGCAGAGGGTCGCTTTGGTCTCTTGCATCTGAGTTACTGAATCATATCCGTATGTCTGTGCAGTGTTGGTGGATTCACCAAGCACATAAGGGTCGGCTCCGTCAGGGTATCTTTCCCTCAGGTCGACGCCTTCCATGTGACCACCGAAGTGGAACGGCATAAACGCGACGCCGCTTTCAACTCGGTCAGTTACCATCGCCATCACTTTCACCTTGCCGCCTTCCGGGCCTTCGACCCAGACTTGCGCGCCATCACGGACGCCAAGATTGTTGGCATCACGGGTGTTGATTTCGATAAACATGTCCTGCTGAAGCTCGGCCAACCAGGGGTTGGACCGTGTTTCGTCACCGCCGCCTTCGTATTCAACCAAACGACCCGACGTGAGGATTATCGGGTAATCCTTGGAAAAATCATTTTCCTGAATGGACTTGTACATTGTCGGTACGCGCCAGAACTTCTTGTCGTCATAGGTTGGATAGTCTGCGACCAGATCGCGCCGATTGGTATAAAGCGGTTCGCGGTGCAGCGGAACCGGATCGGGGAAGGTCCAGACAACGGCACGGGCCTTGGCGTTGCCAAAGGGTGCGCAGCCATGCTTGATCGCGACACGCTGAATGCCGCCGGAAAGGTCGGTCTTCCAGTTCACGCCGCCGGTCTTTGCCGAATAGTCAGACGGTGTTTCGCCGGTTTGAGATGTTTCTCCGACCTCTTCCGCAGGCTTTTCATCAGCCTGGGGGCGACCCTCGGGGAAACCAGCGACGTAGTTGATGACGTTCATTTCGTCCTCGGTCAGATCACTGTCCCATCCGAGTTCTCTGAGCATGGCCATTGTGAATTCGGGATAGCCGTCCTTGATCTCTGACCCTTGGCTGTAAACGCCTTCGGCCAGAAGGTTTTCACCATCACGTTCGACGCCAAAGCGCGCCCGGAAGGTCAGGCCACCTTTGGCGACAGGCATAGACATGTCGTAAAGGTTCGCGGTGCCAGGGTGATTCATCTCGGGTGTGCCCCAAGCTGGCCACGGCAAGCCATAGAAATCACCGTCGGCTGGTCCGCCCATGGCACGCAAGGTTGTGCGGTCAAAGGTGTGCTGGTTCGCCATGTGCATTTTCATGCGTTCTGGGCTTTGACCTGTATACCCGATGGTCCACATGCCGCGGTTGAATTCGCGGGTGATGTCTTCCACGACGGGTTCGTCCCCTTCGATCGCAATGTTCTTGAACATACGATCGCTGAATCCGAACTTGTCCGCGAACAACTTGATGATGGTGTGATCGGGCTTGCATTCAAACAGCGGCTCGACAACCTGGTCGCGCCATTGCAGCGAACGGTTCGACGCAGTTACAGAACCGCGTGTCTCGAACTGCGTTGCAGCCGGAAGCAGGTACAGGCCGTCTTGGCGGTCTTGCATGACAGCGGAAACGGTCGGGTAGGGGTCAACCACGACCATCAGGTCGAGCTTCTCCATCGCGGTGACCATTTCTTTTTGACGGGTCTGCGAGTTGGGCGCATGGCCCCACAGAACCATCGCCCGGGTGTTGTCCGGCTGGTCGAGGTTTTCCTTGTCTTCAAGCACACCGTCAATCCAGCGGCTGACAGGAATGCCGGTCAGGTTCATCATCTTGGTATCGCCGAAAGACGCGTCCGAAAAACGCCCCTTGAGCCATTCCAGGTCTTCTTCCCAGACACGCGCCCAATGCGCCCAAGCGCCTGCGCTCAGACCATAGTAACCCGGCAGCGTGTCCGCCAGAACGCCAAGATCGGTTGCACCCTGAACGTTGTCGTGACCGCGGAAAATATTGGTGCCGCCGCCTGCGGTACCCATGTTTCCCAAGGCCAACTGCAAGATGCAATAGGCGCGGGTGTTGTTATTGCCGTTGCTGTGCTGCGTACCGCCCATGCACCAGATCACGGTGCCGGGACGGTTGTTTGCCAACGTGCGTGCAACGCGCTCAAGCTGCGAAGCGGGTGCGCCAGTGACGCGTTCGACTTCTTCGGGTGTCCATTTCGCGACTTCGTCACGGATCTGGTCCATGCCCCAAACGCGGGTGCGGATGAACTCCTTGTCTTCCCACCCGTTTTCGAAGATGTGCCAAAGGATACCCCAGACCAGCGCCACATCCGAACCGGGACGGAAGCGGACATATTCGTCCGCATGTGCGGCTGTGCGGGTAAAGCGAGGATCACACACGATCAACGGCGCGTTGTTCTCTTCTTTCGCTTTCAGCAAGTGCAACAGGGATACCGGGTGCGCTTCGGCAGGGTTGCCACCGATTACAAAGATCGCCTGGCTGTTGTGGATATCGTTATAGCTGTTGGTCATGGCACCGTAGCCCCACGTGTTCGCAACACCTGCAACAGTGGTCGAGTGGCAAATACGCGCTTGGTGGTCTACGTTGTTGGTCCCCCAATATGCGGCGAATTTGCGGAATAGATACGCCTGTTCGTTACTATGCTTGGCGGAACCGAGCCAGTAGACAGAATCCGGGCCGCTTTCTTCGCGGATCACGTTCATCTTGTCGCCGATTTCGTTGATCGCCTGTTCCCAGCTGATGCGAATCCACTGACCACCCTCTTTTTTCATGGGGTATTTCAAACGGCGTTCGCCGTGGGCATGTTCGCGCACCGAAGCACCTTTGGCGCAGTGCGACCCAAGGTTGAACGGGCTGTCCCAACCGGGTTCCTGTCCTGTCCAGACGCCATTGGAAACCTCTGCGATGACCGTACAGCCAACCGAACAATGGGTGCACACCGATTTGATCGTTTCGACCGCGCCATCCACTGCTGCCGCTGCCGAGGCTTGGGTGACGGAGCCTGCGGTTGCGGCTATTGCTGCCAACCCGCCGATCGCAAGACCGGAACCCCGCAGGAATGAACGACGGTCAACCGATCTTTCGGCGATATCGGACACAATCCCAGTTCTTTGGGGCCGCCGTGCAACCCCATTCGTCTTTTTCCGAAGCATAATACTCTCCCTTGAAGCCCGCGTGTCATGAACGGTTGGTTCAGGTCGGGGCTATTTTTTCCACTGCGCTTGTTGACCCGCAGAGTTGTTCGCCTAATTAAAAACGCGCACTTTCAAAATACGCACGTGTGTGAGCAGTGTCCTGCATGGTCTCCGACTGCAAATCGACGGTCTGCGCCTCTGCCGAAGTACCCACGGTCGCAACGGCCACTGCCGCTGCGGGGGCTGCTGTGCCTGCCAGTTTTAGAAAATTTCGGCGATTGGTGCCGGTGGTTTCCTGGGTCATGGGTTTAATCCCTTTCCTTGGTTATGCGGGTGTGACCCACGTTGAATGGCGCGGGTTCAGCCCGCCGTCATACGAAAAGCTTCGCGTTCGATGTCCATAAAGGCACTGCCAACCGCACCGACACCGGCGTAGAGGACAGAATTCTTGGCGCTTTGCAGATCAGTGAAAAAGTGACCGGCCCAAGGCGCGATGTGCTTGTTGAAAAAACCGCGCTGCGTAGCGTCAGAGGCAGCATCGCCAAAGCGACCTACGATCATACCGCCCATCATCTCCATGAGCGACGCGATATTATCTTCGGGCTCGAACACGTTCGGCGCGCGGGATATGCGTTGCGCCGACATGTCTGTACGCAGTGAGGCCAACGGTTTTTCGTTCAGAAACCCGGTCAGGTAATAACTGGCGTAAGGCAGCAGTTCACCCCGGCCCAAGCCTATGAACAACGCGTCGAATTCGGTCTGGACCTGCTTGGGCGACACGGCTTTTGCGACACGTGCCAGACCATTTATCGCTTCGCCCAATGCGCTTGTGTCACCAGTCAATGACGCGGTCTGGTTCAACATCGCCGCATCGGCGGGCCGCGCCAACATGACGCCTAGATAGTTATACAGATCGGCACGCAGACGATCTTCGGGCGCGACCTTGGCGGCTTCGGCAGTAACATTCATGAGCTCTGATCCTCGAAATGGAAAGCCATTCGGCGCGGTGGCAATTGCACATCATCCAATGCGGCATCAAGTGCTTCTGTCTCGATTTCATCATCAGGTTCGCAAGCGAGTTCGCTTTCCTCAACCGACGATGCAACCGAGCACGGGGCAGGCTGTGCCAAGGTCGCCATTTCTTCGGGCATGTCTATCGGCGCATCCGGCGTCGATGCATTCGCCGATTTCACCGCCACATCCTTGATATGTTCGCGCAGGCCTTTTCCGACCTGATAGCTGGTGGTGAAATCGGTGACCGCGGACACCTGGGTGTAATCGTCAGCGTAATCGACCAAGTCGTCAAGGCAGGCCAGTACCGGGTCTGAGACCCAAAGCTTGCGGAGCGCGCGACGCCGTAAATGATCCGGGATCGCTTTCGCCATGAAGGCGGTGAAGTCGTCACCGGCTTTCATCGTGTCTGGATCGGGCAGGTCGAACTCGGCCAACAGTTCCTCGTCGGATTTTTCGGCATTCAAAACCTGCTGCTCAGCCAACGCCTGTTCTTCAGCGGCCTGCTGGGCCGATGCTTCCTCGGCCTTAACGCCGGCACGACGGCGTTCCCAGAATGATGCTCGGCGGGTCATCGCGCAGAACCCGTTCTTATCTTGCGTGGTGCCCGATATACGTCGGTTGTCTGCGAAATGCGCGCGTCACCAATTCCGTCTTGTTCATGTTCGCGGTATTTGTCGCGACGGCGTTTGATAAAGGCTTCTTCTTCGTGATGTTCGTCCAGGTAAGCCGAGATCCAGGCAAGGACCTGAGGCGGAATCATGACCTTTTCGACGATATCCTCACCGTTGTCGCTGTAATCCTGCGCCTCATAAGGCGACGCGGTGACCGTGACGATATCGAGCGGTCTTTCGGTTTCCTGAGTTTCGCGGCAAATCACATAGAGACAGGGAACATTAGCGGCAAGACTATGCGCGTATGCTTCGGTATCCGAGCGATAGAGCGTCAAGGGCACCGTCGCGGCATGAAATTCCGAAACGTCGCCTTCGGTGCGCAACAGTTTCCAGTCAGCCGGCGCTGCACCGGGCAAAACGCAGACCGCACGCCACACAAATTTCGCCCACTTGGTTACCCCGGGCGATTTGCGAAGCACCACACCGACCGGCATGGATTGTGCTGTTTTGAGAATTGCGTTCAACTGGAACCCTGAAAAATGATGTATGCCTGCGTGGCGGTATACTGACGTATTCCGCACCGTTATCAAAGTAAAATCTGCTTAGTGAGTGTTCTTATTATCACATGTTGCACCGCAGCAGTGACGTAAGGCCGCATTCGTCAATGTTTATCAGGGGTAATCGCATTCCTGACTGTTTTTATTGGATAAATTTCGCTGCAACTGCGAATATTGATTCTCCGGAAACGATGCTTAATTTGGGGTTTGCGGCGGGCGCAGAACATCACTAGCTTGGCCGGCGAATGATGACAGCACAGCCGACAAATCTCCAAGTTGTCACGAGGGAGCCATGAAGAAATCACTCTTGCTTTGCGATTGCCTGGGCAGTCAGAAAATCGACGTGGACGCGTTATCCAAGACAACCGGTCTTGCGTGCTCGAAGGTACATAGCTGTCTTTGTACAGATCAGATCGGCATCGCGGCGGAAGCCATCAAGGCGGGTAACGTCACGGTCGCTTGTCAGCAGGAACGCCGCCGGTTCGAAGATCTTTCGGTGGAAATCGAGGCCGAGCTGCCCGAGTTTGTCGACATTCGTGACCGTGCAGGCTGGCATTCAGGCCAAGGGGACGCTGCGCCGAAAATGGCTGCGTTGGTCGCGGAGGCACATCTACCGGCCCCGGCTCCACGTGTGCTCGATGTGGCGTCTGAGGGTACATGCCTGTTGCTTGCTCCATCGGAGCTCGCCACCGAAGTGGCCGCGCAATTGGCAGATACACTCGCGATAACCGTTCTGCTGGACCAAGGAGCAGAGGGCACTGCCGATCCCCGGTATGACGTGGTACGCGGCAGGCTTCGCAAAGCTTCGGGGTCGTTGGGCAACTTTTCAGTAACGTTCGATCAGCTCGAGATGCTAATCCCTGGCGGACGTGGTGCGCCGGAGTTTACGCCACCACGTAACGGCGCAGTGTCGCAATGTGACATCATCCTGGACCTAAGCGGAAACATGTCCCTGTTTCCCGCACCTCACAAACGCGACGGGTATCTGCGCGCCGATCCCGGCAGCGCCAACGCTGTGGCCGATGTCGTACGCCAAGCCATGCAGATGATCGGCACATTCGAGAAACCGCTATATGTGCGTCTGACTGAAAATCTATGTGCGCATTCGCGGGCCGAACAACCTGCTTGTTCAAACTGTCTGGATCTGTGCCCGACAGGGGCCATCACGTCTGCGGGCAACCATGTGGCGATCGACCCGCTTATCTGTGCGGGCTGCGGGAGCTGTTCGGCGGTGTGCCCTTCCGGGGCCATTACCTATGATGCCCCGCCGGTTGATACGCTGTTCCGGCGGCTTTCTACATTGGCTTCTACATATCGCAAGGCGGGTGGCAAAACACCCCGTTTGCTGGTCCATGACGAAGAACACGGGCTGGAGATGGTGCAGCTTTTCGCTCGGTACGGCGCAGGATTGCCCGTAGACGTCATCCCGTTTGCGGTGAACGCTTTGGCCGGTTTCGGACATGCGGAAATGCTGGCGGCACTGGGCTGTGGTTTTGGCCATGTCGATATTTTATTGTCCCCCAGGACCGAACGCGATGTGATCGAGGTTCAGGCCGATATCGTGCGCGCCATCAGCGGCAGCAATACGATCCGACTGCTTCAAGAGACAGACCCTGACGCATTGGAAACAGCGCTGGATACAGATGCCTTGCAACCGGAACACGAGACATTGTTGCCTATGGGATCGCGTCGGCAGGTTGCGCGGCTGGCCGGAAGAACGCTGCAGCCGGACGTCAGGATGATCGACCTTCCTGCCGGGGCACCCTATGGAGCCGTGCTGGTGGATACCGACGCGTGCACCTTGTGCCTTTCGTGCGTTTCGCTGTGCCCGTCAGGCGCGCTTGGCGATAACCCCGATCTTCCCCAGTTGCGCTTTCAGGAAGATGCCTGTTTGCAATGCGGCTTGTGTGCCAACATTTGCCCGGAAAACGCTATCACACTGAAACCACAGCTTAATCTATCAGACGAAGCCTTTACCCAAGTCGTGGTGCACGAAGAGGAACCCTTTGCATGTATCGAATGCGGGTCCTTGTTCGGGGTAAAATCAACCGTGGAAAAGATCACCGAAAAACTGGCAGGCAAACACGCCATGTTTGCGTCGTCCGAAGCGGCGAAGATGATTCAGATGTGCGATAACTGTCGGGTCAATGCCCAGTATCACGCGCAAAATAATCCGTTGGCCGGCAAGGAACGGCCAAGAGTACGCACGTCTGACGACTATTTCAGCAAGCGAAGAGACCACTAGGCACTTCCGCAAAGCCAGTATCAAAAATCAGGAGAAAATCATGAGTGAAGAGTTCAACATGTCGATGCGCAAATTCTTGAAGCAGGTTGGTGTGACCTCGCAACAAGCGATCGAAGACGCGATGCGCAAGCAGGGAAACACCGAAGGAAAAACCTTCGAGGCCAAGGTTGTCTTGACCGTTGACGGGCTTGACATGGAGCACGTCGTCACCGGGAAAATCCAAGGGCAGTCAGAAGCGTGAGCATTACCCGAGATGCCGTTCTGGCCCGCTTGAAGACCCTCAAAGACCCTATCTCGGGTAAGGATATCGTAGAATTGGGGCTGGTGAAGGCACTGACTGTCGACGAAGGGACGGTGCGTTTTGTGCTTGAGGTGAACCCTTCGCATGCTGAGGCTTATGCCAAGTTGCGCGACGAAGCCGATGCCGCCGTCAAGGCGTTGGAGGGGGTTTCAGCCGTTTCAGCAGTGCTGACGGCGCATTCCAAGCAGGCTCCACCCCCGGACCTGAAGATGGGCCGCAAGTCCGAACCTGCCGGCCCGGAAAAGATCCCCGGTGTTGATCGGATAATCGCGATTGCTTCAGGCAAGGGCGGTGTCGGGAAATCCACCGTTGCCGCAAACCTTGCCTGTGCGTTGGCCGCCGAAGGCCGCCGCGTCGGAATGCTGGATGCCGATGTTTACGGGCCTTCGCAACCTCGTATGCTTGGTGTGTCCGGGCGGCCGGCGTCGCCGGATGGCAAAACCATCCTTCCCATGCGCAACTTTGGCGTGACCATGATGTCGATCGGCTTGATGACCAACGACGATCAGGCGGTTGTCTGGCGCGGGCCGATGTTGATGGGGGCGTTGCAGCAGATGATGATGCAGGTGCAATGGGGCGCCTTGGATGTGTTGATCGTCGATCTGCCTCCGGGAACCGGTGACGTGCAAATGACGCTTGCCCAGAAGGCGAAAGTGGATGGCGCGATCATTGTCAGCACTCCGCAGGATATCGCGTTGCTGGATGCCCGAAAGGGGATCGACATGTTTAACCAGCTCAAGACCCCGATTATCGGCATGATCGAAAACATGAGCACGCATATCTGTTCGAACTGCGGTCACGAAGAACATCTCTTTGGTCATGGCGGTGTTGCCTCCGAGGCTGAGAAGCTGGGCGTACCTTTGTTGGCGGAAATCCCCCTGCATTTGGACATCAGGGTGGCTGCTGACGGCGGGGCACCGATTGTGGTGTCAAAACCTGAAAGTGCTCAGGCAGAAGCATTCCGTGCGGTCGCCAGAGCCTTGATCGAAGGTGGAAATGCATGACCGACGCCCCGGTACTACCGCCGCTGCTGACGGGGGTGCAATCTGACAGCCCGTTTGCTCAGGCCTGTGCCGAGGCGCGTCAGGGCTGCGACGCGGGCCTGCTTCTCTACGATCTGGGACCAAGCACCTTAGAGGCGGCCATTGTATTCGCACCCGAAGTGCCGTTGTCCAAGGCGATTGCGATGCTGCCGCTTTGTGCGGTTGGCTTTCAAAGCGCCCTTGGTGCCTTGGCCCCGCCCGAGGTCGGACTGCATCTGGCGTGGAATGGCGATTTGCGACTGAATGGTGCGGTGTGTGGCCATATGCGTGTGGCTGCATCAAACCCTGATCCAGAACAGATCCCTGACTGGCTGGTCGTGGGGTTTTCCATAAACATCCTGCCGCAAAGCGATACCCCCGGCGACACGCCTGACGATACCACTCTCTACGGCGAAGGCTGTTCCGATGTTAATCCAGTTATGCTTCTGGAGGCGTGGGCGCGGCACACATTGGTGATGCTGCATCGCTGGTCTGACGAAGGACCGGCACCCATACACAAATACTGGTCCGGTCTCGCGTGGAGCATGGGTAAGAACATTACTCAGGGTGACGCGAACGGTGTCTTTCTTGGGATTGACGAAAATTTTGGTCTGTTGCTGAAAGCCGAAGATACCACGCACCTTATTCCCTTGACCGACCTGCTGGAGCCTGCCCCATGAGCGACCTATACCTCGCCCGCGCAATTCATTTTGACGAAAGCGATCGCAATGTATTCCACGTTCCGGCCCGCACCGGTGAATGGTGCGTGTCTGGGGGATTTGAATTTTCGAACTGGACCGACGGCGATTTGACCGGAAAAGCCCGGCAAGCCTTTGCCAATGGCTGGATGGGCGTAGAAACCTTCGGGCGCGTTACCTTCGTTGCGGTGACCAAGGTCGAACCATTCGAGGTCGAAGCGATTACCCGGCAATTGGTCAAGCATTTCATCGAGATATACGGTGCTCCGTCGCCTGAAGCCGCCCGGCCCGTGGCCGAGGAAGAGGTGAGCCAAATGATGGAGATTTGCGCCGATCACGCGCCCAATACGTTGCTTACTGTGGGACGGGAGCTTACCGAAAGCGGGGTTCGCGAAGGGTACCGTTTCATAGAGCCGCAAGACGCCGGGATAGACCAGTTTGCCGTGCATGGATCACTGGACGATGACGGCCACGGGGGCCATGGGCATTCGCATTGATATCGCACGCTCGATACCGGGCGCACTATATCGCGCGCGACCTACGCCAGTCGGGACTGGCGTAACGACCCGCCACGTTTGATGAACAAACGAGCAAGAGTAAACACCATCGAAAAAGCGATCAACCCAAGGTATCGTTCGTAGATGCCGTCTATATCGGTTGGAAGAAAATAGAATATCGGGGCGGAAATGGCCCACACGATTGCGATGATTATCAAGGCTTTCGCATAGCCAGAAGCCACACGGTTTGCGCCTTTTGCCATCGTCCACGGCACGAAAACCATCAACAGGCCGAGCGCGTAGACAAGATATGAATGGATTACGAAGCCGTCGCTGTCCTGGTCGCCATATTCATTCCGAGCACCGATCAGAAATACCAGCAAGCTGATGATGGCAAGTCCGATGATACCGTTGCTCCACCGCCATCCACCCATATGGAAATGCGCTGCCGCGATGGCTGTCGCCAATAGCGATGCCGAAAAGGCATAAATCCCTATGTCGACGATGTATTCATACCGGCCCGCCCCCAGATCGCTGATTGTATCCGATATCCAGTCATGCTGCGGAACGACAAAATCGGCGATGAATATCGATGTAGCAAAGATCACACACCCGGCAATCGCGTACCAGCCAAGTATGATCAACAGCATAGGTTGCTCTTGTATCATCAAGGTAGGGGCGTGCTGTCTCATCTGATGTCATCCTGAAAGAACGCGATGCGTGCGTCGTGAGGCAAACGCCCGAACGGTACATTCCGTTCATTTCACCAGATTCTGCTGGTCGCCAAATTAAAAAAGCCCCGGTGTTTCCACCGGGGCTTTGTCGTTTTCAAAAGCGGTCAAGGATTACTCCGTTGCGCTTTCTTCTTCTTTTTTGACTTCTTCACCAGTTTCCTGATCAACAACTTTCATCGACAGGCGCACCTTGCCGCGATCGTCAAAGCCCAAGAGCTTTACTTTCACTTCCTGACCTTCCTTAAGCACATCCGAAGGGTGGTTCAGGCGACGGTTTTCGATCTGGGATACGTGGACCAGACCGTCGCGCTTGCCAAAGAAGTTCACGAACGCACCGAAATCAACGATCTTGACGACGGTACCGGTGTAAACCGCACCTTCTTCAGGCTCGGCCACGATGGACCAGATCATGTCATAGGCTTTCTTGATCGAGTCGCCGTTTGGCGATGCGATCTTGATGATGCCTTCATCGTTGATGTCGACTTTCGCGCCGGACACTTCAACGATCTCGCGGATCACCTTACCGCCGGACCCGATAACTTCGCGGATCTTGTCGGTCGGGATCTGCATCGTTTCGATCCGTGGTGCGTGGACCGAGAATTCCCCCGCGCCGGACAATGCTTTGTTCATCTCGCCAAGGATATGAACGCGGCCTGCCTTGGCTTGTGCCAGAGCTTTCTCCATGATCTCGGGCGTGATGCCTGCGATCTTGATGTCCATTTGCAGCGACGTGATACCTGCTTCGGTCCCAGCCACCTTAAAGTCCATGTCGCCCAGGTGGTCTTCGTCACCCAGAATGTCGGACAGGATCGCATAGGAGCCGTCTTCTTCTAGGATCAGACCCATGGCAACACCCGCGACGGGCGCTTTCAACGGCACGCCTGCATCCATCATGGACAACGAGCCGCCGCAAACCGACGCCATCGAGCTGGAGCCGTTCGATTCGGTGATCTCGGACACAACGCGGATGGTGTAGGGGAAGTCAGTGGAGGCAGGCAGAACCGCCTGCAACGCACGCCAAGCCAACTTGCCGTGACCGATTTCGCGACGGCCGGGGCCACCGACACGGCCAACTTCACCAACCGAATAGGGCGGGAAGTTATAGTGCAGCATGAAGTTGGATTTGAAGTTGCCGTGCAGCGCGTCGATGAACTGTTCGTCATCGCCGGTGCCCAGCGTTGTCACAACCAGACCCTGTGTTTCGCCGCGTGTGAACAATGCGGAACCGTGGGTGCGTGGCAGGATGCCGGTTTCAGCAACGATATCGCGGATTTCGTCGGTTTTACGGCCGTCGATACGCTTGCCGGTTTTAACCACGTCACCGCGCAGGATGGACGCTTCGAGCCCTTTCAGAGCGGACCCGAGATTTGCGTCCTCAAGCTGCTCATCGGTCAGTGCGGCCTTGATGGTTTCGCGGGCGGCTGCAACAGCGGCGGTGCGCTCTTGCTTGTCAGCAATGGCAAAAGCCGCGCGCATTTCCTTTTCGCCAGCGGCTTTGACAGCAGCGGACAGGTCCGAATAGTCAACCGGCTGGAAGTCGAACGGCTCTTTCGCGGCGTCTTCGGCCAGATCTATGATCAGGTCGATGACAGGCTGGATCTGCTCGTGCGCGAACTTCACCGCACCCAGCATTTCTTCTTCCGACAGCTCATAGGCTTCGGATTCAACCATCATCACGGCTTCTTTTGTGCCGGCAACCACCAGATCAAGACGCTGTTCCGGGTTCAGGCGCAGGTCCTGCATGTCGTCAACAGTCGGGTTCAGAACGTAATCGCCCCCCTCAAAGCCAACGCGGCACGCGGCAATCGGGCCACGGAACGGTGCGCCGGAAATGGTCAGCGCCGCCGAGGCCGCGATCATGGCAACCATGTCGGGATCGTTGACCAGATCGTGGCTCAGAACGGTACACATCACCAGAACTTCGTTTTTGAAGCCGGGAACGAACAGCGGGCGGATCGGACGGTCGATCAGACGGGCTGTCAGGGTTTCCTTCTCGGTGGGGCGGGCCTCACGCTTGAAGAAGCCACCCGGTACTTTACCGGCGGCATAGTATTTCTCTTGGTAGTGAACGGTCAGCGGGAAAAAGTCCTGTCCGGGCTTTTGCTGACGTGCGAAAGTGACGTTGGCCATGACGCTGGTTTCGCCGAGTGTCGCGATAACCGAACCGTCAGCCTGACGGGCCACCTTGCCTGTTTCCAGTGTCAGCGTCTCTTCGCCCCACTGCATGGATTTTGTCGTTACATTAAACATCTACGTTTCCTGTTTCGGCCCGCGTTGGGCCATTTGCGTAGGGGGCATATTCCCCCTGACTCCGGTATCTTCTTTGTCGGGCGCTGGAGTCCGGGCGCCGGCTTTCAGATTGTGCGGCCATACAGCAGTTTGCCTGCGATGGGAAGGGAAGCCTTGCAAGCGGTATGATGTCTGCGCAAAGCCAGTATTCAGGGTTAAATTCGCTGTTACGCAGGGCAGTGGGGTAAAGCCTTGAACATTTTATAATTTTGCAAGGTCACCCCGCCTTTGACCACAGCATTTGGTGTCTCGACGGACCAGCCCATGCGTTCAAAAAACGGTTTTGCTTTCTCGCTCGCTAAGGTGGTCAGCAGGCACACACCAGATGCAATGGCGCGATTTTCGATGACGGTATAGAGCGCGCGCCCCACGCCCTTTTTCATGTAATCGGGGTGGACAAAGGCAAGATCGATCAGCCCTTCGCCGTCTATCGTCATGAAACCTGCCATGCGGTTGTCTATCTCGGCCACGACCCCTGAAATGCTATCAAATCTTTTTTTCCATGCCTCTGGCGCGGGGGCTACCCCGGCCCAGGCCACTCGTTGTGCGGCAGAATACACATCTGCTGTTCCCCGGTGCACTGCCGCAAAGAAAACCAGGGCAGCTTCGTCGGTATCTTCGGGGGTCAGGTCGCGTAGGCAAATGGGCATGGGCGTTTTTTTGTGAACATCAATGGGCGAATTAAAAAAACCGCACCCTGTTTCCAAGGCGCGGTTCTAATCGTTGTGACGGTGCAGCGCTGATTAGCGGCGCAGGCCCAAACGCTTGATCAGGTCTTGATAACGTGCGTCATCTTTTCCTTTAACGTAATCCAGCAGCTTCCGGCGTGTCGCAACCATTTTCAACAGCCCACGACGACCGTGGTTGTCTTTCTTGTGGGTTTTGAAATGCTCGGTCAGCGTCGCGATGCGCGAGGATAGAACGGCAATCTGCACTTCAGGCGAACCGGTATCACCTTCTTTCGTGCCGAATTCTTTCATGACGCGTGCTTTTTCTTCTGGCGTAATCGACATCGGGGTCTCCTTTTCAAAAGGTTAAAGTGATGGCACAGGCCGGGATGTCGTCCAGCACAGGCCCATGGAGTATCGTCCGTTGAGGGGAATCAACCGAGATTTCGCGCGTATAGGCAGTTTTTACGGGGTTGGCAAAGGTTCATTGACCATACTCAGATACGTGAGACGACAAACCGTTGTGGTGCATGTGAAATCACTGGGTGACGAGACCGGCCTTAATCGCGTCTTTTTAACGGTACAACGGATATATCCGAGACGAGCAGTATTCCGTCCGATTTGACTGTGGCGACCATAAACCTGTCCATGAACACCAGGTTCTGCCGAGGATCTGAGGGATCGGGAGCAATCTCAATGACCGGCTGGATGCCATCAGATCGCTCTTCGTCCCAAATCAACACCAGACTGTCTTTGCTATTTTCGAAATCCAGAATGCTGCTGGGAGAAGATTCCGTCCCCAGCCCCCGAAAGATGATGTCATCCGCACCCTCGCCTGCGGTAACTATGTCGCGCGGGCCAGCGATGATGGTGTCATTGCCTCCCCCTCCGTTCAGAAAATCCTGCCCGGTGTCAGCGCCTTCGCCCGCGATACCGTCTACGATATCGTCGTCCCATCCCCCAAAAAGGGTATCCGCGCCGGGGCCCCCGGTTAAAACGTCGTTGCCCAACCCTCCCAAGAGAATGTCATCCCCTGGATCACCAAAAAGCATATCGTTTCCAGCCGACCCGTTCACAGTATCATTGCCCGGGCCGCCAAACAGCGTGTCGTCGTCGTTGTGTCCGAACAGTCTGTCGTTTCCAGCTTGACCCTTCACAACGTCAAAGCCATTCCCCCCGTGCACCAGGTCATCGCCCATGCCCCCCCCGATGGTATCGTTCCCGGCGTCACCCCAGACTGTGTCTTCACCCGCGTTGCCATAGAGGGTGTCCCGGCCATCATAACCTGCAATTTGGTCATCATTCACCGTGCCGATCAATTCGTCGGCTTCGGACGTGCCCGAAATAACATCGCCGCGTGCAGGTGAAAGCGGATCGGGTGGGTCGGGCTCGGTTTCTTCGCCTGACTCGACATCGATAAAGGCGACGGCGCCGACTGTAATAATCCCCATAAGGCCAGCTAAAAACAGCATGTGTACCACCACCAGAAAAATTGTGATAAATGTGCAGTCTTTGACAAACACACGCCCCTGACTCAGCGGCATGCACAGCATTATCGCAGGCGAGTTAATGCCAGCCTAAGGTCGCCAGGCGATGGGCGCTTGAGAGTAGCTGATGTATAGCGGATGTTTCGGGTGACCGGCTTTGGTCAGCCCCAGGTGAAACAGGGGTGCTTTCAGGGATACCATCAAACGGATGACGTCGGTTTCTCGGTTCAGATGGGTGCCGTGAACCCCCCAAGCAGCTATGACACAATCCGCCCACGTGACGCCATCGCTTAGCGCAAGGTCGTTGTCGGGGCCAATCGGCTCGGCTGCTTGGCGCATCAATCGTGGGTGGGTCTCACGCCAAGCAAAGATGTTCGTCACCTGAAACGCGCCATAGCCAAGTATGCGCGCGCGCCTCTCGCACCGTTCTACGGTCGGGTCGTTTTCAATCTCCGTCGCCCGCGACGGATTAAGCATGACAAACAACACCTTGGGTCTTTGCGGATCCCAGGTGCGCGCCAGGCTGTAGCGGTATCTTTCGCAGTCTGAATAGATTGCAGTGGAAGGCGCATCGCCTTTGGTATGGGTGCGAATGATCATCGCTACTGCGAGACGTTGAAAACTCGGGTTGGGTGCAATTCGCCGGCTTTATACCTCCCGACGGCAACGGCTCGCCCCTCGAAAGAAGCCCATGCCCCATCGCCGTATTCAACGCCATCAGCCAAGACCATGCCGGGGTTGCCGTTACGCAGACGTGCAGCGCCCTGGGCCGTCGCTTTGACTTCGGGCAAATCCTGAAGCCCGTGCTCAAGAGGCAGTAAATGAGTGTCCAGAGCATCTGTCCGTGCCATGGCTTCAATCTGCTCCATCGTCAACGCGTCTGCGACCTCGAATGGTCCGGACCAGACGCGCCGCAAATCGCGTACATGCGCCAGACAACCCAAGACCTGCCCAAGGTCTCGGGCAATGGACCTGACATAGCCGCCCTTTCCACATACCATCTCCAGCGTGGCATGATCGGCATCGGGGCGGTCGATCAGCAACAGGCTCTCCACCCATAGGGGCCGGGCCGCAAGCTCCATGGTTTGGCCATCACGGGCCCGCTTATAGGCTCGTTGACCGTCAATTTTCACCGCCGAAAATTGAGGTGGAACCTGTTCGATATCGCCAATGAAACGTGCCAACGCTTCCTTGATCATCTCGTCAGTCGGTCGCAACTCGGTCGTCGCAAGGATCTCGCCAGCCGCATCATCGGTGTTGGTCGCTATGCCAAGGCGCACGGTAAATTCATAGGCTTTCAGAGCGTCGGTGATATAGGGCACCGTTTTGGTTGCCTCGCCCAAGGCGATCGCCAGAACTCCCGTGGCGTCAGGGTCCAGTGTCCCGGCATGACCGGCTTTTGTGGCATTAAGCGCCCAGCGAACCTTGTTGACCACGGTGGTCGAAGTCGGGCCAACGGGTTTATCCACGACCAACCAGCCGGAAATGTCGCGTCCCTTACGTTTACGTGCCATCTTTTCTGCCTTTGTCCATTTCGCCTGCCTCCTATCAATGTCCAGACCCCAATGCCCATACAGGCTTTGTTCCAAATGGAAAAAAATCCTCGCCGAAGGCCAAAAAGTTTTTGTGTGGGGGGCTATTTCTCGGTAACGACGCCGATAATCGGCCCCAACGCCCCAAAACCCAGATCATTGCGGCTCAGCGACGGGGCTCTCATCCTTGAGATGTTGCCATCAAGATAAAGCGCGTTGCGCAGCTTCAGATGATCGCGGAAAAATAACGCGAAATCGTAGAAATTTATCGTATTGTTGGAAATCGCAAAGATGGCCTGGGTCCCGTCCGCACTGGTTCCCACGCCGTTTCGCACATACCGCGAGGTACTGTGCTTCAGAAACCGAGGATGTAGCTTGCCGTCGATGACCAGCATCGGCCCCGATTGCGTCGCGCTTTTACAGTCCGGGTTTTGACTTAAGAAACGTGTTGTCTCGATCACATCGGCACGGTTTCCACGTAAACACAGAATACCATTCGGCAACAGCCCGAAATTGCCCGGACCTTCGCTGCTGATGACGCGTTGTAGCTCGCTGCCGTTCTCGAGGTAATACCCGACCGGCGCGCGGTCATCGTGATACATACCCGCATTCATGGCAAAGCCCAACTTCTTGCCTTTGGTTTCCAGCGCGGCGTTCAACGTGTTGAAATAACCGTACGGGCTGCCGTCGGGCGCGTATAAAAACAGCTCCAGCGTATCTTGGGTCAGATCGACAGTGCAGATGTCGAAACTATTCTCCTTGAATGACATGGTCTCGCAGGTTTCCGCCATCACCGGCACCGGCCCCAGAACCATCAGCAAGATCAGCGCTGCCAGCTTCGTCACGACTCACCCATGTCTCTATCCGGAGCATCGGCATCGCGTCGAACCACATCCTGCGCCAGCATCCGGCGTGTGTCGTCCATACGGTCATAGGTTTCGTCCAACTGGAACCGCAGATCGGGCGAATACTTCAAAGCAAGTTTGCGCGACATCAGCCGGCGCAACTCGCCCTTGTTGCGGGATAACAACTTCAACGCGTCCTGGCGTCCATCCCCCCCCAGCGGCAGCACGTAAGCTGTCGCGATCTTCAGGTCGGGGGAGGTGCGCACTTCACCGACGGTTATGGACATACGGTTCAGTTCAGGATCGTGGACATCCCCGCGTGCCAAAACTTCCGATAACGCGCGACGGATCGTTTCCGCTACCCGAAGCTGCCGTTGTGACGGGCCAGAGCCCTCATGAAACTTGTTCTTTGCCATATCCTTCATTTAAGGGGTTGTTGTGGTTTTGCCAAGCAGATCGCCGTGCGCGAGACCCGGAGGCAACAAGGAGACGATCATGAGCGATAAACTTGGGATAACAATTACGGGCGCTTCGGGTCGAATGGGCCAAATGTTGGTGACGCTGGTTTCCGCCGACGACCGGGTGCGCCTAGTCGGCGCGATTGAACGGGCGGGCCATGAATGGGTCGGCCAGGACATCGGCACTGCGATGGGGGGGGCTGCTTTGGGGGTCATCGTTACCGATGACCCGGACGAGGGACTCGCACCGGCGCAAGCGGTAATTGATTTCACCGCTCCCGAAGCCACGATCGAATTCGCAAATCTGGCCGCCCGCAACAAAATGGTCCATGTGATCGGCACAACCGGCATGTCTGCGGATCAGATCGCCAAGCTGGCTCCGGCTGCCCGTGATGCGGTGATCATACGGGCAGGTAACATGAGCCTCGGTGTGAACCTGCTGACGCAGCTGACCAAACGCGTGGCCGCAGCACTGGACGATGATTTCGACATCGAAATCATCGAGGCGCACCATAATCAGAAAGTAGACGCACCCTCGGGCACGGCTCTCATGCTGGGCGAAGCCGCCGCCGAAGGGCGCGGCGTAGCGCTTGACGACGTGTCTGACAGGGGCCGGGACGGAATAACCGGGGCGCGAAAGCGCGGAGACATCGGATTTACCGCCATTCGAGGAGGCGACATTGTCGGGGAGCACGACGTTCTTTTCGCAGCCACCGGCGAGCGCATCATTCTGCGTCACGTAGCATCGGACCGATCAGTTTTTGCACGCGGAGCCATCAAGGCGGCCATTTGGGGGCAGGGCAGATCGCCGGGCCAATACGACATGCTCGATGTCTTGGGGTTGCAAGACTGACACCCCGTTTGCGGTGATTTCTGAGGCGGGGTTGAAACTAATTCAACGGGTGGGGCGTATATACTTCATAGTCAGCTAGGGAGAATACGATGCGACATCTGTTTTTCACCGCATGCGTGGCCGTTTTCGCCATGAGCTCCGCAGCCCATGCTGAATATCAGAAGGTCCAAAGCCAAGCAGATTTTATCTCGGTCGTAGATGGCAAGAAGCTTACCCGCCCACTGGTCGAACTTGAGGTGTCACCTGCCGGTACCATAAGGGGAACCGGTGCAGCCTGGAAGGTTTCCGGAAACTGGGTCTGGAAGGAAGGCTATTTTTGCCGAAGCCTCGAATGGGGCGATGATGATCTGGGCTACAACTGCCAGGAGGTCGCCGTAAACGGTACCAAAATCCGGTTCACATCGGATAAGGGTACCGGAAAATCGGCCAGTTTTTCTTTGCGTTGACGCTGGAATATCTGAGTTGACTGCTCAACCTCGGCGCCCGATCACGGGCTCTCGGCCAGCCGCGCGCTGAGATTCAGAAATCGACGGCGATTCCCTTTTTCTCCCAATCTCCATACCGCACGGGTTCCGGGCCATCTCGCCCGCCCAATTCGCGTGGCCTTTCGACAGTTCGCGCCTTGGCACGGCGTTCTGCTGCCTCTGCCAGCGCCCGTTGCGCCGCCGGTGCCAGCTCTGGCGTGATCAATGGCAGCGGTCCGGGTGACGGCTGCGGCGGCAGATCGGGTCCGGGTTCCGGGATCGGTGTTGGGTCATGTGGCGGGGTTGGCATCGGGGGCTTACCTGCTTGGTTCATTTTCTCATCCTCTTGAGACCACGGTCCCCTTGATATACGTCGGATACAAGCCCCGACAACCCAGGCACCCTCAGTAAGAAAGCGTTTCATATGTCAGACACCGGCGTTCAAGCCCGAAGAAGTGCTGTATATCTACTGGATATGATCCTGGGCGAAGATCGTTTGATGTCCGAGCTATTGGCCGCCGGAGCACTGGATAAGCTGCCCGCGGATGACCGGGCTCGGGCGCAGCGATTGGCAATGGACACCTTGCGCGGCATGGAGCGTGCAGACCGTATGCTCCAGAAACACCTGTCAAAGTACCCCCCCCTGACCGTGCGCAACGTGTTGAGGGTGGGCACTATAGAGCTGGCTCAGGGCGGCGCTGCACATGGCGTGGTCAACGCGATGGTCGAACTGGTCGCGACGCACAAGAAGCTGGGTCACCTGAAAGGTTTGACCAACGCCGTGCTTCGCAAAATCGCCGCTGATGGCCCCGAGGCATGGGCCGCTCTCCGGTCCCCTCGTCTGCCCAAATGGCTTCGCGGCCCGTTGAGCGAAGCGTGGGGACCAGAGGCGATTTCCGGTATAGAAGCCTCGCATTTTGCGGGGGCCCCCCTAGACCTGACCGCTAAGAAAGACCCCGCGGCATTGGCGGCGGCGGTCGGCGGAGTGGTGCTGCCCACTGGGTCGGTCCGGGTCGCTGATGCAGGGCAGGTTACCATGATGCCCGGCTTTGCCGAAGGCGACTGGTGGGTTCAGGATGCCGCAGCCGCTCTGCCGGTGAAAATTTTGGCACCACAAAAGGGCGAGTCGGTGCTTGACCTATGCGCCGCCCCTGGTGGCAAAACCATGCAACTGGCGGCGGCAGGGGCTCAGGTCACGGCGGTTGATAATTCCGGACAACGCATGCAGCGCCTGAAAGAGAACTTGGCGCGGGTTCATTTGCCCGCCAAAACAATCGTTTCAGACGCCCGTGAAATTGAGGGTGAATTCGATGCGATCCTGCTGGATGCGCCTTGTTCCGCAACGGGCACAATCCGGCGTCACCCTGATCTACCCTATGCAAAGGATGGATCGGAATTCGCCGATCTGATTGATCTTCAGGCGGATTTGATCGACCACGCGTGGCGTTCGCTTCGCCCCGGGGGGCATCTGATTTTCTGTACCTGTTCGCTTTTGCCGGACGAGGGAGAGGTTCAGGTTGATGAAGCGCTCGAGCGGCACCCAGACATGCACGTCGACAAAGACGCGGTGTTGGTTGCCGGCGTCGACCCCAATTGGGCAACGACCGAAGGCGGCCTCCGCTTGCGGCCTGATTACTGGTCCGACCTGGGAGGAATGGATGGCTTTTACATCGCGAGCTTGCGTAAATCCGTTTAGAAGAGTGTCTGCACAAACGTGAAATGCCTGCACGTGGTCTTACCATTGCCAAAATGCGGTGACTCGGGTGCGAACAAGGGCTAACATCCCTCAAACGCCAGCAGAGCGTACAAGGGCAGCCGCATGATAAACAAAAGATTCCATGCGCGAAAGACGCGCTTTTTGAACCATTGGCACGCGCGTGCGGCGACCAGAACGCGTGCGCAGGGCAAGGGATTCGTTTCCTCACCCGAACCGCGCACTATCGGGTCATTCGCCCGTGGACGTCAGTTAATCGCCGGAAACCTTTTGTTTGCCGGAAGTCTGATCGAGGCAGCCCCCGATCAGATCGTGTGGGACGTAGCGGCCCCCGCGCGTGAATTTGCACAGGAGCTGCATGGTTTTGCATGGTTGGACGACCTGGCCGCCGTCGGCGACATTCGCGCCCGTGAAACAGCACAGCGCTGGTTGTGGGGATGGATCAACGCCTTTGGCAAAGGACGGGGCATCGGCTGGACCCCCGACCTGACTGGTCGCCGCCTGATTCGATGGATCAATCACGCATTGTTTCTGCTACGCGGTACCTCGCAGGATAAAAGCGACGTTTTCTATCGTTCGTTGGTAGAGCAAACCGATTTCCTATCGCGGCGCTGGCATGTTGCAGCGCCCGGCTTGCCGCGTTTCGAAGCGCTGACCGGGCTGATATACGCCGGGCTTTCGCTGGAGGGACAAGAGACCCGCGCAGACCCAGCGATCAGGGCACTTGCACGAGAATGCGAATCCCAGATCGACGAACAGGGCGGATTGCCGACACGGAACCCAGAGGAGCTGTTGCAGGTATTCACGCTGTTGACATGGGCCGCCGCCGCGCTGAGCGACGCAGGGCGTGGGGCCCCCAAGGCTCATATGGCCGCGATCGAACGCATCGCACCAACCTTGCGCACCTTGCGTCATACCGACGGCGGTCTGGCACGTTTTCACGGTGGCGGAAGGGGGGCGGAAGGCTGGCTGGATCATGCGCTGGCGACGGCCAAGGTCAAAACCAGACAACCTGACGGGCTGTCGATGGGGTACGCACGTTTGTCCGCAGGGCGAACCAGTTTGATTATCGACGCCAGCCCGCCGCCCGACGGCATTGCGTCAAACAATGCGCACGCATCGACCCTTGCCTTCGAGTTGACCAGCGGCAGGCGACCCTTGGTGGTCAACTGCGGATCCGGTGCCTCGTTCGGGCCTGCATGGCGGCGGGCGGGTCGCGCGACCCCCTCGCATTCCGGGCTTTCGCTGGGCGGGTTCTCTAGCGCAAGGCTGGCACCTGCGGATAAGCACACCGGCGGCGAATCGTTGATTGCGGCCCCCACCTATGTGCCGGTGGAAATTGGTGCGATCAGCGACGGGACCCGATTTCAGGGGGGGCACAACGGGTATGTCGCCGGCTTTGGATTAACCCACGCGCGCTTGATCGAGCTTAGCCATGACGGACGCGGTGTTGCCGGAGAAGACATGTTGCTGGCGATGGACGACGCGGACCGGCGTCGGTTCGACCGCGAGATGGACGCCGCCAAGCTCAAGGGCGTGCCGTTCGAGATTCGGTTTCACCTGCACCCCGACGTCGATGCCACCGTCGATCTGGGCGGGGCCGCTATTTCGATGGCATTGAAAAGCGGCGAAATATGGGTTTTTCGTCATGATGGCATTCACAAGCTGTCCTTGGAACCAAGCGTTTACCTCGAGCGGAATCGTTTAAAACCACGGGCTTCGTTGCAAATCCTGCTGAGCGGC
Source organism: Sulfitobacter sp. L-8 (assembly GCF_056859255.1). NCBI lineage: Bacteria > Pseudomonadati > Pseudomonadota > Alphaproteobacteria > Rhodobacterales > Roseobacteraceae > Sulfitobacter > Sulfitobacter sp. L-8. The sequence continues at coordinate 225,601 of NZ_JBSXOD010000045.1, forward strand.
CGCGCCATGGGGCATGCAACGCGGGTCAGGTGGTCCTTGTCGAAAGCGCAGGAAACTGCGATTGGCGTGCGAGATCTATCGCTAGACGATCCATATGATGACCAAGACTGACTAAAGGAACCTTCCAATGCCCGACCTGTATCCCGTTTCCCGTGCGCTTCTTTCGGTGTCTGACAAGACCGGTCTGGTCGAGCTGGGACAAGCGCTCGCCGCTCACGGAGTGGAGTTGCTGAGCACCGGAGGGACAGCAAAGGCGCTGCGCGAGGCCGGGCTTGAGGTCAGGGATGTCGCCGACGTGACCGGCTTTCCCGAAATGATGGACGGTCGGGTCAAGACGCTGCACCCGGTGGTACACGGTGGTCTGTTGGCGCTGCGTGACAATGATGATCATGTCGCAGCGATGGATCAGCACGATATCAGCGCAATCGATCTGGTTGTCGTTAACCTTTACCCGTTCGAGGAAACCGTCGCCAAGGGGGCAGGCTATGCCGAAGTGATCGAGAATATCGATATTGGCGGACCGGCGATGATCCGCTCTGCCGCCAAGAACCACGGCTTTGTCAATGTGATCGTCGATGTGGATGATTATGCCGCTGTAATCACCGAACTCGCTGAAAACAATGGCCAGACTCGATATGCGCTGCGGCAACGGTTGGCGCAGACCGCTTATGCCCGCACTGCGGCATATGACGCGGCCGTCAGTACCTGGATGGCAGAGCAGGTTGGCCAAACCCCTCGCCGCCGGACCTTTGGTGGCACTCTTGCGCAGACCCTTCGCTATGGTGAAAACCCGCACCAACAGGCCGCGTTCTACACCGATGGTTCCGATCGTCCGGGCGTCGCCACGGCGACCCAGCATCAGGGCAAGGAACTGTCTTATAACAACATTAACGATACCGATGCCGCCTTTGAACTGGTCAGCGAGTTTGACCCGGCCCAAGGCCCGGCCTGTGCGATTATCAAGCACGCCAACCCGTGTGGGGTCGCGCGGGGCACATCAATGGTTGAGGCATACACCCGGGCCTTCGATTGCGACCGGACCAGCGCGTTTGGGGGCATCATTGCCTTGAACCAGACCTTGGATGCGGAAACAGCCGACGCGATCAGCGCGATCTTTACCGAAGTTGTCATCGCACCGGGTGCAACCGCCGAGGCAATGGAGATCTTCAGCAAGAAGAAGAACCTGCGTTTGTTGACCACCAATGGGCTGGCCGATCCGTCGGCTGCATCGCTCACGTATCGGCAGGTGTCGGGCGGATACCTTGTTCAGGACAAGGATGTGGGGCGCATCACCGCAGACGACCTGAAGGTTGTCACGAAGCGTCAGCCCACCGATCAGGAACTATCCGATCTGATGTTTGCCTGGACCGTCGCCAAACACGTCAAATCCAACGCCATTATCTACGTCAAGGACGGGGCCACCGTCGGAGTCGGTGCCGGCCAGATGAGCCGGGTAGACAGCACGCGCATAGCTGCGCGCAAAGCAATAGACATGGCCGAAGCAATGGGCTTGCCTGCCCCGTTGACCCAAGGTTCTGTCGTGGCTTCGGACGCGTTCTTTCCCTTTGCGGACGGTTTGATCACCGCAGCAGAAGCTGGGGCTACGGCGTTGATCCAGCCCGGTGGGTCGATGCGTGATGATGAAGTCATAGCGGCGGCTGACGAAGCCGGGCTTGCCATGATGTTCACCAACATGCGCCATTTCCGGCACTAAGGATCGGGACCCTCGTAATGCGTATTATTTTTTGGGCCGGGTTCGCGGCTTTCATCACCGACCAACTCACTAAATATATCGTCGTTCACGCGATGGAACTGAGCCGGGTACGGTCGATCGATGTTTTTCCGCCGCTGTTGAATTTTCGCTACGGCGAAAACCGGGGCATCAACTTTGGCCTGTTCGGCGACGGGGCTGAATCAAGCCGTTGGATACTCATCGGGGTCGCGATTGCAATCTGTGTCGGTCTGTTGATCTGGGCGGGGCGTCAGCCTCTTGGCCTCTGGGCCAAGGTCAGTGCCGGTGTCCTGATCGGTGGGGCCCTTGCCAATGTGGTCGATCGCCTGATCTATGGCTATGTGCTCGATTTTCTGAACACTACCTGCTGCGGCATCAATAACCCTTTCGTTTTCAACACCGCAGACATTTTTATCTTTGCAGGTGCGCTAGGATTGGTCTTTTTCATTCCGAATGCGAAGCCGACAGCCCAAAAGCCGCGCAAAAAAGGTCAGTGACATTTACCGCCTGACTGCGATAGTGATGTAAACACCTTAACAACTCCTTAAGGAGAACCGTCATGCGCTTTGTCGCCGCTTTATTTTTGTTTCCGCTTGTTCTTGGTGCATGCGCCAACACGGGCCTGCGCGACATTCAAACCCCTGCCTTGGGGCCTGACGAATTCATGATACTGCCGGTCAAACCTTTGTCGCAGCCTTCTGACTACAGTGCTTTGCCTGTTCCGACCCCAGGACAGTCGAATTTGACCGACCGCGATGCCGTGGCCGAGGGCATCATCGCCTTCGGTGGGAAACCGGAAGCGGCAGGTGGTGCGGTTCCGGCCCGGGATGCTGCATTGGTGCAGCAAGCGGGCCGTCTGGGGGTGGTGCCGGGAATACGCCAGGATCTCAGCGAGGCAGACGAAAGCTTTCGCAAGCGCAGGGGCCGGTTTACCAGCCTGAAGGTCGTGCCGACAGATCGCTACAATCAGGTGTACAAGCGCCAGTCGCTTGATGCCCGCGACGAAGCTAACCGATGGCGCCAGGCAGGCGCACGTACGCCGTCCGCGCCACCGTCAAACTGACGCAGCCAGAATTACAAATCTGTTAGGTCCCTTGAACGTCACGCCCAGTGGCGTAAGTAGGCGGTATAGGACCCTGTTCAAAGGACCCGACCATGAAGATATTTCCGGCCCTCGGGGTCATTTTTGCGCTTGTGATGCCTGCCTCTGCGGTGCTGGCACGAGATAACGAAGCCGTCACCCACTACACGCTTGATAACGGGATGGAGGTCGTCGTCGTCGAAGATCACCGCGCCCCGTCGGTTCAACAGATGGTTTGGTATCGGGCAGGGTCTGCGGATGAACCAAAAGGATCATCTGGTGTCGCCCACTTCCTTGAGCACCTGTTGTTCAAGGCGACCGACAAAATGGAAGCCGGCGAATTTTCTGCCACAGTTGCGAAAAATGGCGGTCGGGACAATGCGTTTACCAGTTACGATTACACGGCGTATTTTCAGCGCGTTGCATCGGACCGTTTGGAATTGATGATGCAGATGGAGTCGGATCGGATGAAAAATATTCGTCTGACACCCGAAAACATCGAAACTGAACGCAATGTGATCATCGAAGAACGTAATCAACGCACCGAAAATGATCCCGGTGCGCTATTCCGCGAGCAGATGAACGCGGCGCAATATCTCAACCACAGGTACGGAACGCCGGTGATCGGATGGATGCACGAGATGCGCGAACTTGATCTCAAGGACGCGATTGACTTCTACGACCTGTATTATTCGCCCAACAATGCGATCCTGGTCGTGTCAGGTGATGTGCAGCCTGAAGAAGTGCTCCGGCTGGCTAAGCAATATTATGGTGTGATACCGGCCAATCCCGACCTGCCCGACCGTGTGCGGACCCAAGAACCACCACAAACGGCAGAGCGGCGTATGACGTTTCGGGATGATCGGGTCGCGCAGGAATATGTAAGCCGGTCCTATCTTGCCCAGGAACGCGACCCAGGCGACCAGAAAACCGCCGCCGCGCTAACCATGCTGGCCGAAATACTGGGCGGAGGAACCACGTCTTACTTTGCAGAGAAGCTGCAATTCGATGCCCCCATAGCGACCTATTCGGCGGCTTTCTATAATGGCCTGGCTTTGGACGACACGACATTTAACGTTGTTGTGGTTCCGCAGCCCGGGGTCACCTTGCAAGAGGCCGAAGATGCAATGGATGCGGCGATTGCCAGTTTCATGAAGAAGGGTGTTGATCCTGAGCAGCTCGATAGGATCAAACAGCAGGTCAGAGCAGAACAGATATATGCACGCGATGACGCCGATAGCGTTGCCAACCGCTATGGCAGTGCACTGGCCATCGGGTTGACGGTGCAGGACGTGCAGGATTGGCCCGATGTTCTCGAGGCGGTAACAGCCGATGAGATCATGCAAGCGGCCAAGGATGTATTTAACCGTGAGGCATCGGTGACCGGCTGGCTGATGCGCGAAGAGGTACCAGAATGAGACTGATCTACGTTGTCGCGCTGACGCTGCTGGCCGCCTTTCCGGCACAGGCCGAAGTCAAGATCCAAGAAGTTACGTCCCCCGGTGGGTTGAAAGCATGGCTGGTGGAGGAACACTCCATCCCCTTTGTCGCCCTGGACGTCAGATTCAGAGGCGGGGCTTCGCTGGATGCTCCGGGTAAGCGGGGCGCCATCAATCTGATGACCGGATTGCTGGAAGAAGGTGCCGGTGAGCTGGATGCGCGTGGTTTTGCCCGCGAGGCCGAAGGGCTGGCATCCAGTTTCCGGTTCGGCGTAGATGACGACAGCTTGTCCGTATCCGCGCGTTTTCTAACTGAAAACCAAGACGCGTCGGTGGCTTTGCTTAAGCAGGCCTTGCAAAACCCGCGCTTTGATCAGGATGCGATTGACCGTGTTCGCGGTCAGGTGCTGTCGGGCATTCGATCGAGTGAAAAAGACCCTAACGATATTGCACGCAAGAAAATGGATGAAATGTTGTACGGCGACCACCCCTATGGGTCATCGCTGGATGGCACGGTCGAAAGCGTGACCGCGCTGACCCGCGATGATTTGATCGCGGCGCATGACGCGGTAATGGCGCGCGACCGGATTTATATCGGTGCCGTGGGCGACATTACCCCCGAAGCGTTGGGCAAACTGATGGACAATCTGCTCGGCGATCTCCCTGCCACCGGGGCCCAGATGCCGCCTCGTGCCAACGTCACCCTGTCGGGGGACATGACGATTGTTGATTTTCCGACTCCGCAATCGGTGGCTTTATTTGCACAAAAAGGCATCGCGCAAAAAGACGACGATTTCTTTGCGGCAACGGTTATGAACCAGGTCCTTGGAGGTGGATCGTTTGAAAGTCGGCTTATGGACGAGGTGCGCGAAAAACGCGGTCTGACCTATGGCGTCTATTCCTATCTGGTACCGATGGACCTGGCTGAAACCTACCAGGGGTCGGTCAGTTCCGCGAACGACCGTATTGGCGAAGCACTAAGCGTCATTCAAGACGAATGGTCTAAAATGGCTACAGAAGGGGTGACGCAGCAAGAGCTCGATGATGCCAAGACCTATATCACCGGTTCATATCCGCTGCGTTTCGACGGCAACCAGACGATCGCAGGCATTCTTGTGGGTATGCAAATGCTGGATCTGCCGATCGACTACATCGCCACCCGCAACGACAAAGTCGAAGCCGTGACGTTGGAGGATGTTAAACGTGTCGCAGCAGAGCTGTTGTCGCCCGACCAATTATCATTCGTGGTAGTAGGCCAACCCGAAGGTCTCGCTACCAGGCCCGCCGAATAGCAGATGCTTTACCGCACTGCACGCGCTGTAGAATCTGACACGCCGGGCCAGGGTTGTCCGGCGTGAATTTTGGATTGTCCCACGCGGTTCGGGTTATCCTCCGGGAATTCATTCACCATAGGGTATCCAGACGTTTTTAACTTCTGTGGACGCCTGTAAAAACTCGATCCCTTCTGCGTCTGCTTTCATCCAGTCCCGCGACATCCCGTTGTTCACCCAGGTCCGCTTAAGATTCTGCGCGCTGCCAAATTCAATGACCTTGCACAGGTCTTTGCCGCCAAAGCTCCAGACCGCATCGATGTCCATATGACGCGCCATTGTCTCGGCGATGGCCGGGTGCGGTCCGGTTAGAATATTCACCACCCCACCGGGTACGTCCGAGGTTTCCAGTACCTGTATGAAATCGGTTGCTGCCAACGGGAAGGTGGGGCTGGCGGCGAGGATCACACGATTCCCCATGGCTATGGCCGGGGCCATGCATGAAATCAAACCCAACAGCGGGGCCTCGTCGGGGCACAGCGCTCCGATGATACCCACGGGTTCTTTCATCGCCAAAGCCGCGCCCCGAAGCGGAACGCCATGGATCTGGCCATCGTATTTGTCCGCCCATGCAGCATAAGTGAACAGGCGATAAACCGACGCGTCCACCTCTTTTTCACCGGTTTTTCCGCCGAGCATAGCATTCAACCTCTGCGCAAACTCATCCCTGCGGGCCGACAGGTTTTCGGCGATATAATACAGAATTTGCGCCCGAAGATGCCCGGTGGTTTTCCCCCAAGTTTTTGCGCCCTGCGCCGCTTCGACGGCGTTGCGTACGTCCTTGCGCCCGGCCAGCGACACGTGGCCCAGCAGCATGCCTGACTTCCCCTGAACCGATCCCGAATAGCCGCCATCGGGGCGTACCTGCTTGCCGCCGATGTAAAGCTTCGCCGTGCGGTCGATTCCCCCGGGAGGAGGACGTAATTCGCCGCTGACAGAGGGCGCGATTTCCTTCAAGGGCCTGCGGATAGTCTTCGGGCGGGTATAGGCGGTCAGCCCCTCCCAACCGCCCTCGCGACCAAAGCCGCTTTCGCGCATGCCGCCAAATCCGGCGGCGGCATCCATCATGTTGGTACCGTTGATCCAGACAACGCCGGCAACCAGTTTGGGCGCTATATCAAGCGCGAGGTTGATATTCTCAGACCAAATGGTCGCGGCCAAACCAAAGCGGGTGTTGTTGGCAAGCTCGACGGCCTCAGACGGGGTGCGGAATGTCGTCGATACCAGAACAGGACCAAAGATTTCCTCTTGCATCAGCCGATCCGCAGGGTTCATGCCGGTGATCAGGGTGGGGGGGTAAAAACAGCCGGCTTCGGGAACATCACCGGCGCGAAACAAGGTCCCGGCAGTATTGGTCGCGACCATCTCCTTGACCCGCTGGACCTGAACGGGGTCAACCAGCGCGCCGACGTCAATCGACTTGTCCAACGGATTGCCGACCCGCAGCTTGGCCATCCGTATGCGTAACTTGGCATAGAACCGATCCGCCACGGGTTCGTGCACCAGCAGGCGCGAACCCGCGCAACAGACCTGGCCCTGATTGAACCAGATCGTGTCGACCAAGCCTTCGATTGCGGAATCGATATCGGCGTCGTCGAACACGATGAACGCAGACTTGCCACCCAGCTCCAACGTCAGCTCTTTACCGCTTCCGGCGGTCTGTTCGCGGATGCGCCGACCCACAGGAGTAGAGCCGGTAAAGGCAATCTTATCCACATCGGCCTGTACGATCATCTCGCCGACAGTGCCATCACCGGTAACGATGTTGACGACGCCCTCGGGTAACCCGGCCTGCCGACAAATGTCTGCGAACAGCAGTGCGGTCAGCGACGTGTATTCCGCAGGCTTCAACACAACGGTATTACCCATCGCCAATGCCGGCGCGATTTTCCAGGCCAGCATCAGCAGCGGAAAATTCCATGGAATGATCTGTCCGCACACGCCCAGCGCCTCGCGGTCGTGTAATGTGCTCTCCATCAACTGGGCCATACCGGCGTGATAATAGAAATGTCGCTGCGCCAACGGCACATCTACGTCCCGCGCTTCGCGGATAGGCTTCCCATTATCAAGGGTTTCAAGGACGGCGAACAACCGGCTGTGCTTTTGCAGCAAGCGTGCAATCGCATATAAATACTTGGCTCGTTCGTGCCCGCCCAACTTTTCCCACTTCGGTTGAGCAGACCGTGCAGCTGCCACAGCCGTTTTGACCTCTTGCGCACTGGCTTGGCTCAAGGTCGCCAGTATGTTGCCATTCGCAGGGTCACGGCTCTCGAAATCGTCACGCGGCGCGGTAAAGGACCCGTTGATGAACTGTCCGAACCGGCTCCCTTGATCTACCAGCCACGCCAATGCCTCCGCGGACGACTCAGGTGCCGCACCATAGTCCATGGTTTCGTAAATTTCGGAAACGCTCATGGCTTCACCCTTTTTAAAATACTCAATTATGGCTCGGATATCATGCGGATCAGCTGATGGGGTGACGATAGCTTGCGGAATAGCTTCCCGTCACGTGATGCTCGATCTGCCGTTCGATATCACCCAACAGCGACGATGCGCCAAACCTGAACAGATCAGGCCGCAACCACCTGTCCCCAAGCTCTTCCTTGATCATGGCCAGATAGGTCAGCGCATCCTTGGCTTTCGATATCCCGCCCGCCGGCTTGTATCCCACGCGCATGCCGGTACGATCGTGATAATCACGGATCGCGCGGATCATGACCAACGAAACGGGTAGTGTCGCGTTTACGTTTTCCTTGCCTGTCGATGTCTTTATAAAATCCGCTCCAGCCATCATGCACACCAGCGATGCACGCGCGACATTGCGCAGCGTCCCCAACTCTCCGGTGGCAAGAATGGTTTTGATGTGCGCATCTCCACAGGCCGCGCGAAACGCTTTGACCTCGTCATACAGGGCCTGCCAGTCGCCCGACAGAACATGGCGTCGCGATATGACGATATCGATCTCTTGCGCGCCGGCCTCGACGCTCATTTCGATCTCGCGCACGCGAAGTTCGAACGGAGACAAACCGGCGGGAAATCCAGTCGATACTGCCGCGATGGGAATCGATGTCCCGTTCAGTGCAGCTTTGGCGGGGCTGATCATCTCGTGATAGACGCATACCGCTCCGACCGTGATGGGCGTCATGCCAAGCGCTTTCAACAGATCGGGTGCCAGGGGTTGCCGGGCCTTTGCGCATAACCTTTCGACGCGCCGGGCGGTGTCATCCCCGGAAAGCGTGGTCAGGTCGATGCAACTGATCGCGCGCAACAACCATGCCGCCTGGTGGTCTTTCTTGACCGACCGGCGCGCGGGCAGAGTTGCCGCTCGTCGTTCGATCGCCGAGGTGTTGGCGTGGACCGCCCGTACCCAATCCAGATCCAGCGGCATCCCGGTGTTGCGCGGTTCACCCGCTTGAGGAAGATGGTTCGGAGCCAGCGCGGGGGCGTCGGTTAAAGGCGTGGACATCGGTATTCCTGACTGGTGATGGGGCAGCTTGCCTTGCCGTCCGCACCGTGGTTAAGCGCGATTATACGTGGCGAAAGCAAATTCAGCTGCCGCGATAGGTGGTGTACCCATAGGGGGACAGCAAGAGCGGGACATGGTAATGTGCATCCGGATCGGAGATCCCGAAGCGCAGCGGAATCTGATCCAGAAATCCAGGTGTGTCGCGGGGCGCGGCACTGGCCTCCAGGTAGGCTCCTGCATCAAACAGCAGCTCATAGACACCGGGGGCAAACTGGCCTTTGGGCAGGATAGGCGCATCGGTGCGGCCATCTGCGTTGGTGGTCATCTGCGCCAGTTTCAGCCGGTTGGTGCCTTCGATCCGATACAAAGTGATATCCATTCCTCCGGCAGGTGCCCCGCGACCGGTATCAAGAACATGTGTCGTAAGATAACCGTCTGCCATATACAGATCCTTCCAAAAAGGGGTTAGGCGCACAGGATACGGCTGGCATCCGGCGCGTCAATCACTTGTCTGCCTGCGTGAGAATCGCATCGGAAATATTTTTTTCGCCAGCGATTCGTTTTTGCTTTGACCCGCGAATCATCATGGGCTTATATAGGTGACACATACCAACAGATGCGAGGCCTGCCAGCGACGCACATAAATCTGGGGTATGGACCTGGGAACGAATTCTTTAAGATCGGGCAAGCTGCATTAGGTGCGGCGATCTTTGGGCAGGGGCCGACAGGACTGTTCGCATAGGAACAGCGGTCCCTTCCACCTCTTTCTGGTTGGGGCTCTGCTTCCCTTTCGCCATGACACGGGTGTTTCGGACAAGCCGGCCCTTGGTTTGTCGTTCGGTAGATTGAAAAATGTTTTGCGTTTGCTGCCGGCCACTCGCGCAACGTTGCGCGCGTCGGACCTGCTGTACATTTCAGATCATCAATGGTTGAAATCTACTGCGCCCTGCCGACATCCTGGCCGGGTGCCAACCAAAGGACGCCCGATGACACGATACCCCCGAGATTTTCGCGGCTATGGCCCGACCCCGCCTGACGCAAAATGGCCGGGTGGGGCGCGGATCGCGGTGCAGTTCGTACTGAACTACGAAGAGGGCGGGGAAAATAACATATTGCACGGGGACGCCGCATCCGAGGCGTTTCTGTCCGAAATCGTAGGCGCTGTCCCTTGGCCTGGCCAGCGTCACTGGAATATGGAATCGATCTATGACTACGGGGCACGGGCCGGCTTTTGGCGGCTACACCGTTTGTTTACGGGCGCGGGTATTCCGGTAACCGTCTATGGTGTTGCCAGCGCTTTGGCGCGTGCGCCCGAACAGGTCGAGGCAATGAAAGCCGCCAACTGGGAAATCGCCAGTCACGGGCTGAAATGGATTGATTACAAAGATCACACCGCCGCTGCCGAGAGCGCCGACATAACCGAAGCCATTCGTTTGCACCGAGAAGTCGTAGGCGAAGCGCCCCGGGGGTGGTACACCGGGCGCAGTTCAATCAACACGGTGGCGCTGGCATCCGAAATCGGGGGGTTCGACTATATCTCCGACACCTACGACGATGATTTGCCCTACTGGACCCAGATCGCGGGGCGCGACCAGTTGATCATCCCCTATATGTTGGATTGCAACGACATGCGGTTTGCCACCCCGCAAGGGTTCAATTCGGGAGACCAATTCTATACCTACCTGTGCGATACTTTCGACGCTCTCTATGCGGAAGGTGCGGCGGGTAATGCCAAGATGATGTCGGTCGGTCTGCACTGCCGCCTGATCGGGCGTCCGGGGCGTGTTCAGGCGTTGAAACGATTTATAGAATACATCGGCCGGGTCGAGGGCGTCTGGACCCCGCGACGCATCGAAATAGCCAATCATTGGCGCGAAACCCATCCCCCGAAATCCATCTTTCGCGCAGACTTGATGACCCGCGAGGATTTCGTCGCCCGCTTCGGTGGCGTGTACGAACATTCGGCATGGGTCGCAGAACGTGCGTTTGATCTGGAATTGGGGCCTGCCCATAATTGTGCCGCCGGTATCCATAGCGCGTTATCGCGGGTGTTTCGGTCTGCCAGCCCAGCCGAACGCCTTGGCGTGTTGCGGGCGCATCCCGACCTTGCCGGCAAGCTGGCGGTCGCCAAGCGGCTCACCGCGGAAAGCACGAGCGAGCAAGCCAGTGCGGGTCTGGATGCATTGACCGATGCCGAGCGTAGCAGGTTTGAGGAGCTCAACACCGCTTACGTCACCAAGCACGGGTTCCCCTTCATCATCGCGGTCAAAGACCACGACAAAGCGGGTATCTTGAAACATTTCCAGGCACGCCTGGCAAATGCCACTGCTTCGGAATTCGATACCGCCTGTAAACAGGTCGAACGTATTGCCCGGCTGCGCCTGGAGGAGATGATATGACAAGCTACGCTTTCCCGCCCGGGGGGCTGCCGGACCAGTCGACCTCGCCGGAAAGTACCGCAGTCTTTACGCCAGCCTATGCGGTAATTCCCGCATCGGTACAGCGCGATATTGTGACAAGTTTCCTACCCGAATGGCGTGACAGCCGCGCCTGGGTACTGGCCCGGCCCTTGACCGGCTTCGCCGAGACCTTTTCGCAGTATGCGCTAGAGATCGCACCCGGAGGAGGTAGTGCGCACCCCGAACCCGACGAAGCGGCCCAAGGCGTTTTGTTTGTTGCTGTCGGGACGGCGCGGCTTACCATTGGCGAGGCTGAACACGACCTCAGGCCGGGGTCCTATGCCTATTTGCCGCCCGCGTCGGATTGGTCGCTTTTCACCACAGGGGATACGCCTTGCAAACTCCACTGGATACGCAAGCGGTATACGCCGGTGTCGGGGCTAGACATGCCGCCAGCACTGGTTACTCACGAGAAGGATGTGCCGCAGCTCGCCATGCCTCACACTGACGGGGCATGGGCGACACAGCGGTTTGTTGAACCGACCGACCTGCGACACGACATGCACGTGAATATCGTCACTTTTCAGCCCGGCGGGCTTATCCCCTTTGCCGAAACCCATGTGATGGAACATGGCCTGTATGTCTTGCAGGGCACGGCGAATTACCTTCTTAACCGCGACTGGGTTCCGGTCGAGGCCGGTGATTTCATGTGGCTTCGGGCATTCTGTCCACAGGCCTGCGTAGCGACCGGCGAAGAACCTTTTCGGTATCTGCTGTACAAGGATGTGAACCGCCACATGCCCCTGACCCTATGACCCGCGCCATACATAGCCAGCCACTGACCAGGGAAAGCTTTGCGCCATTCGGCGAAATACTTGACGCCTCGGGCCAACCGGATCGGATGATCAACGCTGGAATGTGCGGGCGCCATCATGATTTGGCCGCGCTGGATTTCGGGCAGGATGGACAGGCCGGGATCAGCATCTTTGATGCCCGCCCCCGCAGTTTTCCCTATACGCTGGATCTGCTTGAGCGTCACCCCGAAGGATCGCAGGCGTTTCTTCCGCTGACAGGTCATCCGTTTCTCGTCATCGTCGCCCCCGATCACAACGGCGCGCCGGGCACGCCGCTCGCGTTTATCACACACCCTTTTCAGGGGGTGAACTTCCGGCGCGGCACATGGCACGGCGTGCTGACGCCTTTGGCCGAACCGGGGCTTTTCGCCGTTGTCGATCGTATCGGCGCGACCACAAACCTTGACGAATACCCGCTTGATCCGCCTTATGTGATCAAAGGTTAGACCCAAAAGATGCACACCACATGCAACAAGCGGTCACCGTGACCTCAACAGCTTTCGCGCTCGCTTGGCCGCACTGACGACAAAGCAAGATCCAAGGAACTCCTTTCATGTATGATATGGCCGCTATTACTACCTGGATTGAATTCGCTGTCCGGTGGGTGCATGTCATCACGGCGATTGCGTGGATCGGGTCGTCATTCTACTTCATAGCGCTTGATCTCGGGCTGCACCGTGACCGCAATCTGCAATCGGGTGCCGACGGCGAGGAATGGCAGGTGCACGGCGGGGGGTTCTACCACGTGCAAAAGTACCTCGTCGCCCCTTCGCAGATGCCTGATGACCTGATCTGGTTCAAATGGGAAAGCTATTCGACCTGGCTATCCGGCTTCGCCCTGCTGATCTTGGTTTACTATCTGGGGGCTGAATTCTACCTCGTGGATCCGCGCATAGCGGATCTGGCGACGTGGCAGGCAATAGGGATTTCGCTGGCGTCGCTGGTTTTTGGGTGGATAGCCTATGACCAGATATGCAAAAGCAAGTTCGGCAATGACAACACGCGCCTGATGATCGTTCTATACGTGATCCTGGTGGGGATGGCGTATTTCTATACATCGGTCTTTTCGGGTCGGGCCGCGTTGCTTCACCTGGGGGCCTTCACCGCCAGCATCATGTCGGCCAACGTGTTTTTCATCATCATGCCGAACCAGCGTATTGTTGTGGCCGACCTCAAGGCAGGGCGTACTCCGGACGCGAAATATGGCAAGATCGCGAAGCAGCGCAGCACGCATAACAACTATCTTACGCTGCCGGTGATTTTTCTGATGCTCAGCAACCACTATCCACTGGCCTTCGCGTCAGAGATGAACTGGCTGATTGCCGCACTGGTGTTCCTGATGGGGGTGACGATCCGGCACTATTTCAACAGCGTGCATGCCCGTCAGGGGAATCCGACGTGGACATGGCTGGCAACGGCACTGCTGTTCATTGCAATTATCTGGTTATCTACCGCGCCGATGTTTCGCGCCGATGAACCTCAGCAGGCGTCGGGCGCAGCTTTGCGTTTCGCCCAAGCCGACGGTTTTGGGCGGGTGCAGGATATCGTCACGGGACGGTGCAGCATGTGTCACGCCGCAGATCCGGGGTGGGAGGGGTTGCTGTGGGCACCCAAGGGGATACGGTTGGAAACCGAATATCAGATCGCCAGCGCTGCAAAGCAGATCTATCTGCAGGCAGGTATCACCAATGCGATGCCGCCGGCGAATCTTAGCCATATGGAGCCGACAGAGCGTGCTGAAATTGTCGCTTGGTTCAATGCTGCCAACAAATAACACGCGGGAAGATGCGGCTGGATAGGTATAATCCCGTCTTTTAGAATCGTCAGCCGCTATGCTAGGTATAGCGGCATGGCATATCAAAACCCCAACATAAGCGAAGCACTCCCGGTCATCCGCCAGCTTGATGAAGCCGCGATCAATCGTATCGCCGCCGGAGAAGTGGTCGAACGTCCGGCGTCTGCCGTCAAGGAACTGGTCGAAAACGCCATTGATGCGGGCGCACGACAGGTCACCATCGAATATGCGGATGGCGGGAAAACACTGATCCGGGTAACGGATGATGGGTGCGGCATTGCGTCCAGCGACCTGATGTTAGCTCTGTCACGTCATGCCACGTCAAAAATCGACGGATCTGACTTGTTGAACATTCATACTTTCGGGTTCCGCGGTGAGGCATTGCCTTCACTAGGTGCCGTCGGCCGATTGACGATCTCCAGTCGTGTCGCGGGTCAGGACGGGGCCGAGGTTTCGATCAATGGCGGGCAGGCCGGGCCGGTGCGCCCTGCGGCTTTGAACGGTGGCACCGTCGTCACGCTTCGCAACCTGTTTTTTGCCACCCCGGCCCGACTGAAGTTTTTGCGAACCGATCGCGCCGAGGCGCAGGCGATCGCCGATATCATCAAACGACTGGCGATGGCGGAGCCCTTCGTCCGTTTCATTCTGCGCGATGTGTCTGGCGACGGCCCGGGCCGCGAGGTATTTCGCGCGGATGCAGAGCAAGGCGATATGTTTGCTGCCCTGCAAGGGCGGCTGGCACAGGTGCTCGGACGCGAGTTCGCGGAAAACGCGCTGGCTGTTGATGCTGAACGCGACGGGCTACACCTGACCGGCTTTGCGGCGCTGCCCACCTATTCGCGCGGTTCGGCGGTGATGCAGTATCTTTTTGTAAATGGTCGGCCCGTGCGGGACAAGTTGCTGGTCGGGGCGCTGCGGGGTGCCTATTTTGACCTGCTCAGCCGCGACCGCCACCCGGCTGCGGCGTTGTTCATCGATTGCGACCCGACACTTGTTGACGTGAACGTACATCCCGCGAAGTCAGAAGTGCGATTTCGCGATCCCGGTATCGCACGCGGCCTGATTGTATCGGGCCTGCGTCACGCATTGGCCGATGCGGGGCATCGGGCTTCGACCACCGTCGCCAATGCCACGCTGGGTGCCATGCGCCCCGAACAATTGACAGCGCGGGTCTATCAAATGGACCGCCCCTCCGTCGTGGCCCGCGGCACGGCCTATCAGGCGCAAGCCCCGGAACCCGGGTTTGCGGAAACCGCCGGGATGTGGGCGCGGGTCGAAGCACAGACTGAAAACGAGACCGCAACCGAGCAGGACGCCCCTGATTATCCCTTGGGAACCGCGCGCGGCCAGGTTCACGAAAACTATATTGTCGCCCAGACCGCGACGGGCATGGTGATCGTCGACCAACATGCCGCGCACGAACGCTTGGTCTATGAAAAGCTCAAACAGCAGATGTCGGAAAACGGCGTTGCAGCCCAGGCGTTGCTGATCCCAGAGATCGTGGATCTTTCGGCCTCGGACTGTGCGCGACTGCTGGAGATGGCAGACCAGATGGCAGGCTTCGGTTTGGGCATCGAACCGTTTGGTGGAAACGCCATCGCCGTAAGGGAAACCCCGGCCATTCTCGGGGTTGTCGATGCCAAGGCGATGATCCTTGATATTCTGGATGAGCTTGCCGATCAGAACGAAAGCAATTCACTCCAAGCGCGCCTCGAAGCGATCCTGAGCCGGGTCGCGTGCCATGGCTCTATCCGGTCTGGTCGCCGGATGCGGGCCGAGGAAATGAACGCCTTGCTGCGCGAGATGGAAGCGACGCCTCATTCTGGTCAGTGCAATCACGGACGCCCGACCTATGTCGAACTGAAGCTCAGTGACATTGAACGATTGTTCGGTCGCACATGATCGGAATCGGCGGACAAACCTATTCCTTGGACGACCCGGTCGTTCTTCTGATCCTGGCGACCGCAGGGGCCATTTTTTTAGTGTTGATCCTGCTTGTGCTGGCGGTGCGTGCCGCAGGACGCTCGGCGCGGATGACTGAACCGCTGGCACGGCAGATGCAGGTTCTGGGCGGGCATGTACAGCAGCTTGGGATGGGGCAGGAACAGTTGCGCGGCGGCTTGCAGACGGTCTCGGATACGCAAGCCAATGCCCAGGCCCAGATGATCCAGAGCATCGAGGCCCGCATGGCCCACGTTCAGCAACAGATGCAAGACCGTCTCGCCGATAATGCTGCGCGCTCGGCCCGAAGCCTGACGGAGATGCAGGAAAGGATGAGCGAGACCCTGCATGGATCCAGTAAGCAGACGACAACCAGTCTGACGCAGCTTCAGGAACGGCTGGCCGCTATTGACCGTGCGCAAGACAACATCACGAAACTGTCCGGCGACGTCTTGTCGTTGCAAGACATCCTGAGCAACAAGCAGACCCGAGGCGCATTTGGCGAAATTCAGTTGCACGATATCGTGTCAAAAGCACTGCCCAGTGACAGCTATACCATGCAGGCGTCGCTATCGTCCGGAAAACGCGCCGATTGCCTGATCCACCTGCCGCATCCGCCCGGACCCATCGTGATAGACAGCAAGTTCCCTCTGGAGGCATATGAAGCCTTGCGCCGGGCCAAAACCGATTATGAGGTCAAAGAGGCGGCGCGCGCCATGCGTGTGGCGGTCAAGGCGCACATCTCGGCGATCAGCAGCAAATATATCATCGAAGGGGAGACCGCGGATGGTGCATTGATGTTTCTACCGTCCGAGGCCGTATATGCAGAGCTGCACGGGAATTTTCCCGAACTGGTGCGCGAGGGCTTTGCTGCGCGGGTCTGGATCGTGTCGCCGACAACCTGCATGGCGACACTGAATACCATGCGCGCCATCCTGAAGGACGCTCGGATGCGCGAACAGGCGGGTGCCATCCGGAAAACCTTGAAGATGCTGCACCGGGACGTCGAACTTGTCGTGGAGCGCGTTGGCAAGCTGAACACGCATTTTGGTCAGGCGCGTGCCGATCTTGAAGGGTTGGGGACCGCTGCCGAAAGGGCGGGAAAACGGGCGGCACGACTGGACAACTTTGATTTTGAAGAACTCTCCCCGCAAGAGACCCCCATCATACCATTGACCGGATCCGACAAGAAGAACTGAGATTCCGGGGCGGTCCGTCGCTTAAAAGTTCGAAAAATTGCAGATAATTGTAATTGTGTGCAACTCCGCTAGATGTACACCCGTATATCATAATTATAAAAACCCATCTGCGACCGACAGGATACCCACGCCATATGCCTTTTGAAGCTATTGACCCGCCTCGTCATCACGTGTCGGCGGCACCTCGTAGAATTGCGGTAATCGGCGCAGGTATCTCGGGAATGGGGGCTGCCCACCTGTTGGGTGAAGACCATCACGTGACCTTGTTTGAAACATGCGCCCGGCTGGGGGGGCACGCCCGAACCAGGATTGCAGGCAAGAACGGCGACCAACCGGTGGACACCGGTTTCATTGTCTTCAACTACGCGAATTACCCTCATCTTGCCGCATTGTTCAAAGAATTGGATGTTCCGGTCGTTGAATCCAACATGAGCTTTGGGGCGTCCATTGATGGGGGGCGGCTGGAATATGCGCTTACCACATTGGATTCGATATTCGCCCAGCGTAGCAATTTGGCTAACCCCAAGTTTCTGAGGATGCTAAGCGACATCGTGAGATTTAACAAAAATGCCACGAAAATCGCTCAAGACCGGTCACTGACCATTGGGGGTTTTCTGCAAAAGCTGGGTGCAGGCGAATATTTTCGCAACTACTACCTTGCGCCGCTGTCTGGGGCGATCTGGTCCACGCCCGTGGGCAAGATTATGGATTTCCCGGCATATTCCATGATTGATTTCTTTGAAAACCACGCCCTGCTTAGTCACAGCGGCCAGCACCAATGGTACACGGTCAAAGGTGGCTCACAGGAATATGTGAGCCGGCTTGGCGCTTCGCTGACGGCAAAAGGTGTGGATATTCGCCTCAACGCCGCGGTTCAGTCGGTACGTCGTACCGCCCTCGGGGTCGAGATAAAAACCGACGGGGCAAGTTGGGAAAGCTTTGACGAGGTGGTTTTCGCTACGCATTCCGACGACGCGTTGGCCCTGCTGTCTGACCCAAGCGCCCAAGAGACTGCTGCATTGGGTGCGATGAAATACCAGCCGAACGATATCGTGCTGCATGCCGATACTTCCATGATGCCAAAGCGTCGCAAGACTTGGGCGTCGTGGATATATTCCGAGGACAAGGAACACGTGTCGGATCGGATCGACCTGACTTATTGGATGAACTCGCTGCAACCGATCCCCATGGATGATCCGCACTTCGTGACGCTCAATACCAAGCGCACGATCCGCGAAGAACTGATCTATGATCAGGTTACATTGCGACACCCGGTGTATGATCTTGGCGCAATTGCGGCCCAGGAACAGGTGCGTGGTTTCAACGGGACCAATAAGACATGGTTCTGCGGTGCGTGGATGAAGCACGGTTTTCACGAAGACGGATTGTCGAGCGCGATAGATGTCGTGCGGGGCATGCGCGATCAGTCCAGGGTCGCCATGGCCGCTGAATGACCACCTCTGTCGATCATATTCGGGCCACCACCTATCATGGGCGCAAAGGCACCGTCGAAAATGCATTTCGCTACTCGGTTGATTACGTGTTGTTGGACGCCGAGGCAGACATCAAACCTTTGGCCCTGTTTGCGCGCAACCGGGCCGGGGTAACATCAGTTCACGATATTGATCACGGTGGCCCGATAGGCGCAGGAAGAGGGGCTGCGTGGGTGCGTGATGTACTGGCGCAGCACCAGATTCCAGGTGTTGTCCGTATTGAACTTTTGACTCAAGCGCGGTTGTTCGGTCACGTCTTCAACCCCGTCAGCTTTTGGCTGTGCCGGCGCGATGATGACGGCTTGATCGTAGTGATAGCGGAAGTATCCAACACATTCGGCGAACGTCACAGCTATTTGTGCCACCATCCCGACCTTCGCGAGATTACGCGCCAAGACCAGTTGGGTGCCAGCAAGATTTTTCACGTATCGCCGTTTCAGCCGGTGGCGGGAACGTATGCATTTCGATTTGATATCCGGAAAGACCGCCTTAGCATCTCGATCGACTATACCCAGACCGCAGGCGGTTTGATCGCGACGCTTACCGGAAGGCGGCAGCCGCTGACAAATACCGCGGTGCTGCGATCGATGATCCGTCGCCCGTTTGGATCGCGCCGGGTTCTGGCATTGATACACTGGCAGGCTGTCAAACTGTGGTGGAAAGGCGGGGGATATCGCCCTGCACCGACCCCGCCCGAAAATGAGGTTTCTTAGTGGCGAGTGTCGCATCGGATACGCAACCCGCACAGCTTCCGGCCTATGCGCTGTTCGCAGCATTGCTGGCAGCGGCAGGACTGCCAATCTATATCCACGCCCCGAAGTTTTTTGTCGATGAATACGGAGTGTCGTTGTCGGCTTTGGGCATGGTACTGTTCGGGCTGCGATCGCTTGATGTAATTCAGGATCCGCTGCTGGGACGGCTGGCAGAGGCCCTGCGCAATCATCGAAGTCTGGCGGTTGCAACCGGGTCTGCCGTAATGGCGATATCCATGTTTGCACTGTTTGCGATGACACCATCGTTACCGCCGTTGGTATGGTTCGGGCTCACGTTGACGGGCGTGTTCACCTCTTTCAGCTTCTTGACGATATGTTTTTATGCCCAAGGGGTCGCAAAGGCCGAGAGGCTTCCCGGGCGCGGCCATCTGGCGTTGGCAAGGTGGCGTGAGACAGGCGCGCTTTTGGGGGTGTGTGTCGCCTCGGTCGCACCGGTGGTTCTGGCCGCGATCATGGGCAAGCCGTTTACCGGATTTGCGATCGGCTTCGCGTTGTTGGCTCTTGGGGCTACGGTGGCGATGCAGGGCGAATGGCGTACGACCGATACCAACAGACGATCCGGTTTTGGTGCGATTTTGAAAGACAGGGTCGCGCGGCGTCTTTTGCTGATCGCATTCCTGAATGCCGCACCGGTGGCGGTAACCTCGACCTTGTTCCTATTCTATGTGGAAGCGACCCTGCAATCGCCCGAATGGGCAGGACCACTGTTGCTGGTGTTTTTTCTGAGCGCAGCGATTGCCGCGCCGTTGTGGGGATACCTTGCCGAAGCGTTTGGGGCAAAGCCCGTATTGTTGGCGGCAATGGCGTTGGCGATTGCGGCGTTTGTCGGTGCTTTTTTTCTTGGTGCGGGGGATGTCGCTCTTTTTGCAGTGGTTTGTATTGTCTCGGGCGCGGCTCTGGGTGCTGACCTGACTTTGCTCCCGGCGATGTTCGCCATGCGGCTCGGCAGGATTGCGCCATCCGCCGCCGAAGGCTTCGGCCTATGGGCGTTTGTCTCAAAGCTGACCCTTGCCTTCGCCGCAGTAACGCTACTTCCCATCTTGCAGATGTCGGGCTTCGTTAGCGGCGAGCTGGTCAACACGCCCCACGCCATTGCAACGCTGGTATGGCTGTATGCCGGTCTACCATGTGCTCTTAAGGGGGTGGCGATGACAGTGTTAGCAGGCACCTCACTGCATGAGGATGATGAGTCATGATGGAATTACTACAGATACTCCTGGGTGCGGCGATTGTGATCGGCATTGTCTTGGCCAGACGTCACATGGCCGATTTCCCCGCGCAAAAGCCCGAGGACTATGCCGACGACTATCTGGTGTTAGACATGAAAAAGCACCTCAACGGAGCGATGGTCTGCGAAGGCGTCATTTTCGGACCGACGGGGCGGGTGACCAGCAGTTTCGTTGCTGATTTTGACGTGGACTGGGATGGCGATACCGCCGAGGTCAGAGAGCATTTCGTTTATGACGACAACACCACTCAAGATCGCATCTGGACGATTGTCCTAGGCGAAAAAGGCTATTTCACAGCCACTGCCCCTGATGTGCCCGGCGAGGCGCAGGGCAGGCAGGCCGGTGGCACGATACGGATGCAGTACCCGATTAGGTTGCCGGACGATGTGGGCGGGCACCTGCTCAAGACAGTCGACTGGATTTACTTGACCGCCGATGGCACGCTGATCAATCGCAGCCAATTCCGTAAATTCGGTTTCAAGGTGGCAGAGCTTGTGGCGACCATTCGCCAGAAGGATCCACAATGACGGATTGGGGCGGCAAACGGTACTGGCTGGTCGGGGCCAGTGATGGCTTGGGCAAAGCGCTGGCGCACAAGATTAGTCGGCGCGGTGCGGAGGTGATCGTTTCGGCCCGCTCGGAAGGCAAGCTGAAGGCGCTCGTGGCCGAGCTGTCAGGCAAGGCGTCTTATCGCGTTCTGGATGTGCAGGACGCAGACAGCATACGTTCAGCAGCGCGTGCCGTGGGCCCGGTGGACGGTCTTGTCTACCTTGCCGGGGTCTATTGGCCGTTTGGTGCTGCGAAATGGGAAGCGGACCACGCGACCAAAATGATCGATGTAAACCTGACCGGATTGGTGCGCGTCTTGGGCGAGGTGGTCCCTGCGATGGTGGAACGCGATGCCGGGCATATTGTCATCACCTCCAGCTTGACGGGGTTTCGGGGGCTGCCCAATTCCATCGGATACACCGCATCGAAAGCCGGCACCATGTCGCTGGCTGAGTGCATGTATGCAGATTTGCGTAATACCGGAGTTAAGGTTCAAGTAATAAATCCGGGATTTGTCAAAACCCGACTGACGGACAAAAATGATTTTGAGATGCCGGGTTTGATGCAGCCAGAGGAGGCGGCGCAGCAAGTGATCGAACACATGGGGACCGACCGGTTCAAGAAAAGCTTTCCCTATTGGTTCTCGCTGATTTTCCGTCTTGCCCAGTTCCTGCCGGATGCGATCTATTATCGCCTGTTTCGTTAGACACTGGACGAGGCAGCGCGTGCGCCCCGTCCTTTCGGGTCAGACACGCAAGATATGCTGGTCAAATATGGCTTTGGCTCTGGCCCAAACCGCTGCGTCGGTGTTCTGCAGCTCGACCAGGGTGGGCAACAACTGGGCAGCGTAATCTGTTGAACTTTCAAGCGGAAGGATCGACGGCAGGTTGTCGATTGCGGTCACATCCAGAGGGGGATTGTCGCAGACACGCAGCGCAGGTTCGTCCCAGGTTGTGGCCCGGTCGTAAACCTTAACAGGGTTGAAATCACTGTCCGGATCGCAGGCAATGTCGCCGATCACCCGCAGTTTTCGCGGCGTTGTTGGGGCATCTGGCGCGACAAAAACAGGCGTTTTGGGGCCTGCGAGGATGCAATTGAAAAACAACGTGTGGTCAAGAATTTCAGGAAAAGGCCCGCCGTGTATGGTTTCGGCCATATCCCACCCTGTCACCCGAATACCCAATCGCTGGCACAAGTCCGATACGCCACTGCCGACGCGACCCAGTGCGCCGACGACCAGCGCGTCAGGCATCGCCACGTCGAGCGCCTGTATTTTTCTGGTCAGCGCTGCCGTCAGGACATTCGCATCAGGATACGGAGCAATAGGGTCAGGGTGCCGCCCGCGCGACTGCGCCACCCAGCATTCGATCGCCACCGCAGCCCCCGCAAAACCCGCCCAATAGCCAAATGCCGCAACACGCCGGCCCTTGTCGTCGGTGAGATACTCCAGATCGTACAGCGTGCCGCCGCCGGCCTTGAAACGTTCAAGCAGCACTCTGCCCGCTGATTGGCCCTTGTAGGCATGACCAAACATGATGTGTCTATGAACCAGCGGTGTGCCGTCGTCGGGCAGTTCCTTCAGCCCGAACACGATTGCGTCGCGCGGGGCTTCGGGCCAGCTGTTTTCGGCGGCGATCTCGCAGCCCTTCTCGGCATATGGTTCGGCCGGGATCACGCGTGATGAAGATTGCTCGACCGTTATGCGGAAACCCTTGTTCAACAGTGCCGCCGCGCCGTCCGGGGTCAGGCCGACGCGGGTTTCGTTGTCGCGTTGCTCGGCACGGACCCACAGATGTGGTAGGGTCATAGCATGCCCTTTTCGCGGATGGTCCTGACGCTTGCGCGGGCTTCCATGTGGTCAAGAAATGAAGCAATTTTTGGATATGTGGCCGGGTCGACCCCGTCACCTTGCAGCCAGTTACAGACCACGAACAGATAAGGGTCAGCCAAGGTGAACTGGTCTTTCATGACATAGGGGCCGCGCAAAACCTCTGCTGCAACGTGGGCGGCACTGGCAGCCATGGTTTCGGGCACCTTAGCCGTCATGTCGTCAAAGCTGGCCTGATTGCTCGCCCATCGAGATCCGCGCATTTTATGTGCGTGTGCCACGTGCATGGTCGATGCAAGATAGTACATCGCACTGCGCATGTGCGCGGCGTCTTCGGGCCGCTGCGGTACCAGGTTGGCGGCAGGAACAAGCGCCGCGATATATTCAAGCAGCGCCCCGGTTTCAGTCAGAACCGTGCCATCGCCCAGTACCAGCGCGGGCACGCGCCCTTTGGAGTTGATCGCAAGGTATTCAGGCTTGGTTTGCTGTGCTGCTTTGAAATCGACCTTGATAGCGTCATACGGAAGACCGGCTTCTTCCAGCGTGATCGCGACTGCAATCGAAATGGTGCCGGGGCAGTAATAGAGCTTGAGCATGGCAGTGCCTTTCAGATGTGGGTCTGCGCGACGCGGCGTGCAGGTGTGTCAAGATGCGGGACAGCATTGAACAGGACGGGTGACCAGTGGCCCCCTATCGGGAACAGGCGGTGCATCGATGTGTGCATGATCGCCAATGCGATGCGCGACATTGCCGGAATGCCCAGACCCATGGCCTGCGCCATCACCATGGAGATCAATCCGCCAGACGTTACCACCAGCGCGGGGCCGTCACCTGCGGAAATTTCTTCGAGGACGGATTTGATACGCCCTTCAAAACTGGAATAACTCTCCGGCGGGTTTTCGAGCTTGTCGCTTTTCCAGGTCTCGAAAACCAAAGGCAAGTGATTGGCAAAGCTGCCTTGTTCGGTGGGAAACGGGACCCCGTGCTGCTGCTCCATCAGCGCCGCGAGCGTGAAATACTGCAATTCGTTCAGACGTTCGTCGCGGATCGGCTCCAGCCCGGTATCCATGCCTTGTGCGGTTTCGATATGACGGCGCAGGGTGCCAGTGTATAAGCGGGTGTGGTGGGTTTCCGAATGGCGCAGGTGATCGCCTAGCCAGGCGGCCTGTTCGTGGCCAAGCGGGCTTAGCTTATCATAGCTGATTTCGTCCTTAGCCTCGGAATTGGCCTGACCGTGACGGATAAGGGTAATGTGGGACATAATGCGCCTTTTGTTGCTGAGTCTTTGATAGGCAACGGTCGCGCCGGTTGGAAGGGCAGGATCCCTTTGCGCGGCCATTTTTTAGCTGACGGGACAATTGGGCGCGCATCGGAAACAGGCGTGGCGTAAAAACGGGGCAGGGTGTCGGGATTATGACTGCTATGCCTCCATGCGCCCGCCTATAGTGTAGAGGCGCATTACAGGAGAGTCTGATGGCCGAAACAGTTACATTTACGCTGGATGGCGAAACCGTCGAGGCCGAGGCCGGTATGACGATTTGGGAAGTCGCAAACGGGCGTGGACTGAAAATTCCGCATCTGTGCTTCACACCCAAGCCGGGGTATCGACCTGACGGAAACTGTCGCGCCTGTATGGTTGAAATCGAAGGCGAACGGAATCTGGCGGCATCCTGTCTACGCGAGCCCGCCGAAGGCATGGTCGTGGTCACAAACAACGCGCGGTCGGAAAACGCCCGAAAGATGGTGATGGAGCTGTTGATCGCGGACCAGCCCGCCTCCGAAGTCGCCCATGATAAATCCAGCCACCTGTGGGACATGGCCGCACAGGAGGGGGTCGAGGCGAGCCGGTTTCCCAAGCTGGAAAGCGGGCGTATCCCGTTGCTCGACGACAGCCATGTGGCGATGCGGGTGAACCTTGATGCCTGTATCCAGTGCAACCTGTGTGTGCGCGCCTGCCGCGAGGTGCAGGTCAATGATGTGATCGGGATGGCCGGTCGCGGGCATGACAGCTATCCGGTGTTTGACATGGCCGACCCGATGGGCGCGTCTTCGTGTGTGGCGTGCGGTGAATGTGTGCAGGCCTGCCCCACGGGGGCGCTGATGCCCGCCACGGTGGTCGATGACGCGCAGGTTGGGGACAGAGCCGATTTCGATAGCGAAGTCGACAGCATCTGCCCGTTCTGCGGCGTGGGCTGTCAGGTGTCGCTGAAGGTCAAGGACGGGAAAATCAAATATGTCGAGGGCATCAACGGTCCCGCGAACGAAGGGCGGCTTTGCGTCAAAGGGCGCTTTGGCTTTGACTATATCCACCATCCCCATCGTCTGACCAAACCGCTGATCCGCCGCGACGACGCCCCTGCCAAGGGGTTGAATGTCGATCCCGGAAATTGGCAAACCCACTTCCGCGAAGCCACCTGGGACGAGGCGCTGGAATTTGCTGCGCAGGGCATGAAAAAGATCGGCGGCACTGGTGTTGCGGGCTTTGGGTCGGCTAAATGCACGAACGAGGAAGCCTATCTTTTCCAAAAGATCATCCGGCAGGGATTTGGCCACAACAACGTCGATCACTGCACGCGTCTGTGCCATGCCTCGTCGGTGGCGGCGCTGATGGAGAATGTCGGATCCGGTGCCGTCACCGCGACCTTCAACCAGATCGAAAACGCCGATGTTGCGATTGTGATCGGTGCCAACCCGACCGAGAACCACCCCGTCGCGGCGACGTTCTTCAAGCAATTCGCCAAACGCGGCGGCAAGCTGATCGTGATGGACCCGCGCGGTCAGGCGCTAAAACGGCACGCGTCACACATGCTGCAATTCCGCCCCGGTACCGATGTGTCGATGCTGAACGCGATCATGCATGTGATCGTCGAGGAAAAGCTGTACGATCAACAGTATATCGAGGCCTACACCGAAAACTGGGAGATCGAGAAAGCTCACCTCAAAACCTTCACCCCTGAAAAGATGTCCAAGATCTGCGGCATCGACGCGGACGTGCTGCGCGATGTGGCGCGGACCTTCGCGGGGGCGAATGCGGCGATGATTTTCTGGGGGATGGGCATTTCGCAGCACATCCACGGCACCGATAATTCGCGCTGCCTGATCTCCCTCGCGTTGATGACGGGGCAAATCGGGCGGCCCGGCGCGGGGCTGCACCCGTTGCGGGGGCAGAACAATGTTCAGGGCGCATCCGACGCGGGGCTGATCCCGATGTTCCTGCCCGATTACCAGCCCGTGTCCGATGATGGCGTCCGCTCTGCTTTTACCGAGGTGTGGCAAAGCAGCGATTTCAGCAACAAGAAGGGCCTGACCGTGACCGAGATCATGGACGCGGTCCATGATGGTGATATCCGCAGCATGTATGTTCTGGGGGAAAACCCAGCCATGTCCGATCCCGATGTGGAACATGCCCGTGCTGCGCTGGCCAAGCTCGATCATCTGGTGGTGCAGGATATCTTCCTGACCGAAACCGCGAACTTTGCCGATGTGATCCTGCCCGCCAGCGCCTTTGCGGAAAAATCCGGCACGGTGACCAATACCAACCGTCAGGTGCAGATGGGGCGCCCCGCCGTGCCGCCGCCCGGCGACGCGAAAGAGGATTGGTGGATCGAGGTCGAGCTTGCCAAACGTCTGGGGCTGGGCTGGACCTATACCGACCCGAGCGAGGTTTTCGCCGAAATGAAGCTGAATATGTCGTCGCTCAATAACATCACATGGGACAGGCTGGAGACCGAGGGCGCGGTGACCTACCCGTCCACCAGCCCCACCGATCCAGGGCAGGCGATAGTCTTTGCCGATGGCTTCCCCCGACAGGACGGACGCGCGCGGTTTACGCCGGCCAGTATCATCGCACCGGATGACGCGCCTGATGCGGATTATCCGATGATCCTGACCACCGGTCGTCAGCTGGAGCATTGGCATACCGGGTCGATGACGCGCAGGTCTGCGGTTCTGGACGAATTGGAACCCGAGGCGAACTGCTCGCTCCATCCGTCTACCCTGCGCAAGCTGGGGGTCATTCCGGGCGATCATATTCGTCTGTCCACCAAGCGGGGAACAATCGAAATCATGGCACGCGAAGACCGCGCCGTATCGCCCGATATGGTGTTCCTGCCGTTTGCCTATGTAGAAGCGGCGGCAAATATTCTGACAAATCCGGCGGTTGACCCTTACGGCAAAATCCCCGAGTTTAAATTCTCGGCCGTCAAGGTAGAAGCGGTCAACGGGCCGGTAGCAGCGGAGTAAACATGCAGATCAACCCCGAGCGCTTTCTTGCGGACCTCCATACGCTTCGCAGTTTCGGGGCTGCGGGGGTGGGCAAGGGCGTGGTCCGACCGGCCTACAGTGACGCCGATGTTGCTGCGCGGCAATGGCTGGCGCAGCGGATGCGCGATGCAGGCCTGCACGTGCAGGTCGATGCCATGGGCAATCTTTTCGGGTTAGCGGGGGGGCCGTCGTTGCTGATGGGGTCCCATTCCGACAGTCAGCCCGAAGGCGGCTGGCTGGACGGCGCGCTTGGGGTGATTGCTGCTCTTGAAGTCGCACGTGCCGCGGCCGAGGCTGGGGGGCCGGCTGTTTCTGTCGTGTCGTTTCAGGACGAAGAAGGCCGGTTTGGCGTGACGACGGGCAGCGCTGTCTGGGGCGGGCATCTGACGCTGTCCGAGGCCGATCGGTTGACCGATCACGGCGGTGTCGCTTTGTCAGAGGCGCGACAGGCCATAGTGGAAATGGTCACGGGCGATGTATCGGCAGACCAATTTACCGGTTTCATCGAGTTGCATATCGAGCAAGGTCCGACGCTGGATACCAGCGGCGAACAGATCGGGGTCGTTACCGATATCGTCGGAATACGCGATATGAAAGTTACTTTTGATGGGCAGCAGAACCATGCGGGTACCACTCCGATGCACCTGCGCCGCGACGCATTTCAGGCTGTATCCGCCTTTAACGCCGCATTGAACGAACGACTGCGCAATATCGTCACGCCGCAAAGCGTGTGGACCATCGGACACGTATCACTGCACCCCAACGCGTCGTCCATCGTGCCGGGGCGCGCCGTGTTTTCAATGCAGTGGCGCGATGCCGATACAGATCGCCTGGCCCGTATAGAGCAGGTCATCCGAAATACAGCATCCGAAATTGCCGACGATCACGGGATGAAACTAAGCTTTGGCACCATGCTGGGGTTGGAGCCTGTTGCGATGGACAGCAGGCTGCGCAGCGCTCTTGAGGCAGGTGCCGACACCGTGGCCCCGGACAATTGGCGCACCATGCCATCGGGCGCATTGCATGACGCGACGAATGTGTCGCGGCTTATGCCGGTGGCGATGTTGTTTGTACCGTCAATCGGCGGCGTCAGCCACACCTTCGAAGAGGATACCGCCGAAGGTGATCTGGTTGCCGGCGTGCGGGTGCTGGCCGAGGCCGTGGATCGCCTGGGGTCTATGCCTTAGATATCCACGCCGCTCGGCCA
Organism: Sulfitobacter sp. L-8; assembly: GCF_056859255.1. Lineage (NCBI taxonomy): Bacteria > Pseudomonadati > Pseudomonadota > Alphaproteobacteria > Rhodobacterales > Roseobacteraceae > Sulfitobacter > Sulfitobacter sp. L-8. Next base: position 254,180 of record NZ_JBSXOD010000045.1, read on the forward strand.
TGGTACGGTAGCGGTCTGCCACCCGAGAGGCTTCGCGGAGGTTGCCAAAGCACTGAATGATGGCTTTCGGCTGACTGCCCGCAAATCCCCATTCGCGCATGACTGAAACTTCGTTGAACAGGTTCATTGCGATTTCGACGCGATAGAAAAGCCGACGTTGGGCAGTGTTGGTTCGGTAAAGCAGGCATTCGATCATAGATTGAATCTAACTGGCCGTAGGCAGGGGGCGCAACGAAAAACATTGCAGCTATCGTCAGAAAACAGGTGACCTTGACCGTTTTGCCTGAAACCCTGGGCGTGGCAGAAACCGGAGCAAACCCATGACCGATGACACTTCACTTATTCTGAGCGACCATCCCGGCGGGGTCGCTTGCATCACCCTTGACGCGGCCCCCGTCAACGCGCTGACCGCCGAAAACCTGATGGCGTTTGCAACGTTGATCGAAAGGCTCGAGACTGACGACACGGTGCGTGCGGTTATGATTGCGTCGTCGTGCAAGGTGTTTTCCGCAGGGCTGAACCTGAAGCAGGCCCAGACATTCGGTGTTGCGGAACAACACGCGATTGTCAAAGGACTGAATCAGGGTTTTCTGGCGCTATTCAAATGCAGCAAACCTACGGTTGTCGCAGTGAACGGTGCCGCGATCGCTGGCGGGTTGTTCTATGTACTTTCCAGCGACGTACGCGTGGCGGCCCCCGCTGCATCCTTCGGTCTGGCCGAAGTGCGGGTTGGTGCCGATTTCCCGCTTGGCCCGCTTGAGATCGCGCGGGCTATGCTGTCGCCCAATGATCTGCGCAGGTTAATGATGACAGGGCAGCCCATAACCGCCGACGAGGCGAAAATTTCCGGTATCGTGGATAAGGTAGTGCCTGCTGAAACGCTGTTGCAGGAGGCTTTGGCAGAGGCCGCAGCTTTGGGAAAAATTCCGCCCAACACATATGCGTCGGTAAAGCGCCAGATCAGGGGTTCAGTCATTGATCGTATCGAAGGCGGTATCGCAGCAGGTGCGAATGCGCCTGAGGGCGGGTGGTTTACCGATGAAACAGTACCCGCCATGCGGTCAATGCTTGGGGGTTAAACCACTGGTTTGCGCATGGTGATACTGGTCGGTCGATCATAACCCGGGTGCGCTGTACGGGCGTGCTCGGAAAAGCCAAGGGCTTTGAATGTCGCGCGATTATCGACGAGTTCGACCCGGGTTTGCAGCTCCAGCGTGGGTAGGTTAAGGCGGCGGGCGGTTCTTTCTGCCTGTTCAACCAGGTGACGCGACAGCCCCAGTTGCCGGTGCGACGGGGCAACGCAGATCTTGCCTAGATACAATGTACCGGTTCTGGGGGACAGGATCATACAGGCAACTGGCGGCATGCCGATCGCCCAGATCTCTGCCTCGGCTGCGGTGGTTCGCAAGCTGGCAAGGGTGGTCTTGCCCAAGGAACTGGGCGGGTCGATGCGCCCTTCCATATACGCAAAGCAATCGCGCATCAGACGCAGCAGATCGCCCATCATCGGACTGTCTTCAGGGATTTGATGAGGTGTCAGGTCCAAGCGACATCTCCCAGGAAGATATAGCCTGCCCCGTATATCGTCTTGATCAGTTGCGGGTTCTTGGGGTCTTCGCGCAGCTTTGTGCGCAGGCGCGATATCCGTACATCAATCGCCCGGTCAAAGCTTTCTGAAGCGACGCCGCCCAAGCTGGTTTGCATCTGGGCCCGGCTAAGCAAGCGTTTGGGCGCATCCAGGAACAGCCGTAAAACTTCGCCTTCGGCATGGGAAAACGGCGTTTCCGCGCCGGTATCGTCCACAAGGGCGTACCGATTGAAATTGGCTTTCCAACCATTGAAACTTGCCACTGTACCGGCCTGGGACACAGATTTGGTGCCGCGCAGGCGCGCGCGTATCCTTGCAACGACCTCGGTAGGGTCGAAAGGTTTGATAATATAGTCGTCGGCCCCAAGCTCCAGCCCCGTCACACGATCCTGGACCTGCGCGCGCCCCGAGATAATGATGACGATTGCACCTTGTTCCAGCGCCAGTCGGTGCACGACCGTCAGCCCATCGGTATCGGGAAGCGACAGATCAACGAGACATACATCGGGCGTGTGGGTGGCTAGTGCGGCCTCGAACGCCCGCGCCCGACCAAAGCTAAGGGTGTCAAAGCCTGCCTCTTCCAGCACTTCGGACAACAGGGTGCGAATTTCGGGTTCGTCATCGAGGATGGTAACAAGAGGACGTTTCATTGAGCGGCCAATTCTGAAGGGGCGATCAAAGCAGTGAGGTCTTTGATATCAAAGGGTTTGCGTAGCACCGGTGCGATCGCCTGAGCCGCAAGGAATTGCGTATCGTCAACGGGAAGCGATGTCATCAGCACAAGCGGCGGTGCGTCAGGTGGCAGGCGTTTGGCAAGATCAAGGCCGGTGGCTTCGCCCATCAGTTGGATGTCAGACAGGATCAGGGCGATGTCGGGTAGATCGGCCAACAGCGCCATCGCTTCGTCCGCCGAAGCAGCTTCGATCACCGAATGCCCAAGCCCGATCAGCATATCGCGCACCAACGCGCGGAGATCATCGGCATCTTCGACCAGCAGCACCAAGCCCGTCGTCGCAGATACGGCAGGCCGGTAGGGCAGGCGCATCGTGACCAACGCGCCGTCATCGACATTGCTTAAACGAAGATCGCCGCCGGCAGATTTCACCATGTCGTACACCATCGGAAGCCCCAACCCCGAGCCTTCCGCACCTTTCGTGGTGAAAAAGGGTTCAAAACCGTGTGCCAATGCCGACTTGGAGAACCCCGGCCCGGTATCACGTAGAGTGCATTCGATCCATGTCTCGTGCACCGGTTTCACCTCAAGCGTGATCCGGCCCGTACCTCCGCATGCATCCCGCGCGTTGAGGATCAGGTTCAACAATCCGTCCTGCACAAGTCCGCTGTCCAATAACACCGCCTGATCGGGCATGTGATTGGCGATATCCAGTGTCATGCCTGCGGGGAGGGTCGGACCGGCCAATAGGGTCAGATCATCCAGCATCCGACCGATATGTGTTGCCGTGGGCCGCAGCGTTCGCGCCCCTGTCATATCGGCAATCGTACTGAGCAACGCTCCACCACGCCGCGCGGCGGCCAAGGTGCCTTCGATTAGCGGAACAGCGGTGGCGGGCAGGTCGTCAAGCCGCCCCAACCGCGATTGCAAGCCAAGTATGATCGTCAACAGGTTCGAGAAATCATGCGCCAGCCCTGAAATGACCTGGGCTGCCATTTCGCGGCGGTGCGTTTGCTGTAGCGCAACCCGATTTTGGGTTTCTTCGGTGACGTCCATCGACAGAATATAGACACCCCCGCGCGTGTCGGGTGTGAATGCACCGCGTATACGTCTTGCACTCGCCTCGTCGGTGAATTCGATAACCGACAACTTTCCCGCAAAAGCCTGCTCAAGAGCCGGTGCGACACAATTATAGGCCTGTGGTCCCAGTACCTCGGAAATCGGTTTGCCGATCAGTTCTTCGGGGCGTCCCGGCATGACCGACGCAAGGCGGCGGTTGGAATAGGTATAGCGCGCATCGCCATCGACATGGGCGATATGCGCCGGCATCATCTCGGTTGTCAGTCGGGTGCGTGCCTCGGAGAGGATCAACTGCCGTTTGGCTTCTTCCAGCGCGGTGTTCATCGCCGCAAGTTCGCGGTTCGTCGCGGATAGTTCTTCGGCATGGGCCAGAACCTGACCGGACAAGGCATCGGAACGGGCGCGCAACAACGCTTCTTGCTGTTTGGTACGGGAAATATCTGTATAGACTGTTACCCACCCCCCTTGCGGAAGAGGTGATCCCTCTACGGAAATCGTCCGTCCGTTGGCACGGGTCCGTTCCATGTAATGTGGCTCAAAGGCGCGGGCCTGTAGCACTCGCTCAGCCACGAAGGCCTTTACATCGGCAACATCGCCGTATTCACCGGACCGGGCAAGATGGGTGATGGTTTCTTCAAAGCTGGCCCCCGGCGTGACAAGCGCCTTGGGAAGATCGAACATTTGCTGGAACGGTGCATTGCACAAAACCAGCCGAAGATCCGCATCATAGATCGTCAGTGCCTGGGCGATCAGGTTCAGCCCGGCGGCCGTCATCACATCGGTCAACTTGTCGTCGGATTTCATTCAATACTCCCCCGGCTAAATGGCTAGCACCAACCGCAGATCGGCGCAAAGGGTCAGGTGGAAATGGCGCTTGTTACAATTCGTTAGAATTCCGACATGTTTATGTAAAAGTTGACGTCGAGCATCTGATGAACATCGTGGTGTGACACTAGAATCGCATCAGTGATCGACCTGCCAAATAAGAGCAGGCATTGGGAGGAAGACATTTGGCCTACACGCTTGTGAGCGCCGACGGACCTCAGTCCGTTCCGGCGCTGTTGCATCGTAATGCAAAGCAATTCGCGAACGCCCCAGCGTACCGTGAAAAGGAATATGGCATCTGGCAAAGCTGGACCTGGGCGCAAACCCGAGAGGAGGTCGAAGCCCTCGCGCTTGGTTTTCTGGAGCTTGGCGTAAACGAAGGCGATTTCATCGCGATATCCGGACGCAATCGCCCCTATCTGTATTGGGCCATGATGGCCGCCGAGATGGTCGGGGCGGTACCTGTGCCGCTCTATCAGGATGCGAATGCGGAAGAGATGGCCTATGTGCTGGACCACTGCGGTGCCCGCTTCGTTGTTGCCGGCGATCAGGAACAGGTTGATAAGGTACTGGAAGTACAGGACCAGTTGAGCCAGTTCGAGCGCATCATCTATCTTGATCCCCGTGGCCTTCGGAAATACGACCACAGCGCTTTGGACCAGTACAGTGCCGTTCAGCAGCTCGGGCGCGAGAATCGTGACGTGCATATCAAAGAACTGGAGACCCGTCAGGCCAAGCTGAATTACGACAGCATCGGCGTGATGCTGTATACCTCGGGTACGACCGGCAAGCCCAAGGGTGTCGTTCTGAGCAACCGCAACATCATCGAAACCGCCAAATCTTCCTCTGCCTTCGATAATCTGCGCCATACCGATAACATCCTGGCCTATCTCCCGATGGCTTGGGTCGGTGATTTCATCTTTTCGGTGGGGCAGGCCCTGTGGGTTGGGTTTTGCACCAATTGCCCCGAGTCCGCAGATACCATGCACGTGGATCTGCGCGAAATCGGGCCGACGTATTACTTTGCGCCCCCACGGGTCTTTGAAACGCAACTGACCAACGTCATGATCCGCATGGAAGACGCGAGCCGTTTCAAGAAGTGGTTGTTCGACAAGTTCATGGCGCATGCCCGCAAGGTCGGGCCGGATATTCTGGATGGCCGCCCGGTCAGCAGTATGAACCGCGCCAAATACGCCTTGGGCGAGCTGATGATCTATGGCCCGCTGAAAAACACTCTCGGCCTGAGCAGGGTGAGGGTCGGTTATACCGCTGGCGAGGCAATCGGCCCCGAGATTTTCGATTTCTATCGGTCGCTTGGCATCAACCTCAAGCAGCTCTACGGTCAGACCGAGGCAACTGTCTTTATCACCGCTCAGCCCGATGGTGAGGTGCGCAGTGACACGGTTGGTGTGGCTTGCCCCGGAGTCGAGCTCAAGATTGCTGACAGCGGAGAGGTCTTTTACCGTTCGCCGGGCGTGTTCGTTGAATATTACAAGAACCCCGAAAGCACCGCAGACACCAAGGACGCCGAAGGCTGGGTGGCTACCGGAGATGCAGGATTTGTTGAGCAAGATACCGGGCACTTGCGGATTATCGACCGGGCCAAGGATGTCGGGCACATGGCGGACGGCAGCCTGTTTGCACCCAAGTATGTAGAAAACAAGCTTAAATTCTTTCCAAATATCCTTGAAGTTGTCGTGTTCGGCAATGGATTGGACGCGTGCACAGCCTTTATTAACATCGACCTGACGGCGGTGGGCAACTGGGCCGAGCGCAATAACATCGGCTATGCATCCTATCAGGAACTGGCCCGGCACCCGCAGGTAATGGACACGATTCAAGGTCATGTGGAAGCCGTCAACGCCTCGATCGCCGAGGACGAGATGTTGTCGGGATGTCAGGTGCACCGGTTCGTCGTGCTGCACAAAGAGCTGGACGCGGACGACGGTGAACTGACCCGTACACGCAAGGTGCGTCGCAAAATCATTGGCGAGAAATTCGCGGATATCATCAGCGCGCTGTATGACGGGTCGACGTCGGTAAGCACCGTGACGGAAGTGACCTATGAAGACGGACGCAAAGGGTCGATCGCGGCGACGCTAGAGGTACGCGACGCCAAGGTTTTCGCGGATACCCGGAAGATGGCGGCGGAATGAGGATGATCCCCATAATCGGCGCAAACGCACGCTGCTGTAGCGCAGTGGATTTTAAGACCATTTGGAAAGAAGGTGTGGCATGAACGATTTGGCCGACGGTTACGTCACTGCGGATGGTCGCCAGATTGGACCGGTCGTGATGGAGATGAAGAATATCACATTGCGGTTTGGTGGTGTCGAAGCGATCAAGGATATTTCCTTTGATATTCGCCAGGGCGAAATCCGTGCAATTATTGGCCCGAACGGGGCTGGCAAGTCATCGATGTTGAATGTGATCAGCGGTTTTTACGTGCCTCAGGATGGCGAGGTCTGGTATCAAGGACGCCGTCGCGCGCCGATGAAACCCTATGAGGTTGCGCAGCAGGGGATCGCCCGGACATTTCAGAACATCGCGTTGTTCGAAGGAATGAGCGTGCTTGACAATGTCATGACCGGACGTTTGACCAACATGAAAACCGGCATGTTCTGGCAGTCGATCTGGAAGGGCAAGGCGGAGCGCGAAGAGACCGAAAACCGCGAGGTCGCTGAAAAGATCATCGACTTCCTTGAAATTCAGGCGATCCGCAAGACGCCGGTGTCGCGTCTGTCATACGGGTTGAAGAAGCGGGTGGAACTGGCGCGCGCGTTGGCGGCGGAGCCGTCGATCTTGTTGCTGGATGAGCCGATGGCGGGGATGAATGTCGAGGAAAAAGAGGACATGAGCCGCTTTATTCTGGACGTTAACGATGAATTCGGCACCACCATCGCATTGATCGAACATGACATGGGCGTCGTCATGGATTTGAGCGACCGGGTGGTCGTGATGGATTACGGCAAAAAGATCGGCGATGGCACACCCCATGAGGTGCGCAACAACCAAGATGTTATCGACGCTTATCTGGGGGTTGCACATGACTGATTTTGCCACTGGATTTGGGATGGGGAGGGTCTGATATGCCTGAGCAATTGGCCTTTGCGCTAGAAGTGACCGCGAATGGTCTAATGGCCGGGGTGCTTTATGCGCTGGTCGCACTGGGCTTTGTTTTGATCTATAAGGCATCGGGTATTTTCAATTATGCCCAAGGCGTGATGGCGCTTTTCGCGGCGCTGACGTTGGCAGGGATCATCGACGGCCAGGTGCCCTTCAGCCATCTGATCAATGCGGTGTTCGGGACCGATGTACATTATTTTGGATGGAATGCGCCGGCGTTTCTGGCGATCTTGCTGACGATGGTGGTGATGATCGGGTTGGCCTATGCGGTGCAGCGGTTGGTGTTCAGGCATCTGGTCGGGCAGGAACCTATCATCTTGTTCATGGCGACAATCGGGTTGGCCTACTTTCTCGAGGGGGTGGGGGACCTGATGTGGGGGTCCGACATCAAATCGATTGATGTCGGGTTGCCACAAGGGATCAATACATGGATCGACGACACGACGTTCAACTCTTTGGGCTACGGTTTCTTCATCGATAACCTTGATATCGTTGCCAGTATCATCGCGGCTTTGCTGGTGATCATTCTGGTGATGTTCGCGCAATACACCAAACAGGGGCGCGCGATGCGGGCCGTCGCCGATGATCATCAGGCTGCGCTATCGGTGGGCGTGTCGCTGAATTTTATCTGGATATTGGTATGGTCGCTGGCGGGTTTTGTCGCCCTTGTCGCGGGGATCATGTGGGGGACCAAATCTGGCGTGCAGTTTTCCTTGTCGTTGATCGCGCTCAAGGCGTTGCCGGTGCTGATGCTCGGCGGGTTCACATCTATTCCCGGGGCCATTGTCGGCGGTTTAATCATCGGGGTGGGCGAGAAGCTGTTCGAATTCTTGATCGGAGCACCCTTTCTTGGCGGGGCCACCGAAAATTGGTTCGCTTACATGCTGGCGCTTATTTTCCTGGTGTTCCGCCCGCAGGGCTTGTTCGGGGAGAAGATCATTGAACGGGTGTGATCTTTGCCATCGGCGGACCGGGGCGCTGCCCCGGACCCCGGGATTTTTTACCATCTGGAAGCAGGGGGCAGTTTGAATGTTCTATCGTGAAGCCGGGGATTTCAGCACCTCATATCCTGAGGACAGCCAAACGTTTCCGATCAAGTTTGATCGGTACCGTTATTATCTTGTGTTGTTCACTGCTATCGTCATCATCCCCTTTTTTATCAACGACTACTGGGTAAATTCGCTTTTCCTGCCGTTTTTGATCTATGCGATCGCTGCGATCGGATTGAATATTCTCGTCGGGTATTGCGGGCAGGTCAGCTTGGGTACCGGCGGTTTCATGGCGGTGGGTGCCTACGCCTGCTATAAATTGATGACCAGCTTTCCCGATGTCAGCATGGTAATCCTTGTCCTGTTATCTGGGCTGATCACAGCCCTTGTCGGTGTGATCTTTGGGTTGCCGTCGTTGCGGATCAAGGGATTCTATCTTGCGGTGGCGACATTGGCGGCGCAGTTTTTTCTGGTGTGGCTGTTCAACCGCGTGCCGTGGTTCTACAACTATTCGGCGTCTGGACAGATCAGCGCACCTGAGCGGACCTTTTTCGGGATCGAGATCTCCGGGCCGAATACGCAGGCGTGGGCGACGTATCTTTTTTGTCTGATGTTCGTGATTGCCAGCGCCTATGTCGCGCGCAATTTGACGCGAGGGTCCATGGGGCGCAAATGGATGGCGATCCGGGATATGGATATTGCGGCGGAGATCATCGGTGTGAACCCGCTGCGTGCCAAGTTGACGGCGTTTGCGGTCAGCTCCTTTTTCATCGGTATCTCGGGGGCGCTGTTTTTCGCCATCTACCTTGGTGCGGTGGAGGTCGGCGAGGTGTTTGGCATCCAAAAGTCATTCCTGGTGCTGTTCATGATCATCATCGGCGGTTTGGGGTCCATTTTCGGTAGCTTCGCAGGTGCCGCGTTTCTGGTCTTGTTGCCGGTTGCCTTGAAAATTGTCGGCGTTGACTGGTTGGGCTGGCCGACCGATATCGTCGCGCATTTGCAGCTTGTTATCGTTGGGGGGCTGATTATCGTGTTTCTGATCGCGGAACCCCATGGCCTTGCGCAATTGTGGCGGGTGGCGAAGGAGAAACTGAGATTGTGGCCGTTCCCGCATTAGGGAAAGACCATAGGTCGGAGGGGTGACCCACGGCCGAAAAAGACGACCGGGAGTAACCCGGCACGATCGGATATACCTAAGGGAGGAAACACCGATGAAACTGAAACTTACGACACTGGCGCTTGGCGCTGCACTGGCCGCAGGGCCTGCCATGGCCGAGCTTGTATTCCCATCGCTCAGCTATCGTACCGGGCCTTATGCGGCAAATGGTATTCCGTTTGCCGATGGCTATGCTGATTATTTCACGCTGTTGAACGAACGTGACGGCGGTATCGGGGGCGAACCGATCCGCATGATCGAATGCGAAACCGGCTATAACACGGAAAAGGGTGTCGAGTGCTATGAAAGCACCAAGGGCGAAGGTGCGCTGGTGTATCAGCCACTGTCGACGGGCATTACCTATCAGTTGATCCCGAAGGCGACCGCCGACGGCATTCCTGTTCATTCGATGGGGTATGGCCGTACATCTGCGAAAGACGGTTCAGTGTTCAAGAACATCTTTAACTATCCCGCGAATTACTGGGACGGTGCATCGGTTGCGATCAAGCATCTGCTGGACATCAATGGCGGCAGCCTTGAAGGCAAGAAAATCGCGTTGGTCTATCACAATTCGGCCTATGGCAAAGAGCCGATCCGCACCTTGGAAGAACTGAGCAAGAAGCACGGTTTTGAATTGTCCCTGCTGCCCGTTGACCATCCCGGTCAGGAGCAGAAATCGCAGTGGCTGCAGATCCGCCGCGAGAAGCCGGACAACGTGATCATGTACGGCTGGGGCGTGATGAACCAGGTCGCCATTCAGGAAGCGGCAAACATCCGGTATCCAATGGATCAGTTCATCGGCATCTGGTGGTCGGGATCCGAAAACGACGTGCGCCCTGCGGGCGACAAGGCCAATGGCTACAAAGCCTTGACGTTCCACAATGTCGGCGACGATTTCCCGGTGTTTGCGGACATCCAGAAGTTTGTTGTGGATGCGGGCAAGGCTGCCGGTGCGGGAGACCAGATCGGTACGGCTTTGTATAACCGGGGTCTGTATGCAGCGATGCTGGCTGCTGAAGCTGCGAAAACCGCTCAGGGGATCCACAACACCAAAACCCTGACGCCGGCACAGATGCGCGACGGTATGGAAGCGCTTGAGATCACCGAAGCCAAGATGTCCGAACTGGGGCTGCCGAACTTTGGCCCTGAGTTTACCGTATCGTGTGAAAACCACGGCGGTAATGGTCTTGTTGCGGTATCCCAGTGGGACGCAGCCGCGGACAGCTGGAACTTGATCACCGAGTATGTCCAGTCTGACCAGGACGTGCTGAAGCCCCTGATTGCAGAAGATGCAGCGGCCTTCGCAGCTGAGTCCGGTATTACACCGGGCTGCTAGGCCAAGTCTGGGAATGGGGATGCGGCGGCACCGCCGCCGTATCCTGACAACTGCCATCTATGAAAGAGACACCCATGCTGGATGCCACACCGACACCCGACGCGCAGGTCGAGACCCTTCTTGAGGTCAACAATATCGAAGTGATCTATAACTCGGTCATTCTGGTGCTTAAGGGCGTGAGCCTGAAGGTCCCCAAGGGCGGCATCACGGCGTTGCTGGGCGGCAATGGCGCGGGCAAGACAACCACGTTGAAAGCGATTTCGAACCTGCTGCATTCAGAGCGGGGCGAGGTTACCAAAGGGTCGATCAAGTATCGCAACGTGCCCATACATAAGTCTGATCCCGCCGATATGGTGAAGCGGGGCGTGGTGCAGGTGATGGAGGGCCGGCACTGTTTCGAACACCTTACCATCGAAGAAAACCTGTTGACCGGGGCATATACCCGTAGCGACGGCAAAGCCGCGATCGCCCGCGATCTTGAAATGGTCTATAGTTATTTTCCACGTCTGCACGAACGCCGCAAATCGCAGGCGGGGTATACGTCGGGCGGAGAACAGCAGATGTGCGCGATTGGTCGTGCATTGATGTCGCGCCCCGAAACCATCCTGCTGGATGAGCCCTCCATGGGGTTGGCACCCCAGCTGGTTGAACAGATTTTTGAAATCGTGAAGTCGGTCAATGAAAAAGAAGGCGTGACGTTTCTTTTGGCTGAACAGAATACCAACGTCGCGCTGCGCTTTGCGCATTACGGCTATATCCTGGAATCGGGTCGCGTGGTCATGGATGGGCCTGCGGCTGATCTGCGTGAAAACCAGGATGTGAAAGAGTTCTACCTTGGGATGTCCGATGAGGGGCGCAAATCGTTTCGAGATGTGCGCAGCTATCGGCGCCGCAAGCGCTGGCTGAGCTGAGGACTGAACGCTTCGTGTAGCCCGATTACCAATATGAATGACGAGCAAGCAATATGGCCCAGATGCCCCATTTTGACGATCTTGAGATACGAAGCGCCAGCACCCGTGCCGCTGATATGGCGATAGCCCTGCCGCAGCAGATTGCCCGTGCTCAAGCGTTATCGGGTTACGCTGGAAGTTTGGATGGTGTCGATCCCGCGTCGGTGACCAGTGCCGGGGATCTCGCCAAGTTGCCGGTGTTGCGTAAATCTGAAATCGGCAAGCAACAGGCGCTTTCATCGCCATTCGGCGGATTTACCACGCGGCCTGCTCATGCGTTCACCCATATCTTTCAATCACCCGGGCCGATTTACGAACCGTCGTCGACCGCCCCCGATTGGTGGCGGATGGGGCGGTTCCTGCATGCGGTGGGTATCGGCCCCGGTGATATTGTACACAACTGCTTTGGCTATCACCTGACGCCGGCGGGAATGATCTTTGAATCAGGCGCACAGGCGGTGGGTGCCGCCGTATTGCCGGCCGGGACCGGACAGACAGAGCTGCAAGTTATCGCTGCCCGCGATATTGGCACCACTGCTTATGCCGGCACTCCGGATTACCTGAAGATCATTCTTGAAAAAGCCGATGACATGGGCGTGACCTTGAACATAAGCAAAGCGGCGGTTGGCGGAGGCGCTTTGTTCCCGTCACTGCGGGACTACTATGCTCAACGCGGCATCAGTTGTCTGCAAAGCTATGCAACGGCTGATCTGGGCAATATCGCCTATGAAAGCGCCGCTGCCGATGGCATGATCGTCGACGAACATGTCATCGTCGAGATCGTGGTGCCGGGCACGGGCATCCCGGTTGCGCCGGGCGATGTGGGCGAAGTCGTCGTCACGACGCTCAATCCCGACTATCCGTTGATCCGCTTTGCCACAGGAGATTTGAGCGCCGTCTTGCCCGGCATGTCATCTTGCGGTCGCACCAATATGCGAATCAAGGGCTGGATGGGACGGGCCGACCAGACCACCAAGATCAAGGGTATGTTTGTGCGCCCCGAACAGGTCGCGGCTTTGGTTGCGCACCACCCCGAAATAACCAGAGCTCGCGTCGTTGCCAGCCGGGCCGAAGAAAAAGACCTGATGACGGTTTATATCGAAGCACAACACAGTGACCCCGACAGATACGTGCAATCGGTAATGGATGTACTGAAACTCAAGGGTGACATTGTCATGGCGACGCCGGGAAGCCTGCCCAATGACGGCTTGGTGATCGAGGACCGGCGTACCTACGATTGAGGGACATCAAAAGCTGCGCCTTGGGGTCTTCGCGAAAACCCCCGCACGAGCATCAAGCCTGCGACGAAAATGTGTTTCTCCGTGCTGGCATTCCCGACTAAAATAGTCGAAACCAAGCACATGACGATTGAGACACCACTTCCGACCAAGGTTACATCGAAAGGGCCGCGCGACGGGCTTCGCCTGCTTGCCACGGCCGCTATCGCTGTTGCAGGTATATCGGCCCTACCGATGATTGCGGTGCTTTTGGCGGCGTTCATGGGTGGCACTGAAACGGTTCGGCATTTGCTGAATACCGTACTTCTGGGCTATGCCGGCACGACGCTGTTGCTGGTTGTCATGGTTGCCACAGGCACCTTTCTCGTCGGGGTGGGTGCCGCATGGCTTGTGACGATGACCCGGTTTGTCGGGGTGAGGTTCCTCGAGATTGCATTGGTATTGCCGCTGGCCTTTCCCGCCTATGTGCTGGCCTATGCCTATACCCACATACTGGATCATCCCGGCATCGTTCAATCAACGTTGCGCGATGTGACCGGATGGGGACCACGCGATTACTGGTTCCCCGAAATTCGTTCGCTGGGTGGCGCGGCGCTGATGCTTGTGCTGGTGCTTTACCCATATGTGTATTTGCTGGCGCGTGCTGCGTTTCTTCAACAGTCAGCGACTACATTTCTGGCGGCGCGCGCTTTGGGCAGCAGTGCTTGGGTCGCCTTTTACAAGGTCAGCTTGCCCCTTGCGCGCCCAGCCATCGCGGGCGGGGTGTTATTGGCGGTAATGGAGACTATCGCCGATTTTGGCACGGTGGCATATTTTGGGGTTCAGACCTTTGCCACCGGTATCTACACAAGTTGGTTTTCCCTGTTTGACCGGGCCGGTGCCGCACAATTGGCCCTATGTCTGCTGAGCTTTGCACTCCTGTTGGCGATGCTGGAGAGGGCGCAACGTGGCAAGGCCAAGTACCATGACCCTTCTCGCCGTGCGGTGGCCATGCCACCCGTGCAACTGCGAGGATGGCGAGCGGTTTCGGCTTTCGTGGCGTGTGGCGTGCCGGTCTTGCTTGGCGCGGTTTTTCCGGTGATCATCCTGTTTTCAATGGGGATCGGTTCAGAACAGGACCTGCTTAGCCCCCGGTATATGGGGTTCATCAAAAACTCTGCGACGCTTGCGGGCACGGCAGCCGTGTTGACGGTGGCAGCAGCAGTGTGCGTCGGTTTCTTTCAGCGGTTGCGACCGGGTAAGATATCGAATGCGGCGGCCTATATTGCCAGGCTGGGTTATGCGGTTCCGGGGGGCGTGATCGCGGTAGGGCTATTGGTGCCATTTGCCCTGTTTGACAACAAGTTGGATGCGTGGATGCGCAGCACCTTCGATGTTTCGACCGGGTTATTGGTAACCGGGTCGATCTGGTTGTTGGTTACCGCGTATCTGGTGCGGTTTCTTGCGGCGGCCTTGGGTGCGTACGAGGGCGGGCAGGCGATGGTGCATACCAATATGGATTCTGCCGCCCGGTCGTTGGGTGAAACACCCGTAGGCACCCTGCGTCGCGTGCACCTGCCCATCTTGTCGCCGAGTCTTCTGACGGCGTTGTTGATTGTCTTTGTCGATGTAATGAAGGAATTGCCGGCGACGCTGATCATGCGCCCCTTCAACTATGATACTTTGGCTGTTCAGGCATACCGTTTGGCCAGCGACGAACGCCTGGAAGGTGCGGCGGTACCCAGCTTGGTGATCGTTGCCATGGGGCTGCTGCCGGTAATTCTGATTTGCCGACAAGTCGGACGTCAGCGCTAGGCAAGTCACTGTCACACCAGCGACTGCCAACACAAAGGCCGCACCGACGAAATGTCGATACGGCCCATTGTCGGTCGTGATTTTTGCGAAGGCTGCTTATTTCCAGCCGACTGCGTTAAAAATCTTTTGTGCGGTTGGAATGTTCTGGGCAACTTCCGACAAGTTGATTTCGTCAGCTTTGAATTCACCAAGCTTGGCGACCGATTCAGCAAGTTCGACACCTTTTACTGCCGGGAATTCGTCATTTCCTGCAGAAAAATAGGCTTGGGCACTGTCTGAGGCCAAGTATTCAAGAAACTTCACCGCGTTGTCACGGTTTGGCGCATTCGCGGCGACGCCGGCCCCCGATAGGTTCATATGGGCACCGTTGCCGTCTTGATCGGGAAAGACCCAACCGATCTGATCGATATTATCGGACAGGCCGTTCACGTCGGTACGAAGCGCGCGCGCGAAGTAATAGCTGTTTGATACGGAAACCTCGCATTCACCCGAGATCAGACCGCGGAGTTGGTCAGTATCCCCACCTTGCGGTGCGCGCGCCATGTTGTCGACAACGCCCTCGGCCCATTCGGTCGCTTTGTTTTCGCCGAAATGCGTTACAATAGCGGCCAGCAGAGTCTGGTTGTATTCGTTGGTTGAGGATCGAATGCAGACCTTGCCCTTATAGGCTGGGTCTGCAAGGTCCATGTAGTTGGCGGGAGGAACGTCCACGCTGTTCTTGTTGTAAAAGATGATCCGGGCGCGCTGCGAAAAGCCGAACCAGTCGTTGTCGGTGTCTTGCAGGTTGGCGGGGATACGTTCTTCCAGCACAGCGCTTTCGACGGGCTGCAACAGCCCCATGTTCTTTGCGCGGCTTAGGCGGCTTGTATCGACCGTAATCAGGACGTCAGCAGGGGAATTGGCACCCTCGGCCTGCATCCGTGCCAGCAGTTCGTCAGCCTTGCCTTCGATCCGGTTGATGGTGATTCCGGTTTGATCGGTGAAATCGGTATAAAGGCGCTCATCCGTGTCGTAGTGGCGCGAAGAGTATATGTTCAGTTGACCCTCGGCCAATGCTGGCATCGCGACCGTGGCCATGAGCGCAGCAGTCAAAGCATATTTTGTCAAAGTCATTCTAGAGCTCCATCTGGGCATCGTTAAAGTTTACTGAAACTGTAAGAAACAGATTTTGCCGGGGAGTGCAAGGAATTCACGACTAAAACAATAAGGTAAGCGTCCCACCGCTTTGGGTACGGCAGGACGCAGGAGTGTCAGCTCTCTAACTTGTCTTGGGTTTTGGTCTCGAAATCGCTGGCATCATGACGTTCGTGCAGTTGTAATGCAGGTTCACCAAATGCGCGGTTCACCATCCGGCCACGGGCCACAGCGGGGCGAGCGTCAATCATCTTGGCCCACTTCATCACGTTTTCGTATGATTTGACGTCCAGGAATTCAGCCGCATCGTAAAGCCGGCCCAGCACAAGCTGACCGTACCATGCCCAGATCGCCATATCGGCGATGGAGTATTCGCCAGCCATGTATTCGTTGTCTGAAAGGTGGCGATCGAGCACATCAAGTTGACGTTTTGTTTCCATGGCAAAACGGTCAATGCAATATTTGATCTTGACCGGCGCATAGGCATAAAAATGACCGAAACCGCCGCCCAGATAGGGCGCGCTTCCCATCTGCCAGAACAACCATGACAGACATTCGGTACGCTGGCTTGGGTCGTTCGGGATGAATGCGCCGAATTTCTCGGCCAGATTCAACATGATGGCACCCGATTCGAACATGCGCTGCGGTGTTTTCCCGCTGTTGTCCGTCATGGCGGGAATCTTTGAATTCGGATTTATGTCGACAAACCCCGAGCCGAATTGATCACCTTCGCCAATGTTGATGAGCCAAGCATCGTATTCGGCACCGTTGTGACCCGCGGCCAGCAGCTCTTCCAGCAGTACGGTAACCTTCACGCCATTCGGCGTCGCAAGTGAATATAGCTGATAGGGGTGCTTGCCGACCGGCAGTTCCTTTTCTTCGATGGCACCGGCAACCGGACGGTTGATGTTGGCAAACTTGCCACCATTCCCTTGTTCCCACTCCCAAACGGCGGGCGGGGTGTATTCGGGCAGATCGGTCATAAAATATTCCTTTGGTTGTGTCCGTCTCGGGCGGAGCGTTGCGCAAGCGGATGCAAGTCGCCAGTACGAACCAGATCGAGTTTATGGGCTAATGCTAGGCGCTGAAACGCAGTACTCCAACGAATGCCGGGCCGAGCGTAGAAATAAGAACATCGTAAACGAAAAAAGCTGTCCCAAAGGACAGCTTTTCGTTTTCAGCTTGCGCAGAACTTAACCCTGACGGGCTTTGAACCGGCGTTGCGTCTTGTTGATCACGTAAACGCGGCCTTTGCGACGCACAACGCGGCAGTCACGGTGCCGGTTCTTGAGCGAGCGGAGCGAATTGCGAACCTTCATGGTCGTTCTCCTTTGTCGTGGCGCGGGCCAGCGCCGGGTTACGGGCAGTCCAGCGGCTGCTGGACCAATGAATTAGGTGGTGGGCGATACTGGGATCGAACCAGTGACCCCTTCGATGTCAACGAAGTGCTCTACCGCTGAGCTAATCACCCCCTATTAACACGAAAACCACGGCCCCTAACAAAAACGGGGCGCGAAATTTCCGCGCCGGTAGCGGGGTCTATAAATAGAGTCGAAGACATGATCAAGGGGTTTTGGCTTTGTAAAAACTTGCGCTATGTTCATTTTTGAAAGGTGCACCAATGCCACACACCGCTTATGAAGTACTACACCCAGACCGGTATCGGTCCTGTGTTGTGTTCGCGTCCCCGCATTCCGGGCGCAATTACCATTTTTCGTTTCTTCGATCCACCGTATTGGATGACCACACGATTAGGTCTTCCGAAGACGCGTTCGTTGATCTTTTATTCAACGTGGCTCCTCGGTTTGGGGCACCGTTTCTTATGGCCGGGGCACCGCGCGCATACCTTGACCTGAATCGCGCCTGCGACGAACTGGATCCGGCCGTGATAGATGGGATCCGTGTGCAGGGGCATAACCCACGTGTGGCGTCGGGGCTTGGGGTGATTCCCCGGGTCGTCGCCAGCGGCCGGTCAATCTATCGGGGTAAGCTCACGCTCGAGGAAGCGAAGCGCAGGATTGACACACATTGGCATCCTTATCACAAAATGCTTCAGGGGTTATTGGATGCGGCGCACCAGCGATATGGGCAAGCCATCTTGGTGGATTGCCATTCCATGCCCCACGAAGCGATGGATGGCGTCGCGAAATTCGGTGTAAAACGCCCGGATGTCGTTCTGGGCGACCGGTTCGGCGTGGCCGCAAGCGGGGAAATCGTTGATCGGATCGAAGCGGCCTTTACAACGGCGGGGTTCACCGTAACCCGTAACACGCCCTTTGCAGGGGCTTATATCACGCAGGCTTACGGACGGCCTACGCGCAATCAACACGCGGTTCAGATCGAATTGGACCGATCGCTTTATATGAACGAAGCCCTGATACGGCCCAACGGAAATTTCGAAGCTGTTCAAAAAGCGTTGCAGGGCGTCGTGGCCGAGATCGCCAGTATTGGACAGAACCGCATACCGCTGGCGGCTGAATAATCAACGCAGGGCACGCCCCTTTACGATGGCTTTGTCACCGAAGCGCTGGCGTATCTTGTCGGTGGCGCGTTCGGCCTTGGTGCGTCGCTGCGCGTCTGGATCAAGCAGATCTCCGGCGCTGTCGGCTCCGTCAGCCGCGCTAAGTTCGGCAATGCCGCATCCCAATAGCCGAAAGGGGCCCGATTCACCCAATTGGTCAAGCAGCCCCCGGGCGGTGCGATAGATGCGATCGGCCAGTTGAGTGGGATCATAGAGGGACACCCGTCTGGTAATGAGCGAAAAATCGGACCGTTTCAGCTTTAGTACCACGACACGACCTGCCAAGTCTTTGGCTTTGGCACGGTCTGCGACCTTCTGAGCCATCCGCCACAGGTGACCATCCAGGAGTTGTGGGTCTGACGTGTCCTCGTTGAAAGTCGTTTCATTGCTGATCGACTTCATCGGCTCGTGCGCTGACACCTGGCGTTTGTCCTGCCCGCGCGCAAGGTGCCACAGCCGGTCACCCAAGCTGCCGAATCTGGCTATCAAGTCCGTGCGTTCCCATCGAAGTAAATCAGAGAACGTCTGAATTCCCGCTTGATTCAACGCACCAAGGGTAGCGGCACCCACCCCCCAGATCATACTGACCGGTTTATTGCTTAGAAACGTCTGGGTCTCGGCCGCCCCGATGACCGAAAACCCGTGTGGCTTATCCAGGTCCGAAGCAAGTTTTGCCAAAAACTTGTTATGCGAAAGGCCGATCGACCCGGTCAGCCCCAGTTCGGTTTTCATACGCCGCACCAATTTTGCGAGCATGACCGCAGGAGGTACACCGTGCAGCTTGGTCGTGCCAGTCATATCGAGAAACGCTTCGTCCAGTGACAAAGGCTGGATGGCGGGCGTCAATTCTTCCATCATGGCTCTGATCGCGCGAGAGGCTTCCACATAGGCATCCATACGCGGTTTAATCACAATGGCCTCGGGGCAGAGCTTGAGCGCCTGAAACATCGGCATGGCAGATCTCACGCCCTTTATTCTTGCAATATAGCATGCCGTGGAGACCACGCCGCGGTGGCCTCCGCCGATAATAACAGGTTTGCCGTTCAAGGCGGGGTTGTCGCGCTTCTCGACAGAGGCATAGAACGCGTCGCAATCCATATGCGCGATGGAAAGATCGTACAGTTCGGCATGCGACACGACCCGCGGGCTTCCGCAAACCGGACATCGGCGGGAAGGCGCAATCTGGGTCAAGCAGTCTCGGCAAAGCGCGGGCATGAGTACCGTGGGTATAATGGATTGGATTAACCCGAGTTTAACCTACGCCGTACCCGTTGAACATGGGCATTTGACGGATCGTATCGGTCGGATGCCTTTAGCCGCGCAAAGATCCAGGACGGTCGGATGGCGTGGGTATCTGTCAAAGCTGCGGTTGGGCCGCCATCCGTGATTGTCACGGTACCTGACGCAAGAAGCAAAGCCGTTGCGCCTGTGCAAGCAAAAGATGGAGAGAAAGGCCCCCCGCGTGTTAGCGGGGGGGAGGTGACGAACTTCAGGAAGAACCAGTTCGTCGGGGAGTATCACCAAAGTAAGGTTGCCATAGTAATGCGAAATCACATAGATGAAATTCCCGCTGAAGTTCAGCAAAACTTGTGCTGTTACCCAATAAGCACACTAAATCTGCTGTTGCGGCAGGCCTAGGGAAGCTCGGCGAGCACATCTCTGGCTGCGGCCAGCGGGTCATGTGCTTGCCAGATCGGACGCCCCACAACGATATGGTCCGCACCATCGATGATCGCCTGGGCTGGCGTTGCAATGCGTTTTTGATCGCCCGAAGCGGCCCCGATCGGGCGAACGCCGGGGGTGACAATCAGTTTGCCAACCGCTTCTGGCAGCGCGCGGATAAGCGCCGCTTCCTGAGGGGATGCGATAACTCCGTCGGCCCCTGCATCCAGGGCGCGGGCTGCGCGGATCGCGACCAGATCGGGAATATCGCCAGGCTGGATCATTGCCGCGTCCAGATCGGATCGGTCAAGCGAAGTCAGGATTGTCACTGCTAGAATCTTCATTTTTGACCCTGATGCGCCCTCCATCGCGGCGCGTACGACGTGCGGGTCGCCGTGTACGGTCAAAAAATCCAGATCGAATTGCGCAAGTCCCCGCACCGCGGCTTCAACCGTGGCGCTAATGTCGAACAGCTTCATGTCGAGAAAAATGCGTTTCCCATGCTCTTGCACCAGTTCATTCGCCAGGGCCAGGCCACCACCGGTCAGCATTCCCAGCCCGATCTTGTAGAATCCAACCTGGTCGCCCAGCTTATTCGCAAGCTCTAAACCCGCAACGGCGTGAGGGACATCTAGGGCAACTATCAGGCGATCATCAGACATGGGGTGGCTCCGTTGGCAGGGTTGGTCAAACGGACCTGCTTTACGGGGTCCAGGTGCTGCTGTCCATAAAACAAAAAAAGCCCGGATAGTGCTAGGCTATCCGGGCAGTCATCAGAGACGTGCAGGCAGGCAAATGTCTCTGGCATTGGCAGAAATCTATACCGGGACAGGTACAGAGGCAGTTCCACCAAATAAGAATCTCAGGCGGCGCGAAGGCCGGGAAGCTTTACGACATGCTCTAGCCAAGCTTTCGGATCAAACCGGGGGCGTCCGTTTCGGGGCGCCGGTTGCTGAACGCGCAACTCGGAATACATACCACCACGGCCAAGGTGTCGGCGTTCGGCCTGCTTTGACAGCCCCAGCGCAGCCTGTGCAAACGGCATCGTCATGGGGGCATTGATCGAACAGGCATATTTGCGAGAGCAATCGCCATCATGAATTGTCACCAAAGCCTCGAAGCACTGTTCGGCGGCATTGTACATAACGTCGTTCATCTGGATTTGGCGTGTCTGCATTTTTTTTGTACCTCAGTAATTGTTGTACCTAGCGTTGCGTGTCGGCCTGATTGTCGTGTTGTTCTATCGTTAAAACTCAGATGTGACTAAAAAGTTCCATATTAACACCGTGTGTCTGTGGATAATTATCTTTTGTTATTTAAAAACAGTCAATTGTGTCAGATTCTGATTTTACTTGCCATAAGCGAATATTTGCGAAACAGATATTTATTCCAATGTTTTCAGGGGGTTCTGGCTGTGGCTGGATTTCACCAATCTGTGATAAATGCGGTGGAAGTCGTAATTTCAGGTTGACGTGTTTTTGTTGAGCTTCCCTTGAATCTAGCCAGTTCGCCCCCAAATTTCAGTCGAGGTTCACAACGGGATGTGCTGCGAGGCAGGCATCGCCAAAGTGATCGCTTAATGATAAAAGGAGAGTGCCATGGACTTGAGCAAGTTCACGGAAAGATCGCGCGGTTTCATTCAGGCTGCGCAAACGATAGCCGCGCGAGAGAGCCATCAAAGGCTGACGCCGGAGCATCTGCTGAAAGCATTGATGGATGATGACCAAGGCTTGGCGAGCAATTTGATCGCCGCCGCCGGGGGCAATGCTGCGCGCGTCACAGAAGCCCTGAACCTGTCCTTGGGAAAGTTGCCTCAGGTGTCGGGCGATGCCGCGCAGATTTATTTGGATAATACCACTGCCAAGGTTTTGGCCGAAGCGGAAGGTCTGGCCAAAAAAGCCGGTGACAGTTTTGTGCCGGTCGAACGGGTTTTGATGGCGCTCAGCATGGTCAAATCAGCAGCGAAAGACGCGTTGGATGCTGGGAAAGTCACCGCGCAGGGCCTGAATTCGGCGATAAACGACGTTCGCAAGGGCCGTACTGCCGATACGGCGAGCGCCGAAGACGGATATGACGCGCTCAAGAAGTACAGCCTTGATCTGACCGATCGTGCACGCGCGGGCAAGATTGACCCGATTATTGGCCGGGACGAAGAAATTCGCCGCGCGATGCAGGTGTTAAGCCGCCGGACAAAGAATAACCCCGTTCTAATCGGGGAACCGGGCGTGGGTAAGACCGCGATCGCCGAAGGCCTGGCATTGCGCATCGTTGACGGGGATGTCCCCGAGTCGCTGCGCAACAAGCGGTTGCTCGCGTTGGACATGGGTGCCTTGATTGCCGGCGCAAAGTATCGTGGCGAATTTGAAGAACGTCTGAAGGCAGTGTTGACCGAAGTGACCGAAGCCGCAGGTGAGGTGATTTTGTTCATTGACGAAATGCATACACTGGTTGGTGCGGGCAAGGCGGATGGCGCGATGGATGCGGCCAACCTGATCAAACCGGCATTGGCACGAGGTGAATTGCATTGCGTCGGTGCGACCACGCTGGACGAATATCGCAAGTACGTGGAAAAGGACGCAGCACTCGCGCGGCGTTTCCAGCCTGTGATGGTCAATGAACCAACGGTCGAAGATACCATCAGTATCCTTCGCGGCATCAAGGAGAAGTATGAGCTGCATCACGGCGTTAGGATCAGCGATTCGGCTCTCGTCGCTGCTGCGACGCTGTCGCACCGCTATATCACTGATCGGTTTTTGCCTGACAAGGCGATCGACTTGATGGACGAAGCGGCCAGCCGTCTGCGGATGCAAGTGGACAGCAAGCCGGAAGAGTTGGATGCACTGGATCGCCAGATCATGCAGTTACAGATCGAAGCCGAAGCTTTGAAAAAAGAAGACGACGCCGCCAGCAAGGACCGACTCGAGAAGTTGGAGAAAGAGCTGGGCGATCTTCTTGAGAAAGCTGACGCGATGACGGCGCAGTGGCAGGGCGAGCGTGACCGGCTTGAAAACTCGCGAGAGTTGAAGGAGCAGTTGGATCGTGCGCGCGCCGAGCTGGATATTGCCAAACGCGAAGGCAACCTGGCCAAGGCGGGTGAGCTCTCTTACGGTGTGATCCCACAGCTCGAGCGTAAGCTGGGCGAGGCCGAAGACAGCGAAGCTGACGTAATGGTCGAAGAGGCCGTGCGTCCCGACCAGATTGCCAGCGTGGTTGAGCGTTGGACCGGTATTCCCGCTGGTCGCATGCTGGAAGGCGAACGCGACAAGCTGCTGCGGATGGAAGAGCAGTTGCACAACCGTGTGATTGGTCAGAATCAGGCAGTGATTGCAGTCGCCAATGCTGTGCGTCGTGCACGGGCTGGTCTGAACGACGAAGCACGCCCGTTGGGCAGCTTCTTGTTCCTTGGGCCAACCGGTGTCGGTAAAACCGAGCTTACCAAAGCCGTGGCCGAATTCCTGTTCGACGACGAGCACGCGATGGTACGTATCGACATGTCCGAGTTCATGGAGAAACACGCCGTGGCGCGGTTGATCGGGGCACCTCCCGGTTATGTCGGGTATGACGAGGGCGGTGTCTTGACCGAGGCCGTTCGGCGCAGGCCCTATCAGGTTGTGTTGTTCGACGAGGTTGAAAAGGCACATCCAGACGTATTCAACGTGCTGCTTCAGGTGTTGGACGATGGTGTGCTGACGGACGGTCAGGGTCGCAAGGTCGACTTCAAGCAGACGCTGATCGTTCTGACCAGCAACCTTGGGGCCCAAGCGCTGAGCCAGCTTCCGGAGGGTGGTAACATGGTCCAGGCCAAACGGGATGTGATGGATGCGGTGCGCGGCCATTTCCGCCCCGAGTTCCTGAACCGTTTGGACGAGACTATCATTTTCGATCGCCTTGCGCGTGAGGACATGACCGGGATCGTGGATATCCAGGTTGGTCGCTTGCTCAAGCGCCTTGCAGGCCGCAAGATTGGCCTGGAACTGGATGAGGGGGCCAAAAAGTGGCTCGCTGATGAAGGCTACGACCCGGTATTTGGGGCCCGACCTCTCAAACGGGTGATACAGCGGGCGTTGCAGGATCCGTTGGCTGAAATGATCTTGGCGGGTGACGTGCTGGATGGGGATCTGATACCTGTTTCCGCCGGAGCCGAAGGCCTGATCATCGGTGATCGGATTGCAGCCAGCAATCGCCCCAAACCCGATGACGCGACCGTCCACTAACTGAAGGGTCCGTGCAACAGAGGCCGAGGTAAAAGCTACCTCGGCCTTTTTTTAAACATAATGCTCTAACATTGAGGTGTAATGGCTGTAACGAAGCGGCTTAGCATTTGGTCGCTTAGCCGATGCGCAGTAGATATTGTAGCGTACATGCATGTTACAAATGATGATAACGAGTAAGGATCTCGCGAAATGGCCCACAGATGGATCAATACATTAAAGGACAGCGACGTCACTCCTGAAGACCTGTTCATGAACCGCCGCCAGATTATCGGTGGTGCCTTGGCCGGGATCGGCTTGGCTGGCATGGCGACCGGGGCCTCGGCAGCACTGAAGGGGCTGGAACCGAACAGTTACGAAGACATCGCCAGTTACAACAATTATTATGAATTCGGCACTGGCAAGGATGATCCCGCCCGGTATGCCCAGGCTTTGACGATCAAACCCTGGACAGTGCAGATTGACGGGATGGTCGACAAGCCCGGCGCGTACGCCTTCGAAGACATTCTCAAAGCCATGACTATCGAAGAGCGTTTGTACAAATTCCGCTGTGTCGAAGCATGGTCGATGGTGGTCCCTTGGAACGGCTTTGAACTGGCAGACCTTCTTACCATGGCAGGGGTGCAGTCTGGCGCGAAATACGTTGCCTTTGAAACGGCATTGCGACCAGCCGAGATGCCCGGTGTCTCGCTTCCGGTGCTTGAGTGGCCTTATGTCGAAGGATTGCGCCTCGACGAGGCGATGCACCCCCTTACGATTATGGCGACAGGTATCTATGGTAAGGATATACCCAAGCAAAACGGTGCACCGCTGCGTTTGGTGGTGCCGTGGAAATATGGTTACAAATCGATCAAATCCATCGTGAAGATCACTTTGACCAATAAAAAACCCCCGACCAGCTGGAATAAAGCCAACGCTCGTGAATATGGTTTCTATAGCAACGTGAACCCGCAGGTGGATCACCCCCGCTGGTCGCAAGCCAGCGAACGGCCCATCGGTGGGGGGCTGTTCTCGCGGCGGGTACCCACGTTGATGTTCAATGGGTACGAAAAAGAGGTCGCAGGACTTTATGCTGGCATGGATCTGAGCAAAGACACTTAACGGTTGCTTGGATTGAAACCAGATATGTCCGCTGTCATCGACGCGTTTAATGCCTTTGCCCGGCGGGTGCCCACTTGGGTTCTCTATATATCTTACATGTTTCCGGTGCCGTGGCTTTTGTATGAGGGGCAGACCGGCGGGCTGGGGGCAGAGCCTATCAAGGCTCTCGAGCAGGAATTGGGCCTGATCGCGCTGCAACTTCTCGTCATCGGTTTGGCGATCACGCCGGCGCGACGCTACCTTCGGATCAACCTCCTGAAATTCCGCAGGGCTTTGGGGTTGCTGGCATTTACCTATGTGTGCCTGCATTTGCTGGTCTGGCTGGTGCTCGATGTCGGGATTCTTAGCCAGATATGGGCGGACATACTAAAGCGTCCCTATATTACCATCGGTATGGCGGGGTTCGTTTGTTTGATACCGCTCGCGGCTACCTCAAATAACTTTTCGATACGTAAACTGGGCCCAAAGTGGCGGCAGCTTCACAAGCTGACCTATATCGCTGTGATTCTTGGGGGCGTGCATTTTATCTGGCTGGTCAAAGGGCTTCAGATCGAACCCCTTCTATATATGGCGGCAATTCTGGGGCTATTGATTCTGAGATTGCCAAAAAAACGTCAGGCGCGCCCGATCGCAAACGCGATTCTGGCGAATAAGGCCAAATGAACGGTACAATACCGACGGATTAATCCACAATTTAGATTTCCTCCTGTGGATAACCTGCGGGGCTGAAAACAGACCCACGTGATTGACCCATGGTAAGAGTAATAATGCTGCGCGAGGGCCACCATCTGAGCATCTTTTCGCAAGCAACGTGCTGATTTTAAGAAAAAATTCACTGTTTTTAGAAAAACCTTTAGAAAGTGAAAAAAGGGGTTGCGGGTATATGTAACAAACCGTAGAACGCCCCTCACCGGAGGCGCAGCGATGCGGTGATGGGGCGCTAGACGGGACGGACGATGCGGTTAAGCTGATGTTGTTTACGTAGC